>NZ_JBIAMM010000005.1:0-510267 GCF_042874095.1 Streptomyces sp. NPDC004266
GCCCGGTTACATTCCGAACCCGGAAGCTAAGCCTTTCAGCGCCGATGGTACTGCAGGGGGGACCCTGTGGGAGAGTAGGACGCCGCCGAACAATTCTTCAGGACCCCTGGTCCCAGCGTTCACGCTGGGACCAGGGGTCCTTTTGTTTTTTGCTTGACCTTTCCGATGCGCGGCCGAGTGCCGGCTGCGCGAGAATGACTGCAGTACCCGAAGACAGGAGTCACCACGATGTCCACCAACTCTCCCGACGACCGTCCGGAGCGCGAGCCGCGTCGCAGGGACGGTGGCGGTGGCGACCGGGGCGGCTTCCGTGGGCCCCGCCGTGACGACAGCCGTGGCGGTGGCTTCCGCCGCGATGACCGCGGTGGGGACAACCGCGGTGGTGGCTTCCGTCGTGACGACCGCGGCCGTGACGACCGCGGTGGCGACAACCGGGGCGGTGGCTTCCGTCGTGACGACCGTGGCCGTGACGACCGCGGTGGCGACAACCGGGGCGGCGGTTTCCGTCGTGACGACCGCCGTGATGACAACCGTGGCGGTGACAACCGCGGTGGCGGTTTCCGTCGTGACGACCGCGGTGGGGACAACCGCGGTGGCGGCTTCCGCCGTGACGACAACCGTGGCGGCGGGTTCCGCCGTGACGACCGCGGTGGCGAGCGCCCCTCGTTCCGTCGGGACGACCGCCCCTCGTACGGGCAGCGTGACGACAACCGCGGCGGTGGCTTCCGCCGCGACGACCGCGGTGGCGACAGCCGTGGCGGTGGCTTCCGTCGCGACGACCGCGGTGGTGACAACCGTGGTGGCGGCTTCCGTCGCGACGACCGTGGTGGCGACCGTCCGTCGTTCCGTCGGGACGACGGGCCTTCGTACGGCCAGCGTGACGACCGCGGTGGGGACCGTCCGTCGTTCCGTCGTGACGACCGGCCTTCGTACGGCCAGCGTGACGACCGCGGTGGGGACCGTCCGTCCTTCCGTCGTGACGACCGGCGTGATGAGCGTCCCTCGTCGTTCCGTCGGGACGACCGCCCCTCCTACGGGCAGCGTGACGACCGCCGTGACGACAACCGCGGTGGCGGCTTCCGCCGCGACGACAACCGTGGCGGCGACCGCCCCTCGTCGTTCCGTCGTGACGACCGGCGTGATGAGCGTCCCTCGTCGTTCCGTCGGGACGACCGCCCCTCCTACGGGCAGCGTGACGACAACCGCGGCGGTGGCTTCCGCCGCGACGACCGGGGTGGCGACCGCCCCTCGTCCTTCCGCCGTGACGACAACCGTGGTGGCGGCTTCCGCCGCGACGACCGGGGTGGCGACAGCCGCGGCGGTGGCGGGTTCCGTCGGGACGACCGCGGTGGCGACAGCCGTGGTGGGTTCCGCGGGCGGGACGACCGGGGTGGCTACGGCCGTCGCGACGAGCGCGGCGGCCGGGACCGTGACCGGGGCGACCGCGCGCCCATCAAGCGCCTGCCGATCCCGCCGGAGGTCACCGGTGAGGAGATCGACCCGGATGTGCGTCAGGAGCTGATGAGCCTGCCCAAGGGGCTCGCCGAGGACGTCTCGCGCAACCTCGTCATGGTCGCCCAGCTGATCGACGAGGACCCGGAGAAGGCCTACGGCTACTCCAGGGTCGCCCTGCGGCTCGCCTCCCGTGTCGCGGCCGTCCGCGAGGCGGCCGGTTTCGCCGCGTACGCGACGCAGAAGTACTCCGAGGCGCTGGCCGAGTTCCGGGCCGCGCGCCGGATGAGCGGCGGTGTCGAGCTGTGGCCCGTCATGGCCGACTGCGAGCGCGGCCTCGGCCGGCCCGAGCGGGCCCTCGCCATGGCCGGTGAGCCCGAGGTGCAGAAGCTGGACAAGGCCGGACAGGTCGAGATGCGGCTCGTCGCCGCCGGCGCCCGCCGGGACATGGGGCAGCTCGACGCGGCCATCGTGACGCTGCAGAGCCCCGAGCTGGCTTCCGGCGCCGTGCACCCGTGGACCGCGCGGCTGCGGTACGCGTACGCCGACGCGCTGCTCGCCGCCGGCCGTGAGCGCGAGGCGCGGGAGTGGTTCGCCAAGGCCCTGGAGGCCGACAAGGACGGCGCCACGGACGCCTCCGACCGGCTCGCCGAGATGGACGGCGTCGAGTTCGTCGACGCGTTCGACGAGGCCGAGGACGAGACCGACGAGGTCCAGGGGGCCGAGGAGTCCGGCGTGGTCGCACTCGACGACGAGGGCGACGAGGACGACCGGGACGGCGACAAGGGCTGATCCTCCGGAACAGTGAGAAGGGCGGCACCCGCTGGGTGCCGCCCTTCTTCGTTCCGGTGCCCTCAGTCCAGGGCCAGGCTCCTCAGGACCAGGCCCGTCGCGGGCTTCGGGCCGAAGGAGGTCGACTTGCGGGGCATCGTGACGCCCTGGCGGGCGAGGTCGCGGACGACCTCCTCCCGTACCGGGTGCATGAGGACCGCGGTGCCGCCGCGCCGTTCCGCCTGCTCGACCGCCGCCTCGGTGTCGTGGATGTAGGCGATGTCCTCGGGGGCGTCGGGGATGTGCCAGACGTGCTCCAGGAGGGCGGAGTGCAGGACGGTCGCGTCCAGGGTCCGCCAGGCCGGGGGGCGGTCGGTGCGGATCGTGCGGTCGAGGAGGGCGGGGTCCGGGCGGTCGAGGAGGTGGAAGCCGCCGTCGCCCGCGAGGAGGAAGGCGTTCCCCTCGGCCGTGGCGGCCTCCAGGGCCTCCAGGGCCTCGGGGAGCGGCCGGTCGACCCTGCGCACCCGGAACGCGTCCCCGAGGGCCGTGAGGGCGTCGGAGACCGGCAGGCGGTTGAGGAGCCGGTGGATCGCGCGGACCCGCAGGGGGTAGCGGGCGGTGTCGATGAGGAGGACCAGGCCGTAGTTCCAGGGGCCAGGGGCCGCGTGCTCCTCGCGGAGGCGCAGGTACGTCGCCCAGCGGTGGTGGCCGTCGGCGATGAGGGCCTGGTGGCGGGCCAGATCGTCGGCGATCACGGCGAGTTCGGCGGGGTCCGTGACCGACCACAGGCGGTGCTGGAAGCCGTCCTCCGTGGTGGTGGAGAGCAGGGGCTCGTGGCGGACGGTGCGCTCGATCACCGCGTCGGCGCCGCCCTCGTCGTCCCCGACGTAGGTGAGGAGCAGGGGCTCCAGGTTGGCGGCCGTGGTCCGCATCAGGGCGGCGCGGTCCTCGACGACGTGCGGCATGACGTCCTCGTGGGGCAGGACGATGCCCTCCGCCGGGGTGGAGAGCTCCAGGGCGCCGATGACGCCGCGCTGGAGGATGCCGTCGCCCTGCTGCTCGTACACGTAGAGCGCGGGCTCGGGGTCCGGGGCGAGGACGCCGTCCGCGAGCCAGCGGTCGAGGGTGACGGCGGCCTTGCGGTGGCGGGTGCCGGCGGTGATCGCCTGCGGCAGGATCAGCCGGACGATGTTGTGGGGGTCGGCGGACTCCAGATGGAGCAGTCCGTCAGGTCGTACGACGACGTCGTAGGGAGGGGACGTCACGGCGGCGAGGCTGCCGACGCGCTCGGGGACGTACCGGAGCCCGCGGAACGGGGCCAGGCGCAGGCCCGTGGTGTCGTCGCGGACGTCGTCGGCCGCGTGACCTGATGTGTTCATCCTGTCATCGTATGTGGGCAGACATGAGCGATGATCGGGAGAGTGGGGGAATTCACCCGGTGATCTGAGGAGTGTGCGGTGACGGTGCGGAACGGCCAGGGGCAGCGGGACGGCGGCAGGACGCACCCGGGCGGCAGCGCGGCCGCGCTGAGCGAGGCGTACGACACGGCGCTCCTGGACCTGGACGGCGTGGTGTACGCGGGCGGGGAGCCCGTCCCGCACGCCGTGGAGGCGCTCGGGACGGCCCGCGCCGGCGGGATGCACCTGGCGTACGTCACCAACAACGCGCTGCGGACGCCCGGCGAGGTGGCGGAGCACCTGACGGAGCTGGGCGTGCCGGCGGAGGCCGGGGACGTGGTGACCTCGGCGCAGGCGGTGGCCCGGCTGATCGCGGACGAGGTGCCTGCGGGGTCCAGGGTGCTGGTCATCGGCGGCGAGGGGCTGCGGGTGGCGCTGCGCGAGCGGGGCCTCGTGCCGGTGGAGTCGGCGGACTACGACCCGGCGGCGGTCGTGCAGGGGTACGGCGGGCCGGAGATGCCGTGGGGGAGGTTCGCGGAGGCGGCCTACGCGGTGGCGCGGGGCGTGCCGTGGTACGCCTCCAACACCGACCTGACCATTCCCGGGGCACGGGGGATCGGGCCGGGGAACGGGGCGGCGGTGGAGGTCGTGCGCATCGCCACCGGGGGCCGGTTCGAGCCGAAGGTGGCGGGGAAGCCGCTGCCGCCGATGCACCGGGAGACGGTGCTGCGGACGGGGGCGGAGCGGCCGCTGGTGGTGGGGGACCGGCTGGACACGGACATCGAGGGCGCGTTCAACGGCGGGGTGGACTCGCTGCTCGTGCTGACCGGGGTGACGGACGTGGCGCAGCTGCTCGCGGCCGTGCCCGAGCACCGGCCCACGTATGTGGCGGCCGATCTGCGGGGTCTGCTCGTGGCGCAGCCCGAGGTCGTCGCGGACGGGGACGGGGGCTTCGTGTGCGGGGGGTGGCGGGCCTCCGTGAGCGGCGGTGAGCTCGTCCTCGGCGGCACGCCGGGCGAGGGGGCGGACGTGCTGGACGCGGTGCGGGCGCTGTGCGGGGCGGCCTGGTCGGAGGCGGACCGGCCGGGCGCGGGGGTGCCGGACGCGGGGAAGGCGCTGGCGTTTCTCGGGGTGTGAGCCCGGCATCCCGGCCGGAGAGTGAAGTTGGGTAGGCTAACCTAACTTCGCGGGGGTCGTGGTCGTCACCGCCGGACACGGCCACGGACGAGACAGCGGGAGTGCGGGTATGGACGGTCGGCAGCAGCAGCGCCTGAGCGCGGAATCGGTCACCCTGGCGTACGAGCAGCGGGTCATCGCCCGCGATCTGTCCGTCGCGATCCCCGACAACTCGTTCACCGTCATCGTCGGGCCCAACGCCTGCGGCAAGTCCACCCTCCTGCGCGCCCTCTCCCGGATGCTGAAGCCCGGCGAGGGCCGCGTCCTGCTCGACGGGCAGTCGATCCACGCGCTGCCGGCCAAGAAGGTCGCCAAGACCCTCGGGCTGCTGCCCCAGACCTCCGTGGCCCCCGACGGCATCACCGTCGCCGACCTCGTCGCGCGCGGCCGCTATCCGCACCAGGGGCTGCTGCGCCAGTGGTCCCCGGAGGACGAGCGGATCACGCGCGAGTCCATGGCCGCGACCGGCGTCGCCGAGCTGGCCGACCGGTACGTGGACGAGCTCTCGGGCGGTCAGCGCCAGCGCGTCTGGATCGCCATGGCGCTCGCCCAGCAGACGCCGCTGCTGCTGCTCGACGAGCCCACCACGTACCTCGACATCCAGCACCAGATCGACGTCCTCGACCTGTGCGCCGAGCTGCACGAGACGCAGGGGCGGACGCTCGTCGCCGTCCTCCACGACCTCAACCACGCGGCCCGGTACGCCACCCACCTCATCGCCGTCCGCGACGGCGAGGTCGTCGCCGAGGGGCCGCCGTCGGAGGTGGTGACCGCCGAGCTGGTCGAGCGGGTCTTCGGCCTGCGCTGCCAGGTCATCGACGACCCGGAGACGGGGACGCCTCTGGTCGTGCCGGCAGGGCGGAAGGCGCGCGTCCGGGCGGCCGTGGGCGAGGAGAGGCCCGTCTCCCAGGAGCCCGCGCTGCAGAAGTGAGCTCCGGGCGGTCGCGCTGCGGGAGTGGTCTCAGGCGCGGGTGGTCGCGCTACAGGAGGGACCTCAGCCGCAGGAGGTCGCGGAAGCCGGCCTCCAGTCTGACCCGGCCCGAGGCCCAGGCCTTCGCGAAGTTCAGCTTGCCGTCCACCATCGCCACCAGGTCGTCGCCGGTCATCGCGAGCCGGATGTCCGCCTTGGCCGGCGGCGGGCCCGTCACCGTGGCGTCGACCCGGATCCGGCCGTCCGCGAGACGGCCCGTGAACGTCGTGTCGAGGTCGGTGAGGTGGCAGCTCAGGCTGCGGTCGAGCGCGGCCGCACCGCGCACGCCCTCGTCCGCCCGTGCGAGGTTGTCGGAAAGTCTGTCCAGTGCGCCGCGGCACTCCGTGATCGTCGCCATCGCCGTCGACGGTACCCCAGGGCTTCGCGGTAGCGTCGAGGCATGAGCGACGCCACCCCCGAAGCCCCGCAGGACCAGGTCCCGGCCGAGACGCACGGGCCCGCGGGACCCGCGCCGCTCGGTGTCGTCCTGGAGCCCACCGGCCATCCCGCCGTCGACGCCCGCCTCGCGCGTCTCGCCGAGCTGGACCACCTCCCGGCGGACGGCCACCTGGAGGTGTACGAGGATGTACACCGTGGGCTGCGCGCCGAGCTGACCTCGCTCGACACGCACCCCGCCCCCCGTCCGTACGACAACAGGAGCTGAACCGAACGTGGCAGGAGTGGCACGCCGCCGTCTCGACGCCGAGCTGGTCCGGCGCAAGCTCGCGCGCTCGCGCGAGCACGCCAGCCAGCTGATCGCCGCGGGCCGGGTGACCGTCGGCAAGACCGTCGCCACCAAGCCCGCCACCCAGGTCGAGACCGCCGCGGCCATCGTCGTCGTCCAGGACGACTCCGACCCCGACTACGTCTCGCGCGGCGGCCACAAGCTCGCCGGCGCCTTCGCCGCCTTCGTGCCGCGGGGACTGAAGGTCGAGGGCCGGCGCGCCCTGGACGCCGGAGCGTCCACCGGCGGCTTCACGGACGTCCTGCTGCGCGCGGGCGCCGCCCATGTCGTCGCCGTCGACGTCGGTTACGGGCAGCTCGCCTGGTCGCTGCAGAGCGACGAGCGCGTCACCGTGAAGGACCGGACGAACGTGCGCGAGTTGACGCTCGACGCCATCGACGGCGTCCCGGTCGACCTCGTCGTCGGCGACCTGTCCTTCATCCCGCTCGGGCTCGTCCTGCCCGCCCTCGCGGCCTGCACGGCGCCCGACGCCGACCTCGTCCTCATGGTGAAGCCGCAGTTCGAGGTGGGCAAGGAGCGGCTCGGCAGCGGCGGAGTCGTGCGCTCCGCCGAGCTCCGCGCGGACGCCGTGAAGAACGTGGCCCGGCAGGCCGGCGAGCTCGGCCTCGGTGTCCTCGGGGTCACCGCCAGCCCGCTGCCCGGCCCCTCCGGCAACGTCGAGTACTTTCTGTGGCTGCGGGCAGGCGCGCCCGCGCTGGATCCGGCGGACGTCGACCGCGCCGTGGCGGAGGGACCTCGTTGAGCTCAACAGCAGCAGCACCATCGGGAACAACACGCACCGTCTTCCTGCTCGCGCACACCGGCCGGCCGGCCGCCGTGCGCAGCGCCGAACTGGTCGTCCTGGGGCTGCTGCGCTGCGGCATCGGCGTCCGCGTCCTGGAGGCCGAGGCCGCGGACCTGCCGCTGCCGCCGTCCGTCGAGAAGGTGCCGGAAGGCTGCCCCGACGCGCTCGACGGCTGCGAACTGCTCATCGTCCTCGGCGGTGACGGCACCCTGCTGCGCGGCGCGGAGTTCTCCCGCGCCTCCGGCGTGCCCATGCTCGGCGTCAACCTGGGGCGCGTCGGCTTCCTCGCCGAGGCCGAGCGCGACGACCTCGACAAGGTCGTCGACCGGGTCGTCACCAAGGCGTACGAGGTCGAGGAGCGGATGACCCTCGACGTCGTCGTGTACGAGAACGGCGACGTCCTGCACCGCGACTGGGCGCTCAACGAGGCCGCCGTGCAGAAGGTCTCGCCGGAGCGGATGCTGGAGGTCGTGCTCGCGATCGACGGGCGCCCGGTGACCGGCTTCGGCTGCGACGGGGTGATCTGCGCGACACCCACCGGCTCCACCGCGTACGCCTTCTCGGCGGGCGGCCCGGTCGTCTGGCCCGAGGTCGAGGCGCTGCTCATGGTCCCGATCGGGGCCCACGCCCTCTTCGCCAAGCCGCTGATCACCACCCCCCAGTCCGTGCTCGCCGTCGAGGTCGAGCCGCACACCCCGCACGGCGTGCTGTGGTGCGACGGACGGCGGACGGTGGAGCTCCCGGCGGGGGCCCGCGTCGAGGTGCGGCGGGGCGCCGTGCCGGTCCGGCTCGCCCGGCTGCACCACGCCTCCTTCACGGACCGGCTCGTCGCCAAGTTCGCCCTGCCCGTCTCGGGATGGCGGGGCGCACCGCGCTGACGCCCCCGGCGGCTCCGTAACGAACGGCGCGTCCGGGAGTCACGGCCGGGGGCGATGTCGCATCGGACCCGGTAAACCTCGTATGGTCTGGGGCGTGCTGGAGGAGATGCGGATACGGTCGCTCGGGGTCATCGACGACGCGGTGGTCGAGCTGTCGCCCGGCTTCACCGCGGTGACCGGTGAGACCGGTGCGGGCAAGACCATGGTCGTGACCAGCCTGGGGCTGCTGCTCGGCGGACGTGCCGACCCGGCCCTGGTGCGGATCGGCGCGGCCTCGGCCGTCGTCGAGGGGCGGATCAGCGTGCCCCCGGGCGCGCCCGCCGCCGTACGCGCGGAGGAGGCCGGTGCCGAGCTCGACGAGGGCGTGCTCCTCGTCAGCCGTACCGTCTCCGCCGAGGGGCGCTCGCGGGCCCACCTCGGCGGGCGCTCCGTGCCCGTCGGGCTGCTCGCGGAGCTCGCCGACGAGCTCGTCGCCGTCCACGGCCAGACCGACCAGCAGGGCCTGCTCAAGCCGGCCCGGCAGCGCGGCGCGCTCGACCGGTACGCGGGCGAGGCCGTCTCCGTGCCGCTCGCCGCCTACGGCGAGGCGTACCGGCGGCTGCGCGCCGTCACCGCCGAGCTGGACGAGATCACCACCCGGGCCAGGGAACGCGCCCAGGAGGCCGATCTGCTGCGCTTCGGTCTCGGCGAGATCGAGGCCGTCGCCCCGCTGCCCGGCGAGGACGCCGAACTCGCCGCCGAGGCCGAGCGGCTCGGGCACGCCGAGGCCCTCGCCTCCGCCGCCGCGCTCGCGCACGGCGCGCTCGCGGGCAACCCCGAGGACCCCGAGGCCGTCGACGCGACCACCCTGGTCGCCGGCGCGGGCCGGGCCCTGGAGGCCGTACGGTCGCACGACCCGGCGCTCGCCGGGCTCGCCGACCGGATGGGCGAGATCTCCATCCTGCTCTCGGACGTGGCGCAGGAACTGGCCGGATACGCCGACGACCTGGACGCCGACCCGCTGCGGCTCGCCGCCGTCGAGGAGCGGCGGGCACTGCTCACCCAGCTGACGAGGAAGTACGGCGAGGACATCGGCGCCGTCCTCGCTTGGGCGGAGGAGAGCGCGGCACGGCTCGGCGAGCTCGACAACGACGACGACCGGATCGAGGAGCTCACCGCCGAACGGGACCGGCTGCGCGACGAACTGTCGGTGCTCGCCCAGCGGCTCACCGACGCGCGCACGGAGACGGCCGCCCGGTTCGCCGACGCGGTCACCGCCGAACTCGCCTCGCTGGCCATGCCCCACGCGCGCGTGTCCTTCTCCATCGCCCAGACCGAGGACCCCGAGGGCGTCGAGGTCGGCGGCCGGCGGGTCGCCTACGGCCCGTCCGGGGCCGACGAGGTCGAGCTGCTGCTCGCCCCGCACCCCGGCGCCCCGCCCCGGCCCATCGCCAAGGGCGCGTCGGGCGGTGAGCTGTCCCGGGTGATGCTCGCCGTGGAGGTCGTCTTCGCCGGGGTCGACCCGGTGCCGACGTACCTCTTCGACGAGGTCGACGCGGGCGTCGGCGGCAAGGCGGCCGTCGAGATCGGCCGGCGGCTCGCCAAGCTCGCCAAGTCCGCGCAGGTCGTGGTCGTCACCCACCTCCCGCAGGTCGCGGCCTTCGCCGACCGGCAGCTGCTCGTCGAGAAGACGAACGACGGCTCCGTGACCCGTTCCGGCGTCACCGTCCTGGAGGGCGAGGAGCGGGTCCGGGAGCTGTCCCGGATGCTCGCCGGCCAGGAGGACTCCGAGACGGCCAGGGCCCACGCGGAGGAGCTGCTCGCCACGGCGCGGGCGGACGCGTGAGCGCGGCTCCCGGGCGGCTCGGTGCGGCTGCCGGGGGCTTCGGGGCGGCCCGGCTCGGTACGTGCGCGGCGGCGTTCGGCGCGACCCGGCTCGGTACGTTCGCGGCGGCCTTCGGGGCGACCCGGCTCGCGTACGGGCAGCTGAGGCGGCGACCGCCGGGGAACCCGGGCAGCTGGCGGCGGACCAACCACGCCGGCCGTCCGGTCCTCCTCCAGGCCGGTCCGGCCGCAGCCTTCGGCTCGGCGGCCGCCGCCCTGCCCTCGGCGCCCGCGGCCGCCCTGGCCGTCGCGGCGGCGGCCGTGTGCGGGCGTTACGACGACCTGCGCGGTGACCACCGGCGCGGATTCCGGGCGCATCTGACGGCGCTTCGGGACGGCGAGGTCACCAGCGGGACCGTCAAGCTCCTCGGGATCGGTGCGGCCTCGCTCGTGGCCGGCGTCCTCCTCAAGGAGAAGCCGGTCGACAGGGTCCTCGCCGGGATCGTCGTCGCCGGTACCGCGCACCTGGTGAACCTCGTGGACGTGCGGCCGGGGCGCGCGGGCCTCCTCGTGCTCGGGCTCGCCGCGCCGGGACTGCTGCGGGGGACGCTCGCCGCGGCTCCGATGGGGGCCGCCGCGGCGCTCCTCGCCGACGACCTCGGCGAGGTGAGCATGCTCGGCGACATGGGCGCGCACGCGCTCGGCGCCGCCGTCGGCAGCGCCGTCGCCGCCTCCGACGGGCGGCTCGGACTCGCCGCGCACGCGGCCGGTCTGGTCGCCGCCGCCGCGTGGGGGGAGCGGGCGTCCTCCGCCTGAGGGGCGCGAGCGTGGTGCGGGGGGAGCGGACCGGATGCCGGTGCGCTCACCCGTGTGGGTGAACCCGTGGGTGTGTGCCCGGCCCGTACGCCTTCCGCGCACCGGAACGCCGCCACTTCGGTGCCGGAACGTGCGTACGGTCCAGGGCCCGGACTGGCATCCTTGGGCGCGTGACACAGCTCCGTACGGTCCAAGTGCTGGGCGGCGGCGGCGCGGGCAGCAGCGCTCACGTCCGATCACTCGCCTCGGGGCTGGTGGCAAGGGGCGTGCGGGTGACCGTGTGCGCCCCGGCCGAACTCGACCGCGCATACGACTACCTGGGCGCCGGCGCGCACTTCGTGCCGCTGCCCCGGCTCGGCGATCCCGCGACCGTCGCCGCCCTCCGCAACGCCTGCATCGGCGCGGACGTGGTCCACGCGCACGGCCTCCAGGCCTCCGTACGGGCCGCGCTCGCGCTGACCGGCGGCTGCCGGACCCCCCTGGTCACCACCTGGCACAGCCGGAACCACATGGACGGAGCGCGGGGCGGCGTGCTGCGGCTCCTCGAACGGAAGACCGCGCGGGCCGCGACCGTCGTCCTCGGCACCTCCTCCGAACTCGTCGACCGCGCCCGGCGGCGCGGGGCCCGGGACGCCCGCCTCGCCCCCGTCACCGTGCCCCCCGCGCGCGGGCCCGTCTGCCTCCACGACGGCAAGGCCCGCGCCGAACTCGGCGCCGTCGACCGGCCCCTGCTCATGGCCGTCGGGGCGCTCGAACGCGGCCGGGGCTACCGGACGCTCCTCGACGCCGCCCGGGAATGGCGGGAGCTCGACCCGCAGCCGCTGCTCGTGATCGCCGGAGAAGGACGCGAACGGGCCTTCCTGCAACGGCGGATCTTCGAGGAACGGCTCGCCGTGCGGCTCATCGGACGCCGGGACGACGTCGCCGAGCTGCTCGCCGCCGCCGACGTCGCGGTCCTGCCGTCGCGCTGGGAGGCCCGCTCCCTGCTCGCGCAGGAGGCGCTCCGGCTCGGGGTGCCGCTCGTCGCGACGGCGGTCGGCGGTGTGCCGGAACTCGTCGGGAACGCGGCGGAGCTGGTGCCGTACGGGGACGCGGGGGCCCTGGCGGGGGCGGTGCGGGGGCTGCTGGAGGACGCGGACCGGCGGATGGACCTGGCGGCGGCGGGGCGGGTGCAGGCGGGGTCCTGGCCCACGGAGGACGAGACGGTGGCGCACGTACTGGCGGTCTACGACGAGCTGACCGGACACTGACCCCTCCCGCCCCTGCGCCTGCCGCGCCCCCCGTCGCGGGGCCGCGCCCACCGGGGCGGTGCCCACCCCGCGCCCCGTGTGGGCAATCGTCCCGCTGGGGCGGGACGGGTGGGCACACGGGACGGCGCCCTTCGCGGCGCCTCCGCGTTCCGCGCCTGGACCCGCACCGACAGCGGCGGCGCACAACGGTGTGCGGGTTCAGGCGCGGGAGCCTGGGGCGCCGGCAAGGGCGCCGTTCCGTTGTGCCCACCCGTTCCGCCCCGGCGGAACGCATGCCCACAACGGGGGGGCGCGGGGCGGCACCGCCCCGCCGGGCGCGGCTCCACACGGGGGGTGGGAACCGCCCAGCGGGACGATCGCCCACACGGGGCGGGGCAGGGCGCGTAGGGCCTCGGCCCCTTCCTACGGCGTGTGGCGGCGGGCGCGGAGGGCCAAGGAGAGGGCCAGGACCGTCTGGGGGTCGTCCAGGTCCGTGCCGAGGAGTTCGGAGATGCGGGCCAGGCGGTTGTAGAGCGTCTGGCGGTTGAGGTGGAGCTCGCGGGCCGTCTCCGCCTTGCGGCCCGCGTGGGCCAGGTAGGTCTGGAGGGTGGGGAGGAGCGGGGGCCGGGACGTGGCGTCGTGGTCCCGCAGCGGCCCGATCGCGCGGTCGACGAAGGCCGCCAGGTCCGGGTGGTCGCGCAGCCGCCACAGGAGCAGGTCGATGTCGAGGCGGCGCGCGTCGTACCAGGGGAGGTCCGAGAGGCCCTGCGCCGCCGTCGCCGTCTCGGCCGCGTGCCGCAGGCCCGCCGAGGCCGCCGCCCAGCCGCCCGCGACGCCGACCACGACGACCGGCGGGTGCGCCCCGGCCCGTTCCAGGCCGGCCCGCTCCACGCCCGCGCGCAGCGCCGCCGCGACCCGGTCCGCGACCGCCGTCCGTTCCGATTCCGAGCGGAGGCCCAGCAGCAGCGGCACGCGGCCTTCCACCGGGCGGACGCCGAGCAGGGCCGGGACGCCGACCGAGGACAGCTCCTCCAGGACCGCGCGGGCCAGGAGCGCCCAGTTGCCCGAGGGGGAGAGTTCCGAGGCCAGGCGCATGACCACCGGGAGCAGGGGGCCGTCGCCCGGCTTGAAGCCGAGGACCCTCGCCTGCGCCGGGGCGTCCTCCGCCGTGATGCGGCCCTCCGCGAGGTCCGTCAGGAAGTCGCCCCGGCCGCGCGCGGCCAGCTCCTCCTCCTGGCGCGCCTGCATGAGGACGACCGCGAGGAGCCCCGCCGCCCGCTCGGCCGCCATCCGGTGGACGGGGGAGAGGGCGCCGGAGACCGCGAGGAGGACGAGGCGGGCCCGTACCGAACCCGTGCCGGGGCCGCCGCCGGGCACGTCGACGAGGACGGTGCCGGAGGGCGGGCCGGACTCGCGGGCCGCCCGCTGGCCGCGCAGCCCGTCCCACACCTGGAGCGGGTCGGCGGGCGCGGACTCGGTGCCCGCCGCGTACAGCAGCTGTCCGTCGGCGGTCTCCAGGAAGACCGGGTTGGCGGCGAAGTCGGAGAGGATGCGGAGGACCTGTGGCACCCCGCCGCCGCCGAGGAGGGCCTCCGTGCACTGCCGGTGGACCTCTTCGGCCTGTCGCTGGAGGGCGTAGTGGCCGTTGACGATCTCGGTGTGGATCTCCTCCGTGACGGCGACGAAGGGGACCTCGCGGTGGAGCTGGACGAGGGGGAGACCGGCTGCCCTGGCCGTTTCCACTATCGTCGCCGGGAGGCGGGCGAAGCGCGGGCCCAGTTCGACGACGAGCGCCGCGATGCCCCGGTCGGCGAGCCGGCGGACGAAGGCGCGTTGTTCGGCCGGGCGGGTGCCCAGGCCGAGGCCCGTCGTGAGGAGTAGTTCGCCGCCCTTGAGGAGCGACGCGATGTTCGGCACCTCGCCCGCGTGCACCCAGCGCACCGTGCGGTGGAGCCGGTCCGCGCCGGCCACGACCTCCGGGAGCCCGCTGCGCAGCCCGGGGAGTTCGAGCGCCCGCTGCACGGTGATCCCGCCCTGATTGTCCATGGGGCCGGACGCTACCCGCGTCCGTGTTGCGACGACATCACCGCACGGTCACGGGACCGGACAGTTCGTACACCAGGGCGACAACTCGTCGCCCCGTGGCGGGAATTGTGCGACCGCATGTCGATTGTGGCCTACGTCACTCGCGAGGATCCTCTCGGCCCATGGCAGAGAACCCCACTCCAGAGGTGCACCGGCTCAAGGCGAACTCGGTCGGACTCGTCGGCGTCGTCTTCATGGCCGTCGCCACCGCCGCCCCGATCACGGCGATGACCGGAAACCTCCCCATCGCCGTAGGCTTCGGCAACGGCACCGGCGCCCCCGCCGGATACCTCTT
Source organism: Streptomyces sp. NPDC004266 (assembly GCF_042874095.1). NCBI lineage: Bacteria > Bacillati > Actinomycetota > Actinomycetes > Kitasatosporales > Streptomycetaceae > Streptomyces > Streptomyces sp. NPDC004266. The sequence goes on from NZ_JBIAMM010000005.1 coordinate 14,402, forward strand.
CGCGACGCTCGTCCTGACCGTCTTCTCGGTCGGCTACGTCGCCATGGCCAAGCGGATCACCGCCGCCGGCGCCTTCTACGGCTACATCTCGCACGGCCTGGGCCGGATCGCCGGCATGGCCTCCGGCATGCTCGCCGTCCTCGCGTACATCGTCTTCGAGGCCTCGATCGTCGGCGTCTTCTCCTACTTCGCCAAGACCACGGTCGCCGACCAGCTCGGCGTCGACCTGCCGTGGGTGCTGTACGCGGCGGTCATGCTGGCCGTCACCGCCGTCCTGTCGTACTTCGACATCAACCTGACCGCCAAGGCGCTCGGGGTGATGCTGGTCGCGGAGATCGCCGTCCTCTTCGCGGTCGCCACCGCCGTCCTGATCGCCGGCGGCGGCCCCGACGGGATACCGGTCGAGCCCGTCGACCCCAGGAACGCCTTCACCGGCACCTCCGCCGGTCTCGGCCTCTTCTTCGCCTTCTGGTCCTGGGTCGGCTTCGAGTCGACCGCCATGTACGGCGAGGAGTCCCGCGACCCCAAGCGGGTCATCCCCCGCGCCACCCTGATCTCCGTCATCGGCGTCGGCCTCTTCTACATCTACGTCTCGTGGATGACCATCGCCGGGAACGGCCTCGCCGGTTCCGTGAAGCTGTCCTCGTCCGCGAGCCCGCTCGACCTGTTCTTCGCGCCCACCGAGACCTTCATCGGCGCCTGGGCCGTCGACGCCTTCCAGTGGCTGCTGCTCACCGGCTCCTTCGCCTGCGGCATGGCCTTCCACCAGTGCGCCTCGCGCTATCTGTACGCCATCGGCCGGGAGGGCTTCCTCCACCCGGCGCTCGGCCGCACCCACGCCCGGCACGGCTCGCCGTACATCGCCTCGTACGTGCAGAGCGCGATCGCCGTCGCCCTCGTCGCCGCCTTCTGGCTCACCGGCCAGGACCCGTACATCCACCTCTACACGCTGCTCGCGATCCTCGGCACGATGGCGATCCTCATCGTCCAGACCCTCTGCTCCTTCGCCGTCATCGGCTACTTCCGCAAGAACCACCCCGAGGACCGGCACTGGTTCAGGACGCTCACGGCCCCGCTCCTCGGCGGCATCGGCATGATCGCCGTGGTCGTGCTGCTGATCATGAACATGGAGACCGCGGCCGGTCTGGCCGCCGACTCCCTCTTCTTCAAGGCGATCCCCTGGATCGTCGGCGCCGTCTTCTTCGGCGGCCTCGGCCTCGGCTTCTACCTCAAGGCCAGGCGGCCCGAGCGCTACGAGATCATCGGCCGGATCGTCCTGGAGGACGCCGCCGAACGCCCCGCCGAGGAAATCCCCGTCCCCGCCTCCGTACCGCAGAGCTGATCCCCCCTCTCCCTCCAGGAGCGCCCCATGGCACGCACCAACCCGATGCACCTCCTGAAGAACCTCGCCGCCGAGCACGCCGCCGCCCGCCGGCTGAACCTCCCCGTCGACGAGCTGCGCGGCCTGCGGGCCGACGCCCTCGGACGCCGGTCCCTGCTCAAGTACGCCACCGCCGCCGGCATCGCCGTCGGCGTCGGCTCGGCCGTCCCCGCCGCGGCCGCCACCCCGAACCCGCCCGTGAAGAGCACCGCCCGCGTCGCCGTCGTCGGCGCCGGGATATCCGGCCTCACCGCCGCCCTCACCCTCCAGGACGCCGGTCTCAGCCCGGTGCTGTACGAGGCCAACCCGTCCAGGGTCGGCGGCCGCATGTGGACCCAGCGGGACCACTGGGCGTACGGCCAGACCTCCGAGATCGGCGGCGAGCTGATCGACACCAGCCACAAGAAGATCCTGGAACTCTGCCGCCGGTTCGGCCTCGCCACCGAGGACTTCCTCGGCGGCGGTCCCAACGGGGCCGAGGAGGTCCTCTGGTTCGGCGGCGCCTACTACCCGCGCGCCCAGGCCGACGAGGACTTCAACGCCGTCTACCAGGCGCTGCACCGCGACCTGCTGGACGCGGGCGAGGTGAAGTGGAACCAGACCACCCCCGCCGGCACCGCCCTCGACAACCTGTCGCTGTACGAGTGGATCGAGACCAGGGTCCCCGGCGGACACTCCTCACCGCTCGGGAAGTTCATCGACGTCGCCTACAACGTCGAGTACGGCGCCGACACCACCGAACAGTCCTCGCTCGCCCTCGTCCTGCTCATGGGCTACCAGACCAATCCGGGCAACTTCAACGTCTGGGGCCTGTCCAACGAGCGCTACCACATCGTCGGAGGCAACGACCGGCTCCCGAACGCCGTCGCCGGGGCGCTCGCCCCCGGCACCCTGAAGAAGGGCTGGTCGCTGACCGCCGTACGGGCCAACGCCGACGGCACCCAGACGCTCACCTTCACCGAGGCGGGCGCCACCCGGACCGTCACCGCCGACCACACGATCCTGTGCCTCCCGCTGCCGGTCCTCCAGCAACTCGACACCTCCCAGGCCGGGTTCGACCCGCTCATGCGCAACCTGCTCCGGGACGCCCGCATGGGCTACTGCACCAAGCTCAACATGCAGTTCGGCACCCGGCCCTGGCGCGGCACCGGGGCCTGGCCCGGGGTCTCCGCGGGCGACTGCTTCACCGACGGCGAGGTGCAGCAGACCTGGGACACCACCAAGGTCCAGGGCGGCACCGGCGGCATCCTCCTCCAGTACGGCGGCGGCAGCCTGGCCCGGAACCTGAACCCGGCCGGGCCGTTCTCCACCGAGTCCGACCCGTACGTACGGAACCTGGTCACCCGCTACCTGGCCGGGATCGACGCCTTCTTCCCCGGCACCTCCCGGGCGTACACCGGCCGCGCCCAGCTCTCCGCCTGGCACAAGAACCCGTACTCCCTCGGCGCGTACTCCTGCTGGCCCGTCGGCTACCTCCACCGGTACGCCGGGTACGAGGGCACCGCCCAGGGCAACGTCCACATCGGCGGCGAGCACTGTTCGTACGACTTCCAGGGCTTCATGGAAGGCGGCGCGACCGAGGGCGAGCGCGCCGCGCAGGAGGTGATCGCCGCGCTGCGATGAGCCCGCTCAGCCGGCCGGCACGATGTTGTGGTTGAAGCGGAACACGTTGTCCGGGTCGTACGCGGCCTTCACGGCGGCGAGCCGGCGGTAGTTCTCCTCCCCGAAGGAGGAGACGATCCGCTGCTCGCCCTCGGCGCCGACGAAGTTCAGGTACGTCGCGTCGAGCGCCCACGGCCGCACGTCGGCCCGCACGTCGCGCACCCACCGCGTCGCCCGCTCGTCCAGCGCGGGGTCCTCCCAGGTCGCGAACGGGTGCACCGCCCACGGCGCGGTGCGCCACGGCTGCGGATACTCGGAGGGCCCCGCGGCCACGGCCCCGCCCATCAGGAACAGCACCTGCTGGGTGGCGGTCCCGGCCGGGATTCCCGCGCCGCGCTCGCAGAAGACGTCCACGGCCTCGTCGGGGAACTCCCGCAGGTACTCCGCCGACCAGTAGTTCCGGAGCCCCGGCGGGTCGTCGAGCATCGTCTGCAGATCCACGTACGGGATGTCCGTGACGACCTCCACCACCGGCTCCAGCGCGAACAGGGGCGCCGCGAACTCCCGGAGCTCGGAGACCGGACCGGCGTACGTGAACAGCGTCCCGCAGACCAGCTTGCCGACCAGCTCCTCGGGGATGAACGGCTCCGGGGGCGCGGGCAGGTAGATGGCCCCGCCGCCCATGTCGTCGGGCGCGACGGCGCCGAGGTCGCGGAAGGTGCGCACCACCTCGGAGGCGTTGTCCGGCAGGAAGAACAGCATCGCGACGCTCGTCCGGGGCAGCGCGTGCAGCCGCATCGTCAGGGAGGTCGCCACCCCGAAGTTGCCGCCGCCGCCGTGCAGCGCCCAGAACAGCTCCGGGTTCTCCTCCGCGTCGGCGTGGACGTGCTTGCCCTCGGCTGTGATCAGGTCGGCGGCGAGCAGATTGTCGCTGGCGAGCCCGAACTTCCGCTCCAGCCAGCCCGATCCACCGCCCAGCGTGAAGCCGCCGACCCCGGTGGTGGACACCCGCCCGCCGGTCGTCGCCACGTGGAACGGCTGGCAGGCGTGGTCCAGGTGGGACATGGTCGCCCCGCCCTCGATCCGCACCGTCATCTCCTCCGGGTCCACGACGACGCCGTGCATCCGGCGGAGGTCGACGATCAGCGCTCCGTCGATCATGGAGGTGCCGGCGACGCTGTGGCCGCCGCCGCGCACCGCGATGGGCAGCTCGGCCTCCCGGGCGAACAGGATCGCGTTCGACACGTCGGCCTGGGTGGCGCACTGGGCGATCACCGACGGGCGCCGGTCGATCATGCCGTTGTGCAGGGCACGCGCCTCGTCGTAGCCGGGACTGCCGGGGACGATCACTTCGCCGGCCAGGTCGTCGACCAGTCCGGCCAGGGCGCTTTCGGAGATGTGGGGAGCCATGGGAGCCCCCCTTTCACGAGGGGCGACAGGACCCTTTCATCGTAGGTCCGCCCCCTGGGGGTGTCCTGCCGGTCGACAGGACACCCCGGCAGGCGCCGGCGGGCGCCCCTCAGCCGCCGTACGCGCCGGAGGCGGTGAGCCGCAGCGCCGTGTCGATGAGCGGGACGTGGCTGAAGGCCTGCGGGAAGTTGCCCACCTGCCGCTGGAGCCGCGGGTCCCACTCCTCGGCGAGCAGCCCGAGGTCGTTGCGGAGCGCGAGGAGCTTCTCGAAGAGCGTGCGCGCCTCGTCGACCCGGCCGATCATCGCCAGGTCGTCCGCCAGCCAGAAGGAACAGGCCAGGAACGCGCCCTCGTCGCCCTCCAGACCGTCCACCCCGGCCTCCTCGCCGGCCGTCGGGTAGCGCAGCACGAAGCCGTCCTCCGTGGACAGCTCGCGCTGGATCGCCTCGATCGTGCCGATGACCCGCTTGTCGTCCGGCGGCAGGAAGCCCATCTGGGGGATCAGCAGCAGCGAGGCGTCCAGCTCCTGGGAGCCGTACGACTGGGTGAAGGTGTTGCGCTCCTTGTCGTAGCCCTTCTCGCAGACGTCCCGGTGGATCTCGTCGCGCAGTTCCCTCCAGCGCTCCAGCGGGCCGTCCGCGTCGCCGGACTCGATCAGCTTGATGGTGCGGTCCACCGCCACCCAGGCCATCACCTTGGAGTGCACGAAGTGCCGGCGCGGGCCGCGCACCTCCCAGATGCCCTCGTCGGGCTGGTTCCAGTGGGTCTCCAGGTAGTTGATCAGCTTGATCTGGAGCAGGGAGGCGTAGTCGTTGCGGGACAGGCCCGTCATGTGCGCGAGGTGGAGGGCCTCCGTGACCTCGCCGTAGACGTCCAGCTGGAGCTGGTTCGCGGCGCCGTTGCCGACCCGGACCGGGCCGGAGTTCTCGTACCCCGGCAGCCAGTCGAGCTCCGCCTCGCCGAGCTCCCGCTCGCCCGCGATGCCGTACATGATCTGCAGGTTCTCCGGGTCGCCCGCGACGGCGCGGAGCAGCCAGTCCCGCCAGGCGCGGGCCTCCTCGCGGTAGCCGGTGCGGAGCATCGAGGAGAGGGTGATCGCCGCGTCCCGCAGCCAGGTGTAGCGGTAGTCCCAGTTGCGGACGCCGCCGATCTCCTCCGGCAGCGAGGTCGTCGGCGCGGCGACGATCCCGCCGGTCGGCGCGTACGTCAGCGCCTTCAGGGTGATCAGCGAGCGGACCACGGCCTCCCGGTAGGGGCCGTGGTACGTGCAGTGCTCGACCCACTCGCGCCAGAAGTCGGCGGTCGCCTCCAGCGCGCCCTCCGGGTCCGGCAGCGCGGGCGGCTCCTTGTGGGAGGGCTGCCAGGAGAGCGTGAAGGCGATCCGCTCGCCGGGCGTGACCGTGAAGTCGGAGTACGTCGTCAGGTCCTTGCCGTGGGTCTCCACGGCGGTGTCCAGCCACACCGAGTCGGGCCCGGCGACCGCGACCGTGCGCTCCCCGACCTTGTGCACCCACGGCACGACCCGGCCGTAGCTGAACCGCATCCGCAGCGAGGAACGCATCCGCACCCGCCCCGAGACGCCCTCGACGATCCGGATCAGCTGCGGCGCGCCGTCGCGCGGCGGCATGAAGTCGGTCACCCGGACCGTGCCGCGCGGGGTGTCCCACTCGGACTCCAGGATCAGCGAGTCGCCCCGGTAGCGGCGCCGGTCGGCGGGGGCCGGTTCCGCGTCGGCGGGACCCGCCGGGCCCACCCGCCAGAACCCGTGCTCCTCCGTGCCGAGTAGACCGGCGAAGATCGCGTGCGAGTCGAAGCGGGGGAGACACAGCCAGTCGACGCTGCCGTCCCGGCACACCAGGGCAGCCGTCTGCATGTCTCCGATGAGTGCGTAATCCTCGATACGCCCGGCCACGTGCTTCACTCCAGTCGAACGGCCACGTCCGCCCCGTGGGGCGCTTGCTACGGATGCGCTTCATGCGCGCGATGGGTCAACCAGGCCAGTGTGCGGGATGCGGCGACCTGCTGGGGGGCGGGCGATGTGCGAGCAGAATACGCGGCGGCCCGGTGACCTTGGTGATCACGCGGACGACGCGCTGCTCCACACGGGTGAGCTGCGGCTTTCCCCCTCCCCGACGGCCCCGTAGCCGTCTGTGAACACCCGACTGCCGCGTGTGGCCGGAAGCGGTCTCCCGATGTCGCTGATACCCTGGTACCCCGTGGACCGGTGGGAAACGGCGACAGCCGAGGACCCCGAAACCGCAGCGACGGCACCCCCCGATTCTTCCGGAGGGGCAGCCGGTACGCACTTCCAGAACGCGACCACGGGAGCCCCCTCTTGGCGATGCCGCCCAACACCACGACGACCAAGCACATCTTCGTCACCGGGGGTGTCGCCTCCTCCCTCGGCAAGGGCCTCACCGCCTCCAGCCTGGGTGCGCTCCTCAAGGCCCGCGGTCTGCGGGTCACGATGCAGAAGCTCGACCCGTACCTGAACGTCGACCCGGGCACGATGAACCCCTTCCAGCACGGCGAGGTGTTCGTCACCAACGACGGCGCCGAGACCGACCTGGACATCGGCCACTACGAGCGCTTCCTCGACGTCGACCTCGACGGCTCGGCCAACGTCACCACCGGCCAGGTCTACTCGCAGGTCATCGCCAAGGAGCGGCGCGGCGAGTACCTCGGTGACACCGTGCAGGTCATCCCGCACATCACCAACGAGATCAAGGGCCGCATCCGCCGCATGGCGACGGACGACGTCGACGTCGTCATCACCGAGGTCGGCGGCACGGTCGGCGACATCGAGTCGCTGCCCTTCCTGGAGACCGTCCGCCAGGTCCGCCACGAGGTCGGCCGCGACAACGTCTTCGTCGTCCACATCTCGCTGCTGCCCTACATCGGCCCCTCCGGCGAGCTGAAGACCAAGCCGACCCAGCACTCCGTCGCCGCCCTGCGCAACATCGGCATCCAGCCCGACGCGATCGTGCTGCGCGCCGACCGCGAGGTCCCCACCGCCATCAAGCGCAAGATCTCGCTGATGTGCGACGTCGACGAGGCCGCGGTCGTCGCCGCCATCGACGCCCCGTCGATCTACGACATCCCGAAGGTCCTGCACACCGAGGGCCTGGACGCCTACGTCGTCCGCAAGCTCGACCTGCCCTTCCGCGACGTGGACTGGACCGTCTGGGAGGACCTCCTGGACCGCGTCCACAACCCGGAGCACGAGGTCACGGTCGCGCTCGTCGGCAAGTACATCGACCTGCCCGACGCCTACCTGTCGGTCACCGAGGCCATGCGCGCCGGCGGCTTCGCCAACCGCGCCCGGGTCAAGGTCAAGTGGGTCACCTCCGACGACTGCAAGACCCCGGCGGGCGCCGCCAAGCAGCTCGGCGACGTCGACGGCATCCTCATCCCCGGTGGCTTCGGCGACCGCGGCGTGTCCGGCAAGGTCGGCGCGATCCAGTACGCCCGCGAGAACAAGGTGCCGCTGCTCGGCATCTGCCTCGGCCTGCAGTGCATCGTGATCGAGGCCGCCCGCAACCTGGCCGACATCCCCGAGGCCAACTCCACCGAGTTCGACCCCGCCACCGCGCACCCCGTCGTCTCCACGATGGAGGAGCAGCTGGCGTACGTCGAGGGCGCCGGCGACCTGGGCGGAACGATGCGCCTGGGCCTCTACCCGGCGAAGCTCGCCGAGGGCTCGGTCGTCCGCGAGACCTACGCCGACGAGCCGTACGTCGAGGAGCGCCACCGCCACCGCTACGAGGTGAACAACGCCTACCGCGCGGAGCTGGAGAAGAAGGCCGGCCTGGTCTTCTCCGGCACCTCCCCGGACAACAAGCTCGTCGAGTTCGTCGAGTACCCGAAGGAGATCCACCCCTACCTGGTCGCCACCCAGGCGCACCCGGAGCTGAAGTCCCGCCCGACCCGCCCGCACCCGCTCTTCGCGGGCCTGGTGAAGGCGGCCGTGGAGCGCAAGACGGGCAAGTAGCACGGCGCGTTAACGTTGCCGGGGTACGGCTCCCTTCCGGGGGCCGTGCCCCGGTTTTCGTACGAGAGGACTACTGATGAAGGTGCAGGACACCCCGGAGGAGTGGCAGGTCGTCGCCACCGCCACCCCCTTCAAGGGAAACAAGACGAGTGTCCGCACGGACGACGTGGTCATGCCGGACGGCTCGGTCCACCGCCGTGACTACCAGGTCCACCCCGGCTCCGTGGCCGTCCTCGCCCTGGACGAGGAGGACCGCGTGGTCGTCCTCCGGCAGTACCGGCACCCCGTACGGCAGAAGCTCTGGGAGATCCCCGCCGGGCTCCTGGACGTGCCCGGCGAGAACCCGCTGCACGCCGCCCAGCGCGAGCTGTACGAGGAGGCGCACGTCAAGGCCGACGACTGGCGGGTCCTCACCGACGTCTACACCACGCCCGGCGGCTGCGACGAGGCCGTACGGATCTTCCTGGCGCGGGACCTCGCGGAGGCGGAGGGCGAGCGCTTCGAGGTCTCCGAGGAGGAGGCGGACATGGAGCTGGCGCGGGTGCCGCTGCCCGAGCTGGTGCGGGGGGCGCTGGCGGGGGAGCTGCACAACAACTGCCTGGTGGTGGGTGTCCTCTCGCTGGCGGCGGCGCGGGCGGAGGAGGGCGGCCTCGACGCGCTCCGTCCGGCCACCGCGCCGTGGCCGGCCCGCCCCTTCGAGGCATAGCCCCCGGGGCCGGGAGCCGAAGGCCGGCGCCGTGCCGGTTCGGCGGAAAGGGCTACCGGTGTGAAGATGTGTTGATCCGATCAGGGGATTCCTCCGCCCTGCTCCGCCAAGTCCCCCTCCCGCCCTGAACTACGCTCGGAATCGCCCGTGCGGAGCCCCCCGCGGGATCGGCTCGTGCGCAGGTGGACGGGAGCGTGGCCCGTGACGGATCAGGCGGTGGCGGCGGCCGGCGGCCGTCAGTTCTTCGGCCGGCAGCGGGAGTTGAAGGCCCTGCGTGCCGACATCGAGCGGACCGGCCTCGACACCCTCACCGGCCGCAAGGCCCCCCGCGCCCGGGTCCTGCTCATCGCCGGCAAGCCCGGCTCCGGGCGGACGGCCCTCGCAGAGGAGCTGGCCGCCGGGCTCGCCGACCGCTACCCGGACGGAGTCTTCCGGGCGCGGCTCACCGAGCCCGGCGGCGAGCCCGTCCCCACCGCGCGGGCCGCCCAGGAGCTCCTCGCCGCGCTCGGGGTCGCCGAACCCCCGGGGGCCGGCGAGGACGAGCTGACCGAGCTCGTCCGGAACGCCCTGGCCGACCGCCGGGCCGTCCTGCTCCTGGACGACGCCGTCGACGCCGAGCAGGCCGACCCCCTCATCCCCGACAACCCCGATGCCCTGGTCGTCGGGGTCGCCCGGGGGCCGCTCACCGGCATCCCGGACGTCCGGCCCTGCACCCTCGGCGGACTCGACCCCAAGTCGGCCATCGAGCTGCTGACGTCCTTCACCGGCTCCGTCCGCGTCACCGTGGACCCGCAGGCCGCCGAGGCCCTCGTCGAGGAGTGCGGGGGACTGCCCGCCGCGGTCGTCCTCGCCGGCGGCTGGCTCTCCACGAAGCCGAAGGCCTCGGTCGCCGACCTCGCCAAGCGGCTGCGGGGGCTGAGCGGCGACCCGCTCACCCGGACCTTCCTGCTCGCACACGAGGCGCTGCCCGCCACGGCCGCCCGGATACTGCGATTCCTCGCCCTGGCCCCGCTGGGCCGGGCCGACGCCCACACCGCCTCCGCCCTGGCCGGCTGCTCGGTCTCGGCGGCCGCGACCACCCTCGCCGACTTCGCCGCCCTGGGGCTCGTCTCGGCCGGCGAGGACGGACAGTACGAGGTGCGCGCGCACCTCGTCCCCCTCCTTCGCGCCCAGCTGGAGGAGCGCGACCGGCCCGCCGAGGTGCAGCTCGCCCGGGCCCGGATGCTGGAGCGGACCGTGCGGCTCCTCCAGTCCTGCCGCGCGGTCACCGAACCCGAGGGCTCGCCGGCCCGCCGGAAGCTGGCCGGGCTCCCGCGCGCGCTGCGCTTCCCGAACGCGGCCGCGGGCGCGGCCTGGCTGGACTCCCGGCAGGCCGTACTCCTGGCCTCCGCCCGCCTGGCCGTCGCGGACGGCGAGCTCGACACCCTCGCGCGCCGCCTGGTGGCCTCCCTGGTCAGGGCGCTCGCCGCGCACCGGGGCGCGGAGGCCGCCGCTCCCGAGCTGTACGGCCTGCACCGGCTGGTCCTGGACGTGGCCGAGCGGCGAGGGCTGCACCGGGAGCGGGCCGCGGCCCTCCTCAACCTGGCCGATCTGGATGCCAGGACCGGCAGGACGAAGGAGGCCCTGCTGCGATATCGGTCGGCTTTGGATGCCGGACGCGAAGCAAATGACCCGTACGCGACCGGTCGCGCAATGGAATCCGTAGGTGGCTCGTATCAGGAGCTGGGGGACTGGCAGCGGGCCGGCGACTGGTACGGACGGGCGCTCGCCCAGCGCCTCGCCCGGGACGAGCGCGCCGACCAGGCCCGGCTGTACGGCCGCCTCGGAGCGGTGCAGACCTATGCGGGGCGGTACGGGGAGGCCCTGCGGAGCTGGCGGGCCGCCGCGGCCGGCTACCGGAGGCTCTCCGATCTCCCGGGCTACGCACGGGCGTTGAGCGAGGCGGCCCGGGTCCAGGAGTACGCCGGGCGGCCCGAGGAATCCCTGCGGACCTGCGAGGAGGCGGTGGAGTGGGCCCGCCGGGCCCAGGACACCCGGCTCCAGGCCGCGCTCCAGCTGCGGCTGGCGGACACCCTCGACCGGCTCGGCGACCCCGCGGCGGCGGGGCTGCACCGGTCGGCGGCCGAGAGACTGCTGGAAACGGAACCGGCGGCCTACGAAATCCGCAGTGGCTCCGTCGAAGATTAGTGCTTTGAAAGGCTAGACAGGGGAAACTCCTTCATTAGACTGGGTGAGCCGCGTTCGAACGTGGTCTGTCCCGGTGCGCCGTAGCGCATCCGGGTATGTATCGCAGTGCCCCAGTTATCCCCCTGATTCAAGGACCGTGATCGACGATGAAGGTCGGCATCCCCCGCGAGGTCAAGAACAACGAGTTCCGCGTGGCCATCACCCCTGCCGGTGTCCACGAGCTCGTCCGCCACGGCCACCAGGTCTTCATCGAGCAGAACGCCGGTGTCGGCTCCTCGATCACGGACGAGGAGTACGTCGCCGCCGGCGCCGAGATCCTCGCCACCGCCGACGAGGTCTGGGCCACCGCCGACCTGCTCCTCAAGGTCAAGGAGCCGATCGCGGAGGAGTACCACCGCCTCCGCAAGGACCAGACGCTCTTCACCTACCTGCACCTCGCCGCCTCCCGGGAGTGCACGGACGCGCTCCTGGAGTCCGGCACCACCGCCATCGCGTACGAGACGGTCGAGACCGCGAACCGCGCGCTCCCGCTGCTCGCCCCGATGTCCGAGGTCGCGGGCCGCCTGGCCCCGCAGGTCGGCGCCTACCACCTGATGCGCTCGGCCGGCGGCCGCGGCGTCCTCCCCGGCGGCGTCCCCGGCACCCACGCCGGCGAGTGCGTCGTCATCGGCGGCGGCGTCTCCGGCTGGAACGCCGTGCAGATCGCCATCGGCCTGGGCTTCCACGTGACCCTGCTCGACAAGGACATCAACAAGCTCCGCGAGGCCGACAAGATCTTCGGCACGAAGGTCAAGACGATCGTCTCCAACGCCTTCGAGCTGGAGAAGGCCGTCATCGAGGCCGACCTCGTCGTCGGTGCCGTCCTCATCCCGGGCGCCAAGGCCCCGAAGCTGGTCACCAACGAGCTCGTCGCCAAGATGAAGCCCGGAAGTGTCCTTGTCGACATTGCGATCGACCAGGGCGGCTGCTTCGAGGACTCCCACCCGACCACCCACGCCGAGCCGACCTTCCAGGTCCACAACTCGGTCTTCTACTGCGTGGCCAACATGCCGGGCGCCGTCCCGAACACCTCCACCTACGCCCTCACCAACGCCACGCTGCCCTACATCGTGTCGCTGGCGAACAACGGCTGGGTCGAGGCGCTGCGCCGTGACCCCGCCCTCGCCCTGGGCCTCAACACCCATGACGGCAAGGTGGTTTACAAGGAGGTCGCCGAGGCGCACGGCCTCGAGCACGTCGAGCTCTCCGGCCTCCTGGCCTGACCTCCGAAGGCCCGCTGACGCCGTCCCCGTCAACGCGTGCCGTCAATATCACGCACCCGGCCGGACCTTGTTCGACAAGGTCCGGCCGGTCGTGTCTCCGGGGCCGCCGAAACGTTCGGGCAACTCGCCTCGAACGTAACTGTTTAACCGTTTCGCACACCCCTGAAACGTGCGGATGCATGCCTGCGCACCCTTGACAGAGACGTGTTCGGTTGCCGACACATCGGGCCGGGTCCGGCGGATTGTGTTGCTGCGGACCGGTGACACGCCATAGAGTCGCCAACCGTCGGCATGGTGCCACGCTGACCTATCGATAAATGTTCCTGGTCACATCCAAGGAGGTAAGACGACTTGTGAATGAGTCGACATTTACTCCCGGGAGCGGTGCGCCAGGTGCCCCGATCGGCTCCGTCGCGGTGCGGACCTTCGCGACGCACCAGCCCATGACGAGTGCCCACACGATGAAGACGATGGACGGCCTACACGTGAACGCCACGGCCGGCAACGAGATGGGCCGAGAGTCCACCCACTTCGCCGCCTACGACGAGGTGCCCGAGGGGCACTTCTACGACCCCGACGCCGAGTACGAGCCCGATCCGGAGTACGCGGCCACCCTCGCACCCGACGCTGCCCGCCAGCGCCGCGAGCGGATCGGCCCCACCGGACGGCCCCTGCCGTACTTCCCGATCCCGGGTCCCCTGACCGACCACGGACCCGCGAAGATCATCGCGATGTGCAACCAGAAGGGCGGCGTCGGCAAGACCACGTCGACCATCAACCTGGGCGCCGCGCTCGCCGAGTACGGACGACGGGTGCTGCTCGTCGACTTCGACCCGCAGGGAGCCCTGTCGGTCGGCCTCGGCGTGAACCCGATGGAGCTCGACCTCACCGTCTACAACCTGCTCATGGAGCGGGGCATGTCGGCGGACGAGGTGCTCCTCAAGACCGCCGTGCCCAACATGGACCTGCTGCCGAGCAACATCGACCTCTCGGCCGCCGAAGTCCAGTTGGTCAGCGAGGTCGCGCGCGAGTCCACGCTCCAGCGCGCCCTGAAGCCGCTGATGAACGACTACGACTACATCGTGATCGACTGTCAGCCCTCGCTCGGCCTGCTGACCGTGAACGCCCTGACGGCGGCTCACAAGGTCATCGTGCCGCTGGAGTGCGAGTTCTTCGCGCTGCGCGGAGTCGCGCTGCTCACCGAGACCATCGAGAAGGTCCAGGAGCGGCTCAACCCCGAGCTGGAGCTCGACGGCATCCTCGCCACGATGTACGACTCCCGGACCGTGCACAGCCGCGAGGTCCTCGCGCGCGTCGTCGAGGCCTTCGACGACCACGTGTACCACACGGTCATCGGGCGGACCGTGCGCTTCCCGGAGACCACGGTCGCCGGCGAGCCCATCACCACGTACGCCTCCAACTCCGTGGGCGCCGCCGCCTACCGTCAGCTCGCCAGGGAGGTGCTCGCCCGGTGTCACGCCGAGTGAGTCTGCCCGGAGCCGACGAACTCTTCCGTACGACCGGGGGGACGGCGCTCCAGGCGTCCGCACCCCGCCGGGCCGTCCCGGCACCGGCCGCCGAGAGCGACACGGCGGCGGCCGAGGGACCCGCGGAGCACGCCCCGGCGGGCTCCGAGGCCGCGGAACCGCGGGCCCGGACCGCCGAGCCCGAGGGACCGGCCCCCAAGGCCGCGCCCGGCGCCCAGGTGCCCGCCCCCGCGGCGGCCCGGCGGCGCGGCGGCCGCACCACGAACCGGCGGCCCAGCGGCCGCGAGCGCCACGACGAGAAGATCACGGTCTACGTCTCCGCCGAGGAGCTGATGGACCTGGAGCACGCCCGGCTCGTGCTGCGCGGTGAGCACGGCCTCGCCGTCGACCGGGGCCGGATCGTCCGGGAGGCCGTCGCGGTCGTCCTGGCGGACCTGGAGTCCCGCGGCGACGCGAGCATCCTCGTCCGCCGCCTGCGCGGCCGCTGACGGTAGCCTGCGGGCTGCCGTCCTCCTCGTTCCCCCTGGACCTCCATGCACCACGCCCCTGACGAAACGTCCCGCCCGCCGGGCCGCCGCCCCCTGGGCCGCGGCCCGGGCGGGACACGGGGGACGGCGTCCGCACCCGCCCCTCCGACCGATGCCCCGGAGGCTCCAGGGGCACCCGAGGTCCGAGAGGTGCCTGAGGCCCCGGGGGTGTCTGGGACCCGGGAGGCCCCGGAGGTCCTAGAGGCCCCCGCGGCCCCGGAGGCGCCCGGGACCCGGGGGACCCGGGAGGCGCCCGAGACCCGGGAGGCTCTGGAAGCCCCCGAGACCCCGGAGGCCCCGGAAGCGCCCGCCTCCCCGGAGGCGTCCGGCGGTGGGGCGGCCGAGGGCGGGGACGGGCGGTTCACCGTGCGGCTCTCGAACTTCGAGGGGCCCTTCGACCTGCTCCTCCAGCTGATCACCAAGCACAAGCTCGACGTCACCGAGGTCGCCCTCTCCCGGGTCACCGACGAGTTCATGGCGCACCTGCGGGCCCTCGGGCCCGACGGCGACCTCGACCAGACCACCGAGTTCCTCGTCGTCGCCGCCACCCTCCTCGACCTGAAGGCCGCCCGGCTGCTCCCCGCCGCCGAGGTGGAGGACGAGGCCGACCTCGCCCTCCTGGAGGCCCGCGACCTGCTCTTCGCCCGGCTCCTCCAGTACCGCGCGTACAAGCGGATCGCCGAGATCTTCGAGGAGCGCTGGGAGGCCGAGGGCCACCGCCACCCCCGTACCGTCGGACTCGAACCGCACCACGCCGAGCTGCTCCCCGAGGTCGTCATCTCCATCGGCGCCGAGGGCTTCGCCAGGCTCGCCGCCAAGGCCATGCAGCCCAAGCCCGAGCCCCAGGTGTACGTCGACCACATCCACGCCCCGCTCGTCAGCGTCCGGGACCAGGCCGCGGTGGTCGTCGCCCTGCTCCGCGAGCGCGGCTCGGCCGTCTTCCGGGAGCTGATCGAGGACGCTGGCGACACCCTCACCGTCGTCGCCCGCTTCCTCGCCCTCCTGGAGCTCTACCGGGAGAAGGCCGTCGCCCTCGACCAGGAGACCGCCCTCGGGGACCTCACGGTCTCCTGGACCGGCGGGGAGACCGACCCGTCCGCGGCCGTGACCGACGAATTCGACCAGGAGGCCACCGCGTGAGCGACCTCAAGCCCGCCCTCGAAGCCGTCCTCATGGTCGTCGACGAGCCCGCCACCGAGGAACACCTCGCCAAGGTCCTGGAGCGCGCCCCGCGCGAGGTGGCCGACGCCCTGCACGAGCTGGCCGAGGAGTACACCGCCCAGGGCCGCGGCTTCGAGCTGCGGAGGGTCGCCGGGGGGTGGCGCTACTACACCCGCGCCGCCTTCGCCCCGGCCGTCGAGGCCTTCGTCCTGGAGGGGCGGCAGGCGCGGCTCACCCAGGCGGCCCTGGAGACCCTCGCGGTCGTCGCCTACCGCCAGCCGGTCAGCCGTTCCCGGGTCTCCGCGGTCCGCGGAGTCAACTGCGACGGCGTGATGCGGACCCTCCTCCAGCGGGGTCTGGTGGAGGAGGCGGGCGCGGAACCCGAAACAGGTGCGATCCTGTACAGGACGACGAACTACTTCCTGGAGCGGATGGGCCTGCGAGGCCTGGACGAACTCCCCGAACTCGCCCCCTTCCTCCCCGAGGCCGAGGCGGTCGAGCCGGACTCCCTGGAAGGCGTCCCGTCGTTCGACCCGGACGCAGACGTAGACGACAAGACGGAACTTTGATGCGAAGCAGCAGCGGCAGGAACAGCAGCGGAAACAACGGCGGGAGCCGTGGTGGCAACAGCGGCGGCCGCGGCGGCAGCGGCGGCGGCCGCGGCAACAGCGGCGGTGGCGGCGGGCGCGGGAACTACCGCGGCGCCGGCAACGGCCGCGACGACCGGCAGGGCCAGGGCGGCGGGCGTCCCGGCCAGGGCGGCGGACGCCCCGGCCAGGGCGGCGGGCGTCCGGGGCAGGGCGGCGGCGGACGTCCCGGCCAGGGCGGCGGGCGGCCGACCGGCTCCAGCCCGCGCAAGGCCCGTCCGGAGGAGCGCACCTACGACGAGCGGTACAGCCCCTCCTCGGACGGCCCCAAGCGCGGCCGCGGCGAGGCCGCACGCGGTGGCGCCAAGGGCGGCCCCCGGCAGTCCCCGCAGCGCGGCGGCGGCCGTACGGCGCCCGCCCGCTCGCGCGAGTACGACGCCCGCACGGAGGAGCGCAACCGGGAGCGGTACGCCGGCAAGCCCGAGATCAAGACCCCCAAGACCTTCCCCGGCGCCGAGCAGGAGGGCGAGCGGCTGCAGAAGGTCCTCGCCCGCGCCGGCATGGGCTCGCGACGCGCCTGCGAGGAGCTCATCGAGCAGGCCCGCGTCGAGGTCAACGGCGAGATCGTCCTCGAGCAGGGCATGCGCGTCGACCCGGAGAAGGACGAGATCAAGGTGGACGGCCTGACCGTCGCCACCCAGTCGTACCTCTTCTTCGCGCTGAACAAGCCGTCCGGCGTCGTCTCCACCATGGAGGACCCCGACGGTCGCCAGTGCCTCGGCGACTACGTCACCAACCGCGAGACCCGGCTGTTCCACGTCGGCCGGCTCGACACGGAGACCGAGGGCATCATCCTGCTCACCAACCACGGCGAGCTGGCCCACCGCCTCACGCACCCGAAGTACGGCGTGAAGAAGACCTACCTGGCCGCCATCACCGGCCCGCTGCCCCGCGAGGTCGGCCGCCGCCTGAAGGACGGCATCCAGCTGGAGGACGGCTACGCCCGCGCCGACCACTTCCGCGTGGTCGAGCAGACCGGCAAGAACTACCTGGTCGAGGTCACCCTGCACGAGGGCCGCAAGCACATCGTGCGCCGGATGCTCGCCGAGGCGGGCTTCCCGGTCGAGAAGCTGGTCCGCACCGCCTTCGGCCCGATCGCCCTGGGCGACCAGAAGTCGGGCTGGCTGCGCCGTCTGACCAACACCGAGGTCGGCATGCTGATGAAGGAAGTCGGCATGTAAGGCCCCCGCTCCACCGACGAAGCCCGTGACCGCCCGGCGGTCACGGGCTTCGTCGCGTCCGGGACGGGGCTTGTGGCGGCGGTACGCCGACCTTTATAGTCAGGATGACTCTTAAGGAGGCGGGCGTGAGCCTCGCAGACATACTCGAACCCTTGCAGCAGCCGCTCCTCACCGTCCTGGACACCCCGGTCAGCTGGACCGAGGTCCTGGGATTCGGCAGCGGAGCCCTCTGCGTCTGGCTCGTCGCCCGCCAGCACGTCGCCAACTGGCCCATCGGCATCGCCAACAACCTCTTCTTCGTGCTCCTCTTCACCCAGGCCGGGCTCTACGCCGACGCCGGCCTCCAGATCGTCTTCATCGCCCTCGCCGCGTACGGCTGGTGGACCTGGACCCACGGGGGTGGACCAGGCTCCGACGACCTCCCGGTGTGCCGCACCACGCGCACCGAGTGGACGTGGCTGCTCACGGCGGGGGCGGTGGGGACCCTCCTCCTCACCCTGCTCCTCGACCGCGTCACCGACTCGACCGTCCCCTTCTGGGACGCCCTCACCACCGCGCTCTCCCTGACGGCGACCTACGGCCAGTGCCGCAAGCGGCTGGAGTCCTGGTGGCTCTGGATCGCCGCCGACGTCGTCTACGTACCGCTCTACGCCTACAAGGGGCTCTACCTGACCTCCCTGCTGTACGTCGGCTTCATGACGCTCTGCGCCGTCGGCCTGCGCGGCTGGACCAGGGACCTCGCGGGCTCCCCCCGACCGGCGGGAGCGGCCGCGTGAAGCGCTACGGCCACGGCCTCGTCCTCGGCAAGTTCTATCCGCCGCACGCCGGCCACCACCACCTCGTCCGCACCGCCCGCGACCGGTGCGAGCGCCTCACCGTCCTCGTCTGCGCCTCCTCCGTGGAGAGCATCCCCCTGGAGGACCGGGTCGCCTGGATGCGCGAGATCCACCCCGACGTCCTCGTCGTCGGCGCCGTCGACGACATCCCCGTCGACCTGCGGGACCCCGACGTGTGGGCCGCCCACATGGCCGTCTTCCGGGCCGCCGTGCCCGAACGCGTCGACGCCGTCTTCACCTCGGAGCCGTACGGGGAGGAGCTCGGCCGCCGCTTCGGCGCCGCGTCCGTCCTCGTCGACCAGGAGCGCGCCCGCCACCCCGTCTCCGGCACCGCCGTCCGCGCGGACCCCGCCGGCTGCTGGGACTTCCTGGAAGCACCGGTGCGGGCCGCGCTCACCCGCCGGATCGTCGTCCTCGGCGCCGAGTCCACCGGC
The DNA here is from genome assembly GCF_042874095.1 of Streptomyces sp. NPDC004266. NCBI lineage: Bacteria > Bacillati > Actinomycetota > Actinomycetes > Kitasatosporales > Streptomycetaceae > Streptomyces > Streptomyces sp. NPDC004266. Next base: position 33,214 of record NZ_JBIAMM010000005.1, read on the forward strand.
ACCACCACCATGGCCCTCGCCCTCGCCGACCACTACCGGCGGCGCGGCGGCGTCTGGGCCCGCACGCGATACGTACCGGAGTACGGGCGCGAGTACAGCGAACTCAAACTCGCCGAACTCCGCGCCGAACGCCCCGGCGCCGACTGGTCCGAGGTCGCCTTCCGCTCCTCCGACTTCCCCGTCATCGCCCAGCGCCAGGCCGAACTGGAGGAGGAGGCCGCCCGGGACGGCTCACCCGTCCTCTTCTGCGACACCGACGCCTTCGCCACCACCATCTGGCACGAGCGCTACATGGGCACCACCAGCCGCGCCACCGGCGAGATCGCCGCCCTCGGCCGACAGCACCTCTGGCTGCTCACCGACCACCGGGGCGTCGACTTCGAGGACGACGGACTGCGCGACGGGGAACACCTGCGGCCCTGGATGACCGCCCGCTTCCTCACCCAGCTCGCCCACACCGGCCGCCGCACCGCCGTCCTCACCGGCCCCCACGAGGAGCGGCTCGCGACCGCCGTCGCCGCCGTCGACGCGCTGCTCGCCGAGGGCTGGCACCTCGCCGACCCCCTGCCGGAGCGCCGATGACCGACCACCGGGCCCCCGAGGGCTACGACCCGTACGCCTTCGTGCCGTTCGCCGTCACCGTCGACCTCGCCGTCCTCACCGTCCGCGAGGAACGCCTCCACGTCCTGCTCGTCGAGCGCGGCCAGGAGCCGTACGCCGGGGCCTGGGCCCTGCCCGGCGGATTCGTCCTGCCCCAGGAGTCCGCCGAGCGGGCCGCCCGCCGCGAACTCGCCGAGGAGACCGGGCTCTCCGAGGCCACCGTCGCCGGCCTCCACCTCGAACAGCTCCGCACCTACACCGAACCCGACCGCGACCCGAGGATGCGGGTCGTCTCCGTCGCCTTCACCGCGCTCGTCCCCGACCCCCCCGAACCGCGCGGCGGCGGCGACGCGGCCCAGGCCCGCTGGATCCCGTACGGGACGCACGGCCGGCTCGCCTTCGACCACGACCGGATCCTCGCCGACGCCCACGAACGGGTCGGCGCCAAGCTCGAGTACACCTGCCTCGCGACCGCCTTCTGCCCGCCCGAGTTCACCCTCGGCGAGCTGCGGCAGGTCTACGAGACGGTCTGGGGCGTCGAACTCGACCGCCCCAACTTCCGGCGCAAGGTCCTCACCACGCCCGGCTTCGTCCAGGCCGTGGAAGGACCGCCGCGCCTCACCGGCGGACGGGGGAAACCGGCCGCTCTCTACCGGGCGGGCGGGGCCACGGCCCTCCACCCGCCTCTCCTGCGACCGGAAGGACGCCCCGCATGAACCTCGCCCGCACCGCCACCAAGCAGGCCGCGACCGGCTCCCTGATCGGGCTGGCGCTCGGGGACGCGCTGGGCCGGCCCACGGAGTTCAGCGACGTGCCGTTGATCATCAGCTGGTACGGCCCGTGGCGGGAGATGGCGCTTCCCGAGAACGGCCGCGTCACCGACGACACCCAGATGACCCTCGCCTTCGCCCGCGGCATCCGCACCGCCATGGACCGGGGCGTGCTCGCCCCGGAGCGGCTCGTCCGGCCGCTGCGGGAGGAGTATGTCGACTGGTACCGCTCCCCGGAGAACAACCGGGCCCCCGGCAACACCTGCCTGGCCGCCTGTCGGCTGCTGATGACCGACGTGCCCTGGCAGGACGCCAGCCAGATCCACTCCAAGGGCTGCGGCGCCAACATGCGCGTCGCGCCCATCGGGCTCGTCCCCGGGATCGGCGAGGAGCAGCGGGCCGGCGCCGCGCAGCTCCAGTCGGGCCTGACCCACGGTCACCCCACCGCGCTCGCCGCCTCCGACCTCACCGCCCGCGCCGTGTACCTGCTCGCGCAGGGCGTGGACCCGACCGGGCTCGTCGGACAGCTGCGCTCGTACGCCTACGAGAACCGCTCCCGCTACCACGAGCACTGGCTCGGCGACCTGTGGACCCGCTCGCAGGACCCCAGCGCCCTCCACTTCATCGAGCGCGGCTGGGACGAGTGCCTCGCCGTCCTGGAGCGCCTCGACGCCGTCCAGCGCACGGCCGACCGGGAGCTCGACCCCTGCACGTACACCGGCGACGGCTGGATCGCCGAGGAGGCCCTCGCGACCGGGCTGCTCTGCTTCCTGCTCTTCCCCGACGAGCCCCTCACGGCGCTTCGCCGCGCCGCCTGCACCCGCGGCGACTCCGACTCGATCGCCGCCCTCGCGGGCGCCTTCGCCGGCGCCCACCTCGGCGCGGACGCCTGGCCGAAGGAGTGGGCGGAGCGCGTCGAGTACCGCAGCGACCTGCTGACCTTCGGCGCGCTCTGGGACGCGTGAGCCGTGACCCTCACCCTGGACCCGGACCGCGACCTCTCCGCCGTCGTCGCGGAACAGCCCGACCCCCTGCTCTTCGCGACCGTCTCCGGCGCGCACCTGTACGGCTTCCCGTCCCGCGACTCGGACGTGGACCTGCGCGGTGCGCACCTGCTGCCCGTGGACGCCCTCGTCGGCCTGCGCGAACCGGAGGAGACCCGCAGCCGGATGTGGGACCGGGACGGCGTCGAGATGGACCTCGTCACCCACGACCTGCGGAAGTTCGCGCGGCTGATGCTGCGCCGCAACGGCTACGTCCTGGAGCAGCTCACCTCCCCGCTCGTGGCGCACACGACGGAGACCCACGCCGAGCTCGTCTCGCTCGTGCCGGAGCTGCTCACCCGCCACCACGCCCACCACTACCGGGGCTTCGCCGGGACGCAGTGGCGGCTCTACGAGAGCAGCGGCGAGCTCAAGCCGCTGCTCTACACCTACCGGGCGCTGCTCACCGGCATCCATCTGATGCGCTCCGGCGAGGTGCAGGCCCATCTGCCGACCCTGGTGGGAGAGGTGGCCGAGGCCCCCGCGCGGCTGCCCGAGCTCATCGCGGCGAAGGCGGCGGCCGAGCACGGGCGGGCCGAGGTCGACCCCGAGGCCGTACGGGCCGAGACGGAGGCCCTGCACGGCGTCCTGGACGAGGCCCGGGCGGCCTCGGCGCTCCCGGAGTCGGTGGGCGTCCACGACGCGCTGCACGACCTCGTCGTACGGGCCCGGCTAGAGCACGCCCAGGGCTGAGGCGCGGCGGGCGCGGATCAGGAAGTCCTGGATCCGGGGCTCGTCCGGGGCGGCGGGGAGGGGGGTCGTGTCGTGGGCCCGGTCGGCCTCCTCCTGGAGGCGGTTCATCCAGGACTCGACCTCCGCCCAGGGCACCTCGCCGCGCTTGACCGCGAGGAGACGGTCGCGGTCCTCGCCGACGTCGATGCGGAGCTCGCCCGTGCGCAGCAGATCGCGGCAGCTGGTCAGCAGCCGCAGCAGGTGCATGGCGTGCTTCCAGCGCGGCAGGCCGTACTGGCGGACGTCCGCGTCGAGCTTGCGGCGCTGGCCGGCGGCGTACCGGACGAAGGTCTGGTGCGCCCGGCGGGACAGGAACGCCCCGCGCAGGTCGAGGAGCTCACGGCCCCAGTCGTCGACGTGCTCGACGACGGGGGAGTGGAGGCACTCCAGGACGTTCGGGTTGTTGCGCAGGGCGAGCTCGCAGAAGCGCTCCAGCTCCCAGCTGAACTGGTCCTCGCCGGGCCCCTCCACATGCGCCGGGGGCTTGTCGAAGTGCCAGAAGAGGGGCGTCGGGGCGAGGTACACGCCCCGCACGTCCGTGTCGCTGTCCTCGGTCGCCAGACCGAAGGCGCGCGAGCCCATCACGCAGGTGTAGATCGTGTGCTCGCGCACCAGCTCGTCCGGAGTCATGCCGGGCAGATTACGCCAGGGTGATCGTTTCCCCCGAGACAATAATCTGTTCGGCGGGCAGTGGCCGGGGAGCCGGCCCCGCCGCCACCGAGCCGTCGGCGACGCGGAACCTGGAACCGTGACAGGGACAGTCGATCGTGCCGTCCGCCACCTTGTTCACCGTGCACCCCTGATGCGTGCAGATCGCGGAGAACGCCTTGAACTCGCCCGTCGAGGGCTGGGTCACGACCACCTTCTCCTTCGGGAAGACGGTGCCGCCGCCGACCGGGATCTGGGAGGTCCTGGCCAGCGGGGCTCCGCCGCTCGGAGCGGCCGTGGCGGTCGGGGACGCCCCGGTGGCGGCCGGGGACGTCCCGGCGGAGGCCGGGGGCGCTTCGGTGGTGGTCGGCGCGTTCGTGCGCGTACCGCCGCCACCCCCGTCGTTCGAGCCGCAGCCCGTCGTCGTCAGGGCCGCTGTGGCCAACAGGACGGTACGGCGCGCGGTGGGGCGTGAGGTCATGCCGCCACCTTGGCCGCGCCCCCGCCCCCGGGACCCGCAACACGCCTGCGCCCGCCGCCCCGCTCCCTCGCACGGCCGTGCCGCCCGCCGCGCACCCCGGTGGCGGGGCACCCCGGTCCGGGTGACATTGGGCCTGTTCCGTACCGGACGACCGGACGACCGGACGAACGGCAGCGGTGCCGACCGCGGGGCTCCCACCGCGGCCGTCGCCCGCCCTCCGTCCGTCTCGCAGGGCGGGCCGCGCGGCGCGGCGACCCCGCCGCTGACTAGGCTGAACGGAGCACTGACGCAGGCGAAGGAGCACGACGTGGCGGTACGAGCGGTCCGAGGCGCCGTCCAGCTGGAGCGGGACGAAGCCGGACACATGCGCGAGCAGGTCGAGGAGCTGCTCACCGCCGTCCTGGAACGCAACGGCCTCACCACCGACGACCTCATCAGCATCTGGTTCACCGCCACGCCCGATCTGCACAGCGACTTCCCCGCCGCCGCGGCCCGGCACATCGGGATCCTGGACGTCCCCCTGATCTGCGCACAGGAACTCGACATCGAGGGTGCGATGCCGAGGGTCGTCCGGCTCCTCGCCCACGTCGAGACCGAACTGCCCAAGTCCCGGATCGCGCACGTCTACCTCGGTGCCGCGGCCGCCCTGCGCAAGGACATCGCCCAGTGAGAACAGCGCTCGTCATCGGTACCGGCCTGATCGGCACCTCCGCCGCCATCGCCCTCGCGGGCCGGGGCGTCACGGTCCACCTGCGCGACCACGACCCGGCACGCGCCAGCACGGCCGCCGCGCTCGGCGCGGGCACCGACGAGGAGCCCGAGGGCCGGGTGGACCTCGCCATCGTCGCCGTGCCCCCCGCCCACGTGGCCTCCACCCTCGCCGAGGCCATGACGGCCGGCCTGGCCCGCGGCTACCTCGACGTGGCGAGCGTCAAGGGCGGACCGAAGCGGGAGCTGGAGGCGATGGGCCTCGACCTCACGGCGTACATCGGCACCCACCCCATGTCCGGCAAGGAGCGCTCGGGCCCGCTCGCCGCCACCGCCGACCTCTTCGAAGGCCGGCCCTGGGTCCTCACCCCGACCCGGGACACCGACACCGAGGTCCTCAACCTCGCCCTGGAGCTCGTCGCCCTCTGCCGGGCCGTCCCCGTCGTCATGGACGCCGACGCCCACGACCGGGCCGTCGCCCTCGTCTCCCACACCCCGCAGCTGGTGTCCTCCATGGTCGCCGCGCGCCTGGAGGAGGCCGACGAGTCCGCCGTACGCCTCTGCGGACAGGGCATCCGCGACGTCACCCGCATCGCCGCCTCCGACCCGCGCATGTGGGTCGAGATCCTCTCCGCCAACCCCGGCCCCGTCGCCGACGTCCTCTCCGGCGTCGCCGCCGACCTCGACGAGACCGTCCGCGCCCTGCGGTCCCTGCAGTCCGCCGACGAGGACAAGCGGCGGGACGGCGCCTCCGGCGTCGAGGACGTCCTGCGCCGCGGCAACGCCGGGCGGGCCCGCGTCCCCGGCAAGCACGGTGCCGCCCCGACCGTCTACGAGACCGTCGCCGTCCTCATCAGCGACCAGCCGGGCGAGCTCGCCCGCATCTTCGCCGACGCGGGGCGCGCGGGCGTCAACATCGAGGACGTCCGCATCGAGCACGCGACGGGGCAGCAGGCGGGTCTGGTGCAGCTGATGGTCGAGCCCTCGGCGGCGGCGGTGCTGGGGGCGGCGCTCCAGGAACGCGGCTGGGCCCTGCGCACGAGCTGAGCCGCCCGCCCCGGGCCACACCTGCCGGGCCGGCGCCCACGCCCGCGCCCCCCGTCGCGGGCTGCGCCCGGCGGGACGGTGCCCACCCCGCGCCCCCCGTTGTGGGCAGTCGCTCCGCCGGGACGGTGCCCACCCCCGCGCCCCCGTTGTGGGCATGCGTTCCGCTGGGGCGAGGGGGGTCCCCCCTGCTCGAGCGAAGCCGAGAGCTTGGGGGAGGGTGGGCACAACGGAACGGCGCCCTGCCGGCGCCAGAGGCTCCCGCGCCTGGACCCGCACCCCGTGCACGGCGCACCGGGGGTGCGGGTCCAGGCGCGTAAGGCGGAGGCGCCGCCGAGGGCGCCGTCCCGTGTGCCCACCCGTCCCGCCCTGCGGGACGATTGCCCACACGGGGCGGGGGCGCGGGGTGGGTACCGCCCCGGCGGGTGCGGGCCCCACACGGCGGGTGGCGGGGCGGCACCGTCCCGCGGGACGCGCCGCCCGGCGAGGCGCGGGCCCGTGCGGCAGCGTGCGGGCGGGGCCGAGCGGGGGCTCGGGACTCGGTAACCTTGTGGGGGTCCCCCGCATCCCGCCGGGCCCTACCACTCACCCCAGGAAGGTGTTCCCACCGTGGAATCCGTGATCGTCGCCATCGACGGGCCCTCCGGCACGGGCAAGTCCAGCACCTCGAAGGCGGTCGCCGCCGAGCTGGGGCTGAGCTACCTCGACACCGGTGCCCAGTACCGGGCGATCACCTGGTGGATGATCAGCAACGGCGTCGACGTCACCGACGCCGAGGCCGTCGCCAACGCCGCCTCCAAGCCGGTCATCGTCTCCGGCACGGACCCGGCCCGGCCCACCATCACCGTCGACGGCGCCGACGCCTCGGGCCCGATCCGGACCGAGGAGGTCACCTCCAAGGTCAGCGCGGTCAGCGCCGTCCCCGAGGTGCGCAGGCTGATCACGGAGCTCCAGCGGTCCATCGCCCGCGGCGCCGAGGCCGGCATCGTCGTCGAGGGCCGGGACATCGGCACCACCGTCCTGCCCGACGCCGACCTGAAGATCTTCCTCACGGCCTCGCCCGAGGCCCGTGCCGCCCGCCGTTCCGGCGAGCTCAAGGGCGTCGACGTGCACACGACGAAGGAGGCCCTGATCAAGCGGGACGCGGCCGACTCCAGCCGTAAGACCTCTCCGCTCGCCAAGGCCGGCGACGCCGTCGAGGTCGACACCACCGACCTCACCCTGGACCAGGTCATCGAGTGCGTCGTCACCCTCGTCGAGGAGAAGAGGGCGGCCGTCAAGTGACCCTGCCCTCCGCGAAGGGCGCCGCCGTCGGCCGTCGCATCGGCATCGGGCTGATGTACGGCTTCTGGAAGCCGCGCGTCCTCGGCGCCTGGCGGGTGCCGTCCTCCGGCCCCGTCATACTCGCCGTCAACCACGCGCACAACATCGACGGCCCCATGCTCATGGGCACCGCCCCGCGTCCCGTGCACTTCCTCATCAAGAAGGAGGCGTTCGTCGGACCGCTCGGCAGCTTCCTGGAGGGCATCGGGCAGCTGAAGGTGGACCGGGACTCGACCGACCGCCAGGCGATCGGCAACGCCCTGGGCGTCCTGGAGCAGGGCGGCGTCCTCGGGATCTTCCCCGAGGGCACCCGCGGCGACGGCGACTTCGCCTCGCTGCGCGCGGGCCTGGCGTACTTCGCCGTCCGCAGCGGCGCGCCGATCGTCCCGGTCGCCGTGCTGGGAAGCACCGAGCGCCGCGGACGGTTGGTCAAGGCACTGCCTCCGCTGCGCGGCCGCGTCGACGTCGTCTTCGGCGACGCCTTCGAGGCGGGGGACGGCTCCGGCCGCCGCACCCGCAAGGCGCTCGACGAGGCCACCGTACGGATCCAGGGGAGGCTCACCGCCCACCTGGAAAACGCCAGGCGCCTCACCGGGCGCTGAGCGACACTCTCAGTAGTGGCCCCACGGCTCCGGCCACCGGGACCACCGACCACGAATGATCAAGGAACGGACTTCATGAACGACCAGCACGACCACGGGGCACTTGGCGACGCCGAGTACGCGGAGTTCATGGAGCTCGCCGCGGAAGAGGGCTTCGACGTCGAGGAGGTCGAGGGCGCGATCGAGGAGGCTGGCCACGGCCCGCTCCCCGTCCTCGCCGTCGTCGGCCGCCCGAACGTCGGCAAGTCGACCCTGGTGAACCGCATCATCGGCCGCCGCGAGGCCGTCGTCGAGGACAAGCCCGGCGTCACCCGCGACCGCGTCACGTACGAGGCCGAGTGGGCCGGCCGCCGCTTCAAGGTCGTCGACACCGGCGGCTGGGAGCAGGACGTCCTCGGCATCGACGCCTCCGTCGCCGCCCAGGCCGAGTACGCCATCGAGGCCGCCGACGCCTGCCTCTTCGTCGTGGACGCCACCGTCGGCGCCACCGACACCGACGAGGCCGTCGTCAAGCTCCTCCGCCGCGCCGGGAAGCCGGTCGTCCTCGCCGCGAACAAGGTCGACGGCCAGTCCGGCGAGGCCGACGCGGCCATGCTCTGGTCCCTGGGCCTCGGCGAGCCGTTCCCCGTCTCCTCGCTGCACGGCCGCGGCACCGGCGACCTCCTCGACGAGGTCCTGAAGAAGCTGCCCGAGGCCCCCGAGCAGCGCTTCGGCAACGCGGTCGGCGGCCCCCGCCGCATCGCCCTCATCGGCCGCCCGAACGTCGGCAAGTCCTCCCTGCTCAACAAGGTGGCGGGCGAGGACCGCGTCGTCGTCAACGAGCTGGCCGGCACCACCCGTGACCCGGTCGACGAGCTCATCGAGCTCGGCGGCGTGACCTGGAAGTTCGTCGACACCGCCGGCATCCGCAAGAAGGTCCACCTCCAGGAGGGCGCGGACTACTACGCCTCCCTGCGGACCGCGGCCGCCGTCGAGAAGGCGGAGGTGGCCGTCATCCTCATCGACACCACCGACAACATCTCGGTCCAGGACCAGCGCATCATCACGATGGCGGTCGAGTCGGGCCGCGCCATCGTCATCGCCTACAACAAGTGGGACGAGCTCGACGAGGAGCGCCGCTACTACCTCGAGCGCGAGATCGAGACCGAGATGCAGCAGGTCGCCTGGGCGCCCCGGGTGAACGTCTCGGCCAAGACCGGCCGCCACATGGAGAAGCTGGTCCCGGCCATCGAGACCGCCCTCGCCGGCTGGGAGACCCGCGTCCCCACCGGCCGGCTCAACGCCTTCCTGGGCGAGATCGTCGCCTCCCACCCGCACCCGGTCCGCGGCGGCAAGCAGCCCCGCATCCTCTTCGGCACGCAGGCCGGCACCAAGCCGCCCCGCTTCGTCCTCTTCGCCTCCGGCTTCCTGGAGGCCGGCTACCGCCGCTTCATCGAGCGCCGGCTGCGCGAGGAGTTCGGCTTCGAGGGCACCCCGATCCACATCTCGGTCCGGGTGCGCGAGAAGCGCGGTCGCAAGAAGTAGCGGCCACGCGCCCGCGCACCCATGCGCCGGCGCGGTGGCACACGGCCGAGGGCCGGGGCGATCCGCCCCGGCCCTCGGCCGTTCGTACCTGCTCGCGTGCTTCCGCTTCCGTACTAGAGACCTCTGCGGGGCCCCGGTGGCAGCGCCGCCTGGGTGGGGGAGTGCTGCTGCCCCGACCACGCCGTCGGATACCCGCTCGCGTGCCGGTGCCCGTGCACGCCCGTGCTCAGGACCGTGCCGAAGGCCCGGAAGCTCAGCTCCTCCTCGCCGCTGCGGTCGCCCGGCAGCGTACGGAACGACCTGCGGTACTCCGAGTACAGGGCGTCGTAGATCGGCGTCGGCGAAGGGCCCGCCGTGACGTCCCGCGCGGGACGCATCGCGGGGATCGGGCTCGGATACGGCTGGGGGAAGGGGTCGTATGGGTGCACATAGGTGCCAACGACACCGCCGTCCGTCGGATGCGGGCGGCTCTCCGAAAGGGGAGCGCTCCGGGGACGCGGCACGGTCGGCGCACCCGGCCCCGCCCCCGGGAGCTGCCGCGCCCGCCGTATGCCCGGCCGGCCGTCTTCCATCAGGTGCCGGCCAGCGGCATGGCGGCGGCCACCAGACGGCCGTTCGCGGCGGCCTTCTCCAGGGCGTCCCGCAGCAGGTCCTCGCGCGGCTGCTGGCCGATGGAGCCCACCGGGGCGGCGAAGACCAGGACCGTGTGCGACTTGTTGGCCGCCGCGCGCCAGCCCTCGGTGACCTGGAGCGGCTGGTGCGCCTGCCACCAGGCGGTCTGACCGGCACCGCCCGGCCCCGGCTGGAGGACGGAGTGCAGCTGGCCCATGGCGACCAGGACCGACCAGCCCGGCAGCATCGTCGGCTTCTCGCCCAGGTCCACGACCGGCTGGAAGCCCTGCTCGGCCAGGAGCGAGAGGAACTCGTCGGTGAGGCCGTCCGAGCCGGGACGGGCCACCGGTGCGGTCGGCTCCACGACGAGCGCCGGGTGCAGCTCGCCCTCGATCAGGACGAGACCGCTGGTGACCCCGAGCACGGCCTGCTCGGGGTGGGAGGCGGAGAGCGCTTCGGCGGCGTCGGAGGCCGTGATGGAGGCGACGGCGCCCTGGAGCTGCTCCTCGGCGACCCGGACGACCTGCGACGGGATGCAGCTGGCGTGGGCGAACGCGAGGACCGCGGTCTCCTCGCCGACGAACAGCACCGTGCTGGTGCGCTCCTGGTCGGAGTCTCCCGGCGTGCGGCAGGAGGTGCAGTCGTAGCTGCCCGGGGCGTTGTCGCCGGCCAGCAGCCGGTCCGCTTCTTCGTCGCCGATCTCGGCGCGTACGTCCTCGCTGACGTCGAGCATGCGCGGCACGGGGGACTCCCTGGACTCGGTACGGGGACGCCGGGCCGTTCCCGGGCGTCTCATGCCGAGTTCAACGGGTCAGCCTCGGCCGGGGTCACGCGCGGAAGCGAGGCAAGTTGCCGGTGGCGCGTGCGCCCCGGGCCGTTCGAGGGCGTCCGGGGCCGTGACTCCGACCGGGTGGGGTGTGAACGGTGTTCCGCGCGGCACGGGCCGGTGGCGCCGGGGGGCTGCCTAGCCTTCCCCGATGTCGAAGATCCGATTTTGGACGGCGGGTTCCCTCGTGGCGGCGTCCGCGGCCGCGCTCCTGTCCCTGGCTCCGGTTCCCGCCCAGGCCCGGGACACGCCCGCGGGGCCCGTCCCGGGCGTGGTCGCGGGGGCGCGGGACGTGCCCGGGACCGTCGAGGACCTGATCGCCGGGGCGCGGGACCTGCCGGGGGCCGTCGAGGACGCGGCCGCCGGGGTGCGGGACGTGCCGGACGGCCTGCGGGAGGCCTCCGCCGCGCTCCCGGGCGTGTCGGACGCGCTCCGGCAGACCGCCTCCGTGCCCGCGTACGCCTGCGCGCGGGACCAGTGGCCGTGGGGCTGCGTCGCCGAGTGCGAGAGCAGCGGCCGCTGGCACGTCAACACCGGCAACGGCTTCTACGGCGGACTCCAGTTCTGGCACCCCACCTGGGTCGAGCACGGCGGGCTGAAGTACGCCCGCCGCGCCGACCTGGCGACCCGGCAGCAGCAGATCACCGTCGCCGAGGAGGTGCTGCGCGGCCAGGGGTGGGGGGCCTGGCCCGTCTGCTCCAAGCGGTACGGCCTGTCCGGGCGCGTCCACACCGTCCAGGCCGGCGACACGCTCGGCTCGGTCGCCCGCCGCTTCGCGGTCAAGGGCGGCTGGCAGGCGCTGTACGCGGCGAACCGGAGCCTGATCGGACCCGATCCGAACCGGATCGTCGTCGGCACCATGCTGCGGATCGCCCCGCTCTGAGGCCGCGGCCTCAGCGGTACTCGGCCGGCTCCCCGCTCGACGCGCGGGAGCCGCGCCGCAGTTCGTGCACGAGCGAGCCGCGCGGCAGCCCGTCCGGTACGCGCTGCTCGGCCAGGACCACGGCCGCCCCGCGCTCCACGGCGAGCTCCCCGAGCATCCGGTACGTACGGGCCGCGACCGGCGGGGCCATGCCGAGCGACGGCTCGTCGACCAGCACCACGCGCGCGCGTGCGAGCAGCGCGCGGGAGAGCGCCAGCATCCGGCGCTCCCCGCCGGACAGCGTCCCGGCCGTCCTGGCCAGGAGGGGGGCCAGTTCCGGGTACGGGGCGGTGGCGTCGGGCGCGTCGGCCCCGGGCGCGGCGAGCGCGAGGTTCTCGGCGACGGTGAGGCCCGCGTACACCGCCCGCAGATCCGGTACGAAGCACAGCCCCCGACGGGCCCGTTCGTGTGCCGAGAGGCGGGTCACGTCGGTCCCGCGCCACTCCACCCGGCCCGCCGCGAGCCCCACCGTCCCGGCCAGGGCGCGCAGGGCGGTCGTCCGGCCCGCGCCGTTGCGGCCCAGGAGGACCGTCACCGTCCCGGCCGGCACGGGCAGGTCGAGGCCGTGCAGGGCCTCCAGGGGGCCGTAGCGGACCCGGGCGGCGCGCAGGGCGATCTCGACGCTCACGACAGGATCCGGCCCCCCTCCATGGTGTGCACGGTGTGCGCGATCCCGGCGACCAGGTCGGGGTCGTGCTCGACGACGAGGACGGTCAGACCGTCCGCCGCGAGCGCGGCCAGGATCCGGGCGAGCGCGGCGGCCTCGGCCGTGTCGAGCCCGGCGGCCGGCTCGTCGAGGAGGAGCGTGTGCGGCCGTCCGGCCAGCGCGCGGGCCAGCTCGACCCGGCGCAGCGTTCCGGTGGGCAGGTCCGCCGCCGCCCGGTGCCGCACGGGCCCGGCCAGCCCGAGCAGCCGCAAGCTCCGCTCCACGGCGGCCGGGTCCCCGCGTCCCTCGCTCTGCTCCTGGCCCAGGCGGACGTTCTCCTCGACGGTCAGCGACGGGAACACGGCGAGCCGCTGGAAGGTCCGGGCGATGCCGAGGCGGGCCCGGTCATGGGCGGACCGGGCGGTGATGTCGGCGCCGTCGAGCGTGATCCGGCCCTGGCCCCGGCGGGGGCGGAGGGTCCCGGCGAGACAGTCGAACAGGGTGCTCTTGCCCGCGCCGTTGGGACCGACGAGGGCGGTGACGCGGGCGGGGGAGAGGACGAGGGTGACGTGGGAGAGGGCGGTGACCCCTCCGGGGTAGGTGAGGGTCAGGTCGTGCGCGCGGAGTCCCGCGCGGGGTGCGGAGCGGCGCGGGGCGGGCGCGGGTTCCGCCGGGCGGTGGGGGGCTTCGTCGACGGCCGGCGGGCCGTGGGGGTGGTGCGCCCGGCCTCCGGCCGGGCCGGGGCTCCCCCTCGCACCGTCCGCGCGGGTCGTCGAAGGAGGCACGGGTCTTCCCGGGGAGGGGCGCGCGCCGTCGGCGCCCGGCGGGCCGTGGACGTGCGCCCGGCCTCCGGCCGGGCCGGTGCCGGGGGCCTCCGCCGGGGCGGCGCCGGGGGGCACGCCCGGGACCGTGCCGGTCGGCGGGGCGTGGGCCCCGGGGCCTCTCGGGGCTGGGGCCGGGAACAGCGTCAGCAGGGGCGGGAGGCGGCCCGTCAGTGTCGCCAGGAGACCCGTCAGGGCCGCCGCCGTGCCCGCCTGCGGGCCCGCGTCGAGGGTCGTCAGGAGGGCCGCCGCGGCCAGCGGGGTGAGGAGGCTGTCGGCGCCCAGGACCAGGACGGCGGCGAACCAGAGGAGGCCGCGTACCGGGTCGTACTGCTCGGGGTCGAAGGCGCGCAGGCCCATGCCGAGCAGCCCGCCGCCCAGGGCCGCCAGCGCCGCGCCCAGGACGAAGGCGAAGAGCTTGAGGCGGGGCACCGGGACGCCCGCCGCCTCCGCGCCCGGCTCGTGGTCCCGCAGGGCGGCGAGCGCGCGGCCCGTGCGCCCCCGGCGGAGCGCCGCCACCAGGGCGAGGCAGCCGGCCAGGACGACGAGCTCCAGGGCGTAGAAGGCGCGGTCGTCGGAGAAGCCCGCCGGGCGGCCGAGCGTCAGACCGGCCGTCGCGTACGGCTGGGTGAGGACGAAGCGGCTCACCGCCACCCCCACGGCCAGTGTCGCCAGGGCGAGGGCCAGGCCGTGCCGCCGGATCGCCGGCCGGCCCGTCACCAGGCCCGCCGCCGCCACCATCGGCACCGCGAGCCCGAGGGCCAGGAGCGTGGGCACCCCGCCGGCCGCGAGCAGCGCCGTGAAGAGGGCGCCCAGGCCCGCGTACGCCGCCTGGCCCAGCGCGATCTGGCCGCCGCGGCCCGCCACCACGACCAGCGACAGGAGGATCACGGCGAGCGCGGGGACCTGCACCGCCGTGTGCAGGTCGGAGCCCGCGAGACCGAGCGGGAGGAGGAACAGGACGCCGACCACCGTCCACAGGGCCGGGGGCACGCGGGCGGGCCGTGCCGGGGGCGGCAGGGCGTCCTCGCCCTTGCCGCCGATGCCCGGCAGGACGAGCGCCGCCACCAGCAGCGCCACCACGAACAGGTTCGCCCCGACCGCCTGGAGGAGGGGCTCCGCCCAGCCCTCCGGGTGCAGCCGGGTCAGCTGCGCCTGGACGACGCCGATGGCGAGCGCGGCCGCCACGGCCACCGGCAGCGACCGCATCCGGGCGATCACCGCGACCGCGATCACCTCGACGACGAGCAGCGGCATCCCGTACGGGTCGAGCCGTACGTACGGGGCGAGCAGCACGCCCGTGAGCCCGGCCGTGAACGAGCCGAACGCCCAGCCCGCCGCCGCCACCCGGTCCGCGTCGATGCCCGCCAGGACGGCGAGCGGACGGTTGTCCACGACCGCCCGCAGCTCCCGGCCGAACCGCGTCCACCGGGTCACCGCCCCCACCAGACAGGCCAGCGCGACCACCGCCGCGAGCTGCGCCCACGGATCGTCGCCGAGCAGCACGGGAGCGTCGTCGCGGGCCCCCGGGCCCCACAGCAGCACCGCCCCGCCCACCAGGAGGACGAAGACGCCGATGGTCGCCACCAGGGTCTGCGCCGGGTTCGAGCCGCGCAGCGCCAGGGGACGGAAGACGCCGCGGTCGAGGGCGAGGCCGAGGGCGGGGGCGACGAGGAGGAGCGTGACCAGGGCGCCCAGGGGCAGCGGCCAGCCCCAGCCGACCACCAGCTGGCGGAGCACGTACGCGCAGACCATGGCGACGGCGCCGTGCGCGAGGTTCAGCACGCCCGTCGCCCGGTAGGTGACGACCAGGCCGATGCCGGTGAGCGCGGCGGCGCTGCCGACCGCGAGGCCGGCGAGCGTCAGCTCGTACGTCAGGGAGGCCACGGCTCACACACCGGGCAGGGGGCGAGCTCCGCGTCCCCCACCTCCACGGCCTCCGCCTTGCCCGCCACCAGCGGGCAGTCCGGGCGGTGCGCGAGGGTCCCCCCGGGGACCCGCAGGAGGGGGCCGTCCGAGGACGGCGGAGGAGGCTCCCCGGGTCCGGGGAGGCGGGGCCGGGGAGGGCGTACGGGAAGCAGCGCCGCCGCGCCGACGAGGAGCGCGCCCGCCACGAGGAGCGCGGCCCCCGGCACCGTGCACGAGGCCAGATAGGGCAGCTGGCGCTCCGCGAAGCGCTCGCCGGAGATCCCGTACCAGCCGAGCGCGCAGAGCACCGCGCCCCCGGCGGCCGCCGCGAGGCCGCTCCAGAGCAGGATCCGGGATGTCGGCACGCAGGCCTCCCTCGTCTCTTCCTTGCACTATGCCCCGATCCGTCCCACCCTGGAAACACCAGCCGCTCCGGACTGGCGGGACCCCCCGGTGGTGAACCAGATGGTTGTCGTACGACGCGGTGGACGCTCCCGCATCGCGGTCCTCGGGACCGTCGCCGTCCTGGCCCTGGCGCCCGCTCTCGCGAGCTGCTCGGACGACGGCGGCTCGAAGAGCGGCGGCACCGTCTCGTCCGCCCCGCCGTCCGAGGGGACGGCCCAGCCGCCCGGAGGCGCCACCCAGCCGGACGACCCCGCGGCGGCACGGGCCGAGATCACCAAGAACTGGACGGCCTTCTTCGACCCGAAGACCCCGACGGCCGAGAAGACCCGGCTGCTGGAGAACGGCGAGCAGATGGCGCCCGTCCTCGAGGCCTTCGCCGGCGACAAGAACGCGGCGGCGACGGCGGCCAAGGTCAAGAACATCGACTTCACCTCGCCCGACGGGGCGAACGTGACCTACGACCTGCTCGTCGGCGGCAACCCCGCCCTGTCCGACTCGAAGGGCACCTCCGTCCTCCAGGGAGACACCTGGAAGGTCTCCGTGAAGACCCTGTGCGGCCTGGTCGAGCTGAGCGGTGTCACCGTCCCGGGCTGCTGAGACGGTCGCGGCGCTGCTGCTGGCCGTACTGCTCGCCCTCCTCACGGCCTGCGGCAGCCGGCTCCCGGAGCGCGCCTTCGAGACGCGGCCCACCGCCAACCCCTCCGGCGGTGAGCCGCTCCGCGTCGGGATCATCACCAGCGCCACCAGCCCCGTCGGCGGGGAGACCTTCACCGGGCCGCGCGACGGGGCCCGCGCCTGGTTCGACGCCCTCAACGCGCACGGAGGCCTCGACGGGCGCCGCATCGAGGTCGAGACCTGCGACGACGGCGGCAGCGGCGTCGGCGACAACGCGTGCGTGCACCGGCTGATCGACGAGCGCGGCGTCTTCGCCCTCGTCGCCACCACCGCCCTGAACTACGCGGGCGCGCCCCTCGTCGCCCGGGCCGGAGTCCCCGACATCGGCGGCCAGCCGCTCACCCCCGCCTACGACACCTATCCGCACCTCTACGGCATCTACGGCAGCTCCGCCCCGCGCACCGGCCGCGCACCCGGCTGGGGCGGCACCCTGTACGGGGGGACCGAGGTCTACCGCTGGTTCCGGAAGGAGCTGGGCGCGCGGACCGCCGCCGTCGTCTCCTACAACCAGGCCGCCTCCGCCGCCTACGCCCGCCTGGTCGTACGGGGACTGCGGGCCGAGGGCTACCGCGTCGTCGAGGAACAGGTCGACTTCGCCCTGCCCAACTTCCGCGCGGTCGCCGCCGACCTGCGGGCCGAGCACGCCGACCTCCTCTTCGACGCGATGGACACCCACGGCAACGTGCGCCTGTGCGAGGCGATGGAGGCGCTCGGGGTCAAGGTCGCCGCCAAGGTGACCAACGTGCAGAACTGGTCCTCGGCCGTCGCCCACGACTACGCCCGGGCCCCCGGCTGCCGGGCCTCGCTGTGGGTGACGGGCTCCAGCCGGAACCACGACGACACCGGACACCCGGCGGTCCGGGCCTTCCGCGCGGCCATGGGCGACCGTCCCCTGTCGCAATGGCAGTTGGAGGGCTGGGCGGCGGCGATGTGGTTCACCGACGCGGCCCGCTCCTGCCTCGCCCGGGGCGCGCTCACCCGCGGCTGCGTCGAGGAGTTCATGAACCGTCCGGAACCGTACACCGCGCGCGGACTGCTGCTCCCCGTACGGTTCGAGCACCTGGCCCGGCCGCCCGCCACCCGGAACACCTGTCTGTCCGTGGCCCGTTGGCAGGACGGACGGGGCTGGGTGAGCCAGGGGGACATGACCGAGAACTGCGCGACCGTCCCCCAGCTCGGCTACCGCCCGTGAGCGCCGCCCCCGCACCGGCAGTACAGTCGGTCACCGACCGACTGACCGTCTGACCGGGGGGAACCGGCAGTACGATGCGCATCTCCTTTCTGCTCCACAACGGCTACCACTACGGCGGCACCATCCGGACCACGTTCACGCTCGCCGAGGAACTGGCGGAACGGCACGAGGTCGAGATCGTCTCCGTGTTCCGCCACCGCGACCGCCCGATCCTCGGCCTGCCGGCCGGGGTGACCCTGCGCCACCTCGTCGACCTGCGCCGGGACACTCCCGGATACGACGGCGACCACCCCGACTTCCACCGCCCCGCCGAGGTCTTCCCGCGCGGCGACGGCCGCTGGAAGCAGTACAGCGCGCTCACCGACGCCCGGATCGGGGAGTACCTCCGCGGGGTGGAGGCCGACGTCCTCGTCGCCACCCGCCCCGGGCTCAACGTGCACCTCGCCCGGCAGGCCCGGCGCGGGCCGGTCCTCGTCGGCCAGGAACACCTGATCCTGCGCGGCCACAGCTACCGGCTGCGCCGGGACATCGCCCACGAGTACGCGCTCCTCGACGCCGTCACCACGGTCACCGAGGCCGACGCCCGGTCCTACCGCGAGCTCCGGCTGCCCGGCGTACGCATCGAGGCCGTGCCCAACAGCGTGCCCGCCCCCTCCGTACCGCCCGCCGACCCCGCGGCGAGGACCGTCGTCGCCGCGGGCCGGCTGACCCGGGTCAAGCGGTACGACGTGCTGATCGACGCCTTCGCCTCCGTGGCCGCCGACCATCCCGACTGGAAACTGCGGATCTACGGCACCGGCGACGCCGTCGAGGACCTCAAGGCCCCGCTGACCCGGCAGATCCGGGACCGCGGGCTCGACGGGCAGGTCTTCCTCATGGGGGCCGTCAACCCGATGGAGCCGGAGTGGGCCAAGGGCTCCATCGCCGCCGTGACCTCGCAGCGCGAGTCCTTCGGCATGACGATCGTCGAGGCGATGCGGTGCGGACTGCCGGTGGTCTCCACCGACTGCCCCCACGGGCCGCGCGAGATCATCGAGGACGGGGTCGACGGGCGGCTCGTGCCGGTCGACGACGTCGCCGCCGTCGCGGCGGCGCTGCGGCGGTACGTCGAGGACGAGGAGCTGCGGGCCAAGGCCGGGCGGGCCGCGCTCGCCGCGTCCGAACGCTTCGACCCCTCGCGGATCGCCGCGCGGCACGAGGCCCTGTGGACGGAACTCGTCGCGCGCGGCGCGGGGCGGCGGGTGCATGCGGCGGGGCGGGCGCGGGTGCACCGGGGGGTGGGGCGGGTCGTGGACGCGGTCTACACCCAGAAGGCGAGGGCGGGCCGCCTCCTCCGCCGCCTCCGCTGACCCCCCCTTCCCGGGCCCCGCTCTTCTGACCCCTGCGCCCTGCCGGGCGGTGCGCCCGCCGCCCCCGCCCGTGTGGGCGCCGCGCCCGCCGGGCGGTGCCCCTCCCGTACCCGCCGTGTGGGCTGCGCCCGGCGGGGCGGTGCCCCTTCCGCCACCCGCCCGTGTGGGCGATCGTCCCGCTGGGCGGGACGGGTGGGCACACGGGACGGCGCCCTTCGCGGCGCCTCCGCCTTACGGGCCTGGACCCGCACCACTTTGCGCGGTGCGCATCCGGTGCGGGTTCAGGCTCGGGAGCCTCTGGCGCCGGCAGGGCGCCGTTCCGTTGTGCCCACCCGTTCCGCCCCAGCGGAACGCATGCCCACAACGGGGGCGCGGGGGTGGGCACCGTCCCGGCGGAACGCCTGCCCGCAACGGGGGGCGCGGGGTGGGCGCCGCCCCGGTGGGGTCGGGGTTGCGGACCGTGGTTGTCCGGAAGGGCTGGCAGACTCGGGGGCATGTTGGAGACCTCCGCCCGCCTGCTGCGCCTGCTGTCGTTGCTCCAGGCGCACCGCGAGTGGTCCGGCGCGGACCTCGCCGAGCGGCTCGGAGTGACGGCCCGCACCGTGCGGCGGGACGTCGACCGGCTGCGGGAACTCGGCTATCCCGTGCACGCCAGCCCCGGCACGGGCGGCGGGTACCAGCTGGGGGCCGGCGCCGAGCTGCCGCCGTTGCTCCTCGACGACGAGGAGGCCGTCGCGGTCGCGGTCGGGCTGCGGTCCGCCGCCGGCCAGGGCGTCGAGGGCATCGGCGAGAGTTCCGTGCGCGCCCTGGCGAAGCTGGAGCAGGTCCTGCCGGGCCGGCTCCGGCGCCGGATCGGGGCGCTCAACGCCTTCACGGTGCCCCTGCTGCGTACCCCGAGGGAGCGGGCCGACCCGGCGGTCCTCACCGAGCTGGCCCACGCCTGCCGGGACGGCGAGCGGCTCCGCTTCGCCTACCGCGACCACGGCGGCGCCGCCACCCGCAGGACGGTCGAGCCGCACCGCCTGGTGTGCACGGAGCGGCGCTGGTATCTGGTCGCCTGGGACCTGGACCGGGGCGACTGGCGGACGTTCCGGGCCGACCGGATCGAGCCGACCCCGCCGCACGGCCCCCGCTTCCCGCCCCGCGAGCCGCCCGCCGAGGACCTGGCCGCGTACGTGGCGAAGGGCGTGTCCGGCACCGCCTACGCGGCGGAGGCGACGGTCCGGCTGCTGGTGCCGCTCGCCGAGGCGGCCGCGGTCGTCGGCGCGCTGGACGGGGTCCTGACGGCGGACGGGGAGGACGCCTGTCTGCTGCGGACGGGGGCGAACACCCTCGACATGATGGTGTTTCACGTGGCGTTCATGGGCTTCGAGTTCGAGGTGGTGGACCCGCCGGAGCTGGCGGAGTCGGTCCGGGCGCTCAGGGACCGGTTGTCCCGGGCCCTCGACCGGTCGGAGGGCTGATCCTCAGCTGCTCGTACGCCGCGAACTCGGGGTGGTGGAGGTCGAAGGCGGGCGCCTCGGAGCGGATCCGGGGCACGGCGTCGAAGTTGTGCCGGGGCGGCGGGCAGGAGGTCGCCCATTCCAGGGAGCGTCCGAAGCCCCAGGGGTCGTCGACCTCGACCTTCTCCCCGTACCGCCAGGTCCGCCACACGTTGTAGAGGAACGGCAGCGTGGAGACGCCGAGGAGGAAGGCGCCGATGGTGGACAGGGTGTTGAGGGTGGTGAAGCCGTCGGCCGCGAGGTAGTCGGCGTACCGGCGGGGCATGCCTTCCGCGCCGAGCCAGTGCTGCACCAGGAAGGTCAGGTGGAAGCCGGTGAAGAGGGTCCAGAAGTGGATCTTCCCGAGCCGTTCGTCGAGCATCCGGCCGGTGAACTTGGGCCACCAGAAGGAGAAGCCGGCGAAGGTCGCGAAGACGACCGTGCCGAAGACCGTGTAGTGGAAGTGGGCGACCACGAAGTACGAGTCGGTGACCTGGAAGTCCATCGGCGGCGAGGCGAGGATGACGCCGGTGAGCCCGCCGAAGAGGAAGGACACCAGGAAGCCGACGGACCAGAGCATCGGGGTCTCGAAGGAGAGCGAGCCGCGCAGCATCGTCCCGGTCCAGTTGAAGAACTTCACGCCGGTGGGCACCGCGATGAGGAAGGAGAGCATCGAGAAGAACGGCAGCAGCACCGCGCCCGTGACGAACATGTGGTGGGCCCAGACCACCACGGAGAGCCCGGTGATCGTCATGGTGGCGGCGATCAGGGTCGTGTAGCCGAAGATCGGCTTGCGGGCGAAGACGGGGACGATCTCGCTGATGATCCCGAAGAACGGCAGCGCGATGATGTAGACCTCGGGGTGGCCGAAGAACCAGAAGAGGTGCTGCCACAGGAGCGCCCCGCCGTTCTCGGGCTGGAAGACCAGGGCGCCGAGGCGCCGGTCGGCCTCCAGGACGAGCAGCGCGGCTGCGAGGACGGGAAAGGCGACGATCACCAGGACCGCGGTGAAGAGGACGTTCCAGGTGAAGATCGGCATCCGGAACATGGTCATGCCGGGCGCGCGCATGCCGACGATGGTGGCGAGGAAGTTCACCGAGGTCAGGATCGTGCCGAAGCCGGAGAGCGCGAGCCCCATGATCCACAGGTCGATGCCGACGCCGGGGGAGCGCTCCAGGCTGTTGAGCGGGGCGTAGGCGGTCCAGCCGAAGGCGGCGGGGCCGGTCGGGGTGAAGAGGGAGCCGGCCACCATCAGGCCGCCGAAGAGGAACAGCCAGTACGAGAACATGTTCAGCCGCGGGAAGGCGACGTCGGGGGAGCCGATCTGCAGCGGCACCAGTTCGTTCGCGAAGCCGGCGAAGGTGGGCGTGGCGAAGAGCAGCAGCATGATCGTGCCGTGCAGGGTGAAGGCCTGGTTGTACTGGAGGTTCGAGACGAGCTGGAGGCCCGGGCGGGCCAGCTCGGCCCGCATCAGCATCGCCATGAGCCCGGCGAGCAGGAAGAAGGCGAACGCGGTGACCAGGTAGAGGTGGCCGATCTTCTTGTGGTCGGTCGTGGTGAGCCAGTCGATCATGACGCGGCCGTGCCGCTGCCGGGCCGATTCGGCGGTCGCGACCGCTGTCCCGTTGCCCATCGCCGCCTCCGCCTCGCCGTCGTCCCGGCTCCGCGTCTCCGGGCGTTCCGACAGCGTAAGCATTGTGTAAGGGAAGAGTGTGCGCCACGCGTGCGCGTCGCCGGCGCAATTCGGGACGGCGTGCGGGAAGAAGGGAATTGCCCGTACCTTGGCCGCGCTTCCGAAGCCTTCGTGCGAACTGATGGGTACCGCCGTGAATTACTGGAGAAACGGCCGGAAACACGCCCCGCGGCGGACGGACGGGCAGACCAAACATATGTCGAGAACTTGTGACACAAGCGTGACCGCCGAGGGACTAACGTGAGGTTCATGTCACCCACTTCGCGCACTCCCGAACCGCCTCACGACGCTCCCGGGTCCTATGTGGGCCTCGACGCCGAAGGGGCCGAGCGCCTCGCCAGGACCCGCGGCTGGAGCGTCGTCCGGTCCCTGCCGCCCGGCTCGATCATCACCATGGAGTACCTGTCCGGGCGCATCAACTTCGAGGTCGAGGACGGCACCGTCACCCGCTGCTGGCTCGGCTGAGGAGCCGGCGGGACCGCACGCGGAAGGGCCCCGGCCGATGTGGCCGGGGCCCTTCCGCGTGCGCGGTGGAGGGGGCGCGGATCAGCCGCGGGTCACCGGGGCGCGTCGGCCGCCGGCCAGCCCCACGGGCTCCCGGACGGGCTCCCGCACCGGCTCCTCGGGCACGGGCGGGCGCGGCGGGAAGAACCCGGGGCGCGGGCCGCCGGAGGCCACGGGCAGCGAGGGCACGAGCCGGCGGCGCTCCCGCAGCCGCTCCCGCATCCGGTCGCGCGCGGCGAGGATCCAGGCCTCCGCCACGGCCAGGACCGGCTCGCACCAGGGCAGCGCGAGCAGGACGAGGAGCCCGGCGGCCCAGCCGAGCAGCACGTCGCTCAGCCAGTGCGTGCCGAGGTAGACGGTGGTGAGGCCGACGCCGAGCGCGACCACCGCGGAGAGGGCCGACAGATAGCGCCGGGCCCTCGGGGTGGTCGCCAGGTAGGCGAGGATGCCCCAGGTCACGACCGCGTTGGCGGTGTGCCCCGAGGGGAATATGTCGCCTCCGGCGAAGAGCTCGGCGGAGCCGATCTGGGTCGCGTAGTGAGGTCCGAGGCGGCCGAGTCCGAGCTTGACCGCGCCCACCGAGACGTTGAGCAGCAGGAGGGCGGCGCCGAGGCACAGCAGGGGGCGCAGGGTGTGCTGGCGCCAGGAGCGCCAGCCCAGCCAGGCGGCCACCATGACGGCCGTGGGGCCGCGCTGACCGAGGACGACGTAGTAGTCGAGGAAGCCGTGGACCTCGGGCCACTGCTGGTACGGCCGGAAGAGCATGATCTTCCAGTCGAGGGTCACCAGCCACGTCGACAGCAGGACGGCCACGACGATGGCGAGATAGAACGCCGACGTCCCGCCGAAGAGGGCGAGACGCGTGCGGGTCATCCGCGGGACCTCTATCTTCGGCGGTTCCGGCTCCCGGTCCAGCCGGGCAAAGATGTCGGTACGCACCCAATGGACGTTACAGGGAGTGAGAAGCAGACCCGGTCGTTCCGCTCCCTTCGTGATGACCATGTGATGTGGAGTAGGTCTCAGTGGCCGGTCCATTCCGGTCGTCCGTCGGGAAATCCGATGACCTTCCGCCCTATTCCCTCCGGGGGCGATTCCGGAAGTGTGTTTGAGTGCGCGGGAATTTCCTCAAACAGGTGTCCGTACGGAATTCCATGCGACGCGCGGACCGTGCCGAGTGGCGTACGCCACACCCCGAGCCCCGGCGAGGTGAGAGCTGCACCACGCGCTCGGGCCTTGAACTCGCGTACGCTGACGGCTCACTCGCCCGTCGATGCCGGGCCGCCCCAGGGGCATACGCCCTGGTCACAGCCCACCGAGCGCGAGAGCTTCACTGGGAGGTACGTACATGTCGCGGACGAACACGGCCCAAGGGCGATCGCGTTCCGCCGTCGGCTCCGGCGCCAACCGCTGGGTCGTCCTCGTCGTCCTCTGCGTCAGCCTTCTCCTGGTCGCCCTCGACGCGACCATCCTCCACGTCGCCGTCCCCTCGCTCACCGAGGACCTGCGCCCCAGCTCCACCGCGCTGCTCTGGATCGTCGACGCCTACCCCCTGGTCTGCGCGTCGCTGCTGATCCTCTTCGGCACCCTCGGTGACCGGGTCGGCAGACGGAGGGTCCTCCTCCTCGGCTACGCGCTCTTCGGCATCGCCTCGGCGGTCGCCGCGCTCGCCACGGCGCCCGGGGTCCTCATCGGGGCCCGCGCGCTGCTCGGCGTCGGCGGCGCCATGATCATGCCCGCCACGCTCTCCATCCTCCGGACGGTCTTCCCCGACCGGAGGGAGCGCGCCACCGCGATCGGCATCTGGACCGCCACCGCCGCGATCGGGGCCGCCACCGGACCCGTGCTCGGCGGCTTCCTCGTCGAGAACTACTGGTGGGGCTCCGTCTTCCTCATCAACATCCCGCTGATGGCGCTGATCCTCCCGCTCGGCCGCCGCCTCCTCCCCGAGTCCCGGGGCGCCGCGGACGGCCCCTGGGACGTGCTCGGGGCGCTCATGGCCGCGGCCGGCGTGCTCGGCTGCGTGCTCGGCGTCAAGCGCGCCGGGGCCGGCGAGCCGCTGCTCGCCCTGCCGACCGCCGGGCCGCTGCTGCTCGGCGCCGCGCTCCTCGTCCTCTTCGTACGGCGGCAGAAGCGGCGCCCGTACCCGCTGATCGACCTGCGGCTCTTCTCCCGGGCCGCCTTCACCACCTCGGTCGGCTGCATCGTCATCGGCATGCTGGCCCTGGTCGGCCTGGAGCTCATCGCCGTCCAGTACCTCCAGCTCGTCCTCGGCCTCAGCCCCCTGGAGACCGGGCTCCGGCTCCTCCCGCTGACCTTCGCCGCCATGGCCGCCGGCGCCACCGGCTCGTACACCCTGCGCCGGATCGGGCCGCGCCGGATGGTCGGCTGGGGCTTCCTGCTCACCGCCGCCGCGGTGCTGCTGCTGACGCTCATGGGGCAGCACGACCGGCCGCTGCTGCTCACGGCGGGGTTCGTGCTGCTGGGCTTCGGCCTCCAGACCACGCTCTTCTCGGCGTACGAGTCGATGCTCAGCGAGGCGCCGCAGCACAGTGCGGGCGGCGCGGCCGCGATCGGCGAGACCTCGTACCAGCTCGGCGCGGGCATGGGCATCGCCCTGCTCGGCAGCGTGATGAACGCCGCGTACGCCCCCGCGCTCGCCTCGGTCCCCGGAGTGCCCGCGGAGGCGAGCCGGGCCGCCGCGAACTCGCTCGGGGAGGCCTACAAGGTCGCCGACCAGCTCGGCGGCACGGCCGGGGACGCCCTGCACCAGGCCGCCCGCCACTCCTTCGTGCACGGCCTGCACGTCACGCTCCTCGTGAGCGCCGGGCTGCTGCTCGTGGGCGCGCTGATGGCCCAGCGGCTGCCGCGGATCATGGAGTGTCCGGTGGATCCGGAGGAGGCCTTCGACGCCCGGGAGGCCCAGGGGGCGCTCTCGGCCCAGGAGGGCCCGGACCGGGCTGCGGGGCCGGCGGCGGCGGGGAGGCCGGAGGCGGCGTCCACCGGTCTGTCGTCGGGGATGCCCGTCGGGTCGGAGCGGGCCGCTTGTGCGGAGCGGGCCGGTTCCCCGGGGGTCCCGGTCGGGTCGGAGCGGGCCGCTTGTCCGGAGGCGTCCGGTCCGTCGGAGCGGGCCGATCGGTCGGAGCCGCTCGGTTCCCCGGAGGGGGGCGAGCCGCGGGTGCCCGCGACCCGGGAAGCGATCGAGCCCGCTGGCTCGGGGCGCCCGGCGCACTGACCCGACCCCGTCGGGAGGTGCCGGGACCGGCCGGCGGACCCGCTCAGCTCTGATTGAAGAAACCGTCCTGCTGACGCCGGCCCGTCTCGCCGGTGACGATCTGGGTGTCGGCGGGGGTCAGCAGGAAGACCCGCGTCGCCACGCGCTCGATCGAGCCGCGCAGGCCGAAGGCGAGACCGGCGGCGAAGTCGACGACGCGCTTGGCGTCGTTCGGCTCCATCGCGGTCAGGTTCACGATCACCGGAACCCCGTCCCGGAAGAGCTCGCCGATGCCCCGGGCGTCCCGGAAGCCGTCCGGGGAGACGGTGGCGATCCGGCGGCCCCGCTCCTCGGCGGTGTCCGTGGCCACCCGGACCCGGGGGTCCGTCACCCAGGCGTCGCCGCCCTCGGCACCGTCGGCGTACTCGTCGTCGTAGTAACGCTCGTCGTTGTCCTCGACGAGTCCCAGCCAGGCACTCGCCTTGCGCACCGATCCCATGGACGCCTCCTTTCAGCGCGGTCACTTGTGGTTCCGCATTCCCTATCGTCGTCCATGATGCGGATCGCGCGCCAAGTGGATAGGCGCCGCGCAGAGGATTCGTGACGGTACTGGTGCAGAACGTGAGGGCCGTTTTCTGGCGATTCGTCAGGAAACTTGCGGTATGGGACCCCTGATGGAGGGCCATGTAGCTGAAAATATGAAAGTCGTGCCACAAGGGTGACGATGGGCGCGTACGGGTGAACGGGCCCGCTCGCTACGATGCCGCGAGGCCGCACGGCGGACCTTCGCCCGCCACAGCCCACGACTCACGGGGGAGTCCTTGTTCGGAATCGTCAGGCCCTGCACCCATCGCCTCACCGACGGTCTCAAGACCGAGTGGATGGCCCACCTCTGCGGCCTCTGTCTGGCGCTCCGCGCCGACCACGGGCAGTTCGCCCGGATCGTCACCAACTACGACGGGCTCATCGTCTCCGTCCTGACGGAGGCTCAGACCGGCGTGACCGAGGCGGGCCGCCGGACGGCCGGCCCCTGCGCGCTGCGCGCCATGCGGACCGCCCCCGTCGCCCGGGGCGAGGGAGCCAGGCTCGCCGCCGCCGTCTCGCTCGTCCTCGCCTCGGCGAAGGTCCGGGACCACGTCGCCGACAGGGACGGCCTGTTGGCCCGCCGCCCCGTCGCCGCCGCGGCCCGCCGCGTCGCCCGCTCCTGGGACAGGGCCGGGGCCAGGACCGGCCGGGACCTCGGCTTCGACACCGCGGTCCTCGTCGACGCCGTCGACCGCCAGACCGGCATCGAGGCCCTCGCCGGGCCCGGCACCTCCCTGCTCGCCGTCACCGAACCGACCGAGACGGCGACCGCCGCCGCCTTCGCGCACACCGCCGTCCTCGCGGGACGCCCGGGGAACGCGGCACCGCTCGCCGAGGCGGGCCGCCTCTTCGGCCGCCTCGCCCACCTCCTCGACGCCGTCGAGGACCAGACCACCGACGCCGGGAACGGCGCGTGGAACCCGCTCACCGCCACCGGCACCTCCCGCGAGGAGGCCCGCCGGCTCGCCGACGACGCCCTCCACGGCATCCGCCTCGCCCTGAGGGACGCCGAGTTCGCCGACGGCAAGCTCGTCCACGTCCTGCTCGCCCACGAGCTGCGCACCTCGGTCGACCGTGCCTTCGGCACGACCGGTTGCTCGCACGGAGCGCAGGGCGTGCGGGCCGCCCACGACCCGGTGCCGGGGAACCCGTACGGGGGCCGGCCCCCCAGCCCGTACGGCTCGCAGAACCCCTACGGCGGCGGCAACCCGTACGGCGGTGGGAACCCCTACGGCGGCGGCCCCATGGGCCCGGGCGGTCCCGGCGGCCTGCCGCCCCAGTTCGGCGGCGGCGCGCCCCAGGCCCCCAAGCCGCGCGGCTTCCTCGCCGGATGCGCCATGTTCACCTGGCTCTTCTGCACCTGCCAGATCTGCTGCGCCAAGGAGTACGAGGGCCCCTGGTCCCGCAAGAAGCGCGAGGGCTGCTGCCGGGACTGCGACTGCGACTGCGGTGGCTGTGACGGTTGCGACTGCTGCTGCCCCTGCGACGGCTGCTGACGCTCCGTCGGCCACCCCGCCGGACCCCCGTCCCGCTACTTCTCCGGTGCGGGGATCTCCGGCGGGGAGATCTGCGACTTCTCGATCCCCGAGGCAGTCACCCCCCACTTCTTCAAGATCCGGTCGTACGTCCCGTCGGCCTTCAGGCCGTTCACCGCGGCCTGGAAGGCCGGCGCGAGCGGGGTGCCCTTCTTGAAGGCGAAGCCCACGTCGAGGCGCCGGTACTCGTTGAGGAACTTCACGTTCTTCTGCTGCGTCACCGCGTACCGCACGCCGTTGATCGTGTTCATCACGACGTCGCTGCGGCCCTGCTGGAGCGACATCCAGATCGCCCCGGTCTCGCTGTAGACGTTCACCTCGTACGCCGGCTTCCCGGCCTGCGCGCACCGGCCCTTGTTCTTCTCCAGGGTCCGCTCGAAGGTGGTGCCGGCGTTCACCGCCACCTTCAGACCGCACAGCTGGGTCAGGTCGGTGACCGCCTTCAGATCGCTGTCCGCCCGGGCGGCGAAGCCCTGCCCGTCGTTGATGTACGTCACGAAGTCGATGGTCCTGCGCCGCTCCTCGGTGACCCCGAAGTTCCCCGTGCCGACGTCGTACTTGCCGCTGCCGAGCGCCGGCAGGATCGCCTCGAAGCCGACCACCTCGCGCTTCAGCTCCAGACCGAGGGCCTTCGCCACGGCGGCCGAGAAGTCGGCGTCCACGCCCACGACGGTCCTGCCGTCCGGCAGATAGGCCGAGCTGGGCGGGGTCGCCACCGAGGAGGCGAGCGCCAGGCTGCCGCGCTGCCGCACGTCGGCGGGGAGCAGCTTCGCCGCCGCCTCGTTCTTCTTCACCGCCGCCACCACGTCCTCGGTCGGGAGCGCGCCCTTCGCGGCGCCCGGCGCTCCCGAGGCCCCGGCCGGGGCGGTCGCCGGCTCGCCGCCCGAGCAGGCGGTGAGGCCGAGCGCGGCCGCGGTGATCAGGGCGAAGACGAGGGTGGTGCGTGCGGTGCCGGAACTCGTGCGCGTACTCATGGCTTCGGGTTCTCCAGGAATTTCTCGAACGGCAGCGGGCCGATCGACTCGGGATCGGCGGACACGTCGAAGAGCGGGCGGTAGCCGCTCGCCAGATAGAGGCCCTTGGCCTCGGGCTGGCGCGGTCCGGTCGTCAGGTAGATGCGGGAGTAGCCGCGGCCGGCCGCCTCCCGTTCGAGCACGGTGAGGACCCGGCGGGCGAGGCCGCGCCTGCGGTGCGCCGAGTGCGTCCAGATCCGCTTCAGTTCGGCGGTCCTGTCGTCGTAACGGCGGTAGGCGCCGCCCGCCACGGGCCGGCCCTGCTCCAGGAGGAGCAGGAAGGCGCCGTGCGGAGGGGCGAACTCCGCCGCCGGGTAGCGGCTCAGGTCGTGCGCGGAGCCGTAGCGGGTCGTGTACTCGTACGCCAGCTCGTCGAGGAGCGGACGGGCCAGGGGGTCGGTGGTCGTGGTCCGGTGCACGGACAACGCGAAGGTCATGACGGTCCTTCACGGTGAAGGAGGGCAGGCGGGAGCCGCCGGAAAAGGAGGAGGCGGGGCGTGGCGAGGGGAGGGGAGGGCTCAGGCGCTCACGAGGGGCCTGGGGTGTGAAGGCGCCGCGGAGGACAGCACGCGGGCGGGGCGAAGCAGGGGTCGGCTCAACAGGAAGAGGACCACACGCGACCGAAGTCGATGTGGGAGCGCGTGACCAGCTGCTGCGGATGCATGGCCCCAGTGGAACAGGCATCCGGTCCCGCGTCAACCACGATGAGACGTACGGCTCACAGTGCGGACAGCCTTGACAGCGGGCCGTGTTGACCGCATAGCCTCGAAGGGCGGATCGGGCTGAGGGGCCCGGCTCCGCGGCTCAGCGCGTGTGAAGGCGCACCCCGTGTTCGATCCTCTGGCATCCACGGAGCCCCCGCATGTCCGCGACCCTCGTCAAAACCCCTTCCACGGCCCCGCCGGCCGAACCGCCCCCGCGCGTCGTCCCCACCCGCCGCACCGGTCAGTGGACCGCGGCCGCCGCCGTCCTCGTCCTGCTCGCGCTCGGCCTCGTCTCGGTCGTCCGCAACAAGGCCTTCCAGTGGGACGTCGTCGCCGAGTACTTCACCTCCGCGTCCGTCCTGCGCGGCCTCGGCCTCACCCTGTGGCTGACCGCCCTCGTCATGGTCCTCGGCTTCGTCCTGGGCACCCTGCTCGCCGTCCTCAGACTCTCCGCCAACCCCGTTCTCCGAGCCGTCAGTTGGGGCTACATCTGGTTCTTCAGATCCACCCCGATCCTGGTCCAGCTGCTCTTCTGGTTCAACATCGGCGTGCTCTACCCGCAGATCCTCGGCGTGAACACGGTCAACCTCCTCGGCCCCGTCGCCGTCGCCGTCATCGGCCTCACCCTCCACGAGGCCGCCTACGCCGCCGAGGTCGTCCGCGGCGGCATCCTCTCCGTCGACCGGGGCCAGATCGAGGCCGCCCAGTCCCTCGGCCTCGGCCGGTGGCGCCGGCTCTCCCGGATCGTGCTGCCGCAGGCCATGCGCGCGATCGTCCCGCCCGCCGGGAACATGCTGATCGGCACCCTCAAGGGCACCTCGATCGTCTCCGTCATCGCCGTCCAGGACCTGCTCTACTCGACCCAGCTCGTCTACCACCGCACGTACGAGATCATTCCGCTGCTGCTCGTCGCCACGCTCTGGTACGTCGCCGTCACCTCGGTCCTCTCCCTCGGCCAGCACTACGTCGAGCGGCACTACGCCCGCGGCACGGCCGGTGCGCGATGAGGCCGCGCCCCTCCCTCGTGATCGTGGGCGCCGGGCCGCGGGGGACCGGCCTGCTCGAACGGCTCGCCGCCAACCTGCCCGAGCTGTACGGCGACGAGCCCCTCGACGTCCACCTCGTCGACCCGCACCCGGCAGGACCCGGCCGGATCTGGCGCACCGCGCAGTCCCCGCTGCTCTGGATGAACTCCCGGGCCGAGGACGTCACGATGTTCACCGACGAGACCGTCGAGCTCGAAGGCCCCGTCCGCCCCGGGCCCACCCTCGCCGAATGGGCCGGCCTCGACGGCCGCGCCTTCCCCAGCCGCCCCCAGCAGGGCGCCTATCTGCGCTGGGTGTACGAGCGGGCCCGCGCGGCGCTGCCCCCCTCCGTCACCGTCCACGAGCACCGCACCACCGCCCTGCGGATCAGCGGCCCCCGCGACGGACGCCAGCGGGTCTGGCTGGAGGGCACCGCCGTCCCCCTCCTCGCCGACCTCGTCGTCCTCACCGTCGGCCACCTCGACGCCGAACCCGACGGGGAGCAGCGGCGGCTCGCCGACTTCGCCTCCCGCCACCGGCTCGTCCACCTCCCGCCCGACTTCACCGCCGACGCCGACCTCGCCGCCCTCCCCGCCGGCGAACCCGTCCTCGTCCGCGGCTTCGGCCTCGCCTTCGTCGACCTGATGGTGCTGCTCACCGAGGGCCGCGGCGGACGGTACGAGGGCGAGGGCGACGAGCTCGTCTACGTGCCCTCCGGCAAGGAGCCGGTGCTGCACGTCGGATCGCGCCGGGGCGTCCCGTACCACTCGAAGATCGGCTACGTCCTCGACGGCGAACGGCCGCCGCTGCCCCGCTACTTCGGCACCGAGCAGACCGACGCCCTGCTCCGGCGCACCGGGCCGATCGACTTCCGGCGCGACGTGTGGCCGCTCATCGACAAGGAGCTCGGCTGGGCCCACTACCACCGGCTCTTCTCCACCCACCCCGAGCGGACCGCGCTCGCCTGGAGCGACTTCGAGCGGGCCTACGACGAGGCACCGCCGCGCGGGGCCGACATCGCCGCGGTCGTCGCCGCGGCCGTCCCCGACCCCGCCGACCGGCTCGACCTCGACGCCCTCGACCACCCCCTGGACGGCCTCCGCTACGCCTCCGCCGAAGCCCTCCAGCAGGGCCTGCGCGACTACATCACCGAGGACCTGACCCGCCGCCACGACCCCGCTCACAGCCCCGACGCCGCCGTCTTCGCCGGCCTGCTCTCCGTCTACGGCCAGCTCCTGCGCCTCGGCAAGCGACTGGACCCCGGCGCCTGGTGGCACGGCTTCTTCAGCTACCTCGCCTCCGGACCGCCCGGTCCCCGGCTGCGGCAGCTCCTCGCGCTCTCCCGCGCCGGAGTCGTCCGCTTCCTCGGCCCTCAGGTCACCGTCGAGACCGACGAGGAACGCGGCCTCTTCCGGGCCGGATCCGCCGCCGTACCGGGCGAGTGGACCGAGGCCCGCGCCCTCGTCGAGGCCCGGATCCCCGACCCCACCCCGGAGCACACCGGCAGCCCGCTGCTGCGCGCCCTGTACGAGGAGGGCACCCGCACCACCCCCGGCGGCCTCCTCGTCGTCGACCCCGTCGACGGCCGGATCCTGGAGCACGACGGCCGCCCGCACCCGCGCCGCTTCGCCCTCGGCCCGCACACCACCGCCCGCACCGGCAGCGCCTTCACCCGGCCCCGCACCGGCGGGGTCG
The DNA here is from genome assembly GCF_042874095.1 of Streptomyces sp. NPDC004266. Taxonomy (NCBI): domain Bacteria; kingdom Bacillati; phylum Actinomycetota; class Actinomycetes; order Kitasatosporales; family Streptomycetaceae; genus Streptomyces; species Streptomyces sp. NPDC004266. Next base: position 65,491 of record NZ_JBIAMM010000005.1, read on the forward strand.
CCTTCGGGCAGAACGACGTCACCGCGCGGGCCGCCCTGACCTTCCTGCGCGACCGGGAGTGTCGTCTCCCCGTCCCGCTGAGCGCCTGATCCGCGCCCCTCCTCCACCTGCCGAGCGCCCGAGCCGCGCTCCTCCTCCGCCCGTGCCCCGTTCCCGAGGAACCGCCATGTCTCTCACCAGCGATCCGCCCGTCACGAAGGATCCCGCCACCACACCGCCCGCGGCCGCCGACCTCGTGGTCGTCCCGGTGCGCCACCCCTGGCGCTGGGCGGCCGTCGCCGCCACCGCCGTGCTGCTCGTCCAGTTCCTCCACGGGCTCGTCACCAACCCCGGCTGGGAATGGGACGTCTTCGCCGCCTTCTTCACCACCGAGACGATCCTCCGCGCCGTCTGGGTCACCCTCCAGCTCACCTTCTACGGCACCGCGCTCGGCTTCGCGATCGGCATCCTGCTCGCCTTCATGCGCCTGTCGGCCAGCCCGTTCCTGCGGTCGGTCGCCTTCGGCTACATCTGGGCCTTCCGCTCCATCCCGCTCATCGTCCAGCTGCTCTTCTGGTTCAACCTGGCCTACCTCTACAAGGAACTGAGCATCGGCGTCCCCTTCGGGCCGGGCTTCGTCTCCTTCGACACCACGGGCCTCGTCGGCGAGATGGGCGCCGCCGTCCTCGGCCTCGCCCTGCACCAGGCGGCCTACGCGGCGGAGATCGTCCGCGGCGGCGTCCTCGCCGTGGACGAGGGCCAGTCGGAGGCGGCCGCCGCCCTCGGCATCCCCGGGCTCCGGCAGGTGCGGCGGATCGTGCTGCCGCAGGCGATGCGCTCGATCCTGCCCAACGCCGCCAACGAGATCATCTCGCTCTTCAAGGGCACCTCGATCGTCTCCGTCATGGCGATCGGCGAACTCTTCTACCAGGTCCAGGTCGTCTACGGCCGCAACGGCCGCGTCGTCCCGCTCCTGATGGTCGCCACCGCCTGGTACGTCCTGCTCACCACCGCGCTCTCCGTCGTCCAGCACTACGTCGAACGCCACTACGCGAAGGGGAGCGCCCGATGAGCTCCGTCACCAGGACCGCCGGCCCCGCCGACGGGGCCACCGCCACCGCCAAGGTCGAGATCCGCTCCGTCCACAAGCGCTTCGGCTCCCTCCACGTCCTGCGCGGCATCGACCTCGACGTCCGGGCCGGCGAGGTCACCGTCGTCCTCGGCCCCTCGGGCTCCGGCAAGTCCACCCTGCTGCGCACCATCAACCACCTGGAGAAGGTCGACAGCGGCACGGTCGGCGTGGACGGCGTCCTCGTCGGCTACCGCCGCTCCGGGAACAGGCTCTACGAGCTGCGCGAGCGCGAGATCCTCAAGCAGCGCACCCGGATCGGCTTCGTCTTCCAGAACTTCCACCTCTTCCCGCACCTCACCGTCCTGGAGAACATCGTCGAGGCGCCCGTCTCGGCCCTGAAGCGCCCCCGCAAGGACGCCGAGGCGGCGGCCCGGAAGCTGCTCGAACGGGTGGGTCTCGCCGACAAGGCGGAGGCGTACCCCAAGCAGCTCTCCGGCGGACAGCAGCAGCGGGTCGCCATCGCCCGCGCGCTGGCCCTGGAGCCGGGCCTGCTCCTCTTCGACGAGCCGACCTCCGCCCTCGACCCCGAGCTCGTCGGCGAGGTCCTCGACGTCATCAAGGACCTGGCCGCCTCCGGCACCACCATGATCGTCGTCACCCACGAGATCGGCTTCGCCCGCGAGGTCGCCGACACCGTGGTCTTCATGGACGAGGGCCGGATCGTCGAACAGGGATCGCCGGCCGAGGTGCTCGACAACCCGCGTCACGAGCGGACCCGCGCCTTCCTCTCCAAGGTCCTCTGACCACCACTCACCCATAGGAGCAGTACCGCCATGAAGACCCGTCGCGCCGTCCTCACCGCCCTCGCCTCGCTCACCGCCCTCGGGCTCCTCACCGCCTGCGGCTCGGGCGACGCCGCCGTCGGCGAGATCAAGCCGGAGGGACAGAAGGACACCGGCATCAACGTGTCCCCGAACCAGAACCGCGTCCACACCGCCAAGGTCGACGCGATCGCCGCCAAGCTGCCCGCGGCCGTCCGCGAGAGAGGCACCCTGATCCTCGGCGTCTCCGCCAAGAGCAATCCGCCGCTCGCCTTCCGCGCCACCGACGACAAGACGCTGATCGGCGTCGAGGTCGACCTCGCCACCCTGGTCGCCGACACCCTCGGCCTGAAGCCCGAGTTCACCCCGGTCTCCTGGGAGAACCTCTTCGTCGGCCTGGACAGCGGCAAGTACGACGGCGTCTTCTCCAACGTCACCGTCACCGAGGAGCGCAAGGACAAGTACGACTTCGCGACCTACCGCCTCGACGACCTCGCCTTCGAGGCGAAGAAGGGGTCCGGCTGGACGGTGAAGGGCCCCGAGGACGTGTCGGGCAAGCGGATCGCCGTCGGCAGCGGCACCAACCAGGAGAAGATCCTCGTCGACTGGTCCCGGCAGAACGAGAAGGCCGGCCGCAAGGGCGTCGACATCAAGTACTACGACAACACCACCGACTACTACCTCGCCCTCCAGTCCGGCCGCATCGACGGCTACCTCGGCCCCAACCCGACCGTCGCCTACCACGTGGCCTCCGCCGGACAGACCGAGGCCGTCGGCAAGTTCTCCGGAGCGGGCGCCGGACTCCAGGGCAAGATCGCGGCCACCACGAAGAAGGACAGCGGTCTGGTCGCCGCCTACGCGGCCGCGATCGACCACATCGTCGAGAACGGCACCTACGCGCAGGTCCTCAAGCGGTGGGGGCTCGACAACGAGGCCGTGCAGAAGTCGGAGATCAACCCGCCCGGCCTGCCCCGCACCAAGAACTGACCCGCCCCCACCCGTTCCGAGAGAGACCGCATGACCACCAGCACCCGACCGCTCCACCTCGCCGCCGAGCTCGCCCCGGGCTCCGGCCGGGCCGACCCCGGCCCGGACACCACCGCCCGGACGGTCGCGCTCGCCCGGCTCGCCGAGGCCGCCGCGCTCGACTTCCTCACCCACGACGACTCCTTCGGCGGGCCCGGCCTCGACGCGCTCGCCGTCCTCGCCCGGATCGCCCCCGAGACCCGCTCCGTCGGCCTCGTGCCGACCGTCACCACCACCCACACCGAGCCCTTCCACGTCCAGGCCGCCGTCGCCACCCTCGACTGGGTGAGCCGGGGCCGGGCGGGCTGGCGCATCGCGGTCTCCGGCACCGGGGCCGAGGCCCGGCTCGTCGGCCGCCGCCCGGCGCCGCCCGCCGCCGAGCTCTGGCAGGAGGCGGGCGAGGTCGCCGAGGTCTCCCGGAAGCTGTGGGACAGCTGGGAGGACGACGCCGAGATACGGGACGTGGCGACCGGACGGTTCGTCGACCGCCGCAAGCTGCACCACGTGAACTTCCAGGGCGCGACCTTCTCCGTGAAGGGCCCCTCGATCGTGCCCCGGCCCCCGCAGGGCAATCCGGTGACCGTCGTCGACGCCACCCGCCCGGCCGCCCGGGACACGGCGGCCCACCACGCCGACGTGGCCCTGATCAGGGCCTCCTCCGCGGAGGAGGCCGCCGCCCTGCGCGCCGAACTGCACCGGGGGGCCCGGGCCCACGGCCGGGACCCCGGGCAGCTGCGCGTCCTGCTCTCGCAGACCGTCGACCTCGACGCCTACGAGGGCGGGCCCGGGGCGCTCGCCGAGCTGATCGCCGGCTGGCACGGGGGCGGCGCGGTCGACGGCTTCCACCTCGTGCCGGCCGTGCCGGAGCGGGACCTGGAGCGGTTCGCCGCGGTGACCGTGGCCCGGCTCGGGGACCGCGGCCTGTTCCGTACGGCCTACGAGGGCGCCACCCTCCGCGACCACCTGGGGCTCGCCCGGCCGGCCGGCCAGTACGCGACGACGGGAGCGTCCGCATGAGCGCGGTTCCGGGCAGGAAGCAGATCCATCTGGCGGCGCACTTCCCCGGCGTCAACTCCACCACCGTCTGGGCCGATCCGCGCTCCGGTTCGCAGATCGACTTCTCCTCCTTCGAGCACCTCGCGAGGACCGCGGAGCGCGGGCTCTTCGACTTCTTCTTCCTCGCCGAGGGGCTGCGGCTGCGCGAGCACGCCGGGCGGATCCACGACCTGGACGTCGTCGGCCGGCCCGAGTCGATCACCGTCCTGAACGCCCTCGCGGCCGTCACCGACCGGCTCGGTCTCGCCGCCACGGTGAACGCCACCTTCAACGAGCCGTACGAACTGGCCCGGCGGCTCGCCTCCCTCGACCACCTCAGCGCGGGCCGGGCCGCGTGGAACGTGGTCACCTCGTCGGACGCCTTCACCGGGGAGAACTTCCGGCGCGGCGGCTATCTGGACCGCGCCGACCGCTACACCCGGGCCGCCGAGTTCCTCGCCACCGCCCGGGAGCTGTGGGACTCCTGGACCCCGGACGGCGAGCGGCGGCCCTTCGCGCACAGCGGGCCGCAGTTCCGGATCGAGGGGGAGTTCCCCGTGCCGCGCTCCCCGCAGGGGCAGCCGGTCGTCATCCAGGCCGGGGACTCCGCCGAGGGGCGCGAGTTCGCCGCCTCGGCCGCCGACGTGGTCTTCACCCGGCACTCCGCCCCGGAGGCCGGCCGGGAGTTCTACGCCGACGTCAAGGGCAGGCTCGCGCGGTACGGGAGGGCCCCCGGCGACCTGAAGATCATGCCGGGGGTGACGTACGTCCTCGGCGACACCGACGCCGACGCGCAGGAGGAGGCCGCCGAGATCCGCCGGCAGCAGGTCTCCCCGCAGAACGCGATCCTCGCCCTCGAACGGATCTGGGGCCGCGACCTGTCCGGCCACGACCCCGACGGTCCGCTTCCGGACATCGACCCCGACCCGGACTCGGCGCTCGTGCAGGGCCGGGTGCGGGTCGCCGACCCGGTCGCGGTGGCGAGGAGGTGGCGGGCGCTGTCCGAGGCGAAGGGACTGTCGAGCCGCGAGACGGTCATCGAGACGACGGGCCGGCAGTCCTTCGTGGGCTCCCCGGCGACGGTCGCGGCGGCCCTGGAGGAGTTCGTCGCCACGGACGCGGCCGACGGCTTCATCCTCGTCCCGCACCTGACCCCCCGCGGCCTCGACGACTTCGTCGACCGGGTCGTCCCGCTGCTCCAGGAGCGCGGTGTCTTCCGCACGGAGTACACGGGCACCACGCTGCGCTCGCACCTCGGGCTCGCCGACCCGGTATGGAAAGGTGGCACACCATGAGCACGGATCCCCAGCAGGACTGGCAGCACTGGCACGAGCAGCGCGAGGCCGCGGTCGCCTCCTCGTACGGCCCGCTCTCCCTCACGGGCACCCACTGGCTCGCGGACTTCCCCGAGGGTCGCATTCCGGCCATTCCCGGTGAGTGGCGGGAGGAGGGCGGCGAGGTGGTCCTGACGGCGGACGCCGAGGACGGGCTCACCGTCGACGGCAAGCCCTTCGCCGGCACGGTCCGGCTCACCGCCGACCACGGTCCGATCCACGAGTCCCGCGTGGAGTCGGCGGGCCGGCGGCTCGTGGTGATGCGGCGCGAAGGACTGTGGGCGGTGCGGGACTTCGACCCGGGCTCGGAGGCGCGCCGCGCCTTCCGGGGCATCGAGGCCACCCCGTACGACGAGCGCTGGGTGGTGCCCGGTGTGTTCCGTCCGTACGGGGAGACGCGCAGCGTACGGGTGGAGAACGCGGACGGCCGGGAGCGCGGCCTCGGCCTCTCCGGGGAGCTCTCCTTCGAGCTGCACGGCGGCGAGCACGTCCTCCAGGTGGCCGTCGAGGACGACGGCACCCTGTGGGCGGTCTTCGCGGACGCCACCAGCGGCCGGGACAGCTACCGCTTCCGTTTCCTGCGGCCGGAGGCCCCGGCGGCGGACGGCTCGGTGACGGTCGACCTCAACCGCGCGCTGCTGCCGCCGTGCGCCTTCGCGGACCACTTCATCTGCCCGTTCCCGCCGCCCGGGAACACGCTCGACACCGCGGTTCCGGCGGGGGAGCGGCGACTGAACCCGGCCTGAACTGGCCTTTCGTCGCAGAGATACGGATGACGGGCGCCCCCGGCCACGACGGCCGGGGGCGCCCGTCCGTACCGCGGTCTTGTGCGTCCGGCCGGAGAGGGCCACTATCACTGGCGGTGCATGTCAGGGACACGTCACCTGACGGCGCCTCACGGGCCACCACCCAAGGGCCCCTCCGCTTTCCCAGAAGGAGAACAGTGAGGAGCACAGTGAGGAACACCCGCACCCGCCTGCTCGCCGTCGCCGCCGGTCTCGCCGCCGCGACCGCCCTCGGACTCCCCGGCGCCCAGGCCGCCCCCGCCCCCGGCCCCGCCGGAGCCGCCCGGCTCGCCCGCGCCGACGCCGCCGTGGAGGCCGCCGGAGTCGGCGGCACCGCCTGGTACGTGGACAGAGCCGCGGGCCGGGTCGTCGTCACCGCCGACTCCACCGTCACCGCCGCCGGACTCGCCAAGATCCAGAGAGCGGCCGGCGCCGACGCCGGGGCGCTCCGGATCCAGCGCACCCCCGGTGTCCTCAAACCGCTCCTCGGCGCCGGCGACGCCATCTACGGCGGCGGCTACCGCTGTTCGCTCGGCTTCAACGTGCGCAGCGGCTCCACGTACTACTTCCTGACCGCCGGCCACTGCGGCAACGTCGCGAACACCTGGTACACCAACTCGGCGCAGTCGACCCTGATCGGCGCCACCGTCGGCTCCAGCTTCCCGGGCAACGACTACGCCCTGGTCCGCTACGACAACACCTCGCTCTCCCACACCGGCGGCTTCACCGCGGCCGACGCCTACGTGGGCGAGTCCGTCAAGCGCTCCGGCTCCACCACCGGCACCCGCGGCGGCACGGTCACCGGCCTCAACGCCACCGTCCACTACTCCAGCGGCGGCACGGTGAAGGGCCTGATCCAGACCAACGTCTGCGCCGAGCCCGGCGATTCGGGCGGTGCCCTGTACGACGGCACCAAGGCGCTCGGCCTCACCTCCGGCGGCAGCGGCAACTGCTCGACCGGCGGCACCACCTTCTTCCAGCCGGTGCCGGAGGCGCTCGCCAAGTACAACGTCAGCCTCTTCTGATCCCCGCACGGACACCCACTGATCCCCCCACAGGAGGAACAAGAAGTGACCACCCCCACCAAGAAGTTCCGGCTGCTCGCCCTCACCGCCGGCCTCGTCGCCGCCGCCGCGACGCTCGGCGTCCCCACCGCCAGCGCCGACCCGGCCCAGACGTTCAGCGCCACCCAGCTCTCCGCCGCGAGCGACGCCGTCCTCGCCGCAGACGTGGCCGGCACCGCCTGGCGCGTCGACACCGCCACCGGCCAGGTCGTCGTCACCGCCGACTCCACCGTCTCCCAGGCCGAGATCGCCAAGATCAAGCACCGGGCCGGCACCAACGCGGGCGCGCTGCGCATCGAGCGCACCCCCGGCACGTTCAACAAGCTGATCTCCGGCGGCGACGCCATCTACGCGAGCAGCTGGCGCTGCTCGCTCGGCTTCAACGTCAAGGACGGCGCGGGGAACTACTACTTCCTCACCGCCGGCCACTGCACCGACGGCGCGGGCACCTGGTGGTCCAACTCGTCCCACTCCACCGTGCTCGGCTCCACGGCCGGGTCGAGCTTCCCGACCAACGACTACGGCATCGTGCGCTACACCAACACCTCGGTGACCAAGTCCGGCACGGTCGGCAGCGTCGACATCACCAGCGCCGCCAACGCCACCGTCGGCATGTCCGTCACCCGCCGCGGCTCCACCACCGGCATCCACAGCGGCACGGTGACCGGCCTGAACGCCACCGTGAACTACGGCGGCGGCGACATCGTCTACGGCATGATCCAGACCAACGTCTGCGCCGAGCCCGGCGACTCCGGCGGCCCTCTCTACTCGGGCAGCCGGGCGATCGGCCTCACCTCGGGCGGCAGCGGCAACTGCTCCTCGGGCGGGACGACCTTCTTCCAGCCCGTGACGGAGGCGCTGAGCGCGTACGGCGTGAACGTCTTCTGATCCCGTCCCCCGAAGGTCCCTCCGGCCGCCGACGGCGGCCGGAGGGACCGCTCCGTTCCGGGCCCTCCGGCTCCGCGGCCTACCGGCGGACCTCGCCCACCTCCGCGGCGACCGGAACCGGCGCCGGCTTCCACCTCACCGAGGACATCACCAGGGTGACGGCCGCGCCGACGACCGCCCAGACCGACAGGATCACCATCGAGGCGGTCATGCCGTTGCCCTTGAAGTACGCGATCGAGCGCGCCGCCCAGGTGCCCGCGCCCGGCGGCAGGTACGGGCCGATCGCCCGCCAGAACGGCGGCAGCATCGGCAGCGGGAAGGCGCCGCCCGCGCTCGGGTTGCCCGCGATCACGATGAGCAGGATCGCCAGGCCGATGCCGACGATCCCGAACACCGACTGCAGGGCGAGGGTGGCGGCTCCCACCGCGAAGACCACCAGGGTGCCCAGGCCCCACAGGGCCGCGACGCTGCCGGGCAGGGCGCCGAGGATCGGGCCGACGATGATCGCGCCGCCGAGACCGCCGAGGACCGAGTAGAGCGCCAGGACCCCGAGGCGGATGATCGCGCGCTCCCGGTTGGCGGGCCGGGAGCCCGCGCTGATCGCCAGGATCGCGGCACAGATGTAGCCGCCGACGCACCAGCCGATGACCAGGTAGAAGGCGGAGAGTCCGTTGAAGTCCTGGGAGGAGGCGGGGGCCACGTCGACGGTCCGCACACGGCGCTGGTCGGCCGCCTCCAGCTTCGTGATCATCGCCTCCAGGGTCGCGGAGAGCACCTTGCCTCCGCCGGAGGCGACGAGCAGGGTGTCGGTGCGGCCCCGCGGGTCGACGATCAGGGCCCCGTCGACGTCCCGGTTCAGGATCTGGTCCCTGGCCTCGGCCTCGTCCGCGACCGCGCGCGGGTCGAGGGGATCGCCGGGCAGCTGCGCCAGCCGTTCCGTCAGGGCGGCGGAGAGCTGCTGGGGGGCGACGACGCCGAAGGGGACGTCCGTGGGCTTCGGATTGTGCAGGGCCCCGACGTACGAGGTGATGAACAGGAGCTGAAGGGCGAAGACGCCGACGACGAGCAGGGCGGCTCGGGGGGTGACGGCGCTTTTCAGTTCGTCGACGAGACTCATGCCCCCACGCTCCGGGTCCCGGGGCGTTCCCGCAGGCGGGTGGGGGCCGAATGGCGGATCGGACCCGCTCGCGCGTCACCCGGGCGGCTCCGCCGACCGCCTGACGGCGACACAGCACTTTTTACCGACGCGTAACTTCCCAGCCGAGGCTACCCGTGCGTAGCTTGGCTGGAGAGCATCCCCACTTGTGGTCCGGACCGCAGGGCACAGCACCCCCACCTTCCCCTTGAGCCGCAAGGAGATCGCCCGATGCTGCCCCCGAAGTCCTGGAAGCGCGCCGTCAGAGCGCTGTCCGTGCTCTTCCTGACCGCCGCCGCCACCCTCGCCCCCACCGCCGCCGCCCAGGCCGACACCGCTCCCAGCCGTGGCTGGAACGACTTCGCCTGCAAGCCGTCCGCCGCGCACCCCCGCCCCGTCGTCCTCGTCCACGGAACCTTCGGCAACTCCGTCGACAACTGGCTCGCCCTCGCGCCCTACCTGGTCAACCGGGGCTACTGCGTCTTCTCCCTCGACTACGGCCAGCTGCCGGGGGTGCCCCTCTTCAACGGACTCGGCCCCATCGCCGCGTCCGCCGGACAGCTCGACACCTACGTCGACCGCGTCCTCGCCGCCACCGGCGCCCCCGAGGCCGACCTCGTCGGACACTCCCAGGGCGGCATGATGCCCCGCTGGTACCTCAAGTTCCTCGGCGGGGCCGAGAAGGTGAACACGCTCGTCGGCATCGCCCCCGACAACCACGGCACCACCCTGCTCGGCCTCACCAAGCTCCTGCCGTACTTCCCCGGCGCCGAGGACGTCATCAGCTCCACGACCCCCGGCCTCGCCGACCAGATCGCCGGCTCGGCCTTCATCACCAAGCTCAACGAGGGCGGCGACACCGTGCCGGGCGTCCGCTACCACGTCATCGCGAGCCAGTACGACGAGGTCGTCACCCCGTACCGCTCCCAGTTCCTGACCGGAACGAACGTCACCAACGTCCTCATCCAGGACAAGTGCGCGCTCGACCTCTCCGAGCACGTGGCGATCGGCACGGTGGACCGGGTCACCTTCCACGAGGTGGCCAACGCCCTCGACCCGGCCCACGCGACCCCGACCACCTGCCTCTCGGTGATCGGCTAGCCCCGGGCCCGGCGGCGCCGGCCCGTCCCGAAGAGCACCGCCGCACCCAGCGCGAGCACGGCGGCGCCACCGACCGCGAGATACGGGGTGGTGGCGTCGCCGCCCGTCTCCGCCAGCTGGGTGCCGGAGCCCGAACCGGCGGCGGGGGCGGGCACGCCGGCCGCCGGCGCGGTGGGCGCGGGGGCGGTGGTGGCCGTCGCCCCGTTCTCCCCGCTCCCCCCGTGCCCACCGTGTCCGCCGTGTCCGCCGTGCTGGACCGTGGACTTGTCCGCGCCGTCCTGGATCTGCTCCTCGGTGGGCGCGGAGGCGGTCGGGGCGGGAGCGGTCGTCGCCGGGCCCGTACCGGTACCGCCGCCGCTGTCCTTCCCGAACACCACGTCGGAGCAGGTGTAGAACGCCTCGGGGGAGTCGGAGCGCTGCCAGACCGAATAGATGAGATGGCGGCCGGACTTCTTCGGCACGGTCCCCTGGAACACGTAGTCGCCGTTCCGCATCCCCGGATCGGTCACCGTCACGAACGGCCGCTCCTCCAGGTCCGACCACTTCAGCGGCTTCGACGGGTCGTACCCGTCCTTCGTCACGTACAGCGCGAACGAGCCCTTGTGCGGGGCGGTCCCCTTGTACCGGAAGGTGTGGGAACCGGCCGCCATCGGGCTCGCCGGCCAGTCGGCCCGCGCGAGGTCGAGCCCCCGGTACTTGTCGTTGCCCGCGCTGCACAGCTCGCCGTCCGGGATCAACTGCCGGTGCCGTCCGGCCGCGTTCGCGATGTTCACCGCGTTCCAGTCGTAGAACGCCTGCGTCCCGCTCGCCGCCACGGCCGCCTTGCACGCCGCCGACTTCGGCGCCTCGGGCCCCTCCGCGTAACAGGCCGCGACCCGGCTCACCGGGTCGGTCATCGACCCGTGCGCGAGAGCGGGAGACGCGGCGAGTCCGGACAGGACCAGCGCTGCGGTGACGGTGGCTGTTGCCGTACGGCGAGAGGCCATGGGGGGACGACTCCTTCACGAGGGTGGTGTGGGGGGTTGCCGAGCAAACTAGCCCCGGAAGAAGCGTGGATCGTGGCCTTTAGGGTCGCGTTAAGGCGCAGGTAAGAGGCGGCTGAGGAACAGCTAGCCCAGCCGCCGGTAGCGGCGCTCCGGGCGGCCCGTGCCGCCGTACCGGAGGGTGACCTCCGCGCGGCCCGTCTCCGCGAAGTACTCCAGGTAGCGGCGGGCGCTCACGCGGGAGAGGGAGCCCGCTTCCGCGCACTCCGTGGCCGACAGGCCCTCCGGGTGGGCGCGGAGGACCGAGTCGACCAGGTCCGCCGTGTGCGCCGCGAGGCCCTTCGGGAGCTCGCGGGAGCCGCGGGGCCGCGAGCCGAAGATCCGGTCCACGTCCTCCTGACGGGCCTCGTCCAGCCCGTCGAGGCGATGGCGCAGCGCCGCCACGTGCCGCAACTGCTCGTGCAGCGCCGCCTGGGTGAACGGCTTGATCAGATAGTGCAGGGCCCCGGCGCGCAGCGCCGAGCGGATCGTGCCCACGTCCCGCGCCGCCGTGATGAACAGCGCGTCCATGCCCAGTCCGGCCGCGCGCAGCTCCCGCAGCACCCGCACGCCGTCCATGTCGGGCAGGAAGACGTCGAGCAGCACCAGGTCGGGACGGAGCCGCTCGGCCGCGCGGAGCGCCTCGGCACCACTGTGCGCGACCCCCGCCACGGTGAAGCCCGCCACCGCCGACACGTAGCGGCAGTGCAGCTTGGCGACCATGAAGTCGTCGTCCACGACCAGCACCTTCGTCACGCCGACCCACGCTAGGTCCCGACCACAACGACCACAACGTCCGTTGATTGCGGAAGAGAGACAGCTTCTTAACGCGAGGGCAACATGTGGGCCACCTCACACCCCCCTTCCCTCCTGCTTGAGAGGCGGCACACGTGCGGTTGCGCACCCCCTTCGCCCTCCTCGGGGCGGCTCTCCTGGTGCTCGTGGGCCCGCCGCTGCTCAGCCCGGGCACCGGCTCCGACACCGGCACCGCGATACCCGGCCTGCGCTTCATGGTCCCCAACACCCCCGGCGGCGGATACGACATCACCGCCCGCACCGCGGCCGAGAACGCCGAGGAAGCCGGTCTCACCGGCGACGTCGAGGTCTTCAACCTGCCCGGCGCGGGCGGCACCGTCGGCCTCACCCGGCTCGTCGGCGAGCGCGGCAACGGCCGCCTCGCCATGTCCATGGGCCTCGGCGTCGTCGGCGCCGTCCACACCAACAAGACGCCCAGGACCCTCGCCGACACCACCCCGATCGCCCGGCTCACCGAGGAGCAGGACATCGTCGTGGTCGGCAAGGACTCCCCGTACAAGACGATCCAGGAGCTGCTGGCCGCCTGGAGGAAGGATCCGGGGAAGCTGCCCGTCGGCGGCGGCTCCTCGCCCGGCGGCCCCGACCACCTCGCCCCGATGCTGATGGCACAGGCCGCCGGGATCGCGCCGAAGGACGTCAACTACGTGCCCTTCGACGGCGGCGGCGAACTCCTCGCCTCCATCCTCGGCGACAAGGTCGGCTTCGGCGTCTCCGGCGTCGGCGAGTACCTCGACCAGATCAAGGCGGGGGAGCTGCGCCTGCTCGCCGTCACCGGACCGAAGCGGGTCCCCGGCCTCGACGCCCCCACGCTCCGCGAGGCCGGCCTCGACACCGAGTTCACCAACTGGCGCGGCATCGTCGCCCCGCCCGGCCTCTCCGACGCCGAGCGCGAGAAGCTCGTCGCCCTCGTGACCGAGCTGCACGGCTCCCCGCAGTGGCGCGAGTCGCTGAGGACCCACGGCTGGAACGACGCCTTCCTGCCCGGTGCGGAGTTCGGTGCCTTCCTCACCGAGCAGGACCGTAGGGTCGGCTCCGTCCTCAAGGAGCTCGGACTGTGAACACGACGCTCAAGAACCTGCTGCGCGGACGCTCCGAACTCGGCGTCGGCGCCCTCCTGTTCCTCCTCGGCGTCCTCGTCCTCACCGACGCCCTCACCCTCGACGCCGACCTCGCCGGCCGCGGTCCCGTCGGACCCGCGACCGTCCCCCTCGTCGTCGGCTGCGGCCTCCTCGTCGTCGCCGTCCTCCTCACCGCCGACGTGCTGCGCGGCGGCCGGGGCGAGGCCGAGGGCGGCGAGGACGTCGACCTGACGGAACCCGCCGACCGGCGCACCGTCCTGCTCCTCGCCGGCGTCTTCCTCGCCTTCGCCGTCCTCATCGGCCCCCTCGGCTTCCCGATCGCCGGTGCCCTCCTCTTCTGGGGCGCGGCCCACGCCCTCGGCAGCCGGCACCTCCACCGGGACCCGCTGATCGCGGCCGCCCTCTCGCTCCTCACCTACGCCGTCTTCGACAAGCTGCTGGGCGTCCCGCTGCCCGGCGGCCCGCTGATGGGAGTGATCTGACCCATGGATTCCCTGAGCTCCCTCATCGACGGCTTCGGGACCGCCCTCACCCCGATGAACCTGCTGTGGGCCGCCGTCGGCGTGCTCCTCGGCACCGCCATCGGCGTCCTGCCCGGCATCGGTCCCGCCATGGCCGTCGCCCTGCTGCTCCCGGTCACCTACGGACTCGAACCGACCGGCGCGTTCATCATGTTCGCCGGCATCTACTACGGCGCCATGTTCGGCGGCTCCACCACCTCGATCCTCCTCAACACCCCCGGCGAGAGCGCGGCCGTCGTCGCCGCCATCGAGGGCAACCCGATGGCCAAGGCAGGGCGCGGCGCACAGGCCCTCGCGGCCGCCGCCGTCGGCCACTTCGCCGGAGGCATGATCGGCACGACCCTGCTCGTCGTCCTCGCCCCGACCGTCGCCGCGCTCGCCGTCGACATCGGCGCCCCCGACTACCTCGCCCTCATGGTCCTCGCCTTCATCGCGGTGACCTCCGTCCTCGGCTCCTCCCGCATCCGCGGCCTCGCCTCCCTGCTCGTCGGCCTCACCATCGGGCTCGTCGGACTCGACCAGATGACCGGACAGCAGCGCCTCACCTTCGGCTCGCTCCAGCTCGCCGACGGCATCGACGTCGTCATCGTCGCCGTGGGCCTCTTCGCGATCGGCGAGGCCCTCTGGGTCGCCGCGCACCTGCGCCGCACAGCCGGGGAGGCCATCCCGGTCGGCCGCCCCTGGCTCGGCCGGGACGACGTCAGGCGCACCTGGAAGTCCTGGCTGCGCGGCCCCCTCATCGGCTTCCCGTTCGGCGCGATCCCGGCCGGCGGCGCGGAGATCCCGACCTTCCTCTCGTACGTCACGGAGAAGCGGCTCTCGAAGCACGGGGACCAGTTCGGCAAGGGGGCCATCGAGGGCGTGGCCGGACCGGAGTCCGCCGCCTCGGCCTCCGCCGCCGGCACGCTCGTCTCCATGCTGACCCTCGGCCTGCCCACGACCGCCGTCGCCGCCGTGATGCTGGCAGCGTTCCAGCAGTACGGCATCCAGCCCGGCCCGCTGCTCTTCGAGCGGGAGCCCGAGCTCGTGTGGGGCCTGATCGCCTCGCTGTTCGTCGGCATGGTGCTGCTGCTCGCGCTCAACCTGCCGCTCGCCCCCGTCTGGGCCAAGCTGCTGCGCGTCCCCCGCCCGTACCTGTACGCCGGCATCCTCTTCTTCGCCGCCGTCGGCGCCTACGCGGTGGGCGGGGAGGCACTCGACCTGGTCGTGCTGCTCGTCATCGGCCTGATCGGCCTCGGGATGCGGCGCTACGGCCTTCCGGTGCTGCCGGCCGTCATCGGCGTCATCCTCGGGCCGGCCGCCGAGCAGCAGCTGCGCCGCGCCCTCCAGATCAGCGACGGCTCCCTGACGGGCCTGGTGAACACCCCGTTCTCGGTCGCCGTCTACACGGTCGTCCTCGTGCTGCTCGCCTGGCCGCTGGTGAGGAGGGCGGCCGGTCGTCGGGCGACGGCCTGAGGCGCGCGGGAGGACCGTACGACCGTATGTGCGGCGACCGGTCCAACTCGCCCCCGATGGGGTGAGATTCGGACGGCCGGCGACCTGATCCGGTATGCCTGGCGGGCAGCACCTTCCCCCCACCCCGAAGGGACCCCCATGCGCGTCCGACTCGTCCTCACCGCAGCGGCCCTGCTCACCGCCGCCGTCGCCCCTCTCGCCCACGCGGGAGGGGCCGACGGCCTGACCGTCGACGAGTACGGCACGGTCGGCGCCGACAGCACGGTCACCGTCTCCGGCACGTACCGCTGCCTCGACGACAGCGAAGGGCCCGTCTTCGTCAGCTCCACCCTCAAGCAGGGGAGCCGTTCCACCGGCATCGGCGGCACCCGGGCCGTCTGCGACGGGCACTTCCACACGTGGACCAACAGCGCCGTCGTGAAGGAGCCCGCCTACCACCCGGGCGCCGCCCGGGTGGAGGCCACCCTCGTGCAGCTCACGGCCGGAGCGTCGGGCCTGCCGCTGCCGGGCTTCCTCGCCGCCGAGCAGGCGGACGTCGAACTGCGCTAGGCGAGCAGCTCGATCAGGCCCTCCCGGCCGAGTACCTCCAGCTCGTCGAGGGCCACCACGGCACGGGCCGCCGCCTCCGGGTCGGAGGCGGCGAGACCGCTCGCCGCGAACTCGTCCTCGTCGAGCCGCAGCACCTCGCTGCCGTCCGCCGACACCCACAGGTCCAGGTCCAGGTCCTCGACCACCACCCCGGAGCCGTCGATCACGGCCGGCCGGGTGATGTCGCAGTACCAGCCCTTCAGGGCGCCGTCGGCCGACCACACCTCCTTGACGGTGAACCAGCGGTCGCGCCAGTAGTGCTCCACGAACACGTCACCGGGCTCGAACCGCACGAAGCCGAAGTCCCGCACCCCCTCGGCCGCCCACGGGGCCCGCACCGAGAGCCGGGCGCCCTCCTCGGCCAGCACCTCGGCGGGGTAACGGATCTTCGTCCGGCCCGCCTTCGTCAGGGTGATCTCAACCGATCGTCCGGACATACCGCACCTCCGTCGCGCCGACCTCGTAACCGAACCACTCGTTGATCGCCAGCATCGGGCCGTTCCCGGCGTCGTTCCCCGTGAACGCCTCCGTGCAGCCCGCCGCCCTGGCCCGGTGCAGCGAGGTGTTCTTGGCGAGCTTCGCCAGCCCCCGGCCGCGGAACGCGGGCGCGGTGCCGGTCATCCCCGAGGCGTACCGCCCCCGACCGTCCGTCTGCGCCGCGCTGAACGCCGCCGGTACGCCGTCGACCACCGCGACCGTCGTCAGCGCCCGGTCGAGCAGCGGATGCTCCCAGGTGGTCTCCCGCCAGTGCGCGTAGTCGTCCAGCTCCGCGCCCACGTCGCCCGGCTCGTCCGCCGTCGTCACCGCGTCCAGCTCGAACAGCGGCCGGGGGTCGGCCGCGAAGTCCTCGGCCGTGCGCAGCTCGACGCCGGCCGGCGGCTCCTGGAGCGGCGGCAGTCCGGCCGTCAGATCGAGCCGGAGGAAGTGCGCGGAGCGGCTGGGCGCGTAACCGCGCCGCTCCGCCCAGGTGTGGTTCTCCGGCTCGTCCAGGGCCCAGCTGTACACGGTCCGCGCCCCCCGCTCGGCCAGGTGCTCCTCGGCGGCGCGCAGCAGCAGCGTCCCCGCGCCGAGACCCGGGTGCGCGGGGTCCACGTACACGTTGGCGTAGCCGATCCCGGGCCGCGGCGCGTCGTGCGCGATCCCCACCTGGGCGGTCCCGATGATCCCGTCGGCCTCGGTGACGGCGACGAGCGGGCGGTCATGGCTGTCGGGATGGGCGTGGGCCCAGTCGAAGACGAACTGCTCGGGCGTCGCGAGCAGGAAGGGAAGCGCTGCCCGGCGGACCCGGGCGAAACCCTCGGCGTCCTCGGGCCGTACATCACGGACGATCACAGTCATGTGGTGGCACGCTACGGGCGCCCGACGCACCGCCGCCTCCCATTTTCGTGGGGGGTGGGGGCAGAATCGGCCGGGTGACACTCACCATCGCCGTGGACCACGGATCCACCACCGCTCCCTACGAACAACTGCGTGCCCAGATCTCGGAGCGGGCCCGGTCGGGCAGACTGCCGGTCGGATACAAGCTGCCGACGGTACGGGGGCTCGCGGAGCAGCTGGGCCTCGCCGCGAACACGGTCGCCAAGGCGTACAAGGCCCTGGAGGCGGACGGAGTCATCGAGACGCGCGGGCGCCACGGCACCTTCGTCGCCGCCGCCGGTGACGCGGCGACCCGCCGGGCCGCCACCGCCGCCGCCCAGTACGTCGAGGAGGCACGCCGCCTGGGGCTCAGCCGCGAGGCCGCGGAGGCGGCACTGAACGAGGCCCTGCGGGCGGCGTACGACGACTGACGGGCCCCGGCTCCGAACGCTACAGGTACAGGCCCGCCCCCGCCGTGCGGGGCTCCGGGAGGTCCGCCGAGGGCGTGCCGCGGCGCAGCGCGAACAGCTCCGCCAGCGTCGCGCCCTCGCGCGGCACGTCCTCCTCGCGGCCGAGCCACTCCGCCGACTCGGCCCGGCTCAGCGGCCCGACCTCGATGCGGGCCAGGCAGCGGCCCGGCCGGACCACCGCCGGATGCAGCCGCTCCAGGTCCTCGTTGGTGGTGACCCCGACCAGGACGTTGCGGCCCTGGCCGAGCAGCCCGTCCGTCAGGTTGAGCAGCCGTGACAGGGCCTGACCCGCCGTGTGCTTCGCCCCGCCCCTGATCAGCTCGTCGCAGTCCTCCAGGAGCAGCAGCCGCCAGCGTTCCTTCGACGTGCCCTCGTCCTCGCCGATGGCGATGTCCATCAGGTAGCCGATGTCGTTGAAGAGACGCTCGGGGTCGAGCACGCAGTCCACCTGGCACCAGTCCTGCCACGCCCGGGCCAGCGTCCGCAGTGCCGAGGTCTTGCCCGTGCCCGGCGGGCCGTGCAGCAGCAGGAGCCGGCCGGTGATGTCCTCCGGGGTCACCTTCATCAGCCCGTCCATCGCGTCGGCCACCGACGCCGAGTAGTTGGGCCGGACCTCCTCCCAGGTCCCGGCGCTGATCCGGCGGGTCATGCGCCGTGGGCCGCGCTGCGGGGCCACGTACCAGAAACCCATCGTCACGTCCTCGGGCTCCGGCTCCGGTTCGTCCTCGGCCCCTTCCGTGGCCTCGGCGAGGATCCGCTTCGCCAGCTCTGGGTCGGTCGCCGTGACCGTCACGTCCGCGCGCCGGTTCCAGCGGGAGGAGAGGATCGTCCACCCTTCGCCCTCGGCGAGCACCGCACTGCGGTCGTCGTCCCGCGCCGCCCGCAACACCCTGGCCCCCTCCGGGAGCAGCGTCGCGTCGGGCCTGGCCCGGTCCAGGGTGGTGCTGTGCGCGTGCGGCTGCTCGCCGGTCGCGAAGCGGTCGAGGAACAGCGCGTCCAGGACGTCCCCCGGGGAGTCGCCGTCGTCGAGGTTGACGACGACGGGCAGCGAGGCGGGCGGTACGGACGGGGTGTCAGACATGCGCCCATGATCGGGCAACCGGCGGGGCCGCGCACCGGGTTTTGGGGCTGCCGCGGCGCCGGTCGTCCGGCTTCCCGAAGTGGCTTGATCTCGACCGTTCCTGACGGGGGATAGGCAGGTGTTCATCCCCAGTTTTGACATGAACACTTCCGGCGGGGCGGATCCGATGCTACTACCTGGTAGCGCAGAGATCCTGCTACAGGGAGGTTCCATGAGACTGTCCCGTTCTGCCGCTTTCTCGTCCTCGCTCCTCCTCGGCGCCGTCCTCGCCCTCACCGGGACGGGCGCGGCCCGGGCCGCCGAGACCGCCGCACTCGACTACGTGGCCCTGGGGGACTCGTACTCCTCCGGTGTCGGCTCCGGGAGTTACGACAGTGCCAGCGGCGACTGCAAGCGCTCCACGAAGGCGTATCCGGTCCTGTGGAAGAACGCCAACGCCCCCTCCTCCTTCGCTTTCACCGCCTGCTCCGGCGCCCGAACGGGTGATGTGACCGCGAATCAGCTCGGACCCCTCTCGGCCGCCACGGACCTGGTGTCCATCACGATCGGGGGAAATGACGCCGGTTTCGCCGACGTCATGACGACGTGTGTGCTGCAGTCCGAGTCCACCTGCATCAACCGCGTGAATCAGGCCAAGGCCTACGTCGACAGCACGCTCCCCGGCAAGCTCGACGCCGTCTACAACGCCATCAGCAGCAAGGCGCCCGCCGCCCATGTGGTCGTCATCGGCTACCCGCGCTTCTACCAGCTGAGCGGCAGCTGCATCGCCGGCCTGAGCGAGAACGAGCGCAGCGCCATCAACAACGCCTCCGACTACCTCAACGCGGCCACCGCCAAGCGCGCGGCCGACCACGGCTTCACCTTCGCCAGCGTCGTCCCCGCCTTCACCGGGCACGAGATCTGCTCGGGCTCCGCCTGGCTGCACAGCGTCAACTGGCTCAACATCGGCGAGTCGTACCACCCCACCGCCGCCGGGCAGTCCGGCGGCTACCTGCCCACCCTCAACGGGGCGCTGTAGCCGGTCCGCCGGTGCCCGTGGCGCCGGGCCCCGTCGGAGCGGTGCTCGTGACACCGCCCGGCCCCGGCCCGGTGCCCGGTCCGTCGTCCCGTACCGCCTGATACACCAGCGCCCCCGCGAGCAGCAGCGCCCCGACGATCCCGGCCACCAGGACGGGCCCCCGGCGGGGCGCCGTCCGTGGCCGCTCCGACGGCCGGGCCGGTGCCGGCGGTGTCCCGGCCCGCGTGCCGGTGTCGCCCTCGTCGTCACGGCCGGTCCGGGGCGGGGCGGAAGCCTCGACCGGCTCCGCCTCCGTCCTCGGCGTGCCGCCCGAGGCCACCCGGCGCAGCTCCCGCTCGACCTCGTCGGCCGTCACGGCGGGCTCCTCGCCCCTCAGCTCGTCGATCACGGCGCCCAGCGGCCCGGACCGGTCGTCCGCCGCCGCCTCCAGGAGCGCCCCGAGGGAGCGCAGGCCCGCCCCGGGGCCCGTGGAGCCGTCCGGCGCGCCGCCGAAGCCGGTGACGACGACCCGCCCGTCGTTCGCGAGGAGCACCTGCCCGGGCCCCACCCCCCGGTGCGGTACGCCCGCCTCCCGGGCGGCCCGCAGGCCGGCGAGGACCTCGGCGCCGACGCGCGCCGCCTCGCGCGCGGGCAGCGGGCCGTCCGCGTCGAGGGTCTCGGCGAGGGTGAGGCCGCGGACCAGTTCCGTCACGACCCAGGGCCGGCCGTCCTCGGTGACCACGCCGAGGACCCGTACGACGGAGGGGTGGGAGATCCGCGCGGCGGCCCGCGCCTCGCGCTCCCGTCGCGCGTACAGCAGGGGGATGTCGTCGGCCGGCAGCCCGGC
Organism: Streptomyces sp. NPDC004266; assembly: GCF_042874095.1. Classification (NCBI taxonomy): domain Bacteria; kingdom Bacillati; phylum Actinomycetota; class Actinomycetes; order Kitasatosporales; family Streptomycetaceae; genus Streptomyces; species Streptomyces sp. NPDC004266. The sequence continues at coordinate 85,963 of NZ_JBIAMM010000005.1, forward strand.
CGGGGCGCGGAACTCCTTGAGCGCCACCTCGTGGCGGTCGGTCTCGTCCAGGGCGCGCCAGACGGTGCCCGTCGCCCCCTCGGCGAGGACGTCGAGCAGCCGGTAACGACCCGCGATCACCGTCATGGATCCACGGTAGCCGAGGGGCGCCCTCCCGGCTCCGGTCCTGCGCGGGTGCCGTGCGGGACGGTCCGGACGATCTTGGTGGTGGAGATCACACCCGCCCTCGTGTCCGTGGACGGCGGTCCGGAGGGCAGGATGGTTCGTGATGGTTCGGCAGGTGTTCGAGTGCTGTCCAACTCGCCCTGGAATCAGATGTATTCGGACGGTCACCGTCAACCCCCGTACGAGTGCGGTGAATCCCGCCGCCGGGATACACGGGTGTCACGATGGAGCGATAGGGTTAACCTGCCCGGGCCGGGTGCCCTTGTACGGGTGGGGAGTGACATGGAACAGATAGCAATGCGCAGCAGGCCGCGAGTGCCTGCCATCACCTGCGGAAGCAGCGCGACCAGTTCGCGGCTCGACCGCCATCTCGCGGTGCTCGGCGGCCCCGCCGTGCCCCAGCGCGAAGCGGCCGAGGCGACGCTGCTCATGCGGGAACTGACGACGCGTACGCGCGAGGTGCCGGTGCACAGCCACCGCAGCCGCAGCGCGCGGGTCTCGCTCTTCGCCCCGCTCCGCCGCCTGCGCCGCTCGCTCTTCGGCACGCGCCACTAGCCCCCAGGGCCCCGACCGCGACCCCGCCGGACGTGTCCCCGCCCGTCCGGCGCTCCGTCGTGCCCGGGACCTGCCCGTCGCCCGGAGGGTCCGCCCCGCTCCCCGTCAGGCGATCACCCCCGCGTCCCGCAGCTCCTTCACCTCCGCCTCCGGCACCCCGAGCTCGGCGAGCACCTCGTCCGTGTCCTGCCCGAGAGCCGGGATCCGGTCCATCCGCGGCTCCGGCGCGTCCGGGAACACGATCGGCGGCAGCAGCGCCCGCAGCGGCCCCACCGGGGACTCCACCTCCCGCCACCGGTCACGCGCCGTCAGCTGCGGGTGGTCCGCCAGCTCCGCGACCGAGTTGAGCCGGGCGCAGGCGATGCCCGCCGCGTCCAGCCGCGCCAGCGCCTCGGCCGCCGTCAGCGGGGCGAGCGCCGCCGCGACCACCGCGTCCGTCGCCGCGCGCCCCGCCACCCGCGCCGTGTTCGTGGCGAACGCCGGGTCGTCGGCCAGCTCGGGCCGGCCGAGGACCCGCTCGGCGAGCCGCCGCCACTCCCGGTCGTTCTGCACGGAGAGCAGGACGAGGCCGTCCGTCGTCGGATAGGCGTCGTACGGGGCGATCACCGCGTGCGCGAGCCCCGTGCGCGCCGGGGCCGCACCTCCGTGCATCCCGTGGTGCAGCGGGTGCCCCATCCACTCGGCCAGCGAGTCGAGCAGGGAGATCTCCACCGGGCCGCCCCGGCCCGTCGCGCCGCGCCGGACGAGGGCCGCGAGGACACCGGAGAAGGCGTACATCCCGGCCGCGATGTCGGCGGCCGGGATCCCCGACTTGACGGGCTGCCCGGGCGTGCCGGTGACCGAGACGAGCCCCGCCTCGCACTGCACGAGCATGTCGTAGGCCCGCTTGTGCGCGTACGGCCCCTCCGCGCCGTACCCCGAGACGTCCACCGCGATCAGCCACGGGTGCGTCGCGCACAGGGTGGTGGCGTCGAGGCCGAGGCGGGCCGCCGCGCCCTGCGCCAGGTTCTGCACGAAGACGTCGGCGCCGGCCACCATCCTCCGGACGAGCGCCATGCCCCGGGGGTCCTTGAGGTCGACCGCGACCGACTCCTTGCCGCGGTTGCACCACACGAAGTGCGAGGCGAGCCCTCGGGCGGCCGTGTCGTACCCCCGGGCGAAGTCCCCGCCGTCGGGGCGCTCGATCTTGACGACGCGGGCGCCGAGGTCGGCGAGCTGGCGGGTGGCGAAGGGCGCGGCGACGGCCTGCTCGACGGCGACGACCGTGATCCCGGCGAGGGGAAGGGGCTGGGCGCCGTGGGGGAGGGGCTGAGTGTTCATGACCGTCTGCCTACCGCCCCGGCGCGCCTCCTGTCATCAGGGCCTGTGTCACGCCGTCCCGTCAGCTCCGGGCGTGGCGCCGCACCGCGAGCGGGGCGAAGACGACGAGGAGGCCGAGGGACCAGAGCAGCGCGCCCGCGACCGGGTGGGCCACCGGCCAGGCGGCGTCCGCCGGGACCGGCGCGTTCCCGAAGAGCTGCCGGACCGCCGTGGTGACCGCCGAGAGGGGGTTCCACTCGGCGACCGTCCGCAGCCGGCCGGGCATGCCGTCGGTGGGGATGTACGCGTTGGAGAGCAGCGGCAGCACGAAGGCGGCGCTGCCCAGCTGACCGGCCGCCTCCTCGCTCTTCGAGGCCAGGCCGAGGAAGATGCCGATCCAGGTCGTCGCGAAGCGGAAGAGGAGCAGCAGGCCGAAGGCGCCCAGGGCCTCGGGGAGCGTGCCCTCGATCCGCCAGCCCATGGCGAGGCCGACCAGGAGCAGCGGGACCGTGCCGACGGCGCTCGCGAGCAGGTCGGCGAGGGCCTGCCCGAGGGGGACGGCGGCCCGGCTCACGGGCAGGGTCCGGAAGCGGTCCATGACGCCCCGGTGGGAGTCCTGCGCGGCCTGGAGCATGCCGGTCATCAGGCCGCCCGCCGCCGTCGCCACCAGCATGCCGGGCACCAGGAAGGCCCGGTACTCGGCGCCGGGCGCGGCGAGCGCGCTGCCGAAGACGTAGCCGAAGAAGAGCAGGAAGACGATCGGCATCGTCTGCGTCAGGACCGTGATCGCGGGCGCGTGCCTGATCCGCCGGAGGTGACGGCCGAGGACGGCGGTCCCGTCGTGCACGAGGGCGCTCACGCGACGGGCTCCTTCCGGCCGGTGAGGCGCAGGAACACCTCGTCGAGGGTGGGCGGTCGCAGGGAGGCGTCGACGAGGTGGACCCCGGCCGCGTCGATCTCGCGGACGATCCGGGGGAGGGTGAGGGCGGTGTCCGTGGTCACCGCGCCCACCGTGCGCCGCTCGGCGTCCAGGACCGGCGCCGAACCGGTCAGCCGGTCGAGGACGCCCGCGGCCGCTTCGAGGGACGACGGACCGGCGACGACGACCTCGGCGTAGCTGCCGACGAGCGCCTTCAGTTCGGCCGGGGTGCCGCTCTGCGCGGCCCGTCCCTCGTCGATCAGCACGATGTCGTCGGCGAGCCGGTCGGCCTCCTCCAGGTACTGGGTGGTCAGCAGCACGGTCGTGCCCCGGTCGGCCGACTCCCGTACGGCGTCCCAGATCCCGTTGCGGCTGTGCGGGTCGAGGCCGGTCGTGGGCTCGTCGAGGAAGAGCACCCGCGGCGGCACGATGAGGCTCGCCGCCAGGTCGAGGCGGCGCCGCATGCCGCCGGAGTAGGTGCGGGCGGGCCGTCCGGCGGCCGCGGTCAGGCCGAAGCGTTCCAGGAGCTCGTCGGCGCGGGAGCGCGGGGCGCGCAGGAGTCGGGCGAAGAGCCGCAGGTTCTCGGCGCCGGTGAGGTCGCCGTCGACGGAGGCGTACTGCCCGGTGACCGCGATCCGCTTCCGCACCCCCGCCGGGTCGCGCACCACGTCGTGGCCCGCGACCAGCGCGCTGCCCCCGTCGGGCGCGACCAGGGTGGTGAGGACGCGGACGGCGGTGGTCTTGCCGGCGCCGTTGGGCCCGAGGACGCCGCAGACCGTGCCCTCGGGGACGGCGAGGTCGAGGCCGCGGAGGGCGTGGACGTCGCCGTAACGCTTCCGCAGGCCTTCACTAAGTACAGCGTACGTAGTCGTCATGGCGCGACCATACCCCACTACGTACGGCGTACGTAACTACGATGGGAGCGAGGTGATGATCCATGGCGGGCCGAGCGGCCGAACCGGAAGTGATCTGGGCGCGGCCCGAGCGTGCGGGCCGCGGCCCGAAACCGGCCTACAGTCGGCGGGACATCGTGGACGCGGCCGTCCGCATCGCCGACGCCGACGGCATCGACGCGGTCTCCATGCGCCGCGTCGCCGCCGAACTCGGCTGCGGCACCATGTCGCTCTACAACTACGTCCCCCGCAAGGAGGACCTGTACGAACTGATGGTCGACGCGGTCAGCGGCGAGTACGAGCTCCCCGAGGAGCCCAGCGGCGACTGGCGCGCCGACATGACCGCGATCGCCCACCAGAGCCGCGCGATCATGTACCGCCACCCCTGGCTGGCCCGGGTGATGACCACCGCCTACGGCTTCAGCCCCAACGCCCTGCGCTTCCTGGAGTGGTGCCTCGGCTGCCTCGCCCCCCTGGACCAGCCCGCCGGGCTCAAGATGCAGCTGATCGCCATGGTCAACGGCACGGTCATGGCCACCGTCGCCAACGAGCAGGCCATCGCCGAACGGGCCCGCGGACTGCCCTGGTCCGAGGAGGAGGAGCAGGCGGTGCGCGGCGCCTACCTCATGGGGCAGGTGGCGAGCGGCCGGTACCCGCACCTCGCCGCCCTGCTCGCCGAGGCCCCCGCCGCCCCCGTCGACGCGGACGAGATCTTCTCGCTGACCATCGCCCGTCTGCTCGACTCCTTCGACGCCCCGCTCACAGGAGCATGAACTGCCCCTCCGGGCCCTCCTCCTGATGGTCGAGGACGGAGGCGGGGCGGCGGGACCGGGCGGGTGCGGGAAGGACCCCGGCCGCGGCGAGCTCCGCCCGGCCGACGCCCCCGGCCGCGAGCGCCGCGCGCTCCGGCTCCCGCTCCCCGAGCAGCGCGAGCACCGTGACCAGGTCGAGCAGCTCCGAGGTCCACTCCTGCGGCCAGACGGCCGGCCCGATCGCCTCCAGGGAGCCCGGCTCCGCCGGGGCCGTCCGGTGCGCGAACCACTGCTCCAGGACCCGCACCCCGCCGACCCGGTACTCCCAGGCCTCCGCCGGTACGGGCGAGATCAGGCCCCCGCCGACGTCGAGCACCTCGGCCCCGGGGTCGTACGCCATCGTGGCCGGCCGCGCCGGGACCGCCGCCCGCACATAGGGCCGCCGCCCGCCCGGCAGCCGGGGCCTCGTCCCGCTCAGGGCGCCGCGCAGCTGCACGTCGGCGAGCTCCCGGCCGAGCGCCACGCCCGCCGACCACACCTCCGGGTCCCCGGGCAGCGGGACGCGGCACCCGGCGGGGGAGGGGAGGGCCGCCGCCACCGTCCACGCCAGCCAGTCGTGGGCGTCGACCTCGCGCCCGTACCGCTCGCCGAGGAAGTCCAGGAGCCCGGGCGCCAGATTGGGCTCCCGGCCGCCCGGGCGCCGGAACAGCGGCCGGATGCGGCCCGGACGGCCCGCCGGGGAGCGGCCCTCCGGCAGCGCAGCCGTCACCAGGAGCGCGGGACCGGCCGCCCCCGGCACGTACCCCTGCTCGACGGCGAAGAGCTGCGGCTCCCCGGCGACCCGCCACAGCTCCGGGCGGGCGGTGTCGATCAGCCGGTGGTCCGGCAGCAGCCACTGCTCGTCGAACGGCCCGTGCGCCACCCGCACCGGCTCCGGGCACGGCCCCGTCTCGCGGGCGAAGCGCGTGGTGCCGGTCCGCTGCCCGGGCAGCGCGCCCACCGCGCTCGCCGGGGTCCTCGAGCGGCTCGGCCGGAACAGCGCCTCCCGCTCGGCGCCCTCGGCGGCCACGAGCCGGTCCCACCGGCTCCGCAGGGTCCGGGCGTCGGGGGCGACGATCCATGACCGCCCGAACCGCAGCGGGGCCACGGACCACGGCATCAGCTCGTCGAGGAGGGGCGGGGCGTCATCCGCGCGGGGGGCTTCGATCCGGTGGGCTTCGGCTCGGGGGGCTTCCGTCACGCCCCGCATGCTAACGACCGCCCTCCGTGGGCTTCCACCGTCCGTGCGCCTCCGCCGTCCGCGCGTTTCGACGGCCGGAGCGGTCCGACCGGCAGGGCGTTCCGGCCGTCAGCCCGTTCCGACCGGCAGTGTGCTCCGGCCGTGGGCGCGCTTCGGCCGTGGGGTGTTTCGGTCGTCGGTGTGCTCCGGCGGTCAGTGCGCCTCGACCGTGACCGTGAAGGAGAAGCGGTCGCCGCGGTAGCGGATGCGGGCCACGTCGACGACCCGGCCGTCCTCGTCGTAGGTCACGCCCGTGTAGTGGAGGATCGGGGAGAGCAGCGGGACCTGGAGCAGGGCCGCCGTCTCCGGGTCCGCGAGACGGGCCTCGACCGTGTCCGTGATGCGGCTGATCCGCACCCCGACCACGTCCCGCAGCACCTTCGTCATCGGCCAGCGCTCCAGATCGGCCGGGTCGATCGCGACGGCCAGCTCGGGCAGCACCGCGTTCTCCGCCCAGTTCGTCGGCTCACCGCTCTCCCCGTCGCTGCGCAGCCGTCGGTACGCCACGACCTCCGGCACGTCCGGGAAGTACTCCGCGAGCTCCCCGGGCACCGGCTGGGTGCCGTGCCCGAGGACCGTCGTCCGCTCGCCCGACTGCTGGGCCACGATCGCGTCGATCGAGCCGAGCAGCCGGCGCGGCGTGGACCGCCGCGCCCCCGGCTCGATGAAGGTGCCGCGCCGCCGGTGCCGGCTGATCAGGCCCTCCTCCTCCAGTTCCTTGAGGGCCTGGCGCATGGTCAGCACGCTCACGCCGTAGTGGGTCGCGAGCTGCTCCTCGGTGGGCAGCCGCAGCGAGGCGTCGGACGTGCGGCCCAGTATGGAGGCGCGCAGCGACTGCGAGACCTGATACCAGAGCGGCAGCTTGCGGTTCAGGACCAGCGAGTCGGGAGCGAAGGCGGTCACGGGTTCTCCGTACGAAGGCTACGGGCTTACGGCCGAGACATTACGGCCGGAAGTGGCGCTCAAGACCCTGCCATACGTCGTCGTATCCCTTCTGCAGGTGGTCGGCGACCGCGGCCTGCGGGGTGGTGGTCACCGGCCAGCGGGTCTCGAACATGAAGGCGAGGCCGTCGTCGATCTTCTGCGGCTTCAGCTCGGCGGCGCTGGCCTTGTCGAAGGTCTCCCGGTCGGGGCCGTGCGCGGACATCATGTTGTGCAGCGAGCCGCCGCCGGGCACGAAGCCCTCCGCCTTCGCGTCGTACGCGCCCTCGATGAGGCCCATGTACTCGCTCATCACGTTCCGGTGGAAGTACGGCGGACGGAAGGTGTCCTCGCCGACCAGCCAGCGCGGGGCGAAGACCACGAAGTCGACGCCCGCCAGCCCCGGGGTGTCGGAGGGGGAGGTGAGGACCGTGAAGATCGACGGGTCGGGGTGGTCGTAGGAGATCGTCCCGATGACGTTGAAGCGGCGCAGGTCGTAGACGTACGGGGTGTGGTTGCCGTGCCAGGCGACGACGTCCAGCGGCGAGTGGCCGTACGTGGCCGACCAGAGGTTGCCGCAGTACTTGTTGACCACCTCGACCGGGCCCTCGACGTCCTCGTAGGCGGCGACCGGGGCGCGGAAGTCACGGGCGTTGGCGAGGCCGTTCGCGCCGATCGGGCCGAGGTCCGGGAGCTGGAACGGGGCGCCGTGGTTCTCGCAGACGTAACCGCGGGCCGTCTCGTCGAGCAGCTCGACGCGGAAGCGCACGCCGCGCGGGATCAGCGCCACCTCGCCCGGGTGCGCGGCGAGCAGGCCCAGCTCGGTGCGGAGGAGGAGGCCGCCGCGCTCCGGGACGATCAGCAGCTCGCCGTCGGCGTCGCCGAAGACCCGCTCCATGGAGGCGTTGGCGTGGTAGAGGTGCACGGCCATGCCGGTGCGCTGGGTCGCGTCGCCGTTGCCGCCGAGGGTCCACAGGCCCGCCAGCCAGTCGGTGCCGGGCGCCGGCTCGGGCAGCGGGTTCCAGCGCAGCCGGTTCGGGTCGGGCACGGTCTCGGCGAAGGGGGCGCCGGCGAGGGTGCCGTTGTCGATCCGGGTGAACGGCGGGTGCGCGGCCGAGGGGCGGATCCGGTAGAGCCAGGAGCGGCGGTTGTGGGACCGCGGCTCGGTGAAGGCGCTACCGCTGAGCTGCTCGGCGTAGAGGCCGAGGGGTGCGCGCTGCGGCGAGTTACGGCCGTCCGGCAGTGCGCCGGGGACCGCCTCCGAGCTGTGCTCGTTGCCGAAACCGGTGCTGTAGGTGAGCGCCTCGGCCGTCTTCCTGGCCTGCTCCGTGGTCATCGACCGCTCCTGTCCTGAGCCCGCAAGGGAATCCTATGCATGACCGTAGGATTCCGCGCGCCTCGCGTCAATGGCGCACCGGAGACCCGTGGCGGTTCGGTGCGCGCGCAGAGGGATTGGTGCGTGCACATGGGGTCCGAAAAGATGAACATTGCTCTACTCTCACGCGCATGTCGTGGACCCGAAGGTTCGTCTCCGTGCTCTCGGTCGTGCTCGTGGCCCTCGCCGCGGCCCTGTTCACCGCTCCTCTCGCCCAGGCCCACGAGGAACGGCCCGTCACCCTCCCCGACGGAACCGGCAGCGTGCCGGAACTCCGTACGGGCGAACCCGACCTCCTCGTCTGCAAGGCCGACCGCACCGACTTCGAGCGCCGCGTCTCCGGCTTCCCGGCCGCCCTCAAGGCCCGCAACCTCGCCCTCTTCGAACGCTGCCTCCGCACCGGCCACCGCCACCTCCAGCAGGCCGTCGACGCCGTCGACCGGCCCGGCCTCACCATCGCGATCCTCCCCGGCCTCTACGAGGAGGAGCCCTCCCTGCCGCCGCCCACCGGCGCCTGCGCCACGCTCAAGGCCAGGAAGTCCGCGCTCGGCTACCAGATCCTCAGCTACGCCCAGCAGCTGCGGTGCCCCCACAACCAGAACCTGGTGGCGATCCTCGGCAAGAAGAACCTCCAGATCGAAGGCACCGGCGCCTCCCGCCTCGACGTCGTCATCGACGCCAAGTACCGGAAGCTCAACGCCATCCGCGCCGACGGCTCCGACGGCGTCTACTTCCGCAACTTCACCGCCCAGCGCACCACCTTCAACTCGCTGTACGTCCTCGCCGCCGACGGCTTCGTCATCGACGACGTCCTCACCCGCTGGAACGACGAGTACGGCTTCCTGACCTTCGCCTCCGACCACGGCCTCTACAAGAACTGCGAGTCCTACGGGAACGGCGACTCCGGCATCTACCCCGGCTCGGCCTCGAACATCAACGACGGCCACGGCTACGACGTCCCCCGCTACTCCATCGAGATCACCGGCTGCCGCAGCCACCACAACATGGTCGGCTACTCCGGCACCGCCGGCGACTCCGTCTGGGTCCACGACAACGAGCTCGACCACAACATGGGCGGCGCCTCCATGGACTCCGCCTTCCCCGGCCACCCCGGACTGCCCCAGAACCACGCCCGCTTCGAGCGCAACCTGATCCACGACAACAACCAGAACTACTACCCCCACGTCGCCGACGGCACCTGCGCCAGACCGCCCGTCGACCGCGGCTACGAACAGGGCGTCGTCTGCCCCCAGATCTCCATGCCGCCCGGCACCGGCATCATCACCGCCGGAGGCAACTGGAACCTCTACGAGGGCAACTGGGTCTACGGCCACCAGCGCGCCGCCTTCTTCCTGAGCGCCGTCCCCGCCTTCATCCGCGGCGAGTCCGCCTGGGGCAAGCAGACCGACACCTCCCACCACAACCGCTACGCCGGCAACCACCTCGGCGTCGACAAGGCCGGCCGCGCCCGCCCCAACCGCACCGACGTCTGGTGGGACGGCCAGGGCGGCGGCAACTGCTGGCAGTCCGACGCCGGCGCCGCCACCCCCGGCGCCCCGCCCGTCTGCGGCGCCCGCCGCGGCGAGGTCTCCGGCGCCACCGACCGGCTCGTCGGAGAACCCGTCAAACTCGCCCAGCTCCTCGTCTGCGCCGACTACGACGTCCAGGCGCGCCGCCTCCCCGCAGGCTGCGACTGGTACGGCGCCCGCGGCCTCCAGCGCGTCGAGACCCAACTCGCCCTCGGCAGCGCCCTCGTCCTCGCCCTCGCCGGAGGCGCCCTCTGGTGGCGCCGGCTGCGCGGCAACCGGCTCGCCGGCGCGGCCGCCCTCGTCGGCCTCGCCGGCCTCGCCCTCGACGTCGCCGGCTCGACCCTCGCCCTCACCCCGACCGTCCTCCCCTCCGTCGCGCTGCTCCTCACGGGCGTGTGGTGGGCCCTCACCGGCCTCGCCCTGCGCCCCGCCCGCCCCGTCCTCGCCTGGACCACGGTGGCCCTCGGCGCCCTCACCCTGCTCGACGCCTTCGACAAGGCGGTCCTCATGGTCCCCGGCCTCCCCGTCGGCCCCGCCTGGCTCCGCCTCCTGCTCGGCGTCGTCTGGGTGCTGTGGGCGGTGGTCGCGGCCGGCACCCGCACCGACCGCACCGCCGAACCACCGGCCGCCCCCGCCGCCGACCACCCGGAAGCGGTGACGACATGACCCCTCACCGCCCTGCCCCATGCCGGTCCACCGCGCCCCTGGCCACCGCGCCCCTGGCCGCCGTCGCTCCGACCGTCGCCGCCCTGATCACCGCCGTCCTGCTCCTCGCGGGCTGCGGCGGCCGGCCCACCACCCACCACAGACCCGGCACCAGCCACCAGGAGGCCACCGGCGACAGCGGCACCCTGCTCCCGGCCCGGGACGAGAGCGGACACCGGCTCCGCGAACTCCCCGCGACGGACGCGCCCGCCGTCAGGGCCGAGGCCCGCCCCGACTCCGAGGGCGGCTGGAACGTCCACCTCACGGTGGAGAGGTTCCGCTTCACCCCGGAGAGCACCGGCGGCGCGGCCCTCCCGGGCCGCGGCCACGTCCGCCTCCTCGTCGACGGCCGGGAGACCGCCCGCCTGTACGGCCCCTGGGGCTATGTGCCGCCCGGCGCCCACACCCTGACCGTCCGGCTCCACGCGGACGACCACACCGTCTGGGCCGTCGCCGGCGCCCCCGTCCAGGCCACGGTCCGCCTCGGCATCACTCCTTCCACCTCCGCTTCCACCACCTCCGCTCCCACCTCTGCCGCTTCCCCCGCCCCCGCTTCCTCCGCGCCGCCGAGCCCCCGGCCCACCGGGCCCGGCCGGACCGTCACCCTCACCATCACGGGGACGACCGTCCAACCGCCTCCCTCCCGCATCGAGTTGAAGAAGGGCGAACTCCTCACCCTCCGGGTCACCGGCGACCGTGCCGACACCCTCCACGTGCACGGCTACGACCGTGAACTGCCCCTCTCTCCCGGCACGACCGCGACCCTCACCCTCACCGTCGACCGCACCGGCCTCTTCGAGGTCGAGACCCACGAGTCCGGACTCGTGCTGACCCAACTCGTCGTCCGGTGACGGCCTTCACCGCCGCCCACCTCCCGGCTCCCGCCCACGCCGGCCCCCTCGGGCTCCCGCTCGCCCACGGCATGGGCTCCCGGCACGACCTCCCCCTCTCTCCCTTCTACGCCTACGCCGGCGCCTTCACCGCCCTCCTCTTCTCCTTCCTCGCCCTCGGGCTGCTCTGGTCCTCCTCCCGCTTCCGCGGCGACCTCTCCGGCCGCCCGCTCCCCGCCGTCCTCCAGCGGACCGCCGACGCCCCCGCCACCCGCGGCGCCCTCCGCCTCCTCGGCGCCGCCACCGCACTCGTCTTCCTCCTCCACCTCCTCCTCGGCCCCGACGACCCGGACCGCAACCCCGCGCCCGGCGCCCTCTACGTCCTCCTCTGGGTCGGACTCGTCCCCGCCTCCCTCCTCCTCGGCCCCGTCTGGCGCCTCCTCAACCCCCTGCGCGCCCTCCACGCCCTCCACCCGCCACGGAAGCCGCGCCCCCTGCCCGCCACGCTCGGCATCCGGCCCGCCGCCGCCGGACTCCTCCTCTTCACCTGGCTGGAGCTGGTCGCCCCCGACAACACCTCCACCACCACCCTCCTGATCGCCCTCGCCGCCCACACCGCCGTCCAACTCCTGGGCGCCGCCCGCCACGGCGACCGGTGGTTCGCCCACGCCGACCCCTTCGAGGTCTACTCCTCCCTTCTCGCCCTGCTCTCACCCCTCGGCCGCCGCGCCGACGGCCGCCTGGTCCTGCGCTCCCCCTTCCACGGCCTCGACGCCACCCCGCAGACCCCCGGACTCGTCGCCACCGTCTGCGTCCTCCTCGGCTCCACCGCCTACGACGGCCTCTCCGACAACCCCCGCTGGATCACCACCCTCCAGACCTCCCCCCTCGGCCCCGTCCCCACCGCCACGCTCGGTCTCCTCGCCGCCGTCGCCCTCGCCGCCACCTGCTACGGCCTCTGCGCCGGCGCCCTGCGCCTGATGAACCCCGGGCTCACCACACCCCTCACCTCCTTCGCCCATTCGCTCCTGCCCATCGCCCTCGGCTATCTCGTGGCCCACTACTTCTCACTTCTCGTGACCGAAGGGACACGTACCGTCATCTTGGCAGGGGGCACTGACAACGCCCCCTCGCCCGCTCCACCACTGGGCCCCGGCGGCCTCGCCGCCCTCCAGGTCCTCGCGATCGTCACCGGCCACGTCCTCGGCGTCGTCGCCGCGCACGACCGGTCCGTGCGCCTCCTCCCGCCCGCCCGCGCCGTGGCCGGCCAACTCCCCCTGTTCGCGCTGATGATCGCCTACACCCTCGGCGGCATCGGCCTGCTGATCGCCTGATCCGGACCGGAGCGCCATCATGGACCCCGTGCCCCAGACCCGCCCCCTGACCCAGCCGGCGCTCCGCCGCGCCCCCGTGCAGCAGCGCAGCGCCGAGCGGCTGGCCCGGATCCTCGACGCCTGCGCCGTGCTCCTCGACGAGACCGGGTACGAGCAGTTGAGCACCCGTGCCGTCGCCGCCCGTGCCGGCGTCCCCATCGGCTCCGTCTACCGCTTCTTCGGCAACAAGCGGGCGATGGTCGCCGCCCTCGCCCACCGGAACCTCGACCGGTACGCCGAGCGGGTCTCCCGGCGGCTCGCCGAGGCGCCGATCCTCGACGCGCACGGCGCCATCGACGGAGTCCTCGACGAGTTCATCGAGATGAAGCGGACCGTCCCGGGGTTCGCGCTCGTCGACTTCGGCGTGCCCGCCGCCGCTCCCGGAGAAGCCGCGGCGGACGGCCCGACGGCCGGTCCGGCAGGCGGTCCGGCGGACAGCCCGGCCGAGGCCGCCGTCGAGGACCCCAACCGGCTCGTCGCCGAACGGATCTGCGCCCTCCTCGCCACCCATCTGGGCCGCGTCGCCGACGAGGAGCTGCACCGGAAGGTGCTCGTCGGCGTCGAGACCGCCGACGCCCTGGTGCGCCTGGCCTTCCGCGCGGATCCCGCCGGGGACCCGGCGCTCGTCGCCGAGACGCGGTGCCTGCTCCACGCGTATCTGGCGCCCTCGCTCTCCTGACCTTCCGCAGACCCCTCCCGCCCGTGCCTACCGGTCGGTAGGCTCGGCGTCACCCGACGCACCCAGGGAGACGCCATGCCCACCGCCCTGCGCATCTGCCCCCTCTGCGAAGCGACCTGCGGACTCACCCTGACGCTCGACGGGAGCCGCGTCACCGGGGCGCGCGGCGACCGCGACGACGTCTTCAGCCAGGGGTTCATCTGCCCCAAGGGCGCCTCCTTCCCCGAGATCGACGCCGACCCCGACCGGCTCCGCGCCCCCATGGTCCGCAAGGACGGCAGACTCCAGGAGGCCACCTGGGCCGAGGCGTTCGACACCGTCGCCGCCCGAATCCGTCCGATCATCGAGGAGTACGGGCCGGACTCCGTGGGTATCGTCCTGGGCAACCCCAATGCGCACACGATCGCCGGCGCCCTCTACCCACCGCTGCTGATCGGGGCGTTGCGCACCCGGAACCTCTTCACCGCCTCCACGCTCGACCAGATGCCCAAGCACGTCTCCAGCGGCCTGCTCTTCGGAGACCCGTTCGCCGTCCCCGTGCCGGACCTGGACCGCACCGACCACCTGCTGATCCTCGGAGCCAACCCGCTGGACTCCAACGGCAGCCTGTGCACCGCCCCCGACTTCCCCGGCAGGCTCAAGGCGCTGCGCCGGCGCGGCGGCACCCTCACCGTCGTCGACCCCCGGCGCACCCGCACCGCCCGCCTCGCCGACCGGCACGTCGCGATCCGCCCCGGCGCCGACGCGCTGCTCCTCGCCGCCCTCGTCCACACCCTCTTCGACGAGGACCTCACCGACCTCGGCCCGCTCGCCGCCCATGTGGAGGGCGTCGAGGAGGTACGGACCGCGGTGCGGGAGTTCAGCCCCGAGGCGGTCGCCGCCGCCTGCGACGTGGACGCGGACACCATCCGCGCCCTCGCCCGGGAGCTCGCCGCCGCGCCCACCGCCGCCGTCTACGGGCGGATGGGCAGCTCCACCGTGGCGTACGGCAGCCTCGCCAACTGGCTCGTCGACGTCCTCAACGTCCTCACCGGCAACCTCGACCGGCCCGGCGGCGCCCTCTTCCCGCTCTCCGCCACCGCGCCCGCGCCCCGCCCCGCGGGACCCGGCAGGGGCTTCACCCTCGGCCGCTGGCACAGCAGGGTCTCGCACCACCCCGAGGTCAAGGGCGAGTTGCCGCTCGTCGCCCTCGCCGAGGAGATCGAGACGCCGGGGGAGGGGCGCATCCGCGCGGTGATCACCGTCGCCGCCAACCCCGTCCTCTCCGCCCCGGACGGGGACCGTCTCGACGCGGCCCTCGGCTCCCTCGACCTGATGGTCGCCGTCGACCCGTACCTCAACGAGACCACCCGCCACGCCGACGTCCTGCTGCCCCCGCCGCCGCCCTCCCGGAGCGCCCACTTCGACTTCGCCTTCAACTCCTTCGCCGTCCGCGACCAGGCCCGCTACACGCCGGCGGCCGTCCCCCTCGAAGCGGACCGCATGGACGAGTGCGAGATCCACGCCCGGCTGATCCTCGCCGTGTCCGGGATGCACGGCGCCCCGCCGTCCGCCGTCGACGACCTCGCCATCGACACGACCCTCGCCAAGGCCGTGACGCAGGAGCACTCCCCGGCGCACGGCGCGGACCCCAAGGAGTTCGCCGCCCGGCTCTCCGGCGCCACCGGGGCCGAGCGGCGGCTCGACCTGATGCTGCGGCTCGGGCCGTACGACCTCACCCTCGACGAGCTGAAGGCGCACCCGCACGGCATCGACCTCGGTCCGCTGAAGCCGCGCCTGCCCGCGCTCCTCAAGACCCGCAGCGGACGGATCGAACTGTTCCCGGAGCCCCTCGCCGCCGACCTGCCCCGGCTGCGGGCCGCCCTCGACGCCGTACCGGAGCCGGGGACCCTCCAGCTCGTCGGGCGCAGGCACCTGCGCTCGAACAACAGCTGGCTGCACAACACCCCCGCTCTGGGCGGAGGTTCGAACCGCTGCACCCTCCAGGTGCACCCCCGGGACGCGGAGCGGCTGCGGCTGACCGACGGCGGGGTCGCCCGGGTGAAGGGGGAGGGCGGTGAGGTCGAGGTGCCGGTGGAGGTCACCGAGGGCGTGCGGCCGGGCGTCGTCAGCCTCCCGCACGGCTGGGGCCACGACCGGCCGGACACCCGGCTCGCCGTCGCCTCCACGCGCCCCGGCGTCAACGTCAACCAGCTGCTCGACGGGTCCCGGATCGACCCCCTGTCCGGGACCGCCGTCCTGAACGGCTTCCCCGTGGAGGTGTCGCCCCTGTAGGCCGCCCCGGATCAGCACCCCCGCTGTGACCTGGGGTTTTGCTCGTATTGCTCACGCGTCAACGTCTTGTTAACGACGGAGGGGGGCACCTACGGTCATCCGGACCGCCGCTCGGCGGCAGTTCAAGGGTGAACGTGAGGTGTCCTCCATGCTGACCGTCCTCGGCTTCGCCATGATCGCGACCTTCCTGGTCCTGATCATGCTCAGAAAGATGTCGCCGATCGCGGCGCTCGTACTGATTCCCGCGCTGTTCTGCGTCGCGGTCGGGCAGGGGGCCCAGCTCGGCGACTACGTCATCGAAGGGGTCGGCAAGCTGGCGCCGACCGCCGCGATGCTGATGTTCGCGATCGTCTACTTCGGCGTCATGATCGACGTCGGTCTCTTCGACCCGATCGTCCGGGGCATCCTGCGCTTCTGCAAGGCGGACCCCGTGCGGGTCGTCGTGGGCACGGCGGTGCTCGCCGCGATCGTCTCGCTGGACGGCGACGGTTCCACCACCTTCATGATCACCGTCTCGGCGATGTATCCGCTCTACAAGCGGCTCAAGATGAGCCTGGTGGTCATGACGGGTGTCGCGGCCACCGCCAACGGCGTCATGAACACCCTGCCGTGGGGCGGGCCCACCGCGCGCGCCGCGACCGCGCTCAAGCTGGACGCCGCCGACATCTTCGTGCCGATGATCCCCGCGCTGGGCGTGGGCCTGCTCTTCGTCTTCGTCCTGGCGTACGTGCTCGGCCGCCGCGAGCGCAAGCGCATCGGCTACCTGACCCTCGACGAGGTCCTGGTCCCGGAGACCGACGCGGTGCTGGTCACGGCGGGCGGCGGCAAGGACGAGGGTGGCGGCAAGGGCCATGGCGGCGGCAGGAAGGCGACCGGTTCCTCCGGCGACGCCGCCGGCGCGGCGACCGGTACGCGCGACGGCGACGGCGACGGCTTCCAGGGACTCGACCCGAACCGGACGACGCTCCGCCCCAGGCTGTACTGGTTCAACGCCGCCCTGACGGTGGCGCTGCTCGCCGCGATGATCCTCGAACTGCTGCCGATCCCGGTGCTGTTCCTCCTCGGCGCCGCCCTCGCGCTCACCGTCAACTTCCCGAGGATGGCCGAGCAGAAGGAGCGGATCGCCGCCCACGCGGACAACGTCCTCAACGTCGCGGGCATGGTCTTCGCCGCCGCCGTCTTCACCGGCGTCCTCACCGGAACGGGCATGGTCAAGCACATGGCCGACTGGCTCGTCGGCGCCATCCCCGCGGGCATGGGCCCGCACATGGCCCTGGTCACCGGCGTGCTGAGCCTCCCGCTCACGTACTTCATGTCGAACGACGGCTTCTACTTCGGTGTGCTCCCGGTCCTCGCGGAGGCGGGTGCGGCCCACGGCGTGTCGCCCCTGGAGATCGCCCGCGCCTCGCTGGTCGGCCAGGCCCTGCACATGTCGAGCCCGCTGGTCCCCGCCGTGTACGTGCTGGTCGGCATGGCGAAGGTGGAGTTCGGCGACCACACCAGGTTCACGGTGAAGTGGGCCGCGCTGACCTCGCTGGTCGTGCTGGCCGCGGGGGTCGTCTTCGGGATCGTCTGACCCCCGTCGGGCCCCCTCCCGTGGGCGGGAGTGAGCCGGACGGGTGGAAGTCGGAGGGTGGCGCGCCGGGTCGCCACCCTCCGTATCCAGTTTGTGACAGATAGTCGGATTATCGCAGCAAATGCCCGATGAATTCACGACTGGAGGACCTCCCTCATGACGACACCCCCCACCCGCACCCTGCTCCGAGCGTCGCTCGCCACCCTGGCGCTCGGCGCCGTCGCCCTCGGGGGCGCCCCGGCGGCCTTCGCGGCGCCCGGTGACAACGGCGACGTCAAGGTCCACCGGGAGAACACCCCTGACACCAGCCAGGCCAACGAGCCCCAGGTCGGATGCACCTTCAAGTTCTCCGCCTTCAACTTCGACGGGCTGCAGAGCATCCAGTGGAACATCGTTGCGCAGCCGGGCCAGCCGGGTGACCCGTCGTTCGGAAACGGCAGCATCACCGTCGACGGCACCGGTTACGGGCACACCGGGAACATCAGCGGCGTGCCGAGCGGCATGTACAAGGTCGAGTGGACGTGGGCGAACATGAACGGCGCCCCGAAGTCGAAGGTCTTCCGGGTGAACTGCCCGGACGGCGGCAACGGCGGCAACGGGAACGGCGGCAACGGCAACGGCGGTAACGGGAACGGCGGCAACGGCAACGGCGGCAACGGCGGCGGTCACGGCCACGGCAGGCCCCCGCACGGCCCGGTCGGCGCGGGCGGTGGCGGCAGCGCGCAGCTCGCCGCCGAGGACTCCTCCGCCTTCGGCGTCGGGGCGGCCGTCGCCGCCGGCCTCGCCGGCACGGCCGGACTCGTCCTGATCCGCCGCTCGCGCCGCCGCGACAATGGCGCCGCGTAGGTCCCGCTTCACCCGCAGACAGCGGCGCCTGCTCCGGCTCGCCAGGACCGTGGTGGTGACCGTGGTCCTGGTGACGGGGGGTGCCTGGTGGGCCGGTGACGGGGAACCGGCCGACCCACCGCTCGCCGCAGGTCCGGCCGCTCCCGGTCCGGCCGCTCCCGGCCGGGCCGGGGCGGCGGCCGGGGCGCCCACCACCCTGGACCACAAGCCGAAGCCCCGGGCGCTGCCCAAGACCACGCCCCGGCCGCGGCCCGCGCCTCCGCCGGCGCCGCTGGCCCGCTCGCGTCCCGTCACCGTCGCCGTCCCGGCCATCACCATCGAGGCCCCCGTGATCGAGCTCGGTCTCGACGCCACCGGACGACTCGGCACACCACCCGTCGACAACCCCCGTGTCGTCGGCTGGTACGCCAAGGGGCCCGCCCCCGGCGAGCGCGGAACCGCCGTCGTCGTCGGCCACCGCGACACCCGCACCGGGCCCGCCGTCTTCCTCAACCTCGACTCGCTCAGCGCCGGCAACACCGTCCGGGTCGCCCGCGCCGACGGCAAGGTCGCCGTCTTCACGGTCGACCGCGTCGGGACGTACGCCAAGAACGCCTTCCCCGACAAGGAGGTGTACGGAGACACCGGGCGGCCCGAACTGCGGCTGCTCACCTGTGGCGGAGCCTTCGACCGGGGCAAGGGCTACGAGGCGAACATCGTCGTCTTCGCCCACCTCACCGAGATCGCCCAGAAGATCTGACCCCGGCGCCCGGCCCCGCGTCCCCGGACCGGCCGCGCCCGCACACGCACCCACGCCCCGCTCGACGGAATCCAGCCGCTCCGTCGACCGGGGCGTGTGTCGTGCCCGGAGACGGGGGCCGTCTCCGGTCCGAAGCCCGGGGGGCAGGGGACGTCTCCGTCTCGCGGCCCGGACATAGGACCCGTCCCGGCTCCGAAGCCCGACGGCGCGGGCCGCCGTTCGCCCCCCGGATGCGCCGGGCGCCCTCCGTCAAGGAGGGTTCGGCCGGTTCCGGGGCCGTACCACTGTGCGGGACCGCCGTGGACAGTGCGTGGACGGGGAGGCACGATCGAGCGGTGTCATGGCGTGCCGCCGGGCGGGACCCGAGCGTGTCACCGCCCGGGCCCGGAGCGCGTCGCCAGGCCCCCCGGGCCGCACCGCCCGATGAGACCCGGGGCACTCCGGCGGACCCTGGCGTCGGAAAACTAACAGCGCTAGTTTGGGTCGACGACGCACGGACGACGCACGGACCGCGCACCGACGACGCACGGACGACCCGAGGAGACAGCGGATGAAGGCCCACGACGCGATGTACATCGGCGGGGAGTGGCGCCCCGCCTCCTCCACCGACACCATCCCCGTGCTGAACCCGGCCGACGAACAGGTCATCGGCCACGTCCCGGCGGGCACCGCCGAGGACGTCGACGCCGCCGTACGAGCCGCCCGCGCCGCGCTCCCCGGCTGGGCCGCCACCCCGCCCGCCGAGCGCGCGGCCCGGATCGCCGCCCTCCGCGACGCGCTCGCCGCCCGCGCGGAGGAGATCGCCGCGACCGTCACCGCCGAACTCGGCGCCCCGCCGCAGCTCGCCGCCGCCGTCCACGCCGGACTCCCGATCGCCGTCGCCGGCTCGTACGCCGAACTCGCCGCCACCCACCCCTTCGAGGAGAAGGTCGGCAACTCCACCGTCTACGCCGAGCCGGTCGGCGTCGTCGCCGCCATCACCCCCTGGAACTACCCGCTCCACCAGATCGTCGCCAAGGTCGCCCCGGCCCTCGCCGCCGGCTGCACCACCGTCCTCAAGCCCGCCGAGGACACCCCGCTCACCGCGCAGCTCTTCGCGGAGGCCGTCCACGAGGCCGGTCTGCCCGCCGGTGTCTTCAACCTGGTCACCGGTCTCGGCCCGGTCGCCGGACAGGCGCTCGCCGAGCACCCCGACGTGGACCTCGTCTCCTTCACCGGCTCCACCGCCGTCGGCCGCCGCATCGGTGCCCTCGCGGGCGGCGCCGTCAAGCGGGTCGCGCTCGAACTCGGCGGCAAGTCCGCGAACGTGATCCTGCCGAGCGCCGACCTCCCCAAGGCCGTCGCGGTCGGCATCGCCAACGTCATGTCCAACTCCGGCCAGACGTGCAGCGCCTGGACCCGGATGCTGATCCCCGCCGACCGGTACGAGGAGGCGGTGGCGCTCGCCGCCGAGGCCGTCGCCAAGTACGTCCCCGGCGAGCGCGTCGGCCCCCTCGTCAACGCCAGGCAGCGGGAGCGGGTCCGCGGCTACATCGAGAAGGGGATCGAGGAGGGCGCCCGGCTCGTCGCCGGCGGCCCCGAGGCCCCGCGCGAGACCGGCTACTACGTCTCCCCGACCGTCTTCGCCGACGTCACCCCCGAGATGACCATCGCGCAGGAGGAGATCTTCGGCCCCGTCGTCTCGCTCCTGCGGTACGAGGACGAGGAAGAGGCCCTCGCCATCGCCAACGGCACCGTCTACGGGCTCGCCGGAGCCGTCTGGGGCGAGACCGAGGCGGCCGTCGCCTTCGCCCGCCGCATGGACACCGGCCAGGTCGACATCAACGGCGGCCGCTTCAACCCGCTGGCCCCCTTCGGCGGATACAAGCAGTCCGGCGTCGGCCGGGAGCTCGGCGCGCACGGCCTCGCCGAGTACCTCCAGACCAAGTCCCTGCAGTTCTAGACGACCGAAGTCCCAGGAACCCGAGGAGAGACGCGTGATCCGCGCCGCCGTCCTGCCCGCCGTCGGCTCTCCGCTGGAGATCACCGGCATCGAACTCCCCGAACCCGGACCCGGCCAGGTCCGGGTCCGGCTCGCCGCCGCAGGGGTCTGCCACTCCGACCTCTCCCTCTCGAACGGCACCATGCGGGTGCCCGTCCCGGCCGTCCTCGGCCACGAGGGCGCGGGCACCGTCGTCTCCGTCGGCGAGGGCGTCACCCACGTCGCCCCCGGCGACGGCGTCGTCCTCAACTGGGCGCCGTCCTGCGGCAGCTGCCACCCCTGCTCGCTGGGCGAGGTCTGGCTCTGCGCCCATGCGCTGACCGGCACCGCGAACGTCCACGCCCGCACCGAGGACGGCACCGAGCTCCACCCCGGGCTCAACGTCGCCGCCTTCGCCGAGGAGACGGTCGTCGCCGCGAACTGCGTCCTGCCCGCCCCGGAGGGGGTGCCGCTCACCGACGCCGCCCTCCTCGGCTGCGCCGTCCTCACCGGCTGGGGCGCGGTCCACCACTCGGCCCGGGTCCGGAAGAACGAGACCGTCGCCGTCTTCGGCGTCGGCGGGGTGGGCCTCGCCACGCTCCAGGCCGCCCGGATCGCGGGCGCGTCGACGATCGTCGCCGTGGACGTCTCCCCGGAGAAGGAGGCGCTCGCGCGGGCCGCCGGAGCCACCGAGTACGTCGTGGCCTCCGAGACCACCGCCAAGGACATCCGGAAGCTGACCGGTGGCCAGGGCGTCGACGTGGCCGTCGAGTGCGTCGGCCGGGCCGTCACCATCCGGACCGCCTGGGAGTCCACCCGGCGCGGCGGCCGCACCACGGTCGTCGGCATCGGCGGCAAGGACCAGCAGGTCACCTTCAACGCCCTGGAGATCTTCCACTGGGGCCGCACCCTGGCGGGCTGCGTCTACGGCAACTCGAACCCGGCCGAGGACCTGCCGGTGCTCGCCGAGCACATCCGGGCGGGCCGGTTCGACCTCGGCGCCCTCGTCACCGAGCGGATCACGCTGGAGGGCATCCCGGGCGCCTTCGAGAACATGCTCGCGGGCAAGGGCGGCCGCGCCCTGGTCGTCTTCTGACCCCGACGTGCGGAAGCCCGTACCGGCGAACGCGCCGGTACGGGCTCCGACTCCTCAGAGGTCGAGCACCAGCCGCTCGCCGCGCGAGCGACCCACGCAGATCATCATCGTCGTCCCCGAGGCCTTCTCGTCCTCGCCGAGGACGGTGTCGTGGTGCTCGGGCGTCCCGGCGAGCACCTTCGTCTCACAGGTGCCGCACCAGCCCTCCTCGCAGGAGTACGCCACACCCGGCACCACCTCGCGCACGGTGTCGAGCAGGGTCCGCCCGGCCTCCACGCGCAGGGTCCGCCCGGTCCGCCGCAGCTCGACCTCGAACCCGCCCTCGCCGGAGGACCTCTCCACCGGCGCCGCACCGAACCGCTCCATGTGCAGCGGTCCCGCCCACCGCTCCTCCACCGCCCGCAGCAGCCCCTCGGGGCCGCAGCAGTACACGGCCGTGTCCGCCGGCAGCCCGGCGAGGACACCGTCCAGGTCGGGCAGTCCCGCCGTGTCCTGCGGGACGAGCGTGACCCCCGGGAGTCCGGCGAGCTCCTCGCGGTACGCCATGGACGCCAGGCTCCGGCCGCCGTACAGCAGGGACCACGAGCCCGGCGGCAGGGAGCGGACCATCGGCAGCAGTGGGGTGATGCCGATGCCGCCCGCGACGAACAGGTACCGCTCGGCGGACACCAGCGGGAAGCGGTTGAACGGGCCGCGCACCGTGAGGACCGTGCCCTCGCCGACGGCGGTGTGGATCTCCTCGGAGCCGCCCCGGCCGGCCGGCTCCCGCAGCACGCCGAGCCGGTACGTGCCCAGGTCCGCCGGGTCGCCGCAGAGCGAGTAGTGCCGGACCGCGCCCGACGGCAGCGTCACCTCCAGGTGGGCGCCCGGCTCCCAGGGCGCCAGGTCGGCGCCCGCGGGATCCGCCAGGAGCAGGCCCCGTACGCCTTCCGCCTCCTCGACGACCGACCGGACCGTCAACCGGATCATGGACATGGCATCACCTCGAAGCTCGTGAGGGCGGCAGCAGCGGCTCCGGCCACATCCGGCACACCACCCCGTACAGCACGGCGGAGACCAGGAAGGAGGCCGGCAGACTCAGGTCCACCCCGCCCGTGAGGCCCGTCAACGGGCCTGTGTACAGCGGGTTGTTGACCCAGAGGACGCCCACGGCGGAGCCGATCGCGAAGGCCGTGACCGCCCGCGGGTTGACCCCGCCCGCGTACCAGTACCGTCCGCCGCCGCCCGTGGTGAACGTGCGCAGCGCCTCCGCGTCGTACCGGCCCCGGTGCAGCGCGTACCCGACGGAGAGCACGGCCGCCCACGGGGCCACGACCGTGAGCAGCAGCGTCACGAACGCCGACATGGCGTCCATCGCGTCGTACACCACGGCCCCGAGGTACAGCACGGCCGCCGCGAGCAGCGCGACCACCGTGGTCACGGCGGCCCGCGAGGAGCGCCAGAACACCGAGTTGGCGGAGAGCCCGGCCGCGTACAGGCACAGCCCGGCCTGCGGCAGGGTGCCCGCGAAGCCGAAGACCACCACGGCCACCGCGAACCAGCCCGGCACGGCGTCCGTGAGGCCCTGCAGCCACGGCTCGTCGGGCACCGGGAAGAGCGTCGTCACGTACGCGCCGGTGAGCAGGGCCGCGAGACTGCTGAGGAACATCGAGACGCCGCTCGCCCGCACCACCCGGCCGGTGGGGGTGGTGGCCGGCATGTAGCGGGTGTAGTCGCCCTGGAACGTGGCGTACGACAGGGGCACGGTCGCGGACGCGGTCGCCGCGAGCAGCCAGGTCTGCAGGGTGCCGTCCAGCGCCAGGGCCCCGCCGGCGTACCCCGCGTCGAACTTCGGCGCGAGCACGAGGGCGGTGCCGAGCAGGACCGCCCCGCCGGTGACCGCCGTGATCCGGTACGTGCGGACCAGCGTCTCGTGGCCGCGCACGGCGACCAGCGCGACCGCCGCCGCCGTCACGAACATCGCGACGGTCAGCGCGCCCGGACCCGTCGGCGTGGAGAACAGCCGGTGGCCCGCGACCATGACGGCCGTACCGCCCGTCCACACCGCGATCGCGAAGAAGCCGAGCGCCGTCACCACCGTGATGACGTTGCCGACGACCCTGCCCCGCACGCCGAAGTGCGCCCCGCTCGACACCGGATCGTTGGTGCCGGTGCGGACGCCGAACCGGGCGAGCGGCGCGAGCAGCGCCGTCCCGACGGCGACGCCCGCCGCGATCGCGCTCGCCGACGCCCACCAGCCGAGACCGAAGACCACGGGCAGCGCGCCGAGCACCACCGTGCCGAACGAGAACTGCGCGGAGGGCCAGATCCAGCCGAAGTCGCCCGGCGTCGAGGTCCGCTCCGCCTCGGGCACCGGGGCGATGCCGTCGTGGTCGACCGCCGCACGGGGCGGCGTCACACCGGACGCCGCCCCGGTCGGTGTGGTGGTCATGAGGCGCCCCCGACGAGGCCCTCCGGACGATCCTGGCCGGGCAGCACGTCGACCACCCGGAGGGCGGCGCAGGCCGCCCCCGAGGTGCGCTCGCCGCTGGTCAGGTCGAAGGTCGTGTGGTGCAGGGGGCAGGTGATCCGCAGCCTGTCCCCGTCGACCCTGCCGTACTTGAGCCGGCCCCCGCGGTGGGGGCAGACGGCGGCCGTGAGGACCTTGCGGCCGCCGACCTCGACCAGGACCAGGTCCTCGGTCACCTGACGGACGGTGGGCTCGTCGGAGCCCTGCCGCCCGGCGGGCACGGCCGTCATGCGACGGTCTCCCGCGCCAGCGCGATCGCCGCTTCCTGGGCCTCGCCGACGATGTCGGAGGCCAGCCGCACGCCCGCCCAGATCTTCGCGAAGTCCGGCTCGTCGAGCGCCCGGATCGCCGTACGCATGTGGTTGGAGTGGTACGAGTCGATGTACAGGTGCTCGGTGTAGTAGGCGTCGTGGACGATTCCGAGGCGCCGCGCCGCCCGGGCGAAGCTCTGGAAGGCGTACAGGACGCTGGTCTCGAAGTAGGCGTACGCCCCCAGGAAGTACTGCGGGGACGACGCGCGGCTCGCCAGCCAGTGGAACATGTTGACGTACGCGTAGCACTCCGGGGTCGTCTCGTCGAGGTAGTCGTCGAGCTCCAGGCTCATGCCGAGTTCGGTGAGCAGGTCCCGGTAGAGCTGGGAGTGCGCCTTCTCCTCGTTGCCGCAGCCGAGTTCGTCGATGAGGACCCGGAAGACCGCCATCGCCGAGCGGTACGGCAGCCGGGGGACGACCGGCAGCAGCGACTCGGACTCGGTGAGCCCGTCGAGCGCGAACTGCCGGACGATCACCTTGAACTGGTCGAGCGTCGCGTGCTCGGCGAGGAAGGTCGCGCTCTCCGGGAGCGCGGCCTCCTCCTCGGCGAGGAACTCCTTGAGCGCCTGGAGCAGTTCGCCGGCGGAGCCGAAGCGGGGGGCGGAGGCCTCGTAGGCCCGCGCCTTCGGCAGGATCCACCGCTCCTCGATCGCGGTCATCGAGCCGTAGTCGCCGAGGTTGGGCACCCGCCGGTAGAGGGAGTGGAGTTCGCGCTGGGAGGTCGCGGCCGGGGCCGCGATCGAGTGCGCGGCCACCGGGACGGCAGAGCCGGCGGCGGGGGAGGCGGGGATGGTGCTCATGCCGCCTTCGCCTCCTCATGCGTGGTGGGGGAGGAGATCACGCCGCGGGTGTGCAGCTCCTTCTTCACCCACCGGTACCAGTCGTCGCGGAAGACGCCGTACTTCTCGCAGACGGTGTTGATCTCCGCCTGGCGGTCCGGGGTCGGGTCGACCAGCATGGCGTTGCACAGACCGGGCTCGAGGTTGGCCAGCGGGCCGATGAAGCCCTGGATGCCGCGGGCGTCGACGAGGAGGTTCTCCCAGCCCTCGAAGACCGGGATGCCGGTGCCGGCCTCGGCCATCCTGCGGGTGAAGGCGGCGTCGCCGCTGGACTCCTTGATGCCGACGATCCCGGGGATCTCCTTGCAGATCCGGATCAGGGTCTCGAACTCGATGCGATTGCCCGACAGCGCCTCCTCGTTGTAGAGGAAGATCGGTATGTCGAGGGCCGCGCGGATCGCCCGGTAGTGCTCGACGATCTGGTCCTGCGTCACGTCGGCGCCGAACGGCGTGGTGACGACGACGGCGTCGGCGCCGATCTCGGCGGCCGTGCGGGCCCGGTCGATCACCGAGGCGGTGTCGGGGAGCTGGATCCCGGCGAGCACGGGGAGGCCGTCGGCGTGCTTGACCGTGTACGTGACGACGTCCTGCCACTGCCGGGCGTCGAGCTTCCAGCCCTCGCCGGAGGTCAGGGCCGGCATGAGGCCCGTGACCTCGGCCCGGATGTGGTCCAGGAGCCGGACGACGCTCTGCTCGTCGACGGTGCCGTGCTCGTCGAGAGGGGTGATCAGCGGGACGACGGTCCCGGAGTAGGTGTCAGGCATGAGTGGGTGCCCTTCGAAATGGCTTCAGAGGTTGTCGGAGTCGACCGTCAGCACCAGCGAGCGCCGGTAGAGGTCCTCCAGGTACGCGGGGAACGAGGCCTCCGCGGCGGCGCCGACCGGCACGACGGGCAGGTCGGTCCTCCGGAGCAGCCGGGGGCTCGCCGTGTGCAGCGTGCCGCCCCGGCCGATGACCTGGGCGAGGAGCAGGCGCTCGTGCGTGGGCAGGCCTTCGAGCGCGGGCGTGGTGAAGGCCCGCCGCAGGTCTTCCTCGTCGTACGGGACGCGGTCGATGGTCAGGTCGGTGTGGAGGACGTCCATGAACGGGTAGTACTCGTCCTGGATCTTCCGCTCGTAGCCCCACACCAGGTCGTCGCAGCGGCCGACCTGCTCCCAGTTCATCACGACCCGGCCGGCGTCCCCGGCGGCCAGCCGGCCGGCGAAGAAGGCCTTGGCGCCGGTGCGGACGGCGTCGTCCTCGCTGTGCATGCCCATGAAGAGGGTGGCGTCGACGAACACCGTGGGGGCGTGGTCGGTCGCTTCGGGGGTGGCGTCAGGCCGCATAGCGCTCGAGCACCTTCCGCATCCGCTCCATGGCGCCGGCGAACACCTCGGGCTCGCGGGCCAGGGCCAGGCGGACGAAGCGCTCGCCCTTCTCCTTGGAGTTCCAGTAGAAGAAGGTGCCCGGCAGGACGTACACCTCCTCGTCGAAGAGGACGGCCTGGAGCTGGGTGGCGGTCAGGTGCTCCGGCTTGATGCGGAACCAGGCGACGCTGGTGCCGACGACCGGCTCCTGGAACTCCAGGATGGTGCCGTCGAGGGCGGCGCGGGCGGCTTCGCCGTTGGTCTTGATGATGTCGCGGACGGAGGCGAAGCCGTCCTCGATGGAGTCCTCGATGTACTGCGTGACCATGTTGAGGACGAACGGCGAGACGTTCAGCAGGACGCTGGTGTGGAGGTTGTAGACCTCCTCCTGGATGTCCCGGCTGGCGGTGATCATGGCGCACTTGGCGTCCTGGATCGGCCAGGTCTTGCCGGTGTCCTCCATGACCATGTAGGTGACGCCGGACTCCTCCAGGAGCTTGTAGATGTCGACGCGGCCGATGCCCTCGTCGCACAGCGCGAAGGAGGCGAAGCAGAAGTCCATCACCAGGACCTTGTTGTGGTCCACGCAGTAGCGGACGACCTCGGCGAAGCCCTCGAGCTTCTCGGCGAGCAGGGTGAAACCGGTCGGGTTGTTCGGGTCGACCAGGTAGATCGCGTCCGCGTCGATCGACTCGACCAGGCGCTCGTAGATGGCGTCCTTGTCGTGCAGCACGGACTCGTCGACCGGCCCGAGCGGCACCTGCATGTTGCGCAGCAGGTCGACCAGGTTGTCGAAGCAGGGCTCCACCAGCTGCACGGACATCCCGCGCTGCTTCAGGAACATGCCGGCCACCATCGTGGAGACGCTGGCGGAGTAGGAGAGGAGCGTGCGGTCCATCGCCCGGGCGGTGGGCTGCTGGTGCAGGCGGAAGAAGGCGTCGATGAACTGGCGCTCGAAGTGGGCCTGCTGCTTGGACTCGGACTCGTGCCAGAGCTCGGGCAGCCGGGAGACGATCCGCTCCTGCGAGGCCGACTGGCGCTGGTGGGTGTGCGCGTCGGCCAGGTTGAACCGGGTCTTCAGAGCCTCGATCTCGTGCTGGGTGAGGTCGACGAAGGTGCTGACGTCTGCCTTGTCGGTCAACGACATGAAGAACTCCCGCTGTCGATACGAATCTCCGTCCGGAATTCCGGCGGCGTGAACGACTTTAGGAGCTTCGAGCGGCCTTGCGAATAACGGCCGGGTCACGCAATTAATAATCACCGCGATGTTCTGCGGAAGGGAAAAGGGAACGACGGCCAGGCATTCCTCGAAAAGGAATGCCTGGCCGTCGTTCTTTTTGTTGGGCCGCTTCTGGCGGCTTGTCCCACTATTCAGTGGCGGCCCGCAGCAGGATGTCCTCGTACACCTTCGGGTCGTCCGAGGCGATCACCGGCCAGCCGATGCCGTACGCGCCCTCCCAGCCCACGTCGATGCCGGGGTTGGCGTGGTCGGAGCCGTCGGGCAGGAACAGGTGCGGGCTGCAGTTCACGCGGTCGCTCTTGGACAGCGCGGCCTGGTCGGCGAGGGCCCGGCGGGCCCGTCCGTCGTCCAGCGCCTCGGTGAGGGCGTCGACGTCGACGGCGCCCGTCTCCGCGGCCACGTCCAGGATCACCTTGCGGTGGCTGATGCAGCGCGACTCGGCCCAGAAGGCCCGGCGAAGCCCGAGGTCGAGCTGCTCCGAGGCGTTCAGGCTCTGCTCCTTCGCGGCGAGCACCGCCTCCAGGGCGGGCAGCGTCGTCGAGGGGTACAGCCAGTCCTTGGCCTGCCACAGCTGCCAGCCGGCGGCCGGCTCCAGGCTGGCCATCCGGGCGACCTCGCTGTCCGTGCCGGGGCGCGGGCTCGGGGCGTCGTTCAGCAGCTCCAGCGGGAAGGCGCGCAGGTCGAAGGAGACCTGCTCCTCCAGGCCGAGGCGGGCCCGGGTGGCGTGCAGCCGGTGGATGGCGATGTGCGCGAAGGAACACCAGATGTCGGAGAAGACGGTGACGACTCCGCGCGGCGGGGTCAGGTCGGCGGTGGTCGGGTCGGACATGGTTCTCCTCTGTTCAGGTGCGCGGGCGGAGCGGTGCTCAGCCGGCGCTGGACTCGTGGGCGTCGAGCGCCGCCTCGAGGTCGAGGTCGGCGTCCGGCAGCCAGGCGGGCAGGGACGGGATGCGGGCCATCGCCTCGAAGAGCCGGGGCACGGCGCTCTCCTCGACGGTCGGCCCGTGGGCGCTGAGCAGTCGCGCGGGGCGCAGGGCGGCCAGCTCGCGCACGGGCCGCAGGAACTTCGCCTCGTCGACCAGCGCGGTCCACGGGGCTATTGCACGGTTCAGTACTTCGAAGCCGTGGAAGAATTCTTCCTCGGAAAGGTCGGTGAAGTCCTGGCGAATTTCTTCGACGACGGTGCCGAAGCTGTCGGAGCTGTAGAGCGTTCCATCGGAATGGTCGAACACGGCGAGGGTTCCGGGTGAATCGAAGGTGGGCGGCCGGTGGAAGCTCAGCTCGCGATCTCCGACTTTCACACGACTTCCCGGGTTCGCGGTTACTACCCGTTCCTGCGGAATGCTGAACTCCTCCGATATTCGCGTCACTGATATCGCGTTGGCCAGCACCTTCGCGCGCGGCGCGGCCTCGAGGATCCGGCCCAGCGCGCCGGTGTGGTCCCGGTCGTCGTGGGTGACGACGACCCAGCGCAGGTCGGCCGGGTCGATCAGCGACCAGAGGGAGTCCAGGAAGCCCTCCCGGTCGACGGGCATGCCGGTGTCCACGAGGAGCGGCTGTCCGGACCGTACGAGGAAGGCGTTCACCGGCTGGTCGCCGAGGCCGGGGATGGGCAGGGCCGAGGGGAGGACGTGGATGTCCGGCCCGGCGGTGTAGGAGGTTCTCACGATTCACCTTTCATGACGCACCGAGCGGGCCGGGGGCCCCGGGCGGAGGCCCGGGGGCGCCGGCCTCGGTCAGACGAGCTGGATGGTCAGGGAGCCGGCGATCAGCAGGGCGAGGCCCAGGGCGCGCGGCTTGGTCAGGGAGCGCTGCGGGAGCTTGAAGAGGCCCTTGTGGTCGATCAGCGCGGAGGTCAGCTGCTGTCCCGTCACGGTGAGGGCGATGGTCACGGCCGCGCCGATGGTGGGGATGAGCAGGAAGGTGCCGGTGACGTACGCGGCGGCGCAGGCGCCACCGAGCCAGCCCCACCAGGGCATCTTCTTCAGAGGGGCGATCTTGGGCTTCGGGGTCTTCCGGGTCGCGTAGAGCACCAGCAGGACGACGGCGATGGTGAAGGTCGCCACGGCGAAGCTGATCACGGCGACGGTGATGGGCTCCTTCAGCTGGGCGCGCAGCTGGGCGTTGACCGCGCCCTGCACCGGCAGCACGCCGCCGGCCACGATGCCGAGGGCGAGCCAGCCGACGCGGCCGGCGCTCGACATCTTGGGGGCGCCGGGAGGGGCCGCGGCCTTCATGCCCCGGATGATCACGACGATGCCCGCGAGGACGGCGAGGGCGCCGAGGACGATGCCGACGCTCAGGTCCTTCTGCTTCAGGCCGAGGAGGCCGAAGAGGTCGAGGGCGAGCGAGGCGAACATCTGGCCGGTGACGAAGAGTCCGACGGCGGCGAGGGCGCCGAGCCGTGGGAACAGCAGGATGCCGCTGGTGATGTAGAGGGGGCTGGCGAGTCCGCCGAGCAGCTGCCACCACTCCACGTCGGGCAGCTTGCCGAGCGCGCCGAGCGCGCCGGCCGCCACCGCGAGCACGACGAGCAGCGTGGTCGCGACGCCGAGCTGGATGGTCGAAGCGCCGTACGGGGTGCCGACGGCCGAGTTGAGCTGGAGGTTCACCGAGGCCTGGACGGCCAGGAGGCAGCCGACCAGCAGGGCCGCGGCGAGGAGCGCGGTGTGCATCTGGATCTCCCTGGGGCGGGATGGCGAGCGGGTAAGTGGACACTGAGTCCGTTTAGCATGCCATGCAACATGGCAAACGGACAAGGTGTCCACTTAGCCCCGGGGGAAGTAAGGTCTGGTCCATGAGCGAGGAAGAGCAGCGAAGTCGTGGAGCCGCCTCCGTGCACCGGGTCGGCGGCCTCCTCGGTGATCTGCAGGCCGCGGACGAACAGCCGGTCGCCCCGCGCAGACGGGCGGACGCGGAGCGCAACCGCGCCCAGATCCTGGCGGCGGCCGAGCAGCTCTTCGCGGAACAGGACCCGAGATCGGTCACCATGGACCGGATCGCCAAGGCGGCGGGCGTCGGCCGCGCCACGCTGTACCGCAGCTTCCCCGACCCGTCCTCGGTCGCCGTGGCGCTGCTCGACGAGCACGAGCGCCGGCTGCAGGGGCAGCTCATCTACGGACCGCCGCCGCTCGGACCCGGCGCACCGGCCGGGGAGCGGCTCGCGGCGTTCTATCTGGCGATGCTCGATCTGCTCGAACGGCATCTGCCGCTGGCGCTGGGGGCGGAGACCGGCCCCGCGCGCTTCCGGACGGGCGCGTACGGCTTCTGGCGCGTCCACGTACGCACCCTGCTGGTCGACCACGGGGTCGAGGACCCCGACCCGCTGATCGACATCGCGCTCAGTCCGCTGTCGCCCGAACTCTTCCAGTTCCAGCGACACCAGCTCGGCCTGTCGGCCGAGCGCATCGGATGTTCACTGACGGTCTTCGCCCGTCGCCTGCTGGAGTCAGGAGGCGGTCGCTGACCTGCCCTGCGAGGGTGCCTTCGGCGGCACCGGGGCCGCGGGGTGGACGAGCCCCGGCAGGATCAGCTCCCAGATGCGGCGGAGCCGTTCCTCGGCCGGATCGTGCAGGGCGCCGCTCTCGGCGGGCCATAACTCGTCGGCCGGGGCGCTCGGACGGCGCATCTCCAGCTCGACCCCGGTGATCACGTAGCCGATCAGCGCCGCGACCGCCGTCGCGTCCACGCCCGGCCGCAGGGCCTTCTCGGCCACCGCGTACCGCGCGAGACGGCCCACCTCGCGCCGCCAGGGGCATTCCTGCCCGGGCCCGGGGTCGGTCGACTGCAGCTCGCGGGCGAGGCGCTCCCCGGCCCGTGCCACGGGGTCGGTCTCGAAGAGCCGGATCAGCGCGTGGGTGGTGATCACCAGCTTGTCGATCGCGGTGCCGCCCACGCCCTCCATGGACAGACAGGCCGACTCGACCGTGATCCGGGTGATCGCGCGGGCCCGTCCGCGCACCG
Source organism: Streptomyces sp. NPDC004266 (assembly GCF_042874095.1). NCBI lineage: Bacteria > Bacillati > Actinomycetota > Actinomycetes > Kitasatosporales > Streptomycetaceae > Streptomyces > Streptomyces sp. NPDC004266. The sequence continues at coordinate 117,936 of NZ_JBIAMM010000005.1, forward strand.
CGGTCGCCAGATCCGCCTTGGTCGCGAAATGGAAGACCAGGGCGCCCGTGGTCAGCCGGGCCTCGCCGGCGATCCGGGCGAGGGACGCCCGCTCGTACCCCACTCTGTCGAAAACCCGCGCGGCCGACGACAGGATCTCCTGTCTCGTCCGCTCCGCCCTCTGCTGAATCGCCATGAGCTCCCCCGTGGGCTTGCGAGAAGGTGCCGGAGCGTTATGTTCCGGCCTGCGCCTGTGACCGCCTCGAAACTATCCGGCCGGGGAGCGGCGAAACGTGGCTTCTCGCCCGCCCGGCCGGAACTGAGGCTTGACGCGGTCCTTCCTCCCAGGTCGCGGGCGCCCGCCCCCCACGGGCCGCCCGCGAACTGACCGGAACCGGAGGTATGGCCTGTCAGGTGGATTCAGCCGTTCCGGCGGTCACGGCGGCCCGCGCCCGGGAGCGGGATACGGCCACGCCCGCGAGGCACAGCGCGCCCCCGGCGAGCGTGAGCAGACCCGGCAGCTCGCCCAGGAACACCCACGCGAGGACCACGACGAGCGCGGGCACCGCGTACGTCGTCGCGCCCATCCGGCCCGCGGTCGTACGGGCGAGGGCGTAGGCCCAGGTCGTGAACGCGAGCGCGGTCGGGAACACCCCCAGGTAGACCATGTTCAGGGTCGCCGACAGCGGGGCCCGGCCCGCCTCCTCGACCAGCTGTCCGGCGAAGGGCAGGCAGGCCGCCGCCCCCACCAGGCACCCGAAGGTCGTCACCTGGAGCGCGCTGGCGTGCGCGAGCGCCGGCTTCTGGGACACGACCCCGCCCGCGTACGCCATCGCCGCGAGCAGACAGAGGACCACGCCGAGCACGGAGGCGTGCCCGCCGGAGCCGCCGCCGGACATCGACAGGCCGACGGTCACCGCCCCCGCGAAGGAGACCGCCATGCCCGCGAGCAGCCGGGGCGGCAGCGACTCCTTGAGGAACCGCGCGCCCAGCAGGGCGATCAGGATCGGCCCTATGTTCACCACCATCGCCGCCGTGCCCGCGTCGACCTCCTGCTCGCCCCAGTTCAGGACCACCATGTACGCCCCGAACCAGAGCAGCCCCGAGGTCACGATCCCCGGCCAGGCGGCCCGCGGCGGCAGCCCCTCCCGCCGCACCAGGAGCACGGCCCCGAGGACGAGCGCCCCGGCGAGCAGTCGGCCGAGCGCGAGCGCGCCGGGGGAGTAGGCCGCCCCGGCGCTGCGGATGGAGACGAAGGCGGAGGCCCACAGGACCACGGTGACACCGGCGGCGACCAGCGCGAGCCGGGAGGATTGCTTCTGCATGCCCCGACCGTAGGGGCTGGACCGTTCGGCGCTCACCGCAATATCGAGCGGGGCGGTGCGGGACGGGGCCCCGGCCCGTTCAGCGCAGGGCCGTCGTCGGGATGCCGAGGCCGGTCCGCAGGGCCGTCTCGCCCGCCGGCGTCACCTTCACCGCCCGCTCGGACCCGATCCGCACGCACCACCCGGCGTCGAGCGCGTGCCGGCAGAGCGCGGCGCCCGCGAGGCCGGCGAGGTGCGGGCGGCGCTCGGTCCAGTCGAGGCAGCCGCGCGCGACGGGCCGCCGCCCCTTCCGCACGAGGGGGATGCCCTGCTCGTCGAACCAGGCCAGGCCCCGGTCCGTGAGCGCGAACCCGGTGTCCTGGCGCAGCAGTCCGCGGTCCGTCATCGCGTCGGCGATCGCGATGCCGAGCCGTCCCGCGAGGTGGTCGTAGCAGGTCCGGCCGCGGGCCATCGCCTGCCCGGCGCTCGCGGCGCGCAGCGAGCGCGGCGGCGCGGGCACCTCGGGCTCGGACCGGGCGGCGAGGTCCTCCACGAGGTGGGCGATCCCGGGGTCGGCGAGGCGCACGTACCGGTGCCTGCCCTGCCGTTCCTCCGCGAGCACCCCGCCCGCCACCAGCTTCCCGAGGTGCTCGCTGGCGGTGGAGGGCGCCACCCCGGCGTGCCGGGCGAGCTCCCCGGCGGTCCAGGCCCGCCCGTCGAGCAGGGCGAGCAGGAACGCGGCGCGGCTCTCGTCCGCGAAGAGCGCCGCGAGCGCGGCGAGATCACTGGCTGCCATGGGGCAAGCCTGCCGCACTCACGCTTCGGCGCCGCCCGAACCGTCGGAGGCGGTCGCGGAGCGGCGGGCCGGGACCGCCTCGTACTGCAGCCGCAGACCGTCGAGCAGCGCCCGCAGGCCCGTCTCGAACGCGCCCTCGTCGACCTTCTGGCGGCGCTCCGCGAGGAGGTGGGCCTGGCCGAGGTGGGGATAGTCGGCGGGGTCGTAGGCCGTCTCGTCGTCGACGAAGCCGCGCGCGAAGGAGCCGAGGGCCGAGCCGGTGATGAAGTACCGCATCAGCGCGCCGATGGAGGTGGCCTGGGCCGGGGGCCAGCCCGCCCGGACCATGGCGCCGAAGACGGCGTCGGCGACCTTCAGGCCCGCGGGGCGGCGGCCCGGCCCCTGGGCGAGGACGGGGACGATGTGCGGGTGGTCGGCGAGGGCCGCGCGGTAGGAGACCGCCCAGTCGTGCAGCGCCGTCCGCCAGTCCCGGCCGTCGTCCGCCGCGAACATCGACAGGTCGATCTTCGCGCTCACCGCGTCCGCGACCGCGTCGAGGATCTCGTCCTTCGTGCGGAAGTGGTTGTAGAGCGAGGGGCCGCTCACGCCGAGTTCGGCGGCGAGCCGCCGGGTGGAGAGCGCCGCGAGGCCCTCCGCGTCCACGAGCGCGCCCGCCGTCTCGACGATGCGTTCTCGGCTGAGCAGGGGCTTGCGCGGTCGGGCCATGGCGCACATAGTAGGCCCGCACCAGAAAAACTAGCAGTGGTAATTAAATGGCCGAGTGGGGTGGCACCGCATGAATCTGGAACTGAGCGAGGAGCAGGAGGCCGTACGGCGGCTCGCCGAGGACTTCGTCGCGCGCGAGGTCACCCCGCACGCCGTCGCGTGGGACCGCGCCGAGCAGGTGGACCGCGCCGTCGTGAAGAAGCTCGGCGCCGTCGGCTTCCTCGGGCTCACGATCCCGGAGGAGTACGGCGGTTCGGGCGGCGACCACCTCGCGTACTGCCTCGTCACCGAGGAGCTGGGGCGCGGGGACTCCTCCGTGCGCGGCATCGTCTCCGTCTCCCTCGGCCTGGTCGCCAAGACGATCGCCTCCTGGGGCACGGAGCGGCAGAAGCGGGAGTGGCTGCCCCGGCTCGCCTCCGGCGAGGCGCTCGGCTGCTTCGGCCTCACCGAGCCCGGCACCGGCTCCGACGCCGGGAACCTGGCCACCCGCGCCGTGCGGGACGGCGACGCGTACGTCGTCAACGGCGGCAAGATGTTCATCACCAACGGCACCTGGGCCGACGTCGTGCTGCTCTTCGCCCGCACGAACGACACGCCCGGCCACAAGGGCGTCTCCGCCTTCCTCGTCCCCGCCGACACCCCCGGCCTCACCCGCCGCCCCGTCCACGGCAAGCTCGGCCTGCGCGGCCAGGCCACCGCCGAGCTCGTCCTGGAGGACGTCCGCGTCCCGGCCGACGCCATGCTCGGCCCCGAGGGCAAGGGCTTCGCCGTCGCCATGTCCGCCCTCGCCAAGGGGCGCATGTCGGTCGCCGCCGGCTGCGTCGGCATCGCGCAGGCCGCCCTCGACGCGGCCGTGCGGTACGCGGGGGAGCGCGAGCAGTTCGGAAAGCCCATCGCCTCGTACCAGCTGGTCCAGGAGCTCCTCAGCGACATCGCCGTCGACGTGGACGCCGCCCGGCTGCTCACCTGGCGGGTCGCCGACCTGATCGACCGGGGCCGGGACTTCGCCACCGCCGCCTCCAAGGCCAAGCTGTACGCCTCCGAGGCCGCCGTCCGCGCCGCCAACAACGCCCTCCAGGTCTTCGGCGGCTACGGCTACATCGACGAGTACCCGGTCGGGAAGCTGGTGCGCGACGCCCGCGTCATGACCCTCTACGAGGGCACCAGCCAGATCCAGAAGCTCATCATCGGCCGGGCGCTGACGGGGGTCTCGGCCTTCTGAGTACGTCGCTGAGTACGCGGACGGATGTGGCGCCCGCCACATCCGTCCGATCCTTGGCTCCATGAGCGACACACCGGTCAAGCAGCAGAACACCGCCGCCTACTACATGCAGGCCGTCATCTCCTTCGGGATCGCGATCGCCGCCGTGGCCATCGGCGTCTACCAGCTCGACGCCAGCGCCTGGGTCCGGGCCTTCCTCGCGATCTCGGTCCTCTACCTCACGACCTCGGCCTTCACCCTCGCCAAGGTCGTCCGCGACCGCCAGGAGGCCGGCCAGATCGTCAGCCGGGTCGACCAGGCCCGCCTGGAGAAGCTCCTCGCCGAGCACGACCCCTTCCAGAAGCTCTGAGGGCGGCCCGCCGCTCGGACTCTAAGCGCTTGCTCACCCTCGTTGTATGGTGTTCGTCCTGACGGGGTCCGAGAAGGAGTGTGGGATGAGCGCGGCGGAGGAGACGCCCGGGGGCGAGGACATGCCCTGGGACGAGGTCACGCCCGAGGCGGCCCGGCGGCTGCTCGTGGCCGCCGTCGAGGCGTTCGCCGAGCGCGGCTACCACGCCACCACCACCCGGGACATCGCGGGCCGCGCCGGGATGAGCCCGGCCGCGCTCTACATCCACTACAAGACCAAGGAAGAGCTGCTCCACCGGATCAGCCGCATCGGCCACGACAAGGCCCTGGAGATCCTCCGGGCCGCGGCCGACGGCGACGGCACCGCCGCCGAGCGGCTCGCCGACGCCGTCCGCTCCTTCGTCCGCTGGCACGCCGAGCGCCACACGACCGCGCGCGTCGTCCAGTACGAGCTCGACGCGCTCGGGCCCGAGCACCGCGCCGAGATCATCGAGCTGCGCCGCGAGTCCGACGCGACCGTCCGACGGATCCTCGAAGAGGGCGCGGCGGCGGGCGAGTTCGACGTGCTCGACGTGTCCGGCACCGCGGTCGCCATCCTCTCCCTCTGCATCGACGTCTCGCGCTGGTTCAACACGCAGGGCCGCCGGACGGCCGACGAGATCGGCGTGCTCTACGCCGATCTCGTCCTCAGGATGGTCGGCGCTCAGAAGTAGTAGCGGGAGACCGACTCGGCCACGCAGACCGGCTTCTCGGAGCCCTCGCGCTCCACGGTCACCGCCGCCGTCACCTGCACGCCGCCGCCCGCCTCCTCGACCTTCGTCAGGACCGCGGTGGCGCGCAGGCGCGAGCCGACCGGGACGGGGGCGGGGAAGCGCACCTTCTCCGTCCCGTAGTTGAGGCCCATCTTCATGCCCTCGACCCGCAGCACCTGCGGGACGAACAGCGGCAGGAGGGACAGCGTCAGGTAGCCGTGCGCGATCGTCGTGCCGAAGGGGCCGGTCGCGGCGCGCTCCGGGTCCACGTGGATCCACTGGTGGTCCCCGGTCGCCTCCGCGAAGAGGTCGATCCGCTTCTGGTCGACCTCCAGCCAGTCGCTGTGCCCCAGCTGCTCGCCCACCCCCGCGCGCAGCTCCTCGGCGGAGGTGAAGATCCTCGGCTCGGCCATGTGTCCTCGTCCCTTCTCGTACGGCATACCCGATGGTCGGTGTCTAAGCGCTTGCTCAGCATGTGGGGTGCGGGGGCCGCTGTCAACGGTCTCCTGCGGCCCACCAGTAGGGTTTCCCGAGTGCCGCATATTCCAGAGAAGCTCCACGAACTCACCGTCGGCCAGCTCTCCGCCCGCAGCGGGGCCGCCGTCTCCGCCCTGCACTTCTACGAGGCGAAAGGGCTCATCAGCAGCCGCCGCACCAGCGGGAACCAGCGCCGCTACGGCCGCGACACGCTCCGCAGGGTCGCCTTCGTCCGGGCCGCGCAGCGGGTCGGGATCCCCCTGGCCACCATCCGGGAGGCACTGGCCCAGCTCCCCGAGGAGCGCACGCCCACGAACGAGGACTGGGCCCGGCTCTCCGAGGCCTGGCGCACCGAACTCGACGAGCGCATCAAGCAGCTCGGCCGGCTCCGGGACCATCTGACGGACTGCATCGGGTGCGGGTGCCTCTCCCTGGAGACGTGCGTGCTGTCCAACCCCGACGACCGCTTCGGCGAACGGATGGCGGGCTCCCGGCTCCTCCCGGTGCGCCCCGCCCCGGGCACCACGACCTAGCCCCCCGCCGCCGTGCGGGCGGTGCACGGCGGGGCGGTGCCCCCGTCCACCGCCGTGTGGGCAGTCGTCCCGCTGGGCGGGACGGGTGGGCACACGGGACGGCGCCCTTTCGCGGCGCCTCCGCGTTCCGCGCCTGGACCCGCACCCCGGGCTCGGCGCGCAACGGGGTGCGGGTTCAGGCGCGGGAGCCTCTGGCGCCGGCAAGGGGCGCCGTTCCGTTGTGCCCACCCTCCCCCAAGCTCTCGGCTTCGCTCGAGCAGGGGGGACCCCCCTCGCCCCAGCGGAACGCCTGCCCACAACGGGGTGGCGGGGGCATCGCCCCGGTGAGTGCGGGCCCACGACGGGGGGCGGGGCGCCGCCCCGGCGGGGGCGCCCCGTACCGGAAGGGCTTACGCCGCTGAGGCCAGGCGGCGGTGTCGGTCGTCGCGGGCCCGCGCCAGCACCCCCGAGGTCAGGACCGCGCGCGGGACGCCCACCCCGCAGTCCCCGCACACCGGACCGCGCCCCGGTCCCGCCCATTCGATCCGCGGCCCCGCGCACACCGGGCACGCCTCGCCCGGTCCCCGCTCCAGGGCGCTGATGAGCCGTCGCAGCACCTCCGGCAGCGGGTCCGAGGGGTGCACCGCCGGGTCCTCGCAGCGGACCACGCCGTTCCCGCCCCAGACCCGCCGGTGCCAGTCGTCGAGCGCGCCGAGCCCGCGCAGCCCCTCCTGCTTCTCGCGCCGCCGCCGGGCGGCGAACCGCTCCTCGTACGCGAGCCACACGGCCCGCGCCTCCTCCAGTTCGTCGAGCGCGGCCACCAGCCGCCCCGGGTCGAGCTCCCGGTCCTCGGGACCGAACCTGTGCCGGCGGCACAGATGGTCCCAGGTCGCGCGGTGCCCGTAGGGCGCGAACCTCTCCAGGCACTTGCGCAGCGAGTACCTGCGCAGCGCCGTGTCGCACCCCGGATCGCGCACCTGTCTCGCGAGACTCCGGAAACCGGCCATCCCTCGCCACCTCCGTCGCTGTTCCTTCGGCGATATCAGAGGGACGAACGGGAGCCCCGCCGTGTTCCATCGAAAATCCGATGGGAGCCATCAGTGGGGCGGAAGGGACGGTTCACCGGCCCGTCCGGGACGCCGACACCACCACCCGGGCCAGCTCGGGACGGCATATGTCGCTGTGCGAGCGGACCGCCTCGGCCGCGTCCACGCTCACGCATCCCGAGCCCGGCACCCCCTCGCGCAGGACCTCCGCGAGGGTCCGCGCCACCGTCCCCGGCACCGCCTGCACGCCGTCGTGCCCGATCGCGCCCCAGCGCGGGTCGTCCGTGCCGAGCAGTCCCGCCCCGGCACCGGTCAGCGACGCGGAGTCGTTCGCCAGCCGGGACGCCAGCGGGTACATCACCCCGAGCGCCGTGTCGTGCCGCGAGTGGCAGGCCACCACCGGCCCCCGCACCCGGTGCTGGAGGTCCCGCAGCGCACCGGACCGCCCGGGGTCGTGCGGCAGCCGCGCCGCGAACGCGTAGTGCGAGAAGGCGCCCTGAAGGAGCGTCACGGAGGCGACCGGCCGGGCCCCGGCGGGCAGCCCCCGCAACGCGTACGCGACGAGCCGGGCGCCCATGCTGTGGCCCACGAGGTGGACCCGGAGTCCGGGGGCGGTCCGCGCGACCTCGCCGAGCAGCGCTCCGAGCCCGTGCTCGCCGACCTGCCCGGCCCGCTTCTTCATCACGTAGTACGTGGCCTGCCGCAGCGCCTCCCCGGCGCCCTTCCAGTACTTCCTCAGGCTCGCGCCGAAGGTCTCCGGCGGGCGTCCCTCCACGCCCTCCACCGCCCCGGTGAACAGGGCGCACACCGCCACCGGGTCCGCGACCAGGAAGTCCGGGACCGGCTCCCCCAGGGCCACGGACTCCACGCGCACGTCCGTGAGTTCCCGCAGCAGTGCCCCGAACTCGTCGAACGCCGACTCCGACGCGGGCGCCGCGTCGAGCAGCTCCATGAGCCGCCCGACGACCGGCTCCTTCTCCGGAAGGACCGTCACGAGCGCCCGGTAGTCGGGCACCGGCTCGTCCGAGAACATCATCGAGGGCCAGATCACCCCCGCGTACCCCGCCTCCACCCCGGGCGCGAGCAGCCCGGGGAAGGGGGCGAAGAAGTCGGAGCACAGGCGGGTGGCGCCGGACGGCGAGCTGTTCCACCCGTGGGCGAAGACCACCAGGTCGCCGACCCCCCGGCGCGCCAGCGCGGCCAGTTCCGAGGCCTGTCCCGGCGGCCCGTCGCCGTCCTTGTCGAAGGTGATCTCCCGGTACGGCTCCACACTCATCCCGGTCACGGCCAGACCGTCCCTCCACGTCGAGGGGGCCGCAGCGCCGAGTGCGCCCCGTGCGCGGGCGGCGGCTCCTCGGCGAGCATGCCCGCGCACGGTCCCGCTCAGACGTGCGACGCCGCGTCAGCGCAACCGGGCCGCCGAGATCCCGGGGAAGTGGATCAGCAGGTCGTAGGCGGCGGAGAGCCGCATCGGCACCGCGTCGCCGGGCCAGGGGAAGGCCGTCCCGATCTGCCGGACCGGCCGGGGCGCGGACAGCCAGTCGCGCGCCCCCGGAGCCGTACGCCTCATGTCCAGGTAGAACGGGCCGGACGCGACCCGGTCCAGGGTGTGGGCGCTGCTGTCGGGGCCGAGCGGGGCGACGGTGAAGACCCGGACCGGTTCGCCCGGGGCCCCGGTGTCGTGCGCGTTGAAGGAGCCCCGCCCGAAGGAGGCGCCCACGCTCACGTAGTCCCGGCCGAGGGCGTCCCGCAGGAAGGCGCCCTGGGGCCGGGGGTACCGGTCCGGGTTCGACGTCTCGTAGCCGACGTGCCCGTTGTGCGCGGAGAGCACGATCCGGTCGCCGGTCCGCCGCTGCCACCACACGGTGTTCTCGGCCATGACCCGGTCGCGGTAGAGCATCGCCGCGGCGACCCCCTCCGGTGCCGTCAGGTCGTGGGCGTACTCGGTGCCGACCTGGGCGATCGCGCGCGCGTGCTGCACCGCCCAGAGGTGCGCCTCACGCGCCCCGGGGCCCTTGCCGGGGCTCTGCCGCTCCAGGAGGGCGAGGGCGCGGTTCACGTCGCCGGCCATCCGCTGCCGCTCGGCGCGGGGCCGCTCCATGTAGCCCTTCATCCAGGCCTCGACCTCGCCCGTGGGCCGGGAGTCCCGGTACAGCTCCCGGAAGCGGGGGAGGAGCGCCGGGTGGACGCGGGCGACGTACGAGGCGACGGCGTCGAAGAGGTTCGGGCCGGCGTAGCCGAGGTCGTTGCCCATGAAGCGGACCTGGTGTGCGGGGTGGAGCCGGTTGTGCTCGCGCATCCAGAGGAAGAGGTCGAGGTACTCCTCGGTGTTCCAGAGGCGGTACGACTCCTGAAACTCGTCCCGCATGATCGCCCGGATGTCGCCCCGGCCGGTGCGGACCCACTCGTCGACGAGGAGGCCGGTGGACCAGTTGGCCTCCAGGGCGAAGGTGGTGAACCCCCGGGACTCCACGAGGTGTTCGAAGATCCGGTGCTTGGCGGTGAAGAACTCCGCCGAGCTGTGGGTGGCCTCGCCGAGGCCGACGACCTTGGCCGAGCCGACCATCCGGTCGAGCGGGCGCAGATCGGTCAGGGGCCGGGCGGAACGGGCGAGTTCCCGCGCGGGATCGGGGCCGGCCGGCGCCGCGGCGGCGGCCGCGGCGGGCGCCAGGGTGCCCAGGCAGGCGGCGAGGAGGAGCCCGACGAGCGGCAGGCGGTGCGGACGGCGGCGTAAGGAGAGGTTCATGTGCCCCAGCGTGGTCGGCGGGACGCCCGGGGGGCCATCCCGCCCGCACCCGTACCGCACGGGGGTTCACCCCCCCTCTCAGCGGTACAGCAGGTACTCCTCGCGCACCGCCCGGAAGGTCCTCAGGTCCGCTTCCCAGGCGCCGACGACCTCGTCCACGCCCGCGCCCGCGTCGATCAGGGTCCGCACCCGGGTCGACCCCGTCAGCTTGTCGATCCAGTGGTCGGCGCGCCAGGCGAAGCCGGACCACGAGTTCCGGGCGGTGACCAGGAGCCCGATGCCGGTCCGTACCGGGTCGAAGGACTCCCGGTCGTGGACGTGCAGCTGCACCCCGCCCACCGTCCTCCCCTGGAACTTGGAGAAGGTCGGGGCGAAGTACGCCTCGCGGAACCGGACCCCGGGCAGGCCGAGGGCGTTCGCCGCCTCCGCCCACCGCCGGTCGACGCCCTCGGCGCCGAGGAGTTCGAAGGGCCGGGTGGTGCCCCGTCCCTCGGAGAGGTTCGTGCCCTCGAAGAGGCACGTGCCGGAGTAGACGAGCGCGGTCTCCGGCGTCGGCATGTTCGGGCTGGGCGGCACCCACGGCAGTCCGGTCGCGTCGAAGAACTCCGTCCGTCGCCACCCCGTCATCCGTACGGTCTCCAGGGCGACGGGCGCGGCCAGGAACTCGCCGGCGAAGAGCTCCGCCAGCTCCGCCACCGTCATGCCGTGCGCCTGCGCGATCGGCTCCCGTCCGACGAAGGTGGCGAACGCCCGGTCCAGGACGGGGCCGAGCGCCGCCCGTCCGGTCACCGGGTTCGGCCGGTCCAGGACCACGAACCGCTTCCCGGCGAGGGCGGCGGCCGCCATGCAGTCGTACAGCGTCCAGATGTACGTGTAGAAGCGGGCGCCGACGTCCTGGACGTCGAAGACGACGGTGTCCACCCCGGAGGCGGTGAAGACGTCCGCCAGCGGCTGCCCGCTCTTCAGGTACGTGTCGTAGACGGGCAGACCGGTCGCCGGGTCGTCGTACCGCCCCTCGGAGCCGCCCGCCTGGGCGGTGCCCCGGAAGCCGTGCTCGGGGCCGAAGACGGCGACCAGGTCCACCCGCTCGTCGGCGTGCATCACGTCCACGACGTGGCGGGCGTCCGGGGTGACGCCGGTCGGGTTGGTGACGACGCCGACCCGTTCGCCCGCCAGGAGCGCGTATCCGTCGGCCGCGAGCCGTTCGAAGCCGGTCCGCACGCGGCCGTGACCGGACGCGACGGGGGCGGGGGCGGCGTTCGCGGCCGTGGAGCCGGCCGCCGCCGCCCCGAGGGCGCCTCCGGCGGCCAGCAGACTCCGACGCGACAGGCTCATGCGGGACCTCCTCGCCAGCGACACGAGCACGCACGCTAGCGCTCCTGACCGCTCCGGGGAACGAGGCGTGCGGAACGGGTCTTCCGCCACTCCATACCGACTGGTTAGTCTGTCCCGGTCGTCACAGCCGAGAGGTGGGTCCATGTCCGCGGACACGAACGAGCTCCAGGGCGCCGGTGTCGTCGTCACCGGCGCGGGCGGCGGCATCGGCGCCGCCCTCGCCCGCCGCTTCGCCGCCGAGGGCGCCCGCGTCGTCGTCAACGACCTCGACCCCGGGCGCACCAAGGCCGTCGCCGAGGAGATCGGAGCCGTCCCCGTCCCCGGCGACGCCTCCGCCGTCGTCGACGAGGCCCGCGAGGCCCTCGGCGGCACCGTCGACGTCTGGTGCGCCAACGCCGGACTCTCCTCGCCCGGCGACGCCTTCGCCGACGAGGACGTCTGGGCCGCCGCCTGGGACGTCAACGTCATGGCCCACGTCCGCGCGGCCCGCGCCCTCCTCCCGGAGTGGCTGGAGCGCGGCAGCGGCCGCTTCGTCTCCACCGTCTCCGCCGCCGGACTGCTCACCATGATCGGCGCGGCGCCGTACAGCGTCTCCAAGCACGGCGCGTACGCCTTCGCCGAATGGCTCTCCCTCACCTACCGCCACCGCGGCCTGAAGGTCCACGCGATCTGCCCGCAGGGCGTCCGCACGGACATGCTCACCGCCGCCGGATCCGCCGGCGAGCTCGTCCTCGCCCCCACCGCCATCGAGCCCGAGGACGTCGCCGACGCGCTCCTCGACGCCATCGCGGCCGACCGCTTCCTCGTCCTGCCCCACCCCGAGGTCGCCGGCTACTACCGCAACCGCGCCACCGACCCCGAGCGGTGGCTGAGCACCATGAACCACGTCCAGCGGACCTGGGAGACGGGCACCGGTCGGCCGTAGGCCCCGGCGGATGGGAAGATCTCACGGCGGGAACGCGTTCCCGTGACCGAAAACGATCATCGAGGAAGGCGGCGGAGCATGGCCAGGACGACGGAAGGGAGCGGCGCCCCCGTCCCCCAGAGGCTCCTCGCCGCCGCCACCCGGCTCTTCGCCGAGCGGGGCTACGACCGCACCTCCGTCCAGGAGATCGTCGAGGCCGCCGGGGTCACCAAGGGCGCGCTCTACCACTACTTCGGCTCCAAGGAGGACCTCCTCCAGGAGGTCTACTCCCGTGTCCTGCGCCTCCAGCAGGAGCGGCTCGACGCCTACGCGGACGCCGACGCGCCCGTCGAGGACCGGCTGCGCGACGCCGCCGCGGACGTCGTCGTCACGACCATCGAGAACCTCGACGACGCGTCCATCTTCTTCCGCTCCATGCACCACCTGAGCCCGGAGAAGCACAAGCAGGTGCGGGCCGAGCGGCGCCGCTACCACGAGCGCTTCCGGGCCCTGATCGAGGAGGGCCAGCGGACGGGCGTCTTCTCCTCCGCCACGCCCGCCGACCTCGTCGTCGACTACCACTTCGGCTCCGTGCACCACCTGTCCACGTGGTACCGCCCGGACGGCCCCCTCACCCCCGAGGAGGTCGCCGCCCACCTCGCCGACCTCCTCCTCCGGGCCCTCCGTCCATAAGCCGCGCCTACAGGTACTTCTTCAGCTCCCGGCGCGCCAGCGACCGCTGGTGCACCTCGTCCGGACCGTCCGCCAGCTTCAGCGTCCGGGCCGCCGCCCACAGCTCGGCCAGCGGGAAGTCCTGCGAGACACCGCCCGCCCCGTGCGCCTGCACGGCCTTGTCGATGATGTCGACGACCGCGCGCGGGGTCGCGATCTTGATGGCCTGGATCTCGGTGTGCGCGCCCTGGTTGCCGACGGTGTCCATGAGCCAGGCCGTCTTGAGGACGAGCAGCCGCAGCTGCTCGATGGTGACCCGGGCGTCGGCGATCCAGTTCTGCACCACGCCCTGCTGGGCGAGCGCCTTGCCGAAGGCGGTACGGGAGACGGCGCGCCGGCACATCAGCTCGACCGCCCGCTCCGCCATGCCGATGAGCCGCATGCAGTGGTGGATGCGGCCGGGGCCGAGCCGGGCCTGCGCGATGGCGAAACCGCCGCCCTCCTCGCCGACGATGTTCGAGGCCGGGACCCGGACGCCGTCGAAGACCACCTCGGCGTGGCCGCCGTGGGAGTGGTCCTCGTACCCGTAGACCTGCATCGCGCGCCGGACCTCGACGCCCGGGGTGTCGCGCGGCACGAGGATCATCGACTGCCGGCGGCGGACGTCCGGGCCGTCGGGGTGGGTCTTGCCCATGACGATGAAGATCCTGCAGTCCGGGTTCATCGCCCCGGAGATGTACCACTTGCGCCCGTCGACGACGTACGAGTCGCCGTCCCGCCGGATCCGGGTCTCGATGTTGGTCGCGTCGGAGGAGGCGACCTCGGGCTCGGTCATCGCGAAGGCCGAGCGGATCTCGCCGGCGAGGAGCGGCTCCAGCCACTGCTTCTTCTGCGCCTCGTCGCCGAACTGGGCGAGCACCTCCATGTTCCCGGTGTCCGGGGCGGCGCAGTTGAGGGCGGTCGGGGCGAGGTGCGGGCTGCGGCCGGTGATCTCGGCGAGCGGCGCGTACTGGAGGTTGGTCAGCCCGGCACCGTACTCCTCGTCGGGGAGGAAGAGGTTCCAGAGCCCCTGCCGCCTGGCCTCCGCCTTGAGCTCCTCCACGACCGGCGGGGCGTCCCAGGGGGAGGCGAGCCGGGCGCGCTGCTCCTCGGCGACGGCCTCGGCCGGGTAGACGTGCTCGTCCATGAAGGCGAGGAGTTTCGCCCGCAGTTCCTCGGTGCGGGCGTCGTACGCGAAGTCCATGGCGGATCAGCCTTCCTGAAGGGTGGTGAGGCCGTGCTCGATGAAGACGGGGACGAGTTCGCCGATGCGGTCGAAGCCGGCGCCGACCGTCTGCCCGAGGGTCCACCGGTAGTGGATGCCCTCCAGGATCACGGCGAGTTTGAACCAGGCGAAGGCCGTGTACCAGGCGAGCCCGGAGGTGTCGCGGCCCGAGCGGGCCGCGTAGCGCTCGACCAGCTCGGCCGCGCTCGGATGCCCGGCGGCGGTGGCGGTCGTGGAGATGGGGGAGCCCGGCAGGTCGAGCGGGGTGCTGTACATGACGAGGAGGCCGAGGTCGGTGAGCGGGTCGCCGAGCGTGGACATCTCCCAGTCGAGGACGGCCCGGATCCGGTCGTCCTCCCCGACGAGGACGTTGTCGAGCCGGTAGTCGCCGTGGATCACGGTCGGCGGCGGGGAGGCGGGCAGCGCGCGCCCGAGGGCGGCGTGCAGCTCGTCGATCCCGGGTAGTTCGCGGCCGCGCGAGGCGTCGAGCTGCTTGCCCCAGCGGCGCAGCTGCCGGTCCAGGAAGCCGTCCGGGCGGCCGAAGTCGCCGAGCCCCGCGGCCTCCGGATCGACGGCGTGCAGGTCGACGAGGGTGTCGACCAGGCCGAGGACGGTGGCGCGGGTGCGCTCCGGGCCGAGCGCGGCGAGCTCACGGGCCGAGCGGTACGGCGTCCCGTCGACGAAGTCCATGACGTAGAACGGCGCGCCGAGCACCGACTCGTCTTCGCAGAACAGGACCGTCCCGGGGACGGGCACGCCCGTCGCCCCCAGGGCGCTGATGACGCGGTGCTCGCGCCGCATGTCGTGGGCGGTGGCGAGGACGTGGCCGAGCGGGGGGCGGCGGACCACCCAGCGGCCGGTGCCGTCGCTCACGGCGTACGTCAGGTTCGACCGGCCGCCCTCGATCAGCCGGGCCTCCAGGGGGCCGGAGAGCAGCCCGGGCCGCTCGCGGTCGAGGAACCGGCGCAGCTGCTCGGGGTCGAGTCCTGGCGGCGGGGCGGAGCTCATGGGTGCGTACCTCCGGATCGGGTTCGTCGGCGCTCATGATGACCGACCAGTCGGTATGCAGTCCAGAGGAGGCGGCGGGAAAGCGTGTCCGCATCCTGGTGGCGGGTCTCATCCATGAATAGGGTTCACATATGGATGCGAAGCTGATCGTCGACGAAGTCCGGCTCACCCCGATCCTCATCTCCGACCCGCCCCTCCTCAACACCCAGGGCGTCCACCAGCCGTACACGCCCCGGCTCGTGGTCGAAGTGATCACCAGGGGAGGGGCGAGCGGACTCGGGGAGACCTACGGCGACGGCGTCTACCTGGACACCGCCCGGCCGCTGGCCGAGGCGCTGCCGGGCCGACTGGTCACGGATGTGAATGGCCTCTTCGCGCTGGCGTCGGAGACCGCGGGCACGGCGGACGCCGAGGTCTCCGAGCTCTCCGGGGACACCGGCGTCGACGCGAGCGGTCTGCGCGGGGTCCGCACCGCCGACAAGCTCCGGCTCTCCGTCGTCTCCGCCTTCGAGACCGCCTGCCTCGACGCGCTCGGCAGGACCCTCGGCCTGCCCGTCCACGCCCTCCTCGGAGGCAAGGTCCGCGACGAGGTCGAGTACAGCGCGTACCTCTTCCACAAATGGGCCGGCACCGACGACTGGGGCGCGGCCCTCGACCCCGCCGGCATCGTCGCCCAGGCCCGCCGCTTCGACCGGGAGTACGGCTTCCGGTCCTTCAAGCTCAAGGGCGGGGTGTTCGAGCCCGCGCGGGAGATCGCCGCGATCCGGGCGCTCGCCGACGCCTTCCCCGGCCGCCCGCTCCGCCTCGACCCCAACGGCGCCTGGTCCGTGGAGACCTCGCTCGCCGTCGCCCGCGAACTGAAGGACGTCCTGGAGTACCTGGAGGACCCGGCGAGCGGCACCGCCGCCATGGCCGAGATCGCCGCCCGCACGGACGTCCCGCTCGCCACCAACATGTGCGTGACGACCTTCGAGGAGGTCCCGGAGGCCTTCGCCGCCGGAGCGGTACGGATCGTCCTCTGCGACCACCACTACTGGGGCGGACTCCACCGCACCCGCGAACTGGCCGCGCTCTGCCGGACGTACGGCGTCGGGCTCTCCATGCACTCCAACACCCACCTGGGAATCAGCCTCGCCGCCATGACCCAGGTCGCCGCCACGCTGCCCGGCCTCCACCACGCCTGCGACACCCACTACCCGTGGCAGACGGAGGACGTCGTCACCACCCGCCCCGTCTTCCGGGCGGGCCGGCTCGCGGTCTCCGACGCGCCGGGCCTCGGCGTCGACCTGGACCGCGAGGCGCTCGCGACGCTGCACCGGCGCTGGCTCGACGACGACGGCACGTTCAGGGACCGGGACGACGCGGCGGCGATGCGAACGGCCCACCCGGACTGGACCCCGACCACGTGGTGACACCGGTGCGGACCGCGCCCGGCTGGGCGGTGCCGCCCCGCCCCGCCCCGTGTGGGCAATCGTCCCGCTGGGCGGGACGGGTGGGCACACGGGACGGCGCCCTTCAGCGGCGCCCCCGCGTTCCGCGCCTGGACCCGCACCGACAGCGGCGGCGCACAACGGGGTGCGGGTTCAGGCGCGGGAGCCTCTGGCGCCGGCAGGGGCGCCGTTCCGTTGTGCCCACCCGTTCCGCCCCTTGCGGAACGCCTGCCCACAACGGGGGTGGCGGGGGGCACCGCCCCCGTGGCGGGCGGGGGAGGTCAGGCGTGGCAAGCCACCGGCACGCCTCCGTTCATCGCCGCCATGTCCCCGAAGACCGCCACCGGATCGAGCGGCGACCCCTCCGGCAGCCCCTCCAGTTCCGCGTACGCCCGGTGCAGGTTCGCCACGAGCCGCTCGCTCTCGCGCCACGCGGCGAACTCGCCGAGCTCCGCCCGCCGGGCAGTCTCCAGGGGCGTCGCCCCCTTCGCGTACCCCTCGACGGCGAGCTCCCGCACCCAGAGCAGGTACCGCTCCGTGGTGTCGTACGCCGTGGGGTCGGTCACCCGTCCGTGCCCCGGCACCACCGTCGACGCGTCGAGGGAGCGCAGCAGGTCGAGCGCGCGCAGCGAACCGGCGAGCGAACCCATCGGCAGGAACGGCGTCCCGCCGTGGAAGATCAGGTCGCCGGTGAAGACGACGCCCTGCTCCGGGAGATGGACGATCGAGTCGCCGGTGGTGTGCGCGGCGCCGGGGTGGAGCAGCCGCACCTCGATCCCGCCGACGTACAGCGTGAGCCGCTCGCTGTACGTCACGGAGGGCGGCAGGATGTCGACCCGTCCGAAGTCGGTCTGCGGCCACAGCAGATGGAGCTGGTGGCCGGCCGCGAGCTGCTCGGAGCGGCAGTTCTCGTGTCCCACGATCCGCGCCTCGGGGCGGAAGACCCCGTTGCCGTAGGTGTGGTCGCCGTGGTGGTGGGTGGAGACGATGGTGCGGGGCAGCGGCAGCCCTTCGGCGAGCACCGCCTCGCGCAGCAGCTTCGCGCGCCGCTCGGTGGCGGCGGTGTCGACGAGCAGCGACTCGTCCGCGTCCCCGACGAACCCGGCGTTGTTCAGGCACCAGCCGCCGTCGGGCTGGACGAAGGCGTGCACGTGCGGAGCGAGCGTGACCACATAGGGATCGGTGGCAGACAAAGGGATTCCCCCGGATGAGAGCCCGACTGGACAGGGGGAAGACTGCCAGTCGGCCCCGGCCCGGGGGAAGCCGGAACGGACTACTCCTCGTCCCATCCCTGCGCCGCCGCGAAGGCGTCCCCGTACTCCGCCGACCACCGGCCCAGCGCCTCGATCGGTCCGAGCAGCGAACGGCCCAGCGCGGTCAGCGCGTACTCGACCCGGGGCGGCGTCTCCTCGTACGCCCGCCGTTCCACCAGGGCGTACCCCTCCAGGCGCCGCAGCGTCTCCGTCAGCACCTTCGCGCTGATCCCGCCGATCTCCGCCCGCAGTTCGCCGGGGCGGCGCGGTCCGTCCGCGAGGGCGTACAGCACGACCCCGTTCCAGGTGTGGGAGAGCAGGTCGAAGCCGAGCCGCGCCCGGCAGTCCGCGAGGAGCCGGTCGGTAACCATCTGGTAAGTCGCCCCCTGCCTACGGTCGTTCACGACAGCACGCGGCAACGGTACGTGAGGGAGGACGCCCCATGCGGGTGGGAGTACTGGGTACGGGAGCGATGGCACGGGCGCTCGGCGGCGGATGGGTCGGGGCGGGCCACGAGGTCCTCGTCGGCGGCCGGGACGCGGAGCGGACCTCCGCGCTCGCCGCGAGCACGGGGGCCGGGCCGGGCACCCTCGCCGAGGCGGCCCGCTTCGGGGAGGCGACCCTCCTGGCCCTGCCGTACGACGCGGTCCTGCCGGCCCTCGAAGCGGCGGGCCCCGTCGGCTCGTTCGGCGGCCGGATCCTGATCGACTGCACCAACGCCGTCGGTCCGGGACCTGTCCTCACCACCGGCGAGGGCCCCGGCGCCGCCCGCACCATCGCCGCGGCGACGGGAGCCCGGGTGGTGAAGGCCTTCAACCACGTGACGCCGGCGGTGTGGAGCCGTACCCCGCCCGTCTTCGCGGACGGACCGGTCGCCGTCCCCCTGTGCGGGGACGACGAGGAGGCCCTCGCGCTCGTCTCCGCCCTCGCCGCCGACCTGGGCTGCGCCCCGTTCGTCGCCGGTCCGCTGGCCCACGCGGACCTCCTGGAGGCGACGACCGCCTTCCTCATCGGCCTCTGGACCTCGGGCCGCGACCCGCGCGCCATGCTCCCGCCGCCGGCGGCGCTCGGCGGCTGACGCCCCGGCTTGCGGGCCGGCCCGGTCGCACCGAGGGTCGGGGGTATGAAGGCGATCAGTTACAGCCGGTACGGCGGCCCCGAGGTGCTGGAGTACGGCGAGCTGCCCGATCCGAAGGTCGGCCCCGACGAGGTCCTGGTCGAGGTGCGGGCGGCCGCCGTCAATCCCGTGGACTGGAAGGCGCAGGCCGGGTATCTCGACGGCATGCTCGACGCCGTCTTCCCGGTCGTCCCCGGCTGGGACGTCTCCGGCGTCGTGGTCCGGCTCGGCGTCTCCGTCCCCGAGTACGCCGTCGGGGACGAGGTCATGGGGTACGTCCGCGAGGACGTCCTCGCGCACGGCACCTTCGCCGAGTACGTCGCCGCCCCCGTCCGCACCCTCGCCCGCAAGCCCCGCGCCTTCGGGTTCGAGGAGGCCGCGGCCCTCCCGCTCGTCGGCCTCACCGCGTACCAGGTGCTCCAACGGCCCCAGGCCCTCGCGGTGCGCCCCGGCGACACCGTCCTCGTGCACGCGGCGGCCGGCGGGGTCGGCTCGATGGCCGTGCAGATCGCCCGCCACCTCGGCTGCCGGGTGATCGGCGCGGCCCGGGAGGCGGGCCTGGAGCGGATCGCGGAGCTCGGCGCCGAGCCCGTCCGCTACGACGAGGAGACCTTCACCGACCAGGTCCGCGCCCTCGCCCCGCAGGGCGTCGACGCCGTCCTCGACACCATCGGCGGACCGTTCCTGAAGCTCTCCGCCGGGCTCCTCGCCCCCGGGGGCCGCCTGGCCTCGATCGCCGACGGCGAGGTCCTCGCCCTCGGCGGCCGCTACTTCTGGGTCCGTCCCGACGCGGCCGACCTCGCGGTCCTCGCCGACCTGGCAGACGCGGGCGTCCTCACCGTACGGGTGGCGAGGACGTTCCCCCTGGAGCAGGCGGCCGAGGCCCAGCGCGCCAACGCGGCGGGCGGCCTGAACGGCAAGGTCGTGGTGACCGTCCCCTAGCCCTTCTCCGGGCCTGCTCCGCCGGACGGCCCCTGGCGCGGTCTCACCAGATCACCGTCGCCCCGAGGGCGGCGAGCGCGATCGTGCACACCGTGGCGAGCAGCGCGCCCCGACGGGAGAGCGGGAGCGGCCGGGCCGCGCCCAGGGAACGGATCCTGCGGTGGGCCACGGCCAGGAAGGCGACCCACACCAGGGACGAGAGCGCGAGCCCGGTCAGCTCCCGCGCCGTGACCTCGTCGCTGACCACCAGCTTCACGGCGAGCACCGCGACGACCGTGCACGACAGGGTCGTACGCCGCCACGCCAGCCGGGTCCGCTCCGGCTGGAGTCCCGGATCCCGGGCCTCACCGGCCGAACTCACCGTCCGGCCCAGCCGAAGACGACGAGCACCACCATCGCGAGGGCCACGACGGCCACCGCGAGGCTGAGCAGCGCCGGGAACCGGGACACCGGGAGGTCCTCGCCCCGGCGCATGGCCCGTTCGCAGCGCACCCAGTGGTTCACCGCCCGCAGGGCGCACAGCACACCGGCGGCGAGCAGCGCGAGCGCGAGCCCGACGCGCACGCCCCAGCGCAGGTCCGGCAGGAACTGGTCGACGGCGAAGCCGCCGCCGATCAGGGCGAGCGCGGTCCGGATCCAGGCCAGGAAGGTCCGCTCGTTGGCGAGGGAGAAGCGGTAGTCGGGCGTGTCGCCCTCGTCCCGGATCCGCTGCGGCGCGAACCACAGTCGCAGGCTCTGCACGAAATCGCTCACCTGTGCACCCTAACGGCCGGGTGATCGGCCCGCCCGGCACCGGCCGCGGGCCCCGTTCCACGAGATCGGCCCGCCGGCACCGGCACCGGCTCCCGGTCCGTTCCGCGCCGGCCCGGGTCTCAGCCCGCCGGACGCGCGCCGCCGTTCTCCTCCGCCCGCAGCAGCTCGTACGCGGCGAGGCCGTCCGGCACCCACTCCCAGGCGTCCGCCGTCCCGGGCAGCCGGGCGGCCAGCTCCTCGTCGGTGAGGAAGCCGTGCCAGGCGACCTCCTCGGCCTGCGGGTCGACCGGCAGTTCGCAGCGGACCTCGTAGACGGCCGACCACCACTTCCCGGCCACGCCCCCGGAGTCGTACAGGAACCGCGTCACCGGCTCGGGGCGGGGCAGCCCGGACACGCCGAGCTCCTCCTCGGCCTCCCGCAGCGCGGCCTCGTCGTAGGACTCGCCGGCGCCGACGACCCCGCCGACGAACATGTCGTACAGGGAGGGGAAGACCAGCTTCGTCGGCGTCCTGCGGTGGACGAAGACCCTGCCCTCGGCGTCCCGGACCCGGACGAAGACGCATCGGTGGATCAGGCCCCGCGCGTACACCTCACCGCGCGGGGCCTGCCCGATCACCCTGTCCTGCTCGTCGACGACGTCGAGGATCTCTTCGGAGGCGCTCATGCGCCCATGAAATCACTGCCCCATGACGTACTTGACCGTCGGACCGGTCGTCCAGCCGCCGTCCACGGCGAGCTCCGCGCCCGTCACGTACGAGGCGGCGTCCGAGAGGAGGAAGACGACCGCGCCCGCGATCTCGTCGGCCTCGCCGACCCGGCCCATCGGCGTGTTCGGGTACCTGCCCTCCCCGCGCTCGATGCCGACGGAGGCCGTCATCGGGGTGTAGGTCATGCCGGGGTGGACGGAGTTGACGCGGATCCTCGCCGTGCCGAGCTCCACCGCGCCGATCTTCGTCAGACCGCGCACGCCCCACTTGGAGGCGCCGTACCCGGCGGTCAGGGCCAGGCCCATCAGGCCGGCGGCCGAGGAGATGTTGACGATCGAGCCGCCGCCGGCCTCCTTCATCGCCGGGATCGCGGCCTTCATGCCGATGAAGACACCGGTCAGGTTGATGTCGAGGACCTTGCGGAAGTGCTCGACGGACTCGGTCTCCAGGAGCGCGCCGGTGGATATGCCCGCGTTGTTCACCAGACCGTGCAGCCCGCCGAACTCCGCCACCGCGAAGGCGACCGCCGCCGCCCACTCCTCCTCGGAGGTCACGTCGTGGTGGAGGAACCGGGCCCGCTCCCCGAGCGCCTCGGCGGTGGCCTTGCCGTCCTCGTCGAGGACGTCGGTGACCACGACGTTCGCGCCGGCGGCCACGGCCTGCCGGGCGGCCTCGGCGCCCAGGCCGCGGGCGCCGCCGGTGATGAGCACGGTCTTGCCGGTGAGGTCGTTCATGAGGGATCCCTTCGGGGTCTTCGGGTCTTCAGACGCTCCGGGGCTGTGCGGCCCGGAGAAGCGCGGTGGTGGTCTCGACGAGGTCGGCGAGGAAGAGCGGCTCGTCCGTGAGGGGCTCGGTGCCGTCGAGGTACTGCCGGGCCCGGTCCGCCATCGCCGCGCCCACCACGGTCAGCGCCAGGTCGAGGCGCTCCAGGAGCAGCGGCTCGGGCAGGCCGTCGGCGGCGAGCCGGTCCGCCATCCGCTCGATCAGGCGCCAGTAGGCGGTGCCGGCGAGCGTGGGGTGGGGGGTGCGGGTGCGCACGCCGCTCTCGTGGCTGAGCTGCGCGGAGATCCGCAGGCAGCGGCGGCCCCGGTCGGTGCGCAGCTCCCCGGACTCGGCGGTGACGAGTGCGGCGACCAGGTCCGCCAGGTCCTCGCCGGCGGCGTCGAGGAGGGGGGCGAGCACCTGTTCCGTACGGGCCTGGCGCCCGGCCATGACCGCGTCGAGCAGCCCCGCGCGCGAGCCGAAGTGGTACTGCACGGCGGAGGGGTTGGCCTGTCCGGCCCGTGCCACGACGTCGCGCAGCTGTGCGCCGTCGACGCCCTGGGCGGCGAAGAGCTCCTCCGCCGCGCGGATCAGTTTCTCCCGGGTCTCGGGCCCTGACGTCCTTGCCATGTCCTCATATTAATGCTCGACATTAGAAAACGGAAAGGCCGGACGGTTGACTCGATACATCCGTGTATCCAAGATGCGGTCCATGTCCTACGACGCTGATGTGATCGTGATCGGAGCGGGCCTCGCCGGCCTCGTCGCCACCGCCGAGCTGGTCGACGCCGGCCGCTCCGTGATCCTCCTCGACCAGGAACCCGAGCAGTCCATCGGCGGCCAGGCCCACTGGTCCTTCGGCGGCCTGTTCCTCGTCGACTCGCCCGAACAGCGCAGGATGCGCGTCAAGGACAGCCACGCCCTGGCCCTGCAGGACTGGTACGGCACGGCGGGCTTCGACCGCACCGAGGACCACTGGCCGAGGAAGTGGGCCGAGGCGTACGTCGACTTCGCCGCCGGCGAGAAGCGCGCCTGGCTCCACGCGCGCGGGGTGCGGTTCTTCCCCGTGGTCGGCTGGGCCGAGCGCGGCGGCTACGACGCGAACGGCCACGGCAACTCCGTCCCCCGCTTCCACATCACCTGGGGCACCGGGCCCGGCCTCGTCGCCCCCTTCGAGCGCAAGGTCCGCGAGGGCGCCGCCCGCGGGCTCGTCGACCTCCGCTTCCGCCACCGCGTCACCGGACTCGGCCGCACGGCCGGAGCCGTCGACACCGTCTCCGGCGAGGTCCTGGCCCCCTCCACCGCCGCCCGCGGCACCGCGTCGAGCCGCGAGGTGACGGGTGCCTTCGAACTCCGCGCCCAGGCCGTGATCGTCACCTCCGGCGGCATCGGCGGCAACCACGACCTCGTCCGCGCGCAGTGGCCCGCCCGGCTCGGCACCCCGCCCGCCAAGCTGCTCTCCGGCGTCCCCGCCCACGTCGACGGACTGATGCTCGGCATCGCCGAGAAGGCCGGTGCCCACCACATCAACCGCGACCGGATGTGGCACTACACCGAGGGCATCGAGAACTGGGACCCCATCTGGGCCCGCCACGGCATCCGCATCCTGCCCGGACCCTCCAGCCTCTGGCTCGACGCGACCGGCAAGCGGCTCCCCGTCCCGCTCTTCCCCGGCTTCGACACCCTGGGCACCCTCGAACACATCATGCGGACCGGCCACGACCACACCTGGTTCGTCCTCGACAAGCGCATCATCGGCAAGGAGTTCGCGCTCTCCGGCTCCGAACAGAACCCCGACCTCACCGGCAAGTCCGTCCGCGACGTCCTCGGCCGCGCCCGCGCCGACGTACCGGCCCCCGTGCGGGCCTTCATGGACCACGGCGTCGACTTCGTCGTCGAGGACGACCTTTCCGCCCTCGTCCGCGGCATGAACGCGCTCACCGGCGAACCCCTGATCGACGAGGCCGCCCTGCGCCGCGAGATCACCGCCCGGGACCGCGAGATCGCCAACCCCTTCACCAAGGACCTCCAGGTCACGGCGATCCGGGGCGCCCGCAAGTACCTGGGCGACAAGCTGATCCGCACGGCGTCCCCGCACCGCATCCTCGACCCGAAGGCGGGCCCGCTGATCGCCGTCCGCCTCAACATCCTCACCCGCAAGTCCCTGGGCGGCCTGGAGACCGACCTCGACTCCCGCGTCCTGACGGAGGGCGGCGAGCCCCTGGAGGGCGTGTACGCGGCGGGCGAGGCGGCCGGCTTCGGCGGCGGCGGGGTCCACGGCTACCGCTCCCTCGAGGGCACCTTCCTCGGCGGCTGCGTCTTCTCGGGCCGGGCGGCGGGCCGGGCGGCGGCGAAGGCGGTCGGCTGACGGGCCCCACCCGGCTGACGGGCCCCGCCCGGCTGACGGCCCCCCGGCCCGCGGTCCGACGGGCCCGCTGTCCGACGGGCCCGACCCCGCATGTGGTACGGGTCACACGCCGGGCCCTTCGTGTCGCGACCCTCCCCGGCGCCCAGGATGAGGCCATGGAGATAGGCATCGCACTGCCCCAGTACGGCACCCATGCCCGCGCCGACCGCGTCGCGGCCTTCGCGCGGGACGCCGAGGACGCGGGGTTCGACTCGTTCTGGGTCGGCGACCGCGCCCTGACCCCGGTCGAGCCCGGCGACCTCTACCCGGGGCACACGCCGGAGAACCCGTACCCCCACCAGTACAGGACCTTCCTCGACCCGCTGACCGTGCTCACCGTCGCCGCCGCCGCGACCTCCCGCGCCCGGCTGGGCATGAGCACCCTCAACGGGCCCTGGTACCCGCCCGTCCTGCTCGCCCGCTCCCTCACCTCGCTCGACCAGGTCAGCGGCGGGCGCCTCGACGTCGGTCTCGGCATCGGCTGGCTGCGGGACGAGTACACCGCCGTCGGCGCCGACTTCGGCCGGCGCGGCCCCCTCCTCGACGAGCTGCTCGACGTCCTCCACGGCTTCTGGACCCGGGAGGAGTTCGGCCACGAGGGGCAGCGGTGGACCATCCCCGTCTCGTACGTGGGACTCCGCCCCGTCCAGCAGGCCGGCCCGCCCGTCTACCTGGGCGGCTTCAGCCCCGCGGCCCTGCGCCGGGTCGGCCGCCGGGCCGCCGGCTGGGTCGGCGCCGTCCTGCCGCCCGGGGTGGCCGAGGGCCTGTGGGACGTGGCGCGGCGCGCCGCCGAGGAGGCGGACCGCGACCCGGACGCGCTGCGCCGGCAGATCCGCTTCAACCCCGCCCCCGGCGCCACGGCGGACGCGATCGCCGGCGTGCTCTCCGGCGTGCGGGACACCGGCGCCGACGGCTGCTTCGTCGACCTCCAGCAGTCGGTCGACTCGCCCGGCGAGGCCCTGGAGCTCGGGGTGAAGGTCCTGGGCCTGCTGCGGGGCTGAGCACGGCGGAGGGGCCCCGGACACCCGGGGCCCCTCCACGCGGACGAGGTCGGCTACAACACCAGCGACAGCAGCAGGACGAGCACGATGCCGACGACCGAGATGATCGTCTCCATCACCGACCAGGTCTTGATCGTCTGGCCGACGTTCATGCCGAAGTACTCCTTCACCAGCCAGAACCCGGCGTCGTTGACGTGGCTGAAGAAGAGCGAACCGGCACCGATGGCGAGGACGAGGAGCGACACCTCACCGGTCGACATGCCCTCGGCGAGCGGGGCGACCAGGCCGGCGGCCGAGATCGTCGCCACCGTGGCGGAGCCGGTCGCGAGCCGGATCGCGACCGCGATCAGCCAGGCGAGCAGCAGGGCCGGGATCGACCAGCTCTTCGAGAAGTCGAGGATCATCTGACCGACGCCGATGTCGATCAGGGTCTGCTTGAAGCCGCCGCCCGCGCCGACGATCAGCAGGATGCCCGCGATCGGGGCGAGCGACTTGTCGACGGTGGAGGACAGCTGCTCCTTGGTGAAGCCGGCCGCGCGGCCCATCGTGAACATGGCGACGATGACGGCCGCGAGCAGGGCGATCAGCGGCGAGCCGATGACGTCGGTGACCTTCTGCACGCCGTTCTCGGGGTCGTCGACCACGATGTCGACGAGCGCCTTGACCAGCATCAGGACGACGGGCAGCAGGATGGTCGCGACGGTGACGCCGAAGCCGGGGCGCTTCTCCAGGTCCTCGGAGGGCCGGGCCGGGATCATCTTCTCCGGGGCCTGGATGTCCACCCAGCGGGCGGCGTACTTGGAGAAGACCGGTCCGGCGATGATCACGGTGGGTATGGCGACGACCAGGCCGAGCGCGAGGGTCACGCCCAGGTTGGCGCCGACCGCGTCGATCGCGACCAGCGGGCCGGGGTGCGGCGGGATGAGGCCGTGCATCACGGACAGGCCCGCCAGGGCCGGGATGCCGATCCGCATCAGCGAGTAGTTGCCGCGCTTGGCGACCATGAGCACCACCGGGATCAGCAGCACGATGCCGACCTCGAAGAAGAGCGGCAGGCCGATCACGGAGGCGATCAGGACCATCGCCCAGGGCATGGCCCGCTTGCCGGTCTTCGCCAGGATCGTGTCCACGATCTGGTCGGCGCCGCCGGAGTCGGCGAGCAGCTTGCCGAGGATCGCGCCGAGCGCGATGAGCACGCCCACGCCGGCGACGGTGTTGCCGAGTCCGGTGCTGAACGACTTGATGGTGTCCGCGAGCGGAGCGCCGGCGAACGCGCCGAGCGCCAGTGAGCCGATGGTCAGCGCGAGGAACGCGTGCAGCTTGAACTTGGTGATGAGCAGGACGATGACGGCGATGCCGGCGAGCACGGCGATCCCGAGCTGGGCGTTGCCTGCCGAGGTGATCGGTTCGGCGGCGTCCGCTGCCAGGATCTCGACGCTGAGACTGGTCACGGTGTGTCCTTCGTACGGGCAGGTGGGGGACGGGGTGCGGGGGGCCGGGGGAGGGTCAGCCGGCCAGGCCGCGCAGGGCGGCGACGGCGCGGGCGGTGATCTCCTCCGGGGTGCCGGAGACGTCGACGGCGACGCCGGCCTCGTCCTCCTGCAGGGGCTGCAGGGTGGCGAACTGGGAGTCGAGGAGCGCGGTGGGCATGAAATGGCCCTTGCGTGCCGCCATCCGCTCCTCGATCAGCTCCCGGTCACCGGTCAGATGCAGGAAGACGACCCCGGGCGCGGCGGCACGCAGCCGGTCCCGGTAGATCCGCTTGAGCGCGGAGCTGCTCACGACCCCGCCGAGTCCGGCCCGGCCGTGCGCCCACTCCCCGATGGCGTCGAGCCAGGGCCCCCGGTCCGTGTCGTCCAGCGGGACGCCGGCCGACATCTTGGCGACGTTGGCCGCCGGGTGGAAGTCGTCGCCCTCGGCGTACGGCAGGCCGAGCGCCTCCGCGACCAGCGGACCGATGGTGGTCTTGCCGGTCCCGGCGACGCCCATCACGACGACGACCGGGGGAGCGGTGAGGGGGGTGGTGCTCATGGGGGGTGCCTCGCTGTCTTCATCGACATCGATTCGGTGAATCCGTCGCGCTCATGAAACCCATTGGGTACGACGTATTCAAGAGTCTGTGACATAAAAGTCGTACTTTTAATTCCCGGGTGTGATCGCCCGGACCCGCGCGCATAGGCTGATCACCATGACGACACCGGCCCAGGGGCTCCACTCCCACGTCCTGGCCACCCTGGGCCTCGCGATCACCGCGGGGGAGTACCCGCCGGGCACCGTGCTGCGCACCGACGAGCTCGCCCAGCGCTTCGACGTCTCCCGGACCGTCGTCCGCGAGGTCGTGCGGGTCCTGGAGTCCATGCACCTCGTCGAGTCACGCCGGCGCGTCGGCGTGACCGTGCTCCCCACGGCCAGCTGGAACGTGTACGACCCCCAGGTCATCCGCTGGCGGCTCGCCGGCGCCGACCGCCCCCGCCAGCTCCGCTCGCTCACCGTGCTCCGCTCGGCCGTCGAACCCGTCGCCGCCGGCCTGGCCGCGCTGAACGCCACCCCCGAGCAGTGCCGCGAGCTCACCGAGCAGGCCCTCGGCATGGTCGCCACCTCGCGCGGCCGGCGCCTGGAGGAGTACCTCGTCCACGACATCGCGTTCCACCGGGTCGTGCTCAACGCCTCGGGCAACGAGATGTTCGCCCGCCTCGGCGACGTGGTCGCCGAGGTCCTCACCGGCCGCACCCACCACCACGTGATGTTCGAGGACCCCGACCCGGCCGCCGTCACCCTGCACGTCCAGGTCGCCGAGGCCGTACGGGAGCGGGACGCCGCCCGCGCCGAGGAGCTCACCCGCCAGATCGCGGTCGGCGCCCTCCAGGAGCTGGACGTCCTCGCCCCGTAGTTCATCCGGGCGTTACCCGCCCGTAAGCTCTGAACTAGCTCAAATATGGGCGTTCAGTGACATGCGTCACAGTCAGTGGGGCGCCGTTGCCGTGAGTATGTGCGCTGGCCGTGCCGGGGAGACCCCCCATCCAGGTACGGCCGGGTACCGCACAGACCCCTCACGAAGGCGAACAACTCCATGACTGACCGCGTCACCGCGGCCGAGCCGCTGTCCGCCGCTCCGGCGAACCCGGCCGCCTCCCCCCACGTCGACGCAGGCGACGCCGGCTACCGCAAGGACCTCAAGTCCCGGCACATCAACATGATCGCCATCGGCGGCGCCATCGGCACCGGCCTCTTCCTCGGCGCCGGCGGCCGCATGTCCCAGGCGGGCCCGTCCCTCTTCATCGCGTACGCCGTCTGCGGCGTCTTCGCCTTCTTCGTGGTGCGCGCCCTCGGCGAGCTGGTGCTCTACCGCCCCTCCTCCGGCGCCTTCGTCTCCTACGCCCGCGAGTTCATGGGTGAGAAGGGCGCCTACACGGCCGGCTGGCTGTACTTCCTCAACTGGTCGACCACCGCCGTCGCCGACATCACCGCGGCCGCCACCTACGCCCACTTCTGGGCCATGTTCAGCGACATCCCGCAGTGGGTCCTCGCCCTGATCGCCCTCGCGGTCGTCCTCACCGCCAACCTCATCTCCGTGAAGTACTTCGGCGAGATGGAGTTCTGGTTCGCGATCATCAAGGTCGCCGCCCTGGTCGCCTTCATGCTCGTCGGCATCTTCCTCGTCGTGACCTCGCACGACGTCGGCGGCCACACCCCGGGCCTCGCCAACATCACCGACAACGGCGGCATCTTCCCCAACGGCATGATGCCGATGCTGCTGCTGATCCAGGGCGTCGTCTTCGCCTACGCCTCCGTCGAGCTCTGCGGCGTCGCCGCCGGCGAGACCGAGAACCCCGAGAAGATCATGCCGAAGGCGATCAACTCGATCATGTGGCGCGTGGGCCTCTTCTACGTCGGCTCCGTGGTCCTGCTCGCCCTGATCCTTCCGTACACCGCGTACTCCGGAGACCAGAGCCCCTTCGTCACCGTCTTCGACAAGCTGGGCATCCCCGGCGCCGCCGGCGTGATGAACCTCGTCGTCCTCACCGCCGCCCTCTCCAGCCTCAACTCGGGCCTGTACTCCACCGGCCGCATCCTGCGCTCCATGTCGCTCTCGGGCTCCGCGCCCAAGTTCACCGGCGTCATGAACAAGGGCGGCGTCCCCTACGGCGGCATCCTGCTCACCGCGGGCTTCGGCGTCGCCGGCGTCCTCCTCAACTACGTCATGCCCGGCGAGGCCTTCGAACTGGTCCTCAACTTCGCCTCCATCGGCATCATCGGCACCTGGGCCATGATCATGATCTGCTCGCTGCTCTTCGTGCGCAGCGCCAGGCAGGGCAAGCTCGCCCGCCCCGGCTACCAGCTGCCCTGGGCCCCCTACACCCAGATCGTGACCCTGGGCTTCCTCGCGGCCGTCCTCGTCCTGATGTGGATGGACGGCGGCATCAGCCGCACCACCGTGAACTGCCTGCCGCTCATCGCGGCGGCCCTCGTCGGAGGCTGGTTCCTGGTCCGCCGCCGGGTCCGCGCGACCTCCGCGGCGCACCAGGGCTGAGACTCCCCCCACGGGAGACGGCGGACCCCCACAGGCACGGCCTGCGGGGGTCTCGCCTTTTGTCAGGAGATAGTGGTACGCAAGAGCCTTACAAGATCCGGTCGGAGGAAGGGAAGTTCGCGATGCCGCAGCACGTCCAGGGGGTCATCGCCCCCGGCAGGAACGAACCGGTACGCGTCGAGACCATCGTGATCCCCGACCCCGGCCCCGGTGAGGCCGTCGTCAGGATCCAGGCCTGCGGCGTCTGCCACACCGATCTCCACTACAAGCAGGGCGCGATCAACGACGAGTTCCCCTTCCTGCTGGGCCACGAGGCCGCCGGAATCGTCGAGTCCGTCGGAGAGGGCGTCACCGACGTCGCCCCCGGCGACTTCGTGATCCTCAACTGGCGCGCCGTCTGCGGCACCTGCCGCGCCTGTACGCGGGGCCGCCCCTGGTACTGCTTCGCCACCCACAACGCGAAGCAGAGGATGACCCTGCTCGACGGCACGGAACTCTCCCCGGCCCTCGGCATCGGCGCCTTCGCCGAGAAGACCCTCGTCGCCGCCGGCCAGTGCACCAAGGTCGACCCGTCCGTCGCCCCCGAGGTCGCGGGCCTCCTCGGATGCGGCGTGATGGCCGGCATCGGCGCCGCCATCAACACGGGGAACGTCGGCCGCGGCGACACCGTCGCCGTCATCGGCTGCGGCGGCGTCGGCGACGCGGCGGTCGTCGGCTCCCGCCTCGCCGGAGCCGCGAAGATCATCGCCGTCGACATCGACGACCGGAAGCTGGACAAGGCCCGCGAGATGGGCGCCACCCACACGGTCAACTCGCGCACCGCCGACGCCGTCGAGGCGATCCGCGAGCTCACCGGCGGCTTCGGCGCCGACGTCGTCATCGAGGCCGTCGGCCGCCCGGAGACGTACGAGCAGGCCTTCTACGCCCGCGACCTCGCCGGCACCGTCGTCCTCGTCGGCGTCCCCAGCCCCGACATGAAGCTGGAGCTCCCGCTCCTCGACGTCTTCGGCCGCGGCGGCTCGCTCAAGTCCTCCTGGTACGGGGACTGCCTGCCCTCCCGCGACTTCCCGATGCTCATCGACCTGCACCAGCAGGGCCGCATCGACCTCGCCGCCTTCGTCACCGAGACCATCGGCCTCGGCGACGTCGAGAAGGCCTTCGCCCGCATGCACGAGGGCGACGTCCTCCGCTCGGTGGTGGTCCTCTGATGGCCGCCCGCATCGACCACCTCGTCACCTCCGGCACCTTCAGCCTCGACGGCGGCACCTGGGACGTCGACAACAACGTCTGGATCGTCGGCGACGACTCCGAGGCCATCGTCATCGACGCCGCCCACGACGCCGGGGCGATCCTCGCCGCGCTCGACGGCCGCGCCCTGCGCGCCATCGTCTGCACCCACGCCCACGACGACCACATCGACGCCGCCCCGGCCCTCGCGGCCGCCACCGGCGCCCGCATCCTGCTCCACCCGGCCGACCAGCCGCTGTGGAAGCTCACCCACCCCGACCACAGCCCGGACGGCGAGCTCGCCGACGGCCAGGTCCTCACCATCGCGGGCACGGACCTCACGGTCCTCCACACCCCGGGACACGCCCCCGGGGCGGTCTGCCTGTACGCCCCCGAGCTCGGCACGGTCTTCTCCGGCGACACCCTTTTCCAGGGCGGCCCCGGCGCCACCGGCCGGTCCTACTCGGACTTCCCGACGATCGTCGACTCGATCCGCGGGAAGCTCCTCACCCTGCCGCCGGAGACGGTCGTCCGCACCGGCCACGGCGACACCACCACGATCGGCGCCGAGGCCCCGCACCTGGAGGAGTGGATCAAGCGCGGCCACTGAGAGCCAGCCGGCTCTCGAACCGCACCTCGTCGCCCGTGAACGGGTCGGTGAACTCCAGCGTCCGCGCGAGCAGCCGCAGCGGACGCGCGAAGTCCTCCGGCCCGTCCTCACGGACCACCGGATAGACCGGATCGTCGAGGATCGGCAGCCCCAGGCCGTTCATGTGCACCCGCAGCTGGTGGGTCCGCCCGGTCACGGGCACCAGCCGGTAGCGCCCCAGCCCTCCCGCGTGCCCGAGGAGCTCGATCCGGCTCTCGGCGTTCGGCTCGCCCGGGACCTCCCTGGCGGCCATCACCCCGCGCTCCTTCTCGATCCTGCTGCGCACGGTCACCGGCAGCTCCACCGCCGGGTCGTACGGCGCCACCGCCTCGTACTCCTTGCGCACGGCCCGGTCGCGGAAGAGCGTCTGGTACGCCCCCCGGTCCTCCGGGCGCACGACGAACAGCACGAGCCCCGCCGTCAGCCGGTCGAGCCGGTGCGCGGGCTGGAGGCGCGCGAGCCCCAGGTCACGCCGGAGCCGGGCGAGCGCGGTCTCGGTCACGTGCCGCCCCCGGGGCATCGTCGCGAGGAAGTGCGGCTTGTCCACCACCACGATCCGCTCGTCGCGGTGCACGACCCCGATCGGGAAGGGCACGGGCGTCTCGGCGGGGAAGTCCCGGTGGAACCAGAGGTGCCGCCCCGCAGCGTACGGCTCGTCCCCGCCGACCGGCCCGTCGACCCCGACGAACCGCCCCTCCCGCAGCATCCCCTCGACCCGGCCGGACCCGACGGCGGCCCCGTACCGCTCGACGAGGTACTCCCGGACGCTCGCCCAGCGCCCCTCGGGGTCCTCCGGCAGCCGCACCCGGACGGGATCGATCCCGTACAGCTGGGGGAGCGGGGAGGCGGGAGCCTTGGATCTGCGTCGCACCGGTCCCACCGCCGTGATTCCTGCAGCCGTAACGAGAAGGACCCCACATGACGTGGGGTCCTTCGCTGGTGTCCGAGGGGGGACTTGAACCCCCACGCCCGATAAAGGGCACTAGCACCTCAAGCTAGCGCGTCTGCCATTCCGCCACCCGGACAAGGTGTCTGTCTTCCCGGCCGCTGGGCCCTTCCGACGAGGAAAACCATAGCAAACATTCGGAGCGGTCGATCACCACCCCCGGTCGGCCCCCGTCATGTGACAGCCGCATGTCGGAGGGCCGGCG
The DNA here is from genome assembly GCF_042874095.1 of Streptomyces sp. NPDC004266. Classification (NCBI taxonomy): domain Bacteria; kingdom Bacillati; phylum Actinomycetota; class Actinomycetes; order Kitasatosporales; family Streptomycetaceae; genus Streptomyces; species Streptomyces sp. NPDC004266. The sequence goes on from NZ_JBIAMM010000005.1 coordinate 150,937, forward strand.
CCCTTGGGTGCCGAGGGGGCCACGCGGGAGGATGGGGGCGACCACCAAGCAATCACGTGGGGCACGTAGTGGGAGGAAGCAGCGTGAGCGAGTCGAACACGGCCCGGAGCGTCAGCGGCGAGGACGAGGTGGTGGACCTCTGTCGCGACCTCATCCGCATCGACACCAGCAACTACGGCGACCACTCCGGCCCGGGAGAGCGGGCGGCGGCCGAGTACGTCGCCGAGAAGCTCGCGGAGGTCGGGCTCGAGCCGAAGATCATCGAGTCGCACAAGGGGCGCGCCTCCACCGTCGCCCGGATCGAGGGCGAGGACCCGTCGCGTCCGGCCCTGCTCATCCACGGGCACACCGACGTCGTCCCGGCCAACGCCGAGGACTGGACCCACCACCCCTTCTCCGGCGAGATCGCCGACGGCTGCGTCTGGGGCCGCGGGGCCGTCGACATGAAGGACATGGACGCGATGACCCTCGCGGTCGTCCGCGACCGGCTGCGCAGCGGCCGCAAGCCCCCGCGCGACGTCGTCCTCGCCTTCCTCGCCGACGAGGAGGCCGGCGGCACCTACGGCGCCCGCCACCTGGTCGACCACCACCGCGACCTCTTCGAGGGCGTCACCGAGGCGATCGGCGAGGTCGGCGGCTTCTCCTTCACCGTCAACGAGAACCTGCGCCTCTACCTGGTCGAGACGGCCCAGAAGGGCATGCACTGGATGCGGCTGACCGTCGAGGGCACGGCCGGCCACGGCTCCATGACCAACGACGACAACGCCATCACGGAGCTCTGCGAGGCCGTGGGCCGCCTCGGCCGCCACCAGTGGCCGGTGAGGGTCACCAAGACCGTGCGGAGCTTCCTCGACGAGCTGTCGGACGCCCTCGGCACCCCGCTCGACCCCGAGGACATGGAGGGCACCCTCGCCAAGCTCGGCGGCATCGCCAAGATGGTCGGCGCCACCCTCCGCAACTCGGCCGCCCCGACGATGCTCGGCGCCGGCTACAAGGTGAACGTGATCCCCGGCCAGGCCACCGCGCACGTCGACGGCCGCTTCCTGCCCGGCTACGAGCAGGAGTTCCTGGCCGATCTCGACCGGATCCTCGGCCCCCGCGTGAAGCGCGAGGACGTGCACGGCGACAAGGCCCTGGAGACCAGCTTCGACGGCGCCCTGGTGGACGCCATGCAGCTGGCGCTGCGCGCCGAGGACCCGATCGCCCGCGCCGTGCCGTACATGCTGTCCGGCGGCACCGACGCCAAGTCCTTCGACGACCTCGGCATCCGCTGCTTCGGCTTCGCCCCGCTCCAGCTGCCGCCGGAGCTCGACTTCGCGGGCATGTTCCACGGCGTGGACGAGCGGGTGCCGGTGGACGGCCTCAAGTTCGGCGTCCGCGTGCTGGACCGTTTCCTCGACGCCTGCTGAATTCGCCCACGCGTTTGTGCGTGACCGGAAAGAGTGAATGAACTCAAGGGCTCGTAGCCCTCATCATTCCCCCTCGTTACAGGTGGTGCGGTCCGCGGCTGGGGCCGCATTGCCAACTAGGAGGAATAATGATCAAGAAGGTCGTCGCTGCTGCGGCTGCCACCGGCGGTCTCGTTCTCGCGGGTGCGGGCATGGCCGTTGCCGACGCGGGTGCCCAGGGTGCCGCCATCGGTTCCCCCGGCGTGCTCTCGGGCAACGTCGTCCAGGTGCCGGTTCACGTCCCCGTGAACGTGTGCGGCAACACGGTCTCCGTGATCGGCCTGCTGAACCCCGCCTTCGGCAACACCTGCGTCAACGCCTGACGTTGTGCCTCGCCCCGTGAGGGTGTGAGCCGGTCCGGCCCCGGAGTGCGTGCCATGCACTCCGGGGCCGGTGGCCATTTCCGCCCCGGGCCGTCCGCCCGGTGGCACTCTTTCGAAGCCGAGCAGGCAGGGAACAAGCTATGCGACAGGTCACGCGCAAGGGCCTCATCACCGTCGCGGCCGCCGGAGGCGTTTTCGCCGCCGTCGGCGGCGGATATGCGCACGCCGATTCCGGCGCGAACGGTACGGCCATGAATTCCCCGGGCGTCGCGTCCGGAAATTCCGTCCAGGTCCCGGTGCACGCACCGGTGAACGCCTGCGGGAACACCGTCAACGTCATCGGACTGCTCAATCCGGCCTTTGGCAACACGTGCGCCAACACCTCCCCGTACGGTGGCGGATCCTCCGCCGGCGGGCACACCGGACACTCTCCCGGCGTGGGCTCCGGCAACCACGTCGAGGTGCCGGTCGACGTCCCGGTGAACGTCTGCGGCAACGACGTCACGGGCGTCGGCCTGGGCAACGCCGTCACGGGCAACGACTGCGCGAACGGCGGGGACACGGGCTACGGGGAGGAGGAGCCGGGCAACCCGGGGAATCCGGGCAACCCGGGGAATCCGGGTAATCCTGGGAACCCCGGTAACCCCGGTAATCCTGGGAACCCTGGTAATCCTGGGAACCCCGGTAATCCTGGGAACCCCGGTAACCCGGGTAACCCTGGGAACCCGGGTAACCCCGGCACTCCGGGTAACCCCGGCACCCCCGGTCACCCCGGCACCCCCGGCACCGAGGGCGGGCCGAACACTCCCGGTACCCAGGTCGTCACTCCGCCGCGTGCCGTCGAGGAGCTCGCCGAGACCGGCTCCGGTCCGCTCGGCGTGATCCTTCCCGCCAGCGCCGGGATGCTGCTCGCCGGCTCGCTGATCTACCGCCGCGCCCGCAGCGCCGCCTGAGCCACCGGCTCACGCACCACGCACAGGGGCCCCGCACACCACGGGGCCCCTTCTCGCCGTCTTCCCGTCGTCCGGTGCTTCCTACCAGGTCGCCCGGACCTGGCGGATGATCCGCCGCTTCAGCCGCACTCTGCGGCTCCCGTCACGGTGCAGGCTCAGACGGTCCAACTCCCAGTGTCCGTACTCGGCATGGTCGGTCAGGAGCCGCGTCGCCTCCTTGCGGGAGACACCGCGCGGCACGTACACATCGACAAATTCGTATTCCGGCATCGCATCTATTGTGCGGGCACGGGCCCGGTACGGATAGCGTCTGTCCCATGTCTGATGCTGCGCAGCCCACCGCTGCCGAGGTACGTGCCGCCGCCGAGGCGGTCAAGACCGCACTGGACCGTCACCTCGCGGCGGTCGAACGCCGCACGGGAGACGACGACACGGCCGTCTACGAGGCCTTCAACGCCCTCGCCGCGGCCGCCGAGACGTACGACGAACTCCTCTACGACCGCTACGACGAGGTCACCCCCTTCGAGATCCCCGGCACCGACGGCAACCTGCCGCCGTACGCCGGACCTGACGAACCCCACGCCCTCAGCCTCCTGATCCGCCGCGACTACGCCGTCGCCGAGCCCCAGCGGCTGCTCGCCCAGGCCCGCCGCGTCGCCGAGCTCGACGACGACGCGGACACCCGCGCGGTCGCCAAGGCCGGCGTCTCGCCGCTCGCCGCCCTCGGCGTGCTCTTCGGCGAGTACGAACCGGACGAGATCGCCTCCCGGCACAAGGAGTTCGGCCTGGAGGAGGGAGACTCCACGCTCTGGGTCACCGCCGCCGAGGAGCTCCCGGAACCGGGGGAGTGGCTGGCCGCCCCCTTCGACCACGCCGACCCCGAGCGGATCGTCTGCCGCTTCGACGTCAGCTCCGTCTTCGACGAGGAGGACGAGGACGAGCCCGTGGAAGCGGGAGCCTCCGGCGCGGACGCCTGACGGGACGCGGGAGGGCCGGGACACCGCGCGGTGTCCCGGCCCTCCGTCGCTTCCGGTCCTACTCGCCGTCGGCGGCCAGCAGGGCCTCCAGGAGCGGCCGCAGCCGCGTCGTGCGCTCCGGGGCCACCCCCTCGGCCACCGCGCGGGGCAGCGCCTGGTCCACGCCGTGCACGACCGACAGATGGCGCTCCGCCCGGCCGAAGGCCGTGTACACCCACGGCCGGCTCAGGCCGCCCGCGGCGTCCCCCGGCAGCACCACGACCACCGCGGGCCAGCGCGCCCCGGCCGCCTGGTGCGCGGTGAGCGCCCAGCCGTGCCGCAGCGCCGACTCCACCCGCTCCTTCGGTACGAGGAGCTCCTCGCCCCCGCAGCGCAGCCGCAGCCCCTCGGCGTCGGCCGAGAGGACCGTGCCCGACACCGTGCGCCCCGGCGCGGGCGCGTACGCCACCCGGTCCCCGGGGTCGTAGCCGCCGAACCGGCCGGGGCCGGGGTTGAGCCGCTGCTTCAGGGCGGCGTTCAGCGCGCGCGTGCCGACGGAGCCGCCGTGGCCGACCGTGACGACCTGCGTCTGCTCGGACGGCACCCCGAGGGCCCGGGGCACCGAGTCCGCCACCAGCTGGACCGTACGGTGCACGGCCTCGCCCGCGTCCCGCACCGGGACGATCACGACCTCCTTGCCGGGGGCCTCGACCTGGTTCAGCTCACCGACGCCGATGCCCGACACCAGCTCGCCGAGCGGCCCCGGGTCGGGGACGCGGGAGGCGATCCGCGGGCACACCCGGGACGCGAGGACGTCCGCGAAGACCCGGCCCGCGCCCGGTGCGCCGAGCACCTCGGGATCGCCGCTCAGCACCAGACGGCAGCCGTCCGGCAGCGACTCCACGAGCATCGCGCCCGTCTCCACGTCCAGCTGCGGGGCGTCGAGGACCACGAGCAGGTCCAGGGCGAGGGCGCCGTCCTCGTCCCGGCCGGGCCCGGCCGTGCCGGACAGCAGCGCGGCGACCGTCACCGCCTCGGCCCCCGCGGCGCCGAGCGCGCGGCGCCCGCCGTCCGCGTGGACGGCCACCAGGGCGCGCAGACCCCGCTCACGGGCCGCCGCGGCGAGCGCCACCGGCTCGGCGCGGGCGGCCTCCCCGCCCGTGTGCAGGACGAGGCCGTGCCCCCCGGCGGCGCGCTCCAGCTCGCCGCCCTCCCAGACGTCGGCCTTCGCCGTCCTGACCAGCCGGGCGAGGCCGTCCGCGAGGCTCTCCTCGGCCAGCGCGTACCGGTCGAGTCCGAGCAGGGCGGGCGCTGCGGGCTCCCGCTCCGCGGGGGGCGCGGACGCCCCCTCGACGTCCTCGTCGCCGTCGGGCTCCTCCGCCGTCTCCTCCTCCTGGAAGAGGAGGACCGCGCCCTCGGAGACCGCCGCCTCGACCGCCTGCTCGGGGTCGGGCACCGCGTGCCCGGCGAGCCCGGCGCGCACGGCCTGGACCTCCAGGGCCGTGTGCCCCTGGACGGCGGCCCGCTCCAGGAGCCACACGGTCAGGGCGACCGCGCGGCGCGGGTCGCCGGGGCCGCACGCGGGGCCGAGCAGCGCCCGCGCGAAACCGTCGGCCTGCTCCGGGAGGACCCCCGGCACCGCGAGCAGCTGCCAGGGATCCTCCCGCAGTGCCGGGGCCGCACCCTCGCCGAGCACGGCGGCGACCCGGCCGGCCAGCGCCTCCGGGGCGCCGCCCGCGGCGAGGACCTCGCGGACGGCGGCCGTGGTGCCGGGCGCCGGAGCCGCCGGCCGCTCCGGCGCGGGGGGCCGCACGACGGTCGTCGGGGCCGGCTCGGCGGCGGGGCGGCGGGGGGCGGGCTCGGGCGCCTCGTAGAACGCGCTGCCCGAGGCGGTGCCGCCCTCGACGGCCCGGACGGCGGCGAGGAGGTCGGCCGCGGTGCCGCTCAGCTTGGCGCCGCTCGCCACCGGGCCGCTCTTCTCGGCCTTCCGGGCCTCGATCCTGGCCCGCAGCTCCCGCTGCGCGGCGAGCTCGGCCTGCGCCTCGCTCACCTCGGACCCGTCGGCGCCCTCGCCGGCCTCCGCGTTCCCGCCGTCGGCGGACGCGGGCCCTTCGGCGGATTCCGGCTCTTCGGCCGTGGCGGTCCGGCTGTCGGGCTCTTCGGCGGACGCCGGTTCCTCGGCGCTCCCCGTCTTCTCGTCATCGGCGGACCGGTCACCGGCCTCTTCGCCGGATTCGGGCCCCTCGGCCGCGTCCGGCCCCTCAGCCGCGTCCGGCCGCCCGGGGGAGTCCGGCACCCCACCCGTACCGGGCTCTTCGGTCGGCCCCGGCCCCCCGGCGGGCTCCTCGGCGGAATCCGGTCCCCCGGCCGCGTCGGGGGCCGGGGTCCCGGCGGCTTCCTCCGGCAGGTCCTCGGTGGGCTCCGCGGCCTCGGGCGCGGTCTCCCCGGAAGGCTCGGTCACAAGGTGCTCCAGTCGTGATCCGGATAGCGGTGCACGGGCGCCGACACATCGTCCAGCGCCCGACAGATCTCGTCAGGAAGACTAAGCGCCTCCACTGACAACGCGGCCGCGAGCTGGCGCGCCGTGCGCGCGCCGACGATCGGGGCCGTCACCCCGGGGCGGTCGCGGACCCACGCGAGTGCCACGTGGAGCGGGGTCGTCGCGAGCCCGTCGGCCGCCGTCGCCACCGCGTCCACGATCCGGCTCGCCGCCTCGTCCAGGTACGGCTCCACGAAGGGCGCCATCGTCTCCGAGGCGCCCCGCGAGTCCGTCGGCGTGCCGCTGCGGTACTTCCCCGTCAGGACCCCGCGCCCCAGCGGGGACGAGGGCAGCAGACCTATGCCGAGGTCCATCGCGGCCGGCAGCACCTCCCGCTCGATCCCCCGCTGGAGCAGCGAGTACTCCAGCTGCGCCCCGGCGAGCCGCGTGCGGTCGCCGCCGAGCTGCCAGGTGCCCGCCTTGGCGAGCTGCCAGCCGCAGAAGTTCGACACGCCCGCGTACCGCGCCCGCCCGCTGCGCACCGCGATGTCGAGGGCCTGGAGCGACTCCTCCAGGGGCGTGTGGGGGTCGAAGGCGTGCAGCTGCCACAGGTCCACGTGGTCCGTGCCCAGACGGGCCAGGGAGGCGTCGAGCGCGGCGAGCAGGTGCCCGCGCGAGCCGTCCGTGCGCCGGTCGGGGTCCGGGACGCTGCCCGCCTTGGTGGACAGGACCAGGTCCTGCCGGGGCACCAGGCGCTCCATCAGGCGCCCGAGCAGATACTCCGCCTCGCCCCCGCCGTACACGTCGGCGGTGTCCACGAGGGTGCCGCCCGCGTCCCAGAACGCCTTCAACTGCTCGGCGGCGTCGTGCTCGTCGGTGTCCCGGCCCCAGGTGAGGGTGCCGAGTCCGATGCGCGACACACGCAGGCCGGTACGTCCGAGATGCCTCTGCTCCATGGGCGCGAGAGTACTGGCCAGGGCACCACGCGGAGAGAGCCTGTGGACAACGGCGCCCTGACGGATGGCTCGCACGCGCGCTAGAGTCCGGCCAAAGAGACGTTACCGATGGGTAAGGGGTGCGTGGAATGCGGCTCGGCATCAACCTCGGCTACTGGGGCGCCGGCATGGACGGCGACAACCTCGCCGTCGCCCAGGAGGCGGACCGCCTCGGCTACGACGTCTGCTGGGCCGCCGAGGCCTACGGCTCCGACGCCCCCACGGTCCTCGCCTGGGTCGCGGCGAAGACCGAGCGGATCGACGTCGGCTCCGCGATCATGCAGATCCCGGCCCGTCAGCCCGCCATGACGGCGATGACGGCGGCCACCCTCGACTCGCTCACCGGCGGCCGCTTCCGCCTCGGCCTCGGCGTCTCCGGACCGCAGGTCTCCGAGGGCTGGTACGGCGTGAAGTTCGACAAGCCGCTCGCCCGGACCCGCGAGTACGTCGAGATCGTCCGCAAGGCCATGACCCGGGAGCGGCTCAGCTACGACGGCGAGCACTGGACCCTGCCGCTCCCCGGCGGCCCCGGCAAGCCGATCAAGCTCACCGTCCACCCCCAGCGCGAGCACATCCCGCTCTACATCGCCGCGATCGGACCGAAGAACCTGGAGCAGACCGGCGAGATCGCCGACGGCGCCCTGCTGATCTTCCCCTCCGCCGAGCACCTGGAGGAGACCGCGCTCCGGCACCTGCGGGCGGGCCGCGAGAAGGCCGGTCTGACGATGGACGGCTTCGACGTCTGTCCCACCCTGCCGCTCGCCCTCGGCGACGACGTGACCGCGCTGGCCGACGTGTTCCGCCCGTACACCGCGCTGTACGTCGGCGGCATGGGCAGCCGCAAGCAGAACTTCTACAACCAGCTCGCCCGGCGCATGGGGTACGAGAAGGAGGCCGCCGAGATCCAGGACAAGTACCTGGCCGGCGACAAGACCGGGGCCGCGGCCGCCGTGCCGCACTCCCTGATCGACCAGACCACGCTGCTCGGCTCCGTCGAGCGGATCGCCGAGCGGATGACGGCCTACGCGGAGGCCGGGGTCACCACCCTCACCCTCGCCCCGGCCGGCTTCACCCTGGACGAGCGGCTGGCGGCCCTGCGGGCGGGCGTCGAGGCGATGGAGCGGGCGGGCCTGGCGTAACGCCCCGGGCGCGGCGCCGGACGCGGAGGACGGAGTCCGCGCAGGCGGTCGAAGCCCGCGCGGTCCCCGGTGGCCGCGCGGTGCGAGAGCGCCGTCGGGGAGGGGGTCCGCGGCCGTGGTGGGGGCTCGGGGGTCCTCCCCGCCACGGCCGTCACGCTGCACAACGCTCCACCGGGCCCCCGGTTACGGCCTCGGGCCTCACTCTTTCGGCCGAGTCGTCGTACCCTCCTGTTGCCCGACGCCCGGGACCCGACTTGACTCGGTCTCCCCGGACGTACCGGAGTGCGGACGTCCGCACGGAGGTGGCGGCGATGCTCACGGCCAAGGGCCTGTTCCAGGAAATCATCGACAACGACGAGTCCTTCCGGCTCTTCTGTTCCATCGCCGCGAGCGGCGAGTCCCAGGGCGGCTGGGAGAACGCCCGGATCGCGGCCCTCGTCGCGCCCGGCATGCGCGCCCTCGCGCCCAAGATCACCCGGCACGGCGCCGACGAGGACAAGCACGGCCGGATCTTCAACGCGCTGATGAAGAAGCGCGGCCTCGAACCCGTGCCCGTGCCCCCCGACACCGACTACACGATGCTGCTCGAACAGCGCGGCATCGGGCTCGCGCACGACAAGCTCCGCGCCGACCGGCCGCTGAGCGAGGAGGACGTGGTCGTCTACCTCGCGCACAGCAGGGTCACCGAGGAGCGCGCCGCCGACCAGATGCAGTTGCTCGTGAAGCACTTCGGCGACCACCCGGAGCTCGGCAGGGCGATCCGGATGATCTGCAACGACGAGGACAACCACCTCGCCTACTGTCACGAGGAGCTGCTCCGGCTCGCCCGCCGGGGCCACGGCCGGCTCATCCAGCGGACCCTTCGCGAGTCCGCGCTCGCCGAGATCCGGGTCTACCGCGACGTCAGCCTCGCCGTGATGCGCCACATGGGCCGCATCCTGAACTGGCCGAAGCCCAAGGCGGCGGTCCTCGCCGCAGGGATCCACGCCGTGTACGCGTACGAACGCGCCGCCGGCTGGCACAGGATGGTCGACCTGCGGATGCCCGAGCGGCTGAACGCCCTCGGCGGCCCCGCGACGCCCGCCCCCGCCTTCTGAGCGGGCCCGGCGAGGACGGGCCTCACATCCAGCCGCGCCGCTTGAACACCCGGTACAGCCCGACGACGATGCCCACCATCACCACGATCACCGCCGGGTACGAACCCACCCAGTGCAGCTCCGGCATGTGCTCGAAGTTCATCCCGTAGATCCCCGCGACCATCGTGGGGACCGCGGCCATGGCCGCCCACGCCGAGATCTTCCGCATGTCGTCGTTCTGCCTGACCCCCATCTGCGCGAGATGGGCCGACAGCACGTCGGACAGGAGCCGGTCGAGGCCCTCCACCTGCTCGTTGGAGCGCAGCAGGTGGTCGTTGACGTCGCGGAAGAAGGGCTGCGAGCGTTCGTTCACGAACGGCACCGCGCCGGCCGTCAGCCGGGCCATCGGCCCGGCCAGCGGACCGCTCGCCCGCCGGAACTCCAGGACCTGCCGCTTCGCCGTGTAGATCCGCTCCGCCGTGTTGGCCGGATTGCCCCCGCTGGGCGCGAAGACGTCCGCCTCCAGCTCCTCCAGGTCGACCTGGAGCTCGCCCGCCACGTCGAGGTAGTGGTCCACGATCGCGTCGCTCACCGCGTACAGCACCGCCGTCGGCCCGTGCTTCAGGACCTCCGGGTCCGCCTCCAGGCGGCGGCGCACCTCCGCGAGCGGCGCGCCCTCGCCGTGCCGGACGGTCACGACGAAGGAGTCGCCCATGAACACCATCAGCTCGCCCGAGGAGACCCGGTCGCTCTCCGGCTCGTACACGATCGGCTTGAGCACCACGAAGAGCGAGTCGTCGTAGACCTCCAGCTTGGGCCGCTGATGGGCCTTCAAGGCGTCCTCGACGGCCAGCGGGTGCAGCGCGAACTCCGAGGCGACGTGGTCGAACTCCGCCTCCGAGGGCTCGTGCAGCCCCACCCACAGGAACGCGTCCCCCGTCGCCCGCGCCTCCTCCAGGGCGTCGGAGAGGTCGGCGGGCCCGTCCGTACGGCGCCCGTCCCGGTAGATGGCAGAGTCCACGATCACTCGGCGCATTCTGCCCCGGAACGCCCCCGCCACGCACGCGCGTACGACACCGGTTCCGGCGGGCACCGCCGCATCACGCGCGCGTGGTCCGCCGGAGCCCTCGACGCCGTCACGCGCGCGCACCGGGGTCCCGCCGGCCCCGCGGGCCCGGCACCATCCGGAGGACACCCCCTAGGCTGGCCCGCATGGCCACGCTGATCCTCGTCCGGCACGGACGCTCCACCGCCAACACCTCCGGGGTCCTCGCCGGGCGCACGCCCGGGATCGCGCTCGACGAGCGCGGGGCCGCCCAGGCCGCCGCCCTCCCCGGCCGTCTCGCGGACGTCCCGCTCGCCGCGGCCGTCACCAGCCCCCTCCAGCGCTGCCGGGAGACCCTGCGGCCGCTCCTCGACGCCCGCCCCGGACTCCCGCTCCACGTCGAGGAGCGGATCAGCGAGTGCGACTACGGCGACTGGTCGGGCCGCAAGCTGGCGGAGCTCAACGACGAGCCGCTGATGGAGGTCGTCCAGGGGCACGCCTCCGCCGCCGCCTTCCCCGGCGGCGAGTCCATGCGCGCCATGCAGGACCGTGCCGTCGAGGCCGTACGGGAGTGGAACGCCCGCGTCGAGGCGGAGCACGGCGAGGACGCCACGTATCTCATGTGCTCCCACGGGGACATCGTGAAGGCGATCGTCGCCGACGCCCTCGGGCTCCACCTCGACCTCTTCCAGCGCATCCACGTCGACCCCTGCTCGGTCACCGCGATCCGCTACACGCGCCTGCGTCCCTTCCTCCTCCGCCTCGGCGACACGGGGGACTTCGCCGGTCTCGTCCCCCGGGAGCACCCCGGCGGCAGCGGGACGGCGGAGGTCGGTGGCGGTGCGGGCGCACCGTGATCCCCTTGCGCAGTAGGGTGGACGCGCCGTTGTAGTACGACTGTCGAGACCCAAGGAGCCGGGAACGTGTCCCGTCAGGTGTTCCTCTACGACCCACCGGAGCGTTTCGTGGCCGGTACGGTCGGGCTGCCTGGTCGCCGGACCTTCTTCCTCCAGGCGTCCGCCGGCGGCCGGGTCACCAGCGTCGCCCTGGAGAAGACCCAGGTCGCGGCCCTCGCCGAGCGCATCGACGAACTCCTCGACGAGGTCGTCCGCCGCACCGGCGGCAACGCGCCCGTGCCCGCCGTCGCCCCCGCGGAGATCGCGGACACGGCCCCCCTCGACGTGCCCGTCGAGGAGGAGTTCCGGGTCGGCACCATGGCCCTCGCCTGGGACGGCGAGGAGCAGCGCATGATCGTCGAGGCCCAGGCGCTCGTCGAACTCGACGTGGATTCCGAGGAGGACCTCGCCGAGGCCGAGGAGCGGCTGCTCCAGGACGAGGAGAACGGTCCGCCGATGCTCCGGGTCCGTCTCAGCGGGGCCCAGGCCCGGGCCTTCGCCAAGCGGGCCCTGGACGTCGTCAACGCCGGCCGGCCGCCGTGCCCGCTGTGCAGCCTGCCGCTCGACCCGGAGGGGCACGTCTGCCCGCGCCAGAACGGATACCGCCGCGGAGCATGAGCAGCCCCGAGAGCCCGCGCGACACGGAGCTGCTCGCGCGCGGTGAGCTGACCGTGCGCGGCCGGGTCCGAGAGGCGTCCAACGCCGTGCTGTACTGCTCCGTCGCCCACGAGGGGCGGGAAGCCGCCTGCGTCTACAAGCCGGTCGCGGGGGAGCGGCCCCTGTGGGACTTCCCCGACGGCACCCTGGCCCAGCGCGAGGTCGCCGCGTACGAGATCTCCGAGGCCACCGGCTGGGGCCTGGTCCCGCCGACCGTGCTCCGCGACGGTCCGTACGGGGAGGGCATGGTCCAGCTGTGGATCGAGGCCGACCCCGGCGCACGGCTCCTCGCGCTCACCGAGGACGAGGAGGCGGGCGAGGGCTGGAAGGCCGTGGGGCCCGCGCAGATCGACGAGGAGCGCACCGCGCTCCTCGTCCACGCGGACACCCCCGAACTGCGCCGCCTCGCAGTCCTCGACGCCGTCATCAACAACGGCGACCGCAAGGGCGGGCACCTGCTGCCGGCCCCCGACGGACGGCTGTACGGCATCGACCACGGCGTGACCTTCCACGTCGAGGACAAGCTGCGCACCCTGCTGTGGGGCTGGGCGGGCGAGGAGCTGCCCGCCGAGGCGGCCGGCGTGCTCGACTCGCTCGGCCGGTCCCTGGCCCCGGGAGCGCCGCTCGCCACCCGACTGGCGGAACTCCTGACCGGCGCCGAGGTCGAGGCCGTACGCGCCCGCGTGGAGGCGCTGCGGGCCACCGGGCGGCACCCGGAGCCCTCCGGGCAGTGGCCGGCGATTCCCTGGCCGCCCGTCTGAGCTCCCGGTCGCGTCCCTTCGACCGATTGTTTTCGGACACACTCCCCGAGGGGTCCTGCACCCCTGGGGGGTATGCACTCACGCCTCCGACCCGCAAGAGCGCCTAATCGGTCAAGATCCCGGATCCGGTTCGTATCCGGAACACCTGTCCGGTTACGCTCGGGTCATGCATGCCTGGCCCGCTTCTGAGGTCCCCGCCCTTCCCGGCAAGGGCCGCGACCTCCGGATCCACGACACCGCGACCGGCGGACGAGTGACCCTCGCCCCCGGCCCCGTCGCCCGTATCTACGTCTGCGGCATCACGCCGTACGACGCGACCCACATGGGTCACGCGGCGACCTACAACGCGTTCGACCTCGTTCAGCGCGTGTGGCTCGACACCAAGCGGCAGGTGCACTACGTCCAGAACGTGACGGACGTGGACGACCCGCTCCTGGAGCGCGCGATCCGCGACGGCATCGACTGGGTCGGCCTCGCCGAGCGCGAGACCGCCCTCTTCCGCGAGGACATGACCGCCCTGCGGATGCTGCCCCCGCAGCACTACATCGGAGCGGTCGAGGCCATACCGGGCATCGTTCCGCTCGTCGAGCGGCTCCGGGACTCCGGCGCCGCCTACGAGCTCGACGGCGACGTCTACTTCTCCGTCGAGGCCGACCCGCACTTCGGCCAGGTGTCGAACTACGACACCGAGCTGATGCGCCACCTCTCCGCCGAGCGCGGCGGAGACCCCGACCGCCCGGGCAAGAAGAACCCGCTCGACCCGATGCTGTGGATGGCCGCCCGCGAGGGCGAGCCGAGCTGGGACGGCGGCAGCCTCGGCCCCGGCCGCCCCGGCTGGCACATCGAGTGCGTCGCCATCGCCCTCGACCACCTCGGCATGGGCTTCGACGTGCAGGGCGGCGGCTCCGACCTGATCTTCCCGCACCACGAGATGGGCGCCTCCCACGCCCAGACCCTCACGGGCGAGTTCCCCATGGCCAAGGCGTACGTCCACGCCGGCATGGTCGCCCTGCACGGCGAGAAGATGTCGAAGTCCAAGGGCAACCTGGTCTTCGTCTCCAAGCTCCGCCGCGACGGCGTCGACCCGGCCGCCATCCGGCTCGCGCTCCTCTCGCACCGCTACCGCGACGACTGGGAGTGGACCGACCAGGTCCTGGAGACGGCCGTGGAGCGGCTCGGCCGCTGGCGCGCCGCCGTCTCGCGCCCCGACGGCCCGTCCGCCGACGCGCTGGTCGAGGAGCTCCGCGAGGCCCTCTCCGACGACCTCGACACGCCCACCGCGCTCGCCGCGGTCGACCGCTGGGCCGAGCTCCAGACGGCCGAGGGCGGCACCGACGAGTCCGCCCCCGGCCTCGTCTCGCGCGCCGTCGACGCACTGCTCGGTGTGGCCCTGTAGCGAGCAGGACCGCGCAAGTCGCTTTCAGGCAACCGCCCTTGGACTTCTCGTCGAAGTCCGAGGGCGGTTCCGTTTTGTCCTAGCGGGGATGCTCGTTCCTGCGCTAAACAACCTTCATGCAATCATCATCACGCATGAAAGTTGCGCTTGCCGAAGCCGTCCTCGGGCTCCTCACCGCCTTCGCGGGACCCGGCACCACCGCGTCGGCCGACCCGTCCGACACCACCGTCGGCGACGTCACCGGCTTCGCCGCCGACGGGGCCGTCTACCGGCTGACCGCCGGCCACGCGGAGGCCCGCGTCTCCTTCGTCACCGCCGACGCCTTCCGCATCGAACTCGCCCCCGACGGCAAGTTCACCGACCCCACCGGCACCGACATCACCCTGCCCCAGGGCCCGCCGCCGGCCACCCGCTGGCGCGACCTCGGCGACCGCTACGAACTCGCCACCGCCAAGGTGACCCTGCGCGCCACCAAGTCACCGCTGCGCTTCTCGGCCGTACGCGCCGACGGCACCCCCCTCTGGACCGAGACCCAGGGCCTCACCTGGAACCAGGACCGCACCGTCCAGACCCTCGCCCGCGGTGCCGATGAGCAGTTCTACGGCGCCGGAATGCAGAACGGCCGCGGCAACACCTCCCACCGAGGCAAGACCGTCGAGGTCGGCGTCGACTACAACTGGAACGACGGCGGCCACCCCAACTCCGTCCCCTTCTACCTCTCCTCCGCGGGGTACGGCGTCTACCGCAACACCTACGCGCCCAACACCTACGCCTTCACCGAACCCGTCACCACCAGCGCGAAGGAACGGCGCTTCGACGCCTACTACTTCGCGGGCGACGGGAAGGACGCCCTCAAGGACGTCATCGGGCAGTACACCCAGCTCACCGGCAAGCCCTTCATGCCGCCGGTGTACGGCCTGGAGATCGGCGACTCCGACTGCTACCTGCACAACGCCAACCGCGGCGAGCGCCACACGCTCGACGCCCTGAAGGTCGCCGACGGATACGTCCAGCACGACATGCCCAACGGCTGGATGCTCGTCAACGACGGCTACGGCTGCGGCTACGAGAACCTCGCCGAGACCACCGCGGGCCTCGGCGAGCGGAAGATGAAGCTCGGCCTGTGGACCGAGGACGGCATCGACAAGCTCGCCGACCAGGTCAAGGCCGGCCAGCGGGTCGCCAAGCTCGACGTCGCCTGGGTCGGCTCCGGCTACAAGTTCGCCCTCGACGGCTGCAAGGACGCCCACGCCGGCATCGAGGCCAACAGCGACGCCCGCGGCTTCACCTGGGCCCCGGAGAGCTGGTCCGGCGCCCAGCGCTGCGGCGTCCAGTGGTCCGGCGACCAGTCCGGCAGCTGGGAGTACATCCGCTGGCAGATACCCACCTACGCGGGCGCGTCCATGTCCGGACTCGCCTACACCACGGGTGACGTCGACGGCATCTTCGGCGGCAGCGCCAAGACGTACACCCGCGACCTCCAGTGGAAGATGTTCCTGCCCGTCACCATGACCATGGACGGCTGGGCCGCCGCCGACAAGCAGCCCTTCCGGTACGGGGAGCCGTACACCGGCATCAACCGCGCCTCGCTCAAGCTGCACGAGTCCCTCCTCCCGTACGTCTACAGCCACGCGTACCGCGCCACGAAGACCGGCGTCGGCCTCGCCCGGCCGCTCGCCCTCGAATACCCGGACGACCCGAAGGCGGCGACCGAGGCCGCGAAGTACGAGTTCCTCAGCGGCGAGGACTTCCTCGTCGCCCCCGTCTACCAGGACGCGGTGGAGCGCGATGGCATCTACCTCCCGAAGGGCACCTGGATCGACTACTGGAGCGGGCGCACCTACCAGGGCCCCGTCACCGTCGACGACTACAGCGCCCCGCTCGACACCCTGCCCCTCTTCGTACGGGCCGGGGCGGCCGTCCCCATGTGGCCCGGCTCCATCCGCTCGTACCAGGACCGCGCCCCCGGCGACCCGATCGCCTGGGACGTCTACCCGCAGGGCAGCTCCTCCTTCGAGCTCTACGAGGACGACGGCGTCACCCGAGAGCACCGCACCGGGAAGTACGCCACCCAGCGCGCCGAGGTCCGCGCCCCCGAGTCCGGCCCCGGCGACGTCACCGTCCGGATCGGCGCGAGCGAGGGCACGTACACCGGCAAGCCCGCCGCCCGGCCGTACGCCTTCACCGTCCACACCGGCGACGCGCCCGGCACGGTGAAGCTCGACGGACGCAAGCTGCCCGCCCTCGCCTCCCGCGCCGCCCTCGACGCGGCCACCGAGGGCTGGTGGTACGACCGCGACGAGCGCGGGGGAGTGGTCCGGATCAAGACCGCCGCCCAGTCCACCGGCCGCGCCTTCGAACTGCGCCTGACCGACACCAGCGCCGTCGGCGGGACCGTCCCCGGCGCCTCCGCCGTCCTCACCGCCCCCACCGGCCAGGAGCTCGGCGCCGGCACCCCCGGCACCGTCGCCGTGGACGTCACCGCCGGTACCCGGGACGCCACCGACGTACGCGTCTCCCTCGGCGCCCCCGCCGGCTGGCAGGTCACCCCGGCCGCCCCGATCGCCCGCGTCCCGGCCGGCACCACCCGCCGGGTCGAGGTCGCCGTCACCCCGGCGGCCGACGCCAAGCCCGGCGAGGCGGCCACCTTCACGGCGACCACCCGGTACCGCGCCGCGGGCACCGACCGCACCGCCGTCCAGCGGTTCGCGGTCGGCGTGATGCCCCCGGCGCCGACGGCCGACGCCTGGGCGAGCGACCTCGCCTGGCTGCGCTCCACCAACGGCTGGGGGCCGCCGGAGCGCGACCGCTCCAACGGCGAGTCCGGCGCCGCCGACGGCCACACCCTCACCCTGGCCGGGAAGACCTACGAGAAGGGCATCGGCGCCCACGCCGACTCCGACATCGAGGTCTACCTCGGCGGCCGCTGCACCACCTTCACCGCCGACGTCGGCATCGACGACGAGATCAACGGCTACGGGGACGTCGCCTTCTCCGTCGAGGCCGACGGCCGGGTCCTGTGGACCTCGCCCCGGCTGACCGGGGCCTCCGCGACCCTGCCCGTGAACGTCGACGTGACCGGCGCCCGGCACGTGCGGCTGCGGATCACGGACACCAACGGGTCGAAGAGCGGCGACCACGGCGACTGGGCGGCGGCCCGGTTCGGCTGCGCCTGACGCACGAGCGGGAGGGGCGCCCCCGGGCACCCCTCCCGACACGCGGACGGGAGGGGCGCCCCGGGGCACCCCTCCCGTCCTCTCCGTCTACCGACCGGTCCCGCCGTCGGGTCCGTCAGACCCGTCGGGTCCGTCGGTCCCTTCAGGCCCTCCGGCCCCTTCGGGTCCGTCGCCGGAGCCCTCGGAAGGACCCTCGCCGACATCCGTCCCGGGGACCGACTCCGGTCCCGGCTGTTCCGGCTTCGGCGGGCGCGTCCGGCCGCTCCCGGAGTCCCGCAGGAACTCGCCGCCCTCCGTCGCCACCCCCGGACCGGAGCCCGGACCCGCGCCCGGCTCGCGCCGCCGCAGATACCGCTCGAACTCGCGGGCGATCGCCTCGCCCGAGGCCTCCGGCAGCTCCGCCGTGTCCCGCGCCTCCTCCAGGGTCTGCACGTACTCCGCGACCTCGCTGTCCTCGGCGGCCAGCTGGTCCACGCCCAGCTGCCAGGCCCGCGCGTCCTCCGGAAGCTCGCCCAGCGGGATGCGCAGCCCGATCAGGTCCTCCAGGCGGTTGAGGAGCGCCAGGGTCGCCTTGGGGTTCGGCGGCTGCGACACGTAGTGCGGCACCGCCGCCCACAGGCTCACCGCCGGCACGCCCGCGTGCGTGCAGGCCTCCTGGAGGATGCCCACGATGCCCGTCGGGCCCTCGTACCGGGTCTCCTCCAGGTCCATCGTCCGCGCCAGGTCCGGATCGGAGGTCACTCCGCTGACCGGGACCGGCCGGGTGTGCGGGGTGTCCCCGAGCAGCGCGCCCAGGATCACCACCATCTCCACGCCCAGCTCGTGCGCGAAGGCGAGCAGCTCGTTGCAGAAGGACCGCCAGCGCATGGAGGGCTCGATCCCGCGCACGAGCACCAGGTCGCGGGGTTTCTCACCGCCGACCCGGACCACGGAGAGCCGGGTCGTCGGCCAGGTGATCTTCCGGACCCCGTTGTCCAGGAAGACGGTGGGGCGGTTGACCTGGAAGTCGTAGTAGTCCTCGGCGTCGAGCGCCGCGAACACCTCGCCCTTCCATTCCCGGTCCAGGTGGGCGACCGCGGTGGAGGCGGCGTCGCCGGCGTCGTTCCAGCCCTCGAACGCTGCCACCATGACCGGGTCGATCAGCTCGGGTACCCCCTCGAGCTCGATCACCCAGCGCCTCCTTATTCGAAGTTCCTGTCGTACGGCCCCACCTTACGGCTTTCCGGTGGTCCGCCCGCAGTCCCCGGACATCCCCGAAAACCCGTGCGGCCTTGATCGACTACCCAGGAACTCGCCTCCGCACACGGCCCTCCCGCACCTCCCCTCACTCCTCCCAGAGGGTGCTCGGCGCCTCCCTCCGCACCACGGGCGCGATCTCCTCGGCGAAGCGCTGGAGGGTCTCCGTCTGCTCGGCCGTCGACTGACCGAAGGTGTCGACCGTGACGGACTGCAGGTCGTGGCCGTAGTGCTCGTGGTAGCCGAGGATCTTGTCGATGATCTGCTGCGGCGAGCCGATCAGCTGGGGGCCGTCCGCGATCGCGTCCTCGATCGTGCGGAACGGGGTGTTGTACCCGGCCCTGCCCTCCAGGTGCGGCTTGAAGCTCTGCCGCACCTTCGCCTCGTACAGCTCCTTGTACCGGCTCACCGCCTGTTCGGGGGTGTCGGCGATGAGCAGCCCGCCGGAACCGGCCGCCACGCGCGCGTGGGCCGGATCGTGCCCGTACTCCTCGAACTTCTCGCGGTAGTGGGCGATGAGCCGCGCGTACGCCTCGCGCGGCTGGATCGCGTTGGCGGTGAAGAGCGGATCGCCGTGCTTCGCCGCGAGCTCGGGGGAGTTGAGGCTGGTGGCCGAGCCGTGCCAGATCCGCGGCGGACCGGCGTACGGCCTGGGGACCGTGGTCACGTTCTTCAGCGGCGGCCGGAACTCGCCCTCCCAGTCGACGCCCTCCTCCGTCCAGAGCCGGCGCAGCAGTTCGTACTTCTCCTTCTGGAGGTCCCACTGCCGCTCCTCGTCCAGGCCGAAGAGGTCGAAGTGACCGGCCTCCGCGCCCTTGCCGACGACGAGTTCGAGCCGGCCGCGGGAGAGCTGGTCGAGCGTGGCGTAGTCCTCGGCGACCCGCACGGGGTCGAGGATCGCGACCACGGTGACACCGGTGAGCAGCCGGATCCGGCTGGTGCGGGCGGCCAGGGCGGAGAGCAGCACGGTCGGGGACGAGGACAGGAACGCGCCCGCGTGCCGCTCGCCGACCGCGTACGCGTCGAAGCCGAGCCGTTCGGCGGTCTCGCCGAGCGCGACGACCTGCTCCAACCGGTCGGCGGCGGACAGCAGTTCGCCGGTGAGCGGGTGCGGGGAGTGGTGGACGATCGAGAGCACCTGAAACTTCATGCCCCCACTGTGCGCGCCGAGTGTTGCGCCCGTGTGGACGGCGCATGGCACGCCTAGGGGCGGCTCCCCGACGAGGAACCGCCCCTAGGCGGGCGGCCCTCCGGAGAGGAACCGCCCCTGCCGTCGCGGGAGTTACTTCCGCAGCATCGACTCGACCTCGGCGCGGACCTCGTCCGTCGCGAGACCGCGGATGGTCAGCGTCGTGCGGCGGCGCAGCACGTCGTCCGCCGTCTCGGCCCACTCGTGGTCGCGGGCGTAGGCGACCTGCGCCCAGATCTCCGGGGCGTCCGGGTGGATCCGGCGGGCGAGCTCCGGGTTCTCGTTCGCCATCCGGGCGATGTCGAAGGAGAGCGAGCCGTAGTGCGTGGCCAGGTGCTTGGCGGTGTCGGCGGCCATGCGGGGGCCGGGCGCCGGGCCGTCGACGAGCAGCCGGTGGGCGACCGCGTTCGGGTTGGCTATGCCGGGCAGCGGCAGCCGCTTCGGCAGCGCGGACACCGGCTCGTAGTCCTTGCCGAGCGGGTGGCCGGGGAGCTGCTCCAGCTTCTTCATGACCGTGCGGCCGATGTGGCGGAAGGTCGTCCACTTGCCGCCGGCCACCGACAGCATGCCGCCGCGTCCCTCGGTGACGACCGTCTCGCGCTTGGCCTTGGAGGTGTCGCCGGGACCGCCCGGGAGCACCCGGAGGCCGGCGAACGAGTACGTGATCAGGTCGCGGGAGAGCTGCTGGTCGCGGATGGAGAAGGCGGCCTCGTCCAGGATCTGGGCGGTGTCCTTCTCGGTGACCTCGACCTGGCCGGGGTCGCCCTCGTACTCCTCGTCGGTGGTGCCGAGGAGCAGCATGTCCTCCCAGGGGAGGGCGAAGGTGATGCGGTACTTGTCGATCGGGGTGGCCAGCGCGGCCTTCCACGGCGAGGTCCGCTTGAGGACCAGGTGCGCGCCCTTGGAGAGGCGGATGGAGGGGGCCGCGTTCGGGTCCTCCATCTTGCGCAGGTGGTCGACCCACGGGCCGGTCGCGTTCAGCACGAGCCGGGCGTTCACGCCGAACTCGTCGCCGGTGGTGCGGTCCTTCAGCTCCGCTCCGGTGACCCGGCCGCGGGTGAAGCGGAGGCCGGTGACCTCGGCGTGGTTGAGGACGGTGGCACCGGCGTCGACGGCGGCGCGGACGGTCATCAGGGCCATCCGGGCGTCGTTCATCTGGTCGTCGCCGTAGACGGCGACGGCCTTCAGGTTGTCGGTGCGCAGCTCCGGCACGTCCTGGGCGGCCTTGGCGGGGGAGAGGAGGTGCCCGACGCCGTCGCCGAAGGCCGAGAGGGCGCTGTAGGCGAAGACGCCGGCGCCGAGCTTGGCGGCGCCGTGCGGGCCGCCCTTGTAGACGGGCAGGTAGAAGGTGAGCGGGTTGGCGAGGTGCGGTGCCACCTGGCGGGAGACCGCACGCCGCTCGAAGTGGTTCTCCGCGACCAGCTTGACCGCTCCGGTCTGCAGGTAGCGCAGGCCGCCGTGGAGCAGCTTGGAGGAGGCGGAGGAGGTGGCGCCGGCGAAGTCACCGGCGTCCACCAGGGCCACCCGCAGGCCCGACTGCGCGGCGTGCCAGGCGGTGGAGATGCCCAGGATGCCGCCCCCGATCACCAGGAGGTCGTACGTCGCCTTGGAAAGCTGTTCCCGGGTCTCGGCGCGGCTCGGGAGGGAACCGGCAGCCGGGTGCGTCCCCAGGGCAGGGACGCTCTGCAGGGTGGTCATCTCGTATTACTCCTCGTCCTCGATCCAGCCCATGGTCCGCTCGACGGCCTTGAGCCAGCTCTTGTACTCGCTGTCACGCTTGTCGGCGTCCATGCGAGGGGTCCATTCCGCCGCCCGGCGCCAGTTGGCGCGCAGCGCGTCGGTGTCCGGCCAGAAGCCGACGGCGAGACCGGCGGCGTAGGCGGCGCCGAGGCAGGTGGTCTCGGCGACCATCGGGCGCACGACGGGCGCGTCCAGGAAGTCCGAGAGGGTCTGCATCAGCAGGTTGTTGGAGGTCATGCCGCCGTCGACCTTGAGCGCGGTCAGCTCGACGCCGGAGTCCTTCGTCATGGCGTCGGTGATCTCGCGGGTCTGCCAGGCGGTGGCCTCCAGGACGGCGCGGGCGATGTGCGCCTTGGTGACGTACCGGGTGAGGCCGGCGATGACGCCGCGGGCGTCGGAGCGCCAGTACGGGGCGAACAGGCCGGAGAAGGCCGGCACGAAGTAGGCGCCGCCGTTGTCCTCGACCGAGGACGCCAGGGTCTCGATCTCGGCGGCGGACTTGATCAGGCCCATCTGGTCGCGCATCCACTGGACGAGCGAACCGGTGACGGCGATCGAGCCCTCCAGGGCGTAGACCGGCTTCGCGTCGCCGATCTGGTAGCCGACCGTGGTCAGCAGGCCGCTGTAGGAGTTGATGATCTTGTCACCGGTGTTCATCAGCATGAAGGTGCCGGTGCCGTACGTGGACTTGGCCTCGCCCTCGGCGAAACACGTCTGGCCGAACAGGGCGGCCTGCTGGTCGCCGAGCGCGGAGGCGACCGGGACGCCGTCGAGGATGCCGCCCTTGACCGTGCCGTACACCTCGGCGGAGGAGCGGATCTCCGGCAGCACGGCGGCCGGGATGTCCATGGACTGCAGGATCTTCTCGTCCCAGGCCATGGTGTGGAGGTTCATCAGCATGGTGCGGGAGGCGTTGGTGACGTCGGTGACGTGGTGGCCGCCGTCGACGCCGCCCGTGAGGTTCCAGATGACCCAGGAGTCCATGGTGCCGAAGAGGATGTCGCCGCGCTCGGCCCGCTCGCGCAGGCCCTCGACGTTGTCGAGCAGCCAGCGGACCTTCGGGCCGGAGAAGTAGCTCGCGAGGGGGAGGCCGGTCTCGCGGCGGAAGCGGTCCTGGCCGACGTTGCGGCCGAGCTCCTTGCAGAGGGCGTCGGTGCGGGTGTCCTGCCAGACGAGGGCGTTGTGGACGGGCTCGCCGGTGTTCCTGTCCCAGAGCAGGGTGGTCTCGCGCTGGTTGGTGATGCCGATGGCCTTGACGTCGGCGGCGGTGATCTCCGCCTTCTCCAGGGCGCCGGCGACGACCTCCTGGACGTTGGTCCAGATCTCGGCGGCGTCGTGCTCGACCCAGCCCGGCTTCGGGAAGATCTGCTCGTGCTCCTTCTGGTCGACCGAGACGATCCGGCCGTCCTTGTCGAAGACGATGCAGCGCGAGGAGGTGGTGCCCTGGTCGATGGCCGCGATGAACGGGCCGGAGGTGTGTGCGTCGGTCACGGTGTGCTCCAAGGGGGTCTGGAAGAAGGACGGCTCAGGCGAACGCGATGTTGTAGATACCCGCGGCGAGGGCGCCACCGATCAGCGGGCCGGCGACCGGGATCCAGGCGTAGCTCCAGTCGGAGCCGCCCTTGTTCGGCAGCGGGAGCAGGGCGTGCACGATGCGCGGGCCGAGGTCACGGGCCGGGTTGATGGCGTAACCGGTCGGGCCGCCGAGCGAGAGGCCGATGGAGACCACGACGAACGCGGTGATCAGGGCGCCGATGACGCCGAGACCCTTGCCGCTGTCGTTGAGGCCCTGGGTGAGCACGGCCAGGACCAGCACGACCGTGCCGATGATCTCGGTGGCGAGGTTCTGCCAGGTGTTGCGGATCTCGGGGCCCGTGGAGAAGACGCCGAGCACCGGGCCGGGGCCCTCGATCGGCTTCTCGCCGAGGGTCTCCGGGTCCGTGAGGTGCGCCTGGAACTGGCCGTAGTAGGCCACCCAGACCAGCGCCGCGCCGATCATCGCGCCGAGCATCTGGCCCGCGACGTAGACGGGGACGTTGCTCCAGTCCCCGTCCTTGATCGCGATTCCGACCGTGACGGCGGGGTTCAGATGGGCCCCGGAGAGGGAAGCGGTCATGTAGACCGCCGTCATGACGGCGAAGCCCCACCCGAAGGTGATCGCGAGCCAGCCCGCGTTGCGGGCCTTGGAGGCCTTGAGCGTGACGGCGGCGCACACACCGCCGCCGAGCAGAATGAGAACGGCGGTACCGATGGTCTCGCCGAGGAAGATGTCGGAGCTGGACACCCGCGACTCCTTTGTCCTTCGTCCAGGGGAAGGCGAACCCCGGGTCCCTCCGGTGGTCCGCGCCCTCGTGTGAGGGCGTTGCCGGCCCTTGGCACTGTCACACCTTAGCGCCTATTGCCGTTAGGTGTTCGACAATGTCGACCGGTGAACGGAAGTTTTGTCCCCGGGTTAACAGCGCGTCAAGGGCCTGGGAAGCGAAAAACCCGCCGATAACGCGATCGTTACCGGCGGGTTCTGTTGCGTCGGGGGCGGTCCGTGACCACGCCCGCACGGGCGGTCAGAAGCGGTTCGCCCCCAGGTCCCGGGAGACCGCGCGGGCGCAGTCCCGTACCGCCGCCACCAGCTCGGGGCGCAGCTCCCCGCCCGGGCAGACCCGCTCCACGGCGCCCGTGACCGCCACCGCGCCCACCGGCATCCGCCGCCGGTCGTGGATCGGCGCCGCCACCGACGCCACGCCCTCCCAGGTCTCCTCCACGTCCGCCGCCCAGCCCCGGGCCCGCGTCATGTCGAGCAGCGACTCGAAGTCGCCGAGCTCCGTGGTCGTCCGGGGGGTGAACGCCTCCCGCTCGACCTCCAGCACCTCGCTGTGCGCCACCGGGTCGTACGCCGACAGGACCTTGCCGAGCGCCGTGGAGTGCAGCGGCTGCATGGCCCCCACCTCCAGGACCTGGCGGCTGTCGTCCGGCCGGAAGACGTGGTGCACGATCAGCACGCCCCGCTGGTGCAGCACCCCCAGGTGCACGCTCTCGCCGCTGGACCGCGCCAGGTCGTCCGTCCAGACCAGCGCACGCGCCCGCAGCTCGTGCACGTCCAGGTAGCTGTTGCCGAGCCGCAGCAGCTCCGCGCCCAGCTGGTAGCGGCCCGAGGCCGCGTCCTGCTCCACGAAGCCCTCCGCCTGGAGGGTGCGCAGGATGCCGTGGGCCGTCCCCTTGGCGAGTCCGAGCGAGGACGCGATGTCGGAAAGACCGAGTCGGCGCTCGCCACCCGCGAGCAGTCGCAGCATGGCCGCCGCCCGTTCAAGCGACTGGATGTTCTTCGCCATCGCCCGGCCCCTCACCCTTCTCATACTGTTCGACAATGCTGAACACTATCGGTCGATGCCGACCTTGCGTCACATCACACAGTGTCGGCCAAGGAGGGGCAGGACCGGGAGTCCCCGCACACAGGATGCCGTCCGGCCCGTGGGACGCCGTGTCCACCCCGGCCCCGGCGCGGTTACGCTGGCCCCGTGCACCCTCCCCCGAGGGCGCAAAGCCGACAGCCGTCGCATTCCAGGGAGCTCATCCATGGCCTCGTTGCCGACCCCTTCCGCTGACAGCCGGAACCGCGCCGCCGCCCTCCGCGAGGCACTCGCCAGCCGAGTCGTCGTCGCCGACGGAGCCATGGGCACCATGCTCCAGGCCCAGGACCCCACCCTCGAGGACTTCCAGAACCTCGAAGGATGCAACGAGATCCTGAACGTCACGCGGCCCGACATCGTCCGTTCGGTCCACGAGGCGTACTTCGAGGTCGGCGTCGACTGCGTCGAGACGAACACGTTCGGCTCCAACCACTCGGCCGCCGGCGAGTACGAGATCGCGGACCGGATCTTCGAGCTCTCCGAGGCGGGCGCCCGGATCGCCCGCGAGGTCGCCGACGAGTTCGCCGCCGAGGACGGCCGTCAGCGCTGGGTGCTCGGCTCGATCGGCCCCGGCACCAAGCTCCCCTCGCTCGGCCACATCGCGTACGACGTGCTGCGCGACGGCTACCAGCAGAACGCCGAGGGCCTGCTGACCGGCGGCGCCGACGCCCTGATCGTGGAGACGACCCAGGACCTGCTGCAGACCAAGTCCAGCCTCATCGGCGCGCGCCGCGCGATGGAGGCCCTGGGCGTGGACGTGCCCCTGATCTGTTCGCTCGCCTTCGAGACCACGGGCGTCATGCTGCTCGGCTCCGAGATCGGTGCCGCGCTGACCGCCCTGGAACCCCTCGGCATCGACCTCATCGGCCTGAACTGCTCGACCGGCCCCGCCGAGATGAGCGAGCACCTGCGCTACCTCGCCCGCCACTCGCGCACGCCCCTGATGTGCATGCCGAACGCCGGTCTCCCCGTGCTCACCAAGGACGGCGCGTACTTCCCGCTCACGGCCTCCGAGATGGCCGACGCGCAGGAGAACTTCGTCCGCGACTACGGCCTGTCCCTGGTGGGCGGCTGCTGCGGCTCCACCCCCGAGCACCTGCGCCAGGTCGTCGAGCGGGTCCAGGGCCTCACCCCGCCCGAGCGCTCCCCCCGCCCCGAGCCGGGCGCCGCCTCCCTCTACCAGACGGTGCCGTTCCGGCAGGACACCTCGTACCTGGCGATCGGGGAGCGGACCAACGCCAACGGGTCGAAGAAGTTCCGGGAGGCGATGCTGGAGGGCCGCTGGGACGACTGCGTGGAGATGGCGCGGGACCAGATCCGCGAGGGCGCGCACATGCTCGACCTGTGCGTGGACTACGTGGGCCGGGACGGCGTCGCGGACATGGAGGAGCTGGCGGGGCGTTTCGCGACCGCCTCGACGCTGCCGATCGTGCTGGACTCCACCGAGGTGGACGTCCTGCGGGCCGGCCTGGAGAAGCTCGGCGGCCGGGCCGTCATCAACTCCGTCAACTACGAGGACGGCGACGGGCCCGAGTCCCGCTTCGCCAAGGTCACCCGTCTGGCCCAGGAGCACGGCGCCGCCCTCATCGCCCTCACCATCGACGAGGAGGGCCAGGCCCGTACCGCCGAGCACAAGGTCGCCGTGGCCGAGCGGCTCATCGCCGACCTCACCGGCAACTGGGGCATCCACGAGTCGGACATCCTCATCGACACCCTGACCTTCACGATCTGCACCGGTCAGGAGGAGTCGCGGAAGGACGGCATCGCCACCATCGAGGCGATCCGCGAGCTGAAGCGCCGCCACCCGGACGTCCAGACGACGCTGGGCCTGTCGAACATCTCCTTCGGCCTCAACCCGGCCGCCCGGATCCTCCTCAACTCGGTCTTCCTCGACGAGTGCGTCAAGGCGGGCCTGGACTCGGCGATCGTCCACGCGTCGAAGATCCTGCCCATCGCCCGCTTCGACGAG
This sequence comes from Streptomyces sp. NPDC004266, assembly GCF_042874095.1. Classification (NCBI taxonomy): domain Bacteria; kingdom Bacillati; phylum Actinomycetota; class Actinomycetes; order Kitasatosporales; family Streptomycetaceae; genus Streptomyces; species Streptomyces sp. NPDC004266. Next base: position 177,775 of record NZ_JBIAMM010000005.1, read on the forward strand.
GAGCAGGTCGCCACCGCGCTCGACCTGATCTACGACCGGCGTGCCGAGGGCTACGACCCGCTGCAGAAGCTGATGGCCCTCTTCGAGGGCGCCACCACCAAGTCGCTGAAGGCGGGCAAGACCGAGGAGCTCCTCGCCCTGCCGCTGGACGAGCGGCTCAAGCGGCGGATCGTCGACGGCGAGAAGAACGGCCTGGAGGCCGACCTCGACGAGGCCCTGGAGACCCGCCCGGCCCTCGACATCGTCAACGAGACCCTCCTGGACGGCATGAAGACGGTCGGCGAGCTGTTCGGCTCCGGCCAGATGCAGCTGCCGTTCGTGCTCCAGTCCGCCGAGGTCATGAAGACGGCGGTGGCCCACCTGGAGCCGCACATGGAGAAGTCCGACGCGGAGGGCAAGGGCACCATCGTGCTCGCCACCGTGCGCGGCGACGTCCACGACATCGGCAAGAACCTCGTCGACATCATCCTGTCCAACAACGGCTACAACGTCGTCAACATCGGCATCAAGCAGCCGGTCTCCGCGATCCTGGAGGCGGCCGAGGAGCACGACGCCGACGTCATCGGCATGTCGGGCCTCCTGGTGAAGTCCACCGTGATCATGAAGGAGAACCTGGAGGAGCTCAACGGCCGCGGCCTGGCCGCCAAGTACCCCGTGATCCTCGGCGGCGCCGCCCTGACCAGGGCGTACGTCGAGCAGGACCTCCACGAGATCTACCAGGGCGAGGTCCGCTACGCCCGCGACGCCTTCGAGGGCCTGCGCCTCATGGACGCCCTCATCGGCGTCAAGCGCGGTGTCCCCGGAGCCGTGCTCCCCGAGCTGAAGCAGCGCCGGGTGGCCAAGGGCGCCGGCACCGCCGCCCTCCAGGTCGACGAGCCGGAGCCCGGCGGCCGTTCCGACGTGGCCACCGACAACCCGGTGCCGACCCCGCCCTTCTGGGGCACCCGCGTCGTCAAGGGCATCCCGCTGAAGGACTACGCGTCCTGGCTCGACGAGGGCGCCCTCTTCAAGGGCCAGTGGGGCCTCAAGCAGAACCGGGCCGGCGACGGGCCGGCGTACGAGGAGCTCGTCGAGACCGAGGGCCGGCCCCGGCTGCGCGGCTGGCTGGAGCGCCTCCACACCGAGAACCTCCTGGAGGCGGCCGTCGTCCACGGCTACTTCCCCTGCGTCTCCAAGGGCGACGACCTGATCATCCTGGACGAGGCGGGCAACGAGCGGACCCGGTTCTCCTTCCCGCGCCAGCGCCGGGGCCGCCGCCTCTGCCTCGCGGACTTCTTCCGCCCGGAGGAGTCCGGCGAGACCGACGTCGTCGGCCTCCAGGTCGTCACCGTCGGCTCCAGGATCGGCGAGGCCACGGCCAAGCTCTTCGAGTCCGACTCCTACCGCGACTACCTGGAGCTGCACGGCCTCTCCGTCCAGCTCGCCGAGGCCCTCGCCGAGTACTGGCACGCCCGCGTCCGCGCCGAGCTCGGCTTCGGCGGGGAGGACCCGGACGACGTCCAGGACATGTTCGACCTCAAGTACCGCGGCGCGCGCTTCTCGCTGGGCTACGGCGCCTGCCCCGACCTGGAGGACCGCGCGAAGATCGCGGAACTGCTGCGCCCGGAGCGGATCGGCGTCCACCTCTCCGAGGAGTTCCAGCTCCACCCCGAGCAGTCCACCGACGCCATCGTCATCCACCACCCGGAGGCGAAGTACTTCAACGCACGGTGACCCCGCGGTGACGGCGCGGCGTAAATCCGCGCTTTCACGGTGATCACGACGTACACTTGTCGGTCCAGTGCAGGCCGGTCTTCCTCCCCGTACCGGGGAGGGGGGCCGGCCTTCTCGTCCCTCCATGGAGGTGTGCCGGATGACCAGCACGGTCCCCGCGTCCCTGTTCCGTACGAACGGCAGCTCCGCCCTGCAGGCGGTCTTCCTCGACATGGACGGGACCCTCGTCGACACGGAGGGGTTCTGGTGGGACGCCGAGGTCGAGGTCTTCGCCGACCTCGGGCACCGGCTGGACGAGGCCTGGCGGGACGTCGTGGTCGGCGGCCCGATGACCCGCAGCGCGGGCTACCTCATCGAGTCCACCGGGGCCGACATCACCCTCGAAGAGCTGACCGTCCTGCTCAACGAGAAGTTCGAGCAGCGCATCGAGCGGGGCGTCCCCCTCATGCCGGGGGCGGAGCGGCTGCTCGCCGAGCTGGCGCGGCACTCCATCCCGACCGCCCTGGTCTCCGCCTCGCACCGGCGGATCATCGACCGGGTCCTCGCCTCGCTCGGTCGCGACCGCTTCTCGCTCACCGTCGCCGGTGACGAGGTCGTCCGCACCAAGCCGCACCCCGAGCCGTATCTGGCGGCCGCCCAGGGCGTCGGGGCCGATCCCGCGCTCTGTGCCGTCATCGAGGACACCGCGACCGGTGTGGCCGCCGCCGAGGCGGCGGGCTGCCGGGTCGTCGCGGTGCCCTCCGTCGCCCCCATCGCGCCGTCCCCGGGCAGGGTCGTGGTCCGTTCGCTGGAAGAGGTCGACGTGCCGTTCCTGCGGACCTTGATCACGGGAATTTGAGCTTTCCCTGAGGAAAACGATCCGGTTAAAGCGATCGGGCCATTCACCGAAAAGCGTCTACGTGACCTTGGTCACTCAGAGTGCCGGACGGTGGGTGGCCCTTTCTCGTCCCCTGTCCCAAAACCGGACGTTTCGGTGCCCCCTGTGTCCCGATTGGGTAAGCGTCGTCCCCAACGTCCGGCGCATGGTTATAGAGACCGCCGCATCCATGATCACTCTTCGATTACGCCCCTGTACGGCCCCGGTCAAGCGATACCGGCGCCGCCCACTAATCTTTCGCGAGTACTTCGCCGCATAACCGCGTGCACCGGCGCATACCCAAGTCGCCGTGAACACAGGACCGATCGCAACACCCGGCCCGATCGCTCCCGCCCCGACCGGGCGGCAGGCGGCGGAGTTCCACTGACCGCTGTACCCCAGTGCCGGATGAGGAGATCGTCCCTGATGAACCGCAAGACCCTGGTGCTGCCGGCCGTGGCCGGACTGCTCGCCCCCCTGCTCGCCGCCTGCGGCGGATCAGAGGACGCCCGGGCCATCACCGTCGGCACCACGGACCAGTTCATCGTCACCGAGGACGCCCCCGCCCCGCTCGACCCGGCCTACGCCTACGACACCGGCGCCTGGAACATCCTCCGCCAGACCGTCCAGACCCTGCTGCACGTGCCCCGCGGCGGCGGCGAGCCCGTCCCCGAGGCCGCCCAGACCTGCGGCTTCTCCGACAAGGCCAGCGAGAGCTACCGCTGCACGCTCCGCTCCGGCCTCACCTTCGCCGACGGCACCCCCATCACGGCCGAGGACGTCAAGTTCTCCATCGAGCGCGTCCTGAAGATCAAGTCGGACAACGGCACGGCCGCCCTCCTCGCGAACATCGACACCGTGGAGACCCAGGGCACCGACGGGATCGTCTTCCACCTCAAGACCCCCGACGCCACCTTCCCGTACAAGCTCTCCACCCCCGTCGCCGGCATCCTCAGCAAGGACAAGTACGCCGCCGACAAGCTCCGCGACGGCTTCGACGTCGACGGCTCGGGCCCGTACACCATGAAGGTCGAGCGCGAGGGCGACAAGGCCACCCGCTTCGTCTTCACCAAGAACCCGGCGTACAAGGGCGACGTCACCCTGCGCAACGACAAGGTCGAACTGCGCCCCTTCGCCGACGCCGACGCCATGGGCGCGGCCCTGGAGCGCGACGACATCGACATGATGGCCCGCTCCCTGTCGCAGAAGCAGATCAAGGACCTGACCGAGACGCCCAAGGAGAAGATCCGGGTGACCGAGGTCCCCGGCCTCGAGATCCGCTACCTCGGCTTCAACACCGAGGCCCCCTCCGTCGAGCAGAAGGCCGTCCGCCAGGCCATGGCCGCCGTCGTCGACCGGGGCGCCCTCGTCAACCTCGTCTACGGCCCCACCGCCGAGCCGCTCTACTCGCTGATCCCCTCCAGCATCACCGGCCACGCCACCCCCTTCTTCGACGAGTACGGCGAGCCCGACCCCGCCCGCGCCGCCAAGATCCTCAAGGACGCCGGCGTCAAGACGCCGGTCAAGGTGACCCTCAACTACACCACCGACCACTACGGCGCCGAGACCGCCAAGGAGTTCGAGGCGCTCAAGAACCAGCTCGTCGCCAGCGAGCTCTTCGACGCCAAGGTCCAGGGCGCCGAGTGGTCCACCTTCCGCACGGCCCAGAAGCGCGGCGACTACGCCGTCTACGGCCTCGGCTGGTTCCCGGACTACCCGGACCCGGACAACTACATCGCGCCGTTCCTCGACAGCGACAACTTCCTCAACACCCCGTACGTGAACAAGACCGTCCGCGAGAAGCTCATCCCGCGCTCGCGCCGCCAGGCCGACCGCAACGCCGCGAGCCCCGTCTACGCGCAGATCCAGAAGATCATCGCCAAGGACGTCCCCGTCCTGCCCCTGTGGCAGGGCAAGCAGTACGTCGCCGCCCGCGACGACCTCAACGGAGTCGAGTACGCCCTCAACACCTCCTCCGACCTGCTGCTGTGGGAACTGGGCCGCGGCACCGCCTGACCCCTTCGTTGTCCCGGCCGCGCGCCCCTGCGCGGCCGGCCTGACAAGAGATCAAGAGGCAAGTTCTGTGAAGGCACGAAACAAGTGGCTGACGGCCCCCCTCGCCGCCGGCCTGTCCGCCGCCCTCCTCGGCGGCTGCGGCACCGAGCAGGGAAGCGGCTCCGGCGGCTCCGGAGGCGGCATACGCGTCGGCATGTCCGACGAGATCCTCGCCACCGACCCGGCGGCCGGCTACGACCCCGGCTCCTGGCTGCTGTTCAACAACGTCTTCCAGTCCCTCCTCGCCTTCCCGAAGGGCGGCTCCGAGCCGGAGCCCGAGGCCGCCGACAAGTGCGAGTTCTCCGGCGGCAGCAAGGTCTACACCTGCACCCTGCGCGACGGCCTCACCTTCTCCAACGGCAACAAGCTCACCTCGGAGGACGTCAAGTTCTCCTTCGAGCGCGCCCTCAAGATCGCCGACCCCTCCGGCCCGGCGCCGCTGCTCGCCACCATCGACACCATCGAGACCCCCGACGAGCGGACCGTCGTCTTCCGCCTCAAGGTCCCGGACGCCACCTTCCCCAGCAAGATCGCCTCCGGCGCGGGCTCCATCGTCGACCACCGCGACTACCCCGCCGACGCGCTCCGCACCGACGGCAAGGCCACCGGCTCCGGCCCGTACAAGCTGGACTCGTTCAGCGACACCGAGGCCGTCTTCTCCGCCAACCCCGGCTACAAGGGCAACGCCAAGCCCAAGAACGGCGCGGTCACCCTCAAGCTCTACCGCGGCGACCGCGCGGCCCTCGCCAAGGCCTTCACCGACGGCGACGTGGACGTCGCCTACCGAGGCCTCTCCGCCGACGACATCGCCGCCCTCGAGAACTCCGCCACCACGGCCGACAAGGGCATCGAGGTCATCCCCGGCAGCAGCGCCGAGGTCCAGCACCTCGTCTTCAACATGAAGGACCCGGTCGTCGGCAAGCTCGCCGTCCGCAAGGCCATCGCCCACCTCGTCGACCGCGAGGACCTCGTCGAGCACGTCTACCAGTCGACGGCCACCCCGCTCTACTCGATCGTCCCGGCCGGCATCGCCGGACACAACACCGCCTTCTTCGACACCTACGGCACCCCCGACGAGGCCAAGGCGAAGAAGGCCCTCCGCTCCGCCGGCATCACCGGCAAGGTGAAGCTCACCCTCTGGTCCACGCCCAGCCGCTACGGCCCGGCCACCGACCAGGAGCTCAAGGCCATCGCCGAACAGCTCAACACGAGCGGCCTCTTCGACGCCGACGTGAAGTCCGTCCCCTACGAGCAGTACGAGAAGGACATCGCCGCCGGCAAGTACGGCGTCTACGTCAAGGGCTGGGTCCCCGACTACCCCGACGCCGACAACTTCACCAGCCCCTTCTTCGGCGAGGGCAACGTGCTCGGCAACCACTACGAGAACGGCACCATCACGGGCAGCCTCCTCCCGAAGACCGCCGCCATCGCCGACCGCGCCGCCACCGCCGACGAGTACGGACACCTCCAGGACCTCGTCGCCGAGGAGCTCCCCGTCCTGCCGCTCTGGCAGGGCAAGCAGTACGCCGTCGCCCGCGAGGACGTCACCGGTCTCGAATGGACCCTCGACGCCTCGACCGTCTTCCGCTTCTGGGAGATCCGCAAGGGCTGACACCCCCTCCACGCACGGGGGCCCGGTACGCACCACGCGCACCGGGCCCTCCGTCGTTCCCGCGACTACTGGCCGCCGGCCCCCGGCCGCACCAGACCGCTCTCGTACGCGTACACCGCGGCCTGCACCCGGTCCCGCAGCCCCAGCTTCGTCAGCACATGACCCACGTGCGTCTTCACCGTCGTCTCGCTGACGAACAGGTCCGCCGCGATCTCCGCGTTCGACAGGCCCCGCGCCACCAGCTTCAGGACCTCCACCTCACGGTCCGTCAGGGTGTTCAGCGTGTCGGGCACCTGCTCCTCGCCCGTCGGCAGATGCGCCGAGTACTTGTCGAGCAGCCGGCGCGTGATCGACGGGGCCAGCATCGCCTCGCCCGCCGCCACCACGCGGATCGCCTGCACCAGCTCGTTCGCCGGAGCGTCCTTCAGGAGGAAGCCGCTCGCCCCCGCCCGCAGCGCCTCCACCACGTACTCGTCCAGATCGAAGGTCGTCAGGACCAGCACCTTCGCCGGACCGTCCCGCCCCGGACCCGTGATCTGCCGGGTCGCCTCCACCCCGTCCATCCGCGGCATCCGGATGTCCATCAGGACCACGTCCGGCTGCAGCGCGCGCACCTGCTCCTGCGCCTGCAGACCGTCCCCGGCCTCACCCACCACGGCGATGTCCTGCTCCGCCTCCAGGATCATCCGGAAGCCGGTCCGCAGCAGCGGCTGATCGTCGACCAACAGGACGCGGATCGTCACAAGGGCTCCTTCACGGGGCTGAGCTCACGCGGCACGCCCGACACGGCGCGGCCCGTGCTCAGGAAGACGGCCGGGCCGGGTCCATTCTGCCCTGCCCCGATTCACCCGACTCCGGCGGGCGCGCGGAAACGATCTTCAGGGGATAGACCGGGGGAGTCCCCCCGAACTCCGGGCAGACCGCCTGATGGTCACACCAACCGCACAGCTTCGTCGGCCGCGGCCGCCAGTCGCCCGACTCCGTGGCCAGCCGGATCGCGTCCCACAGCGCCAGCAGCTTCCGCTCCACCCGCAGCAGATCCGCCTCCACCGGGTCGTACGTCAGCACCTCCCCGCTGCCCAGGTACACCAGCTGCAGCCGCCGCGGGATCACCCCCTTCAGCCGCCACACCACCAGCGCGTAGAAGGTCATCTGGAACAGCGCGCCGTCCCGGTACTCGGGCCGCGGCGCCTTCCCCGTCTTGTAGTCGACGATCCGCACCTCGCCCGAGGGCGCCACGTCGACCCGGTCGATCACCCCGCGCAGCCGCAGCCCCGAATCCAGCTCCGTCTCCACGAACAGCTCGCGCTCGGCCGGCTCCAGACGCGTCGGGTCCTCCAGCGTGAACCACCGCTCGACCAGCCCCTCCGCCTCGCCCAGCCAGCCCGCGAGCCGCTCCCCCTCCGGATCCTCCGCGAACAGCTCGGCCAGCTCCGGCTTCGAGGCGAGGAGCCGCTCCCACTGCCCCGGCACCATCGACTTCGCCCGCGACGCCGTCCGCTCCGCCGCCGGATCGTCGAAGAGCCGCTCGAGCACCGCGTGCACCAGCGTGCCCCGCGTCGCCGCCGCGCTCGGCTTCTCCGGCAGCCGGTCGATCACCCGGAACCGGTACAGCAGGGGACACTGCATGAAATCGCTCGCCCGCGAGGGCGACAACGACATGGGTGCCCGGGGCTCCGCCGGCACCTGCTCGCTCGTACTCATGACAAGACCCTACGACCCGCCGCCGACAGCGGGCGGAATACCATCGACCTGGGACCCCGCCGCACTGCATGATCGAACCGTGACGCACCGACGCGGGTCACACCACGCGACGAAAGGAACCCGTGAACCAGGACGAGCCCAAGCCGCAGCGGACCGAGGAGCCCGGCGGCGGGATCCTCATGGGACGGCCCTTCGGCGTGCCCGTCTACGTCGCCCCCAGCTGGTTCGTCGTCGCCGCCCTGATCACCTGGGTCTTCGGCGACCAGATCGACCGGGTCCTGCCCGAGCTCGGCGCCGCCCGCTACCTCGTCTCCCTCTTCTTCGCCGTCGCCTTCTACGCCTCGGTGCTCGTCCACGAGCTCGCCCACACCCTCGCCGCGCTCCGCTTCAAGCTCCCGGTGCGCCGCATCCAGCTCCAGTTCTTCGGCGGCGTCTCCGAGATCGAGAAGGAGACCGAGACCCCCGGCCGCGAATTCGTCCTCGCCTTCGTCGGCCCCCTGCTCTCCCTCGTCCTCGCCGGCGTGTTCTACCTCTCGCTCTACGCGGTCGAGCCCGGCACCGTCCCCGGCGTCCTCCTCGGCGGCCTGATGATCTCCAACCTGATCGTCGCCGCCTTCAACCTGCTCCCCGGCCTCCCCCTCGACGGCGGCCGCATGCTCCGCGCCGTCGTCTGGAAGATCACCGGCAAGCCCATGAGCGGCACCGTCGCCGCCGCCTGGGTCGGCCGCGCCCTCGCCGTCCTCGTCCTCGTCGGCCTGCCCCTGCTCACCCGCACCGGCCTCCTGGGCAACTCCACCGACGACATCAGCGGCTTCGAGACCGTCACCGACGCGCTCCTCGCCGCCATCCTCGCCGCCATCATCTGGACCGGCGCCGGCAACAGCCTCCGCATGGCCCGCCTCCGCGAGCACCTCCCCGAGCTCCGCGCCCGCGCCCTCACCCGCCGCGCCATCCCCGTGGAACCGGTCACGCCCCTCTCCGAGGCCCTCCGCCGCGCCAACGAGGCCGGCGCCCGCGCCCTCGTCGTCGTCGACGCCACCGGCGAACCCACCGGCATCGTCCGCGAGGCCGCCATCGCCGCCGTGCCCCAGCACCGCCGTCCCTGGGTCGCCGTCAGCACCCTCGCCCAGGACCTCACCGACGGCATGCGGGTCCCCGCCGAACTCACCGGCCAGCCCCTCCTCGACCACCTCCGCGCCAGCCCCGCCACCGAGTACCTGGTGGTGGAGGACACCGGCGAGATCTACGGGGTCCTCGCCACCACCGACGTCGAGCGGGCCTTCGTCCGGGCCATGGCACGACCGTCCGCGTGACACCGGTACTCTGGTCACATGTCCGAACCGACCGGTGCCGCCCGCCGACGCGGGCCCTTCAAGGTCGGGGACCAGGTTCAGCTGACCGACCCCAAGGGCCGTCACTACACGTTCACGCTCGAAGAGGGAAAGAACTTCCACACCCACAAGGGTTCTTTCCCGCACGACGAACTGATCGGCGCCCCCGAGGGCAGCGTTGTCCGTACCACCGGAAACGTCGCCTACCTCGCGCTGCGCCCCCTGCTCCCCGACTACGTCCTGTCCATGCCCCGCGGCGCAGCCGTGGTCTACCCCAAGGACGCGGGGCAGATCCTGGCCTTCGCCGACATCTTCCCCGGCGCCCGCGTCGTGGAAGCGGGAGTGGGCTCGGGATCGCTGAGCAGCTTCCTCCTGCGCGCCATCGGAGACAGCGGCATGCTGCACTCCTACGAGCGCCGCGAGGACTTCGCCGAGATCGCCAAGGGCAACGTCGAGCGCTACTTCGGCGGCCCCCACCCCGCGTGGCAGCTGACCGTCGGCGACCTCCAGGACAACCTGTCCGACACCGACGTCGACCGCGTCATCCTGGACATGCTCGCCCCCTGGGAGTGCCTGGAGGCCGTCTCCAAGGCCCTCGTCCCCGGCGGCATCCTCTGCTGCTACGTGGCGACCACCACCCAGCTCGCCCGCACCGTGGAGTCCATCCGCGAGTTCGGCTGCTACGCCGAGCCGCAGCCCTGGGAGTCCATGATCCGCAACTGGCACGTCGAGGGCCTCGCCGTCCGCCCCGATCACCGCATGATCGGCCACACCGGCTTCCTCGTCACCGCCCGCCGCCTCGCGGACGGGGTCGAGCCCCCGATGCGCCGCCGCCGCCCCGCCAAGGGCGCCTACGGCGAGGACTACGAGGGCCCCAACAAGGGCTGAGTCCCGGAACCTGGCCGGCTCCCGGCACCGGGGCTGACGTCCCGACATTCACACCGCGCCGCCGTCGAGTTCCCCGCCCTCGCGGGAGAACTCGGCGGCGGCGTCCTCATGTTCGCCGCCCCGGGGGGCCGGGCGGCCGGACGTCCGCCGCGGGGCGAGATCCGTCGACCGACGTCCACCCCACCTGTTCCGTCCCCCTGTGACGTGTGGCACGATGCCGGGAACCCCGCCGCACCACCCCACAGGAGACGTCTCGCGTGCAGCCCTCCGCCGCCCCGGACCTCGCGGACCTCGCCCACACCCACGCCCGGCCGGCCCACTGGCTGGCCACCGCCACCGCGACCGCCGCGGTCGTCGCCCTCGCCGGACTGCTCCAGCCCGGCCCCGCCGGGGCCGGCACCGTCCAGGCCGCCGCCCCGCGCCCGGCCCCCGCTCCCGACGCCGCCACGGTCTCCTACCCCCTGGAATGCGGGGGAGGGCCCCGTACCGTCGCGAAGCGGGTCTCCGGAGACCTCGACGGCGACGGGAACCCCGAGACCGTTGCGGTCGTGCACTGCGAAGCCGGCTCCGGCACCCCGCCGAGCGGCGTCTACGTCCTCACCCGCGGCAAGGACGGCGGCACCCCCGCGCGCGTGGTGGCCACGCTCGTCGCACCCGAGCAGCACCGGAACGTCACCGAGCTCGCCGTGCGCGACGGAGCCGTGCGCGCCACCCTGCTCGGCTACTCGTCCCCCGACGTGCCCAGCTGCTGCCCCGACGAGGAGGAGCAGGTCAGCTGGCGCTGGCGGGGCGGCGCCTTCGTCCGCGGCGACGGGGTCGACGCGCTCGGCGTCTGAGCCGTCACTCGGCGTCGGGGCCGTACACCTCGACCTTGTCCGAGACCCGGCGCACATGGATGCAGTCGCCCGGGCACTCCTTCGCGGAGTCCACCACGTCCTGGAGCAGGGGCAGCGGCACCGGCGTGGTGGCCCCCGCGTCCTGGAGCAGCTCGTCGTCGGAGCTCTTCACATAAGCGAGCCCGTCGATGTCGAGCTCGAAGACCTCGGGCGCGTACTGCGCGCAGATCCCGTCACCGGTGCACAGGTCCTGGTCGATCCAGACTTCCAGCGCCTCCTCGGCGCCCGTCCCCGGGGCCTCGTGCTGCACGGTCATATCTCCTGCCGTTTCTGCTTCGCGCGATAAGTCGGGCCACCCCTGACGGGTGTTGACCGATGACGACGATACAACCGCCCGCTTTCAGACCGTGAAGGGTGGGTATTCCCCTGGCGAGAGGGGAAGCGCAAGGGTGAAGATCGGACACACCCCGGAGTCTTTTTGATCTAGGGGTTTCAATCACCACCCACGCAGGTAGGGTCAGGAAGCGTCCAGCTCCCCTTGGAGGAGGTGAGGACCGTGGCAGCCCACGACGACGACATCAACCGCGGCATCCGGCCGGGGCGGGGGTCTGAAGACCCCGCCGGTCAGGTTGCCTATCTCGAGCAGGAAATCGCCGTCCTGCGCCGCAAGCTCGCCGACTCTCCGCGCCACACGAGGATTCTCGAAGAGCGGATCGTCGAGCTGCAGAGCAACCTGGCCGGCGTGTCCGCGCAGAACGAACGACTCGCGAACACGCTCCGTGAGGCCCGCGACCAGATCGTGGCCCTCAAGGAGGAGGTCGACCGGCTCGCGCAGCCGCCGGCCGGCTTCGGTGTCTTCCTGCAGGCCAATGAGGACGGCACGTGCGACATCTTCACCGGGGGCCGCAAGCTCCGGGTGAACGTCAGCCCGAGCATCGAGCTCGAAGGGCTCAAGCGCGGCCAGGAAGTCATGCTCAACGAAGCGCTCAACGTGGTCGAGGCCATGGAGTTCGAGCGCGCCGGGGACATCGTCACCCTCAAGGAGATCCTCGAGGACGGCGAGCGCGCCCTGGTGGTGGGGCACACCGACGAGGAGCGGGTGGTGAGGCTCGCCGAGCCTCTGCTGGACGTCACCATCCGCGCCGGCGACGCCCTGCTGCTCGACCCCAGGTCCGGCTACGTCTACGAGGTGGTCCCCAAGAGCGAGGTCGAGGAGCTCGTTCTTGAAGAGGTCCCGGACGTCGACTACGACAAGATCGGCGGTCTGGGCAACCAGATCGAGCTGATCCGCGACGCGGTCGAGCTCCCGTACCTCTACCCGGACCTCTTCAAGGAGCACGAACTGCGGCCGCCCAAGGGCATCCTGCTCTACGGCCCGCCCGGCTGCGGCAAGACGCTGATCGCGAAGGCCGTGGCCAACTCCCTGGCCAAGAAGGTCGCCGAGGTGACCGGTCAGCCCGCGGGGAAGTCCTACTTCCTCAACATCAAGGGCCCCGAGCTCCTCAACAAGTACGTCGGTGAGACCGAGCGGCACATCCGCCTCGTCTTCCAGCGTGCCCGGGAGAAGGCGAGCGAGGGCACCCCCGTGATCGTCTTCTTCGACGAGATGGAATCCCTCTTCCGCACCCGCGGCTCCGGTGTCAGCTCGGACGTGGAGAACACCATCGTCCCGCAGCTGCTCGCCGAGATCGACGGCGTGGAGGGCCTGGAGAACGTCATCGTCATCGGCGCCTCCAACCGCGAGGACATGATCGACCCGGCGATCCTGCGGCCCGGCCGGCTCGACGTCAAGATCAAGATCGAGCGTCCGGACGCGGAGGCCGCGAAGGACATCTTCGCGAAGTACCTCACGGCCAACCTGCCGCTCCACTCGGACGACATCTCCGAGCACAGCGGCTCGAAGGCCGCCGCCGCCCACGGAATGATCCAGTCCGTCGTCGAGCAGATGTACGCGGAATCCGAGGAGAACCGCTTCCTCGAAGTCACGTACGCCAACGGCGACAAGGAAGTCCTGTACTTCAAGGACTTCAACTCCGGCGCGATGATCCAGAACATCGTCGACCGGGCCAAGAAGATGGCCATCAAGGCCTTCCTCGACCACAACCAGAAGGGCATCCGGGTCTCCCACCTCCTCCAGGCCTGCGTGGACGAGTTCAAGGAGAACGAGGACCTGCCCAACACCACCAACCCCGACGACTGGGCCCGGATCTCCGGAAAGAAGGGCGAGCGGATCGTGTTCATCCGCACGCTCGTCACCGGAAAGCAGGGCGCGGACACCGGACGCTCCATCGACACGGTGGCCAATACCGGCCAGTACCTGTAAAACGCCCACCGGCTGCGGATGTCCGGAAACCGGGCATCCGCAGCCGACGCATTCCACCCGGCATTTCCCGGCCTCACAGGGAAATGCCGCAACCGATCTCCCCACCAGCGCGGAGCCGTTCTAGGCTCATCGGTACCGCCGAGTCGCGCACCGTGAGCGCCGCCGGGCAAGGAGGGCCGCATGACCGTACGGCGAGTAATGGGCATCGAGACGGAGTACGGGATCTCCGTCCCGGGACACCCGAACGCCAATGCCATGCTCACCTCGTCCCAGATCGTCAACGCCTACGCGGCGGCGATGCACCGGGCGCGCCGCGCCCGCTGGGACTTCGAGGAGGAGAACCCGCTGCGGGACGCCCGCGGCTTCGACCTCGCCCGCGAGGCCGCCGACTCCAGCCAGCTCACCGACGAGGACATCGGCCTGGCCAACGTGATCCTCACCAACGGGGCCCGCCTCTACGTGGACCACGCCCACCCCGAGTACAGCGCGCCCGAGGTCACCAACCCGCGCGACGCCGTCCTCTGGGACAAGGCCGGCGAGCGGATCATGGCCGAGGCGGCCGAGCGCGCCGCCCAGCTCCCCGGGGCCCAGCCCATCCACCTCTACAAGAACAACACCGACAACAAGGGCGCGTCCTACGGCACGCACGAGAACTACCTGATGAAGCGGGAGACCCCCTTCTCGGACATCGTGCGCCACCTCACGCCCTTCTTCGTCTCCCGCCAGGTCGTCACCGGCGCGGGACGGGTCGGCATCGGCCAGGACGGGCGGGAGAACGGCTTCCAGCTCAGCCAGCGCGCCGACTACTTCGAGGTCGAGGTGGGCCTGGAGACCACCCTCAAGCGGCCCATCATCAACACCCGGGACGAGCCGCACGCCGACGCCGAGAAGTACCGCCGCCTGCACGTGATCATCGGCGACGCGAACCTCTCGGAGATCTCCACCTACCTCAAGCTCGGCACCACCGCCCTCGTCCTCTCGATGATCGAGGACGGCTTCATCACGGTCGACCTCGCCGTCGACCAGCCGGTCCGCACCCTGCACCAGGTCTCGCACGACCCGTCGCTCCAGTACCTGATCACGCTCCGCAGCGGCCGGACGCTGACCGCGGTCCAGCTCCAGATGGAGTACTTCGAGCTGGCCAGGAAGTACGTGGAGGAGCGCTACGGCTCCGACGCGGACGAGCAGACCATGGACGTCCTCTCGCGCTGGGAGGACACCCTGGGGCGCCTGGAGACCGATCCGATGAGCCTCGCCGGCGAGCTGGACTGGGTCGCCAAGCGGGAGCTCATGGAGGGCTACCGGCGCCGGGACGGCCTGGACTGGGACGCGGCCCGGCTGCACCTGGTGGACCTCCAGTACGCGGACGTACGCCCCGACAAGGGCCTCTACAACCGTCTGGTGGCCCGCGGGCGCATGAAGCGGCTGCTGGACGAGGCCGAGGTGGAGCGGGCCGAGACGGCGCCTCCGGAGGACACCAGGGCCTATTTCCGGGGCCGCTGCCTGGAGCAGTACGCCGACGACGTCGCCGCGGCCTCCTGGGACTCGGTGATCTTCGACCTGCCCGGCCGGGACTCCCTCCAGCGCGTGCCGACCCTGGAGCCGCTGCGCGGCACCAAGGCCCACGTGAAGTCACTGCTGGACCGCTGCCGGACCGCGGAGGAACTCGTCCGCGTCCTGTCCGGCGGCTGAACCGGGGGCCCGGTACGGGCCTGAAATGCCCCGGCGCTGGGAATCATGGAATCAGTGCCCGGGCGTTGTGGAAACTGCGGGGCCGAAATCAGACCCGACCTATAGGGTCTGATCTTGTACGGACTCAACCGAGCGGGCCGATTCGAGCGGGGTGAGGGATATGGCGACCAAGGACACCGGCGGCGGACAGCAGAAGGCGACGCGATCCACGGAGGAGGTCGAGGAGACCACCACCGAGGCGAGCTCCGACCTCAAGGAACGCCAGGAGAAGCTGAGCGACGACGTGGACTCCGTCCTGGACGAGATCGACGACGTGCTCGAGGAGAACGCAGAGGACTTCGTGCGTTCCTTCGTTCAGAAGGGCGGCGAGTAGCCGCCTCACGCGCCTGTCGTCCTCCGTCCCCGGAGCCCGGTGAAAGCCGTGGGTCCGGGGACGGATGACAAGCGGTGGCACGGGTAAGGTCCGTGCACAGCATCCAAGATCAGCCGGTGCCTCCCACGACCGGCCGACTGTCCCACCGGAAGGAATCGCGTGGAAGCCAACCCTCGAAGCACCGGGCGTCTGCCGGCGGCCTTCCTGACGCCGGGGTCGTCCTCGTTCATGGACTTCCTGGCGGATCACTCGCCGGAGCTGCTCCCGGGGAACCGGAAGCTGCCCGAGGGGATCGTCGAGGCCCCGCACGGCACCACCATCGTGGCCGCGACGTTCCCGGGGGGCGTCGTGCTCGCCGGTGACCGCCGGGCCACCATGGGGAACATGATCGCGCAGCGGGACATCGAGAAGGTGTTCCCGGCCGACGAGTACTCGGCCGTCGGCATCGCCGGCACCGCCGGCCTCGCCGTGGAGATGGTCAAGCTGTTCCAGCTGGAGCTGGAGCACTTCGAGAAGGTGGAGGGCGCGACGCTCTCCCTGGAGGGCAAGGCGAACCGTCTCTCCACCATGATCCGGGGCAACCTGGGCATGGCCATGCAGGGGCTCGCCGTCGTGCCGCTCTTCGCGGGCTGGGACGAGGGCAAGGAGAAGGGCCGGATCTTCTCGTACGACGTGACGGGCGGCCGCTCCGAGGAGCACGGCTTCGCCGCCACCGGCTCCGGCTCGATCTTCGCGCGCGGCTCGATGAAGAAGCTGTACCGCGCCGACCTGACCGAGGAGCAGGCCACCACGCTGGTGGTGCAGGCGCTCTACGACGCGGCGGACGACGACTCGGCGACCGGCGGTCCCGACATGGCCCGCCGGATCTTCCCGATCGTCACCGTCATCACCGACGAGGGTTTCCGCAGGCTCAGCGAGGCGGAGTCCTCCGAGCTGGCCCGATCGGTCACCGAGCGGCGTCTGGAGCAGCCCGACGGGCCGCGCGCCGCCCTGCTCTGACCGTTCCGTCGCCCGCAGAAGCCCTTCAGACCGGAAGAAAGGGACGGTAGCCGGTGTCCACGCCGTTCTATGTCTCACCCCAGCAGGCCATGGCGGACCGGGCCGAGTACGCCCGCAAGGGCATCGCCCGCGGCCGCAGCCTGGTCGTCCTCCAGTACACCGACGGCATCGTCTTCGTCGGTGAGAACCCGTCCCGTGCGCTGCACAAGTTCAGCGAGATCTACGACCGGATCGGCTTCGCGGCCGCCGGCAAGTACAACGAGTACGAGAACCTCCGCATCGGCGGTGTGCGCTACGCCGACCTGCGGGGCTACACCTACGACCGGGACGACGTCACCGCGCGCGGCCTGGCCAACGTCTACGCCCAGACCCTGGGCACGATCTTCTCCAGCGCGGGGGAGAAGCCCTACGAGGTGGAGCTGGTCGTCGCCGAGGTCGGCTCCGAGCCGGAGGGCGACCAGATCTACCGGCTGCCGCACGACGGCTCGATCGTGGACGAGCACGGCTCGGTCGCGGTCGGCGGGAACGCGGAGCAGATCAGCTCCTTCCTCGACCAGCGGCACCGGGACGGCATGACGCTGGCCGAGGCCCTGAAGCTGGCCGTGCAGGCCCTGTCGCGGGACACCAACGGCACCGAGCGGGAGATCCCCGCGGAGCGCCTGGAGGTGGCGGTGCTGGACCGCACGCGTCCGCAGCAGCGCAAGTTCAAGCGGATCGTCGGCCGCCAGCTGTCGCGTCTCCTGGAGGCGGACAACGCGGCGGCGGCGAAGACGGACGAGCCCTCGGACGAGGTGCCCGAGGAGTAGTCGCGGCTCTGCGACGGAGGGGCCCCGGTCCGGGTGGACCGGGGCCCCTCCGTCGTACCGGCGCTCAGGCGGCCGGTGCGGGGCCCGTGGAGCCGCGCGGGACCAGGCCGACGGGCAAGGAGACGGGCTCGGGCCGTTCGCCCGCGAGAACGGCGAGGAGCGCTTCCATGCCCCGGCGGCCGAACTCCTCGGCGGGCAGCCGGACCGTGGTCAGCTCGGGCTCCAGCACGGTCGCCAGGGCCATGTCGTCGAAGCCGGTGACCGAGAGGTCCTCGGGGACCCGCAGGCCGAGCCGGCGCGCGGCCTTGCAGACGCCGGCCGCGAGGATGTCGTCGTCGCAGATCACCGCCGTGGGCCGGGCGCCGGGAGCGGCGAGGGCCCGGCCGGCGGCCTCCCGGGCGTCCGCGACGTTCAGCGCCGAGCGCACGGTGCGCACGTCCGCGCCGCGCAGGGCGTGGGCGAGCACCTCGGCCCGCACGTCGAAGGTCCAGGACGGCGCGGCGGACGCTAGGTGGAGGAAGCGGCGGTGGCCGAGGGCGAGCAGGTGGTCGGTCACCCGGCGCATGCCGTCGGCGACGTCGAGGTTCACATGGGCGGCGGCTCCCGGGTCGGCCGGGTCGCTGTCGAGCATGACGAGGGGCAGGCCGGTGCCCCGGAGGGCCTTGAGGGCGTCGGTGGCCATCGAGGAGGCGATCACGCCGTCCAGGGCGGCCTGGGCCGAGGCGAAGGGGTCGCGGGCGGGGCCGACGCCGTCGGGGGAGGGGTAGAGGACGACGCCGAAGCCGTGCCGGGCCGCCACGGCGGCGGCTCCGGTGTACACGTGGGCGAAGAACTCGTTGGTGAGCGCGGGCACCACGAGGAGGGCCGTGCGGGTGCGGCCGAGGCGCAGGTTGCGGGCGGCGAGGTTGGGCCGGTAGCCCAGCTCGTGGGCGGCGAGGCGGACCGACTCGGCGGTGCGCTCGGAGACGCGGCCCCGCCACTTGTCGCCGAGGACGAGGGAGACGGTGGCCTGGGAGACGCCCGCGGTCCGGGCGACGTCCCGGCTGGTGGGGCGGGCGCCGCCGAGCGGGTCGTGGGACTGCACGGGGGGCCTCCGCGTGGGACGGTGGATCGGGGCGGGGGTGCGGGGTGGACCCGCGTACAGGCGACATGGTACGTATGACTCTGGACGTTATACGTAAAACCCCGGCCTGATGCCGAGGTGACGGGAGAGTGACATGGCCACCGAGGCCCCCGCGCACGGCGGCTATCTCGACATACTCCGGGCGCCCCACGCGGCCCGGCTCCTCGCCGGAACCCTCGTCGGGCGCCTGCCCAACGGCACCGGCCCCATCGCCATGACCCTGTTCGTCCGGGACCAGGGCGGCAGCTACACGCTGGCCGGCGGGCTCATCGCGGCCTACGGCGTCGCCAACGCCGTCGGACAGCCGCTCCTCGGCCGCGCCGTCGACCTCAAGGGCCAGCCCCGCGTCCAGCTGCCCGCCGCCGTGCTCTCCGCCCTCGGCATGGCCCTCTTCGCCCTCACCGGCATCGGGCACCTGGCCCTGGCCTACGCCGCCGTCGTGGCCGCCGGCCTCTTCACCCCGCCCCTGGAGGGCGGCCTGCGCGCCCTGTGGCCGAGCGTCCTGGGCCGCGAGGACCGGGTCCACCGGGCGTACGCCCTGGACGCCGTCGCCCAGGAGGTCATGTTCACCGTGGGCCCCCTCCTGGTGACGCTCCTGGTCGCCCTGCGCTCGCCCGCCGCCGCCCTCCTCGTCATCAACGTCCTGGGCATCCTCGGCGCCCTCGCCGTCGTCCTCTCCGAGCCGTCCCGCGCCTGGCGCTCCGCCGCCCGCGAGGCCCACTGGCTGGGCGCCCTGCGCTCGCCCGGGCTCCTCGCCCTCCTCGGCTCGTTCTTCTTCGTCGGCCTCGCCCTCGGCTCCATCACGGTCGCCGCGGTCGCCTACGCCGACGACCGGGGCACGCCCTCCGTGTACGGCTGGCTGATGGCCGCCCTCGGCCTGGGCGCGCTGGGCGGCGGCGTCCTCTACGGCGCGCGGCAGTGGTCCGGGGCGCCCGAGGGGCGGCTGCGGGTCCTCGTGGGCCTCCTCGCCGTCTGCTACCTGCCGCTGATGCTCACCCCCGGCCCCGTCGCCATGACCGGCCTCTCGGTGCTCTCCGGGGTCTTCCTCGCCCCCGCCCTCGCCTGCGCGTTCATCGTGGTCGACCGGCACGCCCCGAGCGGCACCGTCACCGAGGCCTTCTCCTGGCTGGTGACCACCTTCGGCGTCGGCGCGGCCCTGGGCTCCGCCGTCGCGGGGCCCGCGATCGAACTGGCCGGAACGGTGGCCGGGTTCGCGGTGGCCGGCGCGGGCGGGCTCGTCGCGCTCCTGGTCCTGCTCGCCACCGGGCGTGTCCTCGCCGCCCCCCGGACGGCCGAAGGAGTCGCGCGACACGCCGTCGCGGAGCCGGTCCCCACCGCCGTACAGACGGAAAAGAACACGCACTGATCGGAAAATGATCGAAACGGGGACGTCCAACCCGGTTTCAGCGCACGCCGTCAGGCGTAATGTTCAGACATGGACCGCCGCATTTTCGGGCTGGAGAACGAGTACGGCGTCACGTGCACGTTCAGGGGACAGCGCCGACTGTCTCCTGACGAAGTGGCGCGCTACCTCTTCCGCCGTGTCGTGTCATGGGGCCGCAGCAGCAATGTCTTCCTGCGGAACGGCGCCCGCCTGTACCTGGACGTGGGTTCGCATCCGGAATACGCCACACCGGAATGCGACAACGTGACCGAACTGGTCACCCACGACAAGGCGGGCGAGCGCATTCTCGAGGGCCTGCTCGTCGACGCCGAACGCCGCCTGCACGAGGAGGGAATCGCGGGCGACGTCTACCTCTTCAAGAACAACACCGACTCGGCCGGAAACTCCTACGGCTGCCACGAGAACTATCTCGTCGCCCGGCACGGAGAGTTCTCCCGGCTCGCGGACATCCTCATTCCCTTCCTCGTGACGCGGCAGCTCATCTGCGGCGCGGGAAAGGTCCTCCAGACCCCCCGCGGCGCGGTCTACTGCGTCTCCCAGCGCGCCGAGCACATCTGGGAGGGCGTCAGCTCCGCCACCACCCGCTCGCGCCCCATCATCAACACCCGGGACGAACCGCACGCCGACGCCGAGCGCTACCGCCGGCTGCACGTCATCGTCGGCGACTCCAACATGTCCGAGACGACCATGCTGCTCAAGGTCGGCGCCACCGACCTCGTGCTCCGCATGATCGAGGCGGGCACGGTGATGCGCGACCTGACCCTGGAGAACCCCATCCGGGCCATCCGCGAGGTCAGCCACGACATCACCGGACAGCGCAAGGTCCGCCTCGCCAGCGGCCGCGAGGCCTCCGCCCTGGAGGTCCAGCGCGAGTACTACGAGAAGGCCGTGGACTTCGTCGACCGCCGGGGCATCCGCTCCGGCACGGTCGCCCAGGTCCTGGAGCTGTGGGGCCGTACGCTCGACGCGATCGAGAGCGAGCAGCTCGACCGGATCGAGACCGAGATCGACTGGGTCATGAAGTACAAGCTCATCGAGCGGTACCGGGCCAAGCACAACATGACCATGTCGAACCCGAGGGTCGCGCAGATAGACCT
Source organism: Streptomyces sp. NPDC004266 (assembly GCF_042874095.1). Classification (NCBI taxonomy): domain Bacteria; kingdom Bacillati; phylum Actinomycetota; class Actinomycetes; order Kitasatosporales; family Streptomycetaceae; genus Streptomyces; species Streptomyces sp. NPDC004266. The sequence goes on from NZ_JBIAMM010000005.1 coordinate 198,588, forward strand.
CGCCTACCACGACATCCACCGTCGTCGCGGGCTGTACTACCTGCTCCAGAAGAACGGCCAGGCGGCCCGCATCTGCAACGACCTGAAGATCTTCGAGGGCAAGTCGGTGCCCCCGCAGACCACTCGGGCCCGGCTGCGCGGCGACTTCATCCGCCGCGCGCAGGAGCAGCGGCGGGACTTCACCGTCGACTGGGTCCACCTCAAGCTCAACGACCAGGCTCAGCGCACGGTGTTGTGCAAGGACCCGTTCCGGTCCGTCGACGACCGGGTGGAAAAGCTGATCGCCGGAATGTAGGCAGGTCGGATCGACCGGCAGGGCCCCGCACGTTCGGCGTGCGGGGCCCTCGACGTGACAGGAGGAGCGCCTAGAGTGTCGGCACAACTACTGTGCCGTCTGAGATCTGAGGAACACGTGCGCCGACTTGCCGGCCTTCTCGTCGTCCCGCTGCTGCTGCTCTCCACAGCGGCGTGCGGCAGCGACGACAAGGGCTCCGATTCCGCCTCGATGAAGAACGGGCTGCCCGCCATCACCGCGGGGCAGAAGTTCGGGGAGAAGCCGACCCTCGCCAAGGGCGAGGGCGACCCGCCCAAGGAACTCAAGGTCAACGTCATCAGCGAGGGCAAGGGCCCGGTGACGAAGAAGGGCGACGCGCTCTCGGTCAACTATCTGGGCCAGGCCTGGGACTCCACCACCCCCTTCGACAACAGCTTCGACCGCGGCGAGCCGTTCAGCCTGACACTCGGCGAGGGCAAGGTCATCAAGGGCTGGGACCAGGGCCTGGAGGGCCAGAAGGTCGGCAGCCGCATCGAGATCGGCATCCCGCCGGAGCTCGGTTACGGTGCGGCCGGCTCGCCGCCGAGCATCAAGCCCAACGCCACCCTCGTCTTCGTCGTGGACATCCTGAAGGCCGTGACGATCCCGAAGTCCGCCACGGGCACCGTGGTCGCCCAGGACGACAAGGACCTGCCGAAGGTCGGTACGAACACCGACGGCAAGGCCCCCTCGCTGACGGTCCCGAAGACCGACCCGCCGACCAAGCTGGTCTCGAACTACGTGCTCGAGTCCAACGGCGAGGCGGTCAAGGCCACCGACACGGTCGTCGTGAACTACGTCGCCGCCCTGTGGAAGGACGGCAAGGTCTTCGACTCGACCTACACCACGGGCAAGCCCGCGAACTTCCCGCTCGCGAACCTGACGCTGAAGGGCCTCAAGGACGGTCTCGTCGGCAAGAAGATCGGCAGCCGTGTCCTGATCGTCGCCCCGCCGTCCGAGGCGTTCGGCGACAAGGAGCAGCAGGGCATCCCGAAGAACTCCACGCTGGTCTTCGCCGTGGACATCCTGACGAAGGTGTAAGACTGTCCCGTTCGCGCGGAACGTCATCGCGCAGTTCATCGGTTTGAGGAGCAGTTCAGTGAGCATCGAGAAGCCCGAGATCGACTTCCCGGGCGGCGAGCCGCCGAAGGACCTGGAGATCAAGGACATCTGGGAGGGCGACGGCGAGGTCGCCAAGGCCGGCCACTTCGCGCAGGTCCACTACGTGGGCGTGGCCTTCTCCACCGGCGAGGAGTTCGACGCCTCCTGGAACCGCGGCACCCCGCTCGAGTTCAAGCTCGGCGCCGGCCAGGTCATCCAGGGCTGGGACACGGGCATCCAGGGCATGAAGGTCGGCGGCCGCCGCCAGCTGACCATCCCCGCCCACCTCGCCTACGGCGACCGCGGCGCCGGCGGCAAGATCGCCCCGGGCGAGACGCTGATCTTCGTCTGCGACCTCGTGGCCGTACGGGGCTGACCCGGTCCAGGTCGTTCCGGGGCCCCCGCCGTCCACGGCGGGGGCCCTCGGCTTTGGTCCCGACACCCCGGGGCGGTACGGTCGGACGTCCGAGAAGTGGAACCGGCGGAAGGGTGCGGGGCGTCGATGGCGATTGCCAAGTCCGAGCGGCTGATGAATCTCGCGCTGTGTCTGCTCGGGACGCGCCGTCCGCTGAGCAAGCGGGAGCTCCGCGGCTCCATCGAGGCCTACCTCGAAGCGAGCGGCGACGAGGCCTTCAACCGCATGTTCGAGCGGGACAAGGACGACCTCCGCGAGCTCGGCCTGGTCATCGAGACCGTCGAGAACCTGGAGGGCGAGACCGGCTACCTCGCCCGCCGCGACTCCAACCGGCTGCCGCCGATCACCCTGGACGCCGAGGAGGCCGCCGCGCTCGGCCTCGCCGCCAAGGTGTGGCAGCAGGCCCGCCTCGCCGGAGCCGCCAGCGGCGCCCTCCAGAAGCTCCGCGCCGCCGGCATGCCCGAGGCCGAGGACTCGTACGAGACCCAGCCCAGCGCCCTCGAACCGCGCATCCCGGTCCACGAGGCCGCCTTCGAGCCGCTCATGCTGGCCTGCCGCGACCGCCGGCCCGTCGTCTTCGACTACCGCAAGGCCAACGCGGCCCGCCCCGAGACCCGCCACGTCGAGCCCTGGACCCTGGAGTGCTGGCGCGGCCACTGGTACCTGGCCGGCTGGGACCGCGACCGGGGCGCCGAGCGCGTCTTCCGGCTCTCCCGCATCACCGGCAAGGTCCGCTCCCGCGCCGGCGCCTTCACCGCGCCCGTCCCCGACGTCGTGACCGTCCGGGAGACCGTCGAGAGCTGGGCCGGCGAGACCGCCACCCGCTCCGCCCGGATCCGGCTCCGCGCCGGCTGCGGCTACCCGCTGCGGGCCCGCGCCCGGGCCGTGACCGAGGGTGACGGCTGGGACGAGCTGGAGATCCCGTACGGGCACGGGCTCGACGCCTGGCTCGTCGAGTTCGGCCCCGACGTCGTCGTGCTGGAGCCCGCCGATCTGCGGGCCGATGTGGTGGAGCGGCTGCGCGCCGTGGCCAAGGGCTGAGGGGGAGACGTACCGCATGGCTGCCAACGCGATCGACCAGACGAGGCGGATGCTCTCGCTCGTCACCTATCTCCGTGAGCGCCCCGGCGCCCACGTCGCCGACGTGGCGCGCGCCTTCGGGATCACCGAGGACGAGCTGATCTCCGACCTGGACGTGCTGCCCATGTGCGGCACCAGCTTCCGGGGCGGCGACCTCCTGGACATCGACACCGACGGCGACCGGATCTGGTGGCACAACCCCGACGACGTCGCCGAGCCGCTGCGGCTCGCCGCCGACGAGGCCACCGCGCTGCTCGTCGCAGCCCGGGCCGTCGCCACCCTGCCGGGGCTCCGCGAGAGCGACCGGGACGCCCTCCTGCGCGCCACCGCCAAGCTGGAGGCGGCGGCCGGCGAGGCCGCCGGGGCCAGCGCCCGGCTCTCGGTGACCTTCGAGTCCGAGGGCGGGGTCTTCGCCGAGGTCGACCGGGCCATCTCGGAGCGCCGACGCCTGTGGGTGCGGTACTACTCGCCCGCGCGCGACGAGCTCACCGAGCGCGAGGTCGACCCGATCCGGCTCTTCGCCGTCGGCCACACCTACATGGAGGCGTGGTGCCGGCTCTCCGAGGCGCGCCGCACCTTCCGGCTCGACCGGGTCGTGGAGATCCGGATCCTCGACGAGCACGCGGCGCCGCCGGAGCTGGAGCTGCGCGACCTCTCCGAGGGCCTGGTGCACCCGTCCGCCGACGACCCCGAGGTCGTGGTCGAGGTGGGTCCCGGCGGGCGCTGGGTCGCCGAGTACTACCCGCACGACCGGGCCGAGGAGCTGCCGGACGGCGGACTGCGGATCACGCTGCGGACGCCGGACCCGGCCTCGCTGCGCAGGCTGGCGCTGCGGCTCGGCAGCGACGGGCGGATCGTCGCGCCGGCGGAGCTGGCCGACAGCGCGAGGACGGCGGCGGCCGCCGCGCTCGCCGCGTACGAGGGTGTGTGAGCGGTGGGCGAGTCCGCCGGTCACGGGGGCGTCCGCGCGGGCGTGTGACGTTCCCCGCCCCCGGGACGCTGTTACTGACGTGATGCCAGAGTCGAGAGAGATGAGGGAGATGTCCGTGATGCACGGTTTTGCGGCGTCCATGGCCCCGGTCCTCTTCAAGGCCGCCTGCCCCGACTGCCGCTCGCGCTTCGAACTCTCCGCGAGCGCCCTGCGCCTCGCCATCGGGGCGAGCCGCCGCACCACCTTCTACTCCTTCACCTGCCCCGAGTGCGGCAGCTCCGTCCGCAAGCCCGCGGGCGAGCGCATCGTCGAACTCCTCACCGGCGGCGGCGTCCGCACCCTGCGCCTCCACACCACCGTCTGAACGACCCGCGCCCGCCCAAGGTCTAGGCTCAGCACATGTTCTGGCCCATGCTCGCCATCGCCCTCGGCTTCCTCGGCATCGCCGTCCTCGGCGTCCTCGCCGTCAAGGTGTTCCTGGAGGTCCAGCGCCTCGGCCGTCAAGTGGCCCACGCCACACACCGGATCCAGCAGGCCGCCGAGGAGCTCGAGACCGCCACCGTCGGCCTCGCCCGAACCGGTGAGACGCTCCGCTGAGTCCGTCCCCCGCGCCGCGGCAAGCGGCGCCGGTCGCGGTCGGTGGGACGCAATCGGGAGTACGCAGGGGCATTGCCCCGCGTTTACTCCTGCGGGTTACGATCGCAGGCAGCGCGGTGGCCGGACGCATGTCCGACCTGCCGGGCACGTACTCCCTGTCGCCTCGGTGAAGAAGGTAAACAGCTATGGGTAGGCTCGGCCCCACCGAGATCATTCTCATTCTCGTCGTCGTCATCCTCCTGTTCGGCGCCAAGAAGCTCCCGGACATGGCGCGCTCGCTGGGCAAGTCGGCCCGCATCCTCAAGAGCGAGGCCAAGGCGATGAAGGCGGACGACCAGCAGAGCGCCCCCGCCGACCCCCCGCACGCCGGAACCGGCACGCAGGAGCCCGCCCCGCGCACCATCCAGGCCGCTCCCGGCGACGTGACCAGCGCGCGTCCCGTGACCGAGCCCTCGGACACCACCAAGCGCTGACCCGGTCCGCCGCGGCCGCCGCACCGGGCGGCGGCCTGCCGCACGAGATGAGGACGTGGGTTGCCCAAGTCTGCCCGCAAGCAGGAGAAGGATCCCGAGGGTCGGATGCCCCTCGTGGAGCACCTGCGTGAACTCCGCAACCGACTGGCGAAGGGTCTCCTCGCCATCGCAGCGGTGACGATCGTGGCCCTCGTGTACAGCGAGGAGCTCATGCAGTTCCTGACGAGATCGGTGCCCACCTGCGCACCGGGCGTCAACAGCAACGGCGGCAACTGCGCGATCGTCTCCTTCAACACGCTGATGGCCCCCTTCAGCACGACGATCCAGCTGTCCCTGACGGCGGGCCTCGTCGTCGCCAGCCCCGTCTGGCTCTACCAGCTGTGGGCCTTCGTCGCGCCGGGCCTGCACAAGAACGAGAAGAAGTACACGTACGCGTTCGTGGGCGCGGCCGTGCCGCTGTTCGCCGCCGGCGCCTACCTGGCGTACCTCATCCTCCCCGTCAGCGTGAAGGTCCTCATCAGCCTCACGCCCGAGGGCTCCGCGAACATCCTCTCGCTCGGCGACGTCCTCGACTTCACCCTGCGCATGGTGCTCGTCTTCGGCCTCGCCTTCGAGCTCCCGCTCGTGCTGGTGATGCTCAACCTCACCGGAGTCCTCTCCGGCCGCCGCATGGCCGGCTGGTGGCGCGGCGTGATCATGGGCGTCTTCGTCTTCGGCGCCGTCATCACCCCCACCACCGACCCCGTCGGCATGCTCGCCCTCGCCGGACCCATCACCGTCCTGTACTTCGGGGCCGTCGGGTTCTCCCTCCTCAACGACCGCCGGCGCCGGCGCGCCAACCCGGACGCCGAGCTCGACGACGACGAGGCCTCCTCGCTCGACCTCACCCCCGAGGCCGTCGGGGCCGTCGAGTCCGTGGGCGCGGCCCGCGTCCTGCCCGAGCAGGCCACCGGGGAGCACGGCGCGAGCGCGCAGCGGCTCAACGGTTACGACGACATCACGTGATCGCGTAGGCGGCGTCGTCCGATCGCGCAGGGGCCCCGGACCCGGTCCGGGGCCCCTCGGCGCGTCCCGGGGTACCTCGACACATCCCGGAATCGAGCCCTCCGCATCCCCTCGTCAAAGATCGCGTCACTGTCACAGGGGGCGGGTAGGCTCGACAACAAGATGACAGAGGACCTCACACCAGCCGAGGCGTACGCGGCCGCCCGCGCCCGCAACGCCGAGCGGCGCACCGCACTGGCGCCCTTCCGCGAGCTGTACGACTTCGATCTGGACCCCTTCCAGATCGAGGCGTGCCGGGCTCTCGAAGCGGGAAAGGGCGTGCTCGTCGCCGCGCCCACGGGCTCCGGCAAGACCATCGTGGGCGAGTTCGCCGTCCACCTCGCCCTCACGCAGGGCCGCAAGTGTTTCTACACGACCCCCATCAAGGCGCTGTCGAACCAGAAGTACGCCGACCTCGTCAAGCGGTACGGCCCCGACAAGGTCGGCCTGCTCACCGGCGACAACAGCGTGAACGGCGACGCCCCGATCGTCGTCATGACCACCGAAGTCCTCCGCAACATGCTCTACGCGGGGTCCCAGGCCCTCTCCGGCCTCGGGTACGTGGTGATGGACGAGGTCCACTACCTCTCCGACCGCTTCCGCGGCGCCGTCTGGGAGGAAGTGATCATCCACCTCCCCGAGTCCGTCACCCTCGTCTCGCTCTCCGCGACCGTGTCCAACGCCGAGGAGTTCGGCGACTGGCTCGACACCGTCCGCGGCGACACCGAGGTCATCGTCTCGGAGAGCCGCCCCGTCCCCCTCTGGCAGCACGTCCTCGCCGGACGCCGGATGTACGACCTCTTCGAGGAGGAGACCGACCACGGCGGCCGCGGCGCGTCCCGGCGCGAGGTCAACCCCGACCTCCTCCGCCTCGCCCGCACCGAGAACACGCGCACGTACAACCCGCGCGACCGGCGGCGCGGCAAGATGGTCCGCGAGGCCGACCGCGAGCGCGAGCGCCGCCAGCGCTCCCGGATCTGGACCCCCGGCCGGCCCGAGGTCATCGAGCGCCTCGACGCCGAGGGCCTCCTGCCCGCGATCACCTTCATCTTCAGCCGCGCCGGCTGCGAGGCCGCCGTCCAGCAGTGCCTCTACGCCGGCCTGCGGCTCAACGACGACGAGGGACGGCAGCGCGTCCGCGAGATCGTCGAGGCGCGCACGGCCGCCATCCCCGGCGAGGACCTGCACGTCCTCGGGTACTACGAGTGGCTCGAAGCCCTGGAGCGGGGCATCGCCGCCCACCACGCCGGCATGCTCCCGACCTTCAAGGAGGTCGTCGAGGAGCTCTTCGTCCGCGGCCTCGTCAAGGCCGTCTTCGCCACCGAGACCCTCGCCCTCGGCATCAACATGCCCGCGCGCTCCGTCGTCCTCGAGAAGCTCGTCAAGTGGAACGGCGAGCAGCACGCCGACATCACCCCCGGCGAGTACACCCAGCTCACCGGCCGCGCCGGCCGCCGCGGCATCGACGTCGAGGGCCACGCCGTCGTGCTCTGGCAGCGCGGGCTGGACCCCGACCACCTGGCCGGACTCGCCGGCACGCGCACGTACCCCCTGCGCTCCAGCTTCAAGCCCTCGTACAACATGGCGGTCAACCTCGTCGACCAGTTCGGCCGGCACCGCTCGCGCGAACTCCTGGAGACGTCCTTCGCCCAGTTCCAGGCCGACCGCTCCGTCGTGGGCATCTCGCGCCAGGTCCAGCGGAACGAGGAGGGGCTCCAGGGCTACCGCGAGGGCATGACCTGCCACCTCGGGGACTTCGAGGAGTACGCGCGGCTCCGCCGCGACCTCAAGGACCGGGAGACCGAGCTGGCCCGGCAGGGCGCCGCCCAGCGCCGCGCCCAGGCCGCCAGCTCCCTGGAGAAGCTCAAGCCCGGCGACGTCATCCACGTCCCCACCGGCAAGTTCGCGGGCCTCGCCCTCGTCCTCGACCCCGGCATCCCGGCCGGCCGCACCAACGGCCACCGCGGCTTCGAGCACCACGACGGGCCGCGCCCCCTCGTCCTCACCGCCGAGCGGCAGGTCAAGAGGCTCGCCTCCATCGACTTCCCGGTCCCGGTCGAGGCACTGGAGCGCATGAGGATCCCCAAGTCCTTCAACCCGCGCTCCCCGCAGTCCCGCCGCGACCTCGCCTCCGCCCTGCGGACCAAGGCCGGGCACATCAACCCCGAGCGCCACCACCGGCAGCGCTCCGCCGCCGCCGACGACCGCGAGATCGCCCGGCTGCGCACCGCCATCCGCGCGCACCCCTGCCACGGCTGCGACGAGCGCGAGGACCACGCCCGCTGGGCCGAGCGCTACCACCGCCTCCAGCGCGACACCCAGCAGCTGGAGCGGCGCATCGAGGGCCGCACCAACACCATCGCCCGCACCTTCGACCGGATCGTCGCGCTCCTCACCGAGCTCGACTACCTGCGCGGCGACGAGGTCACGGACAACGGCAAACGGCTCGCCCGGCTCTACGGCGAGCTCGACCTGCTGGCGAGCGAATGCCTCCGCGACCGCGTGTGGGAGGGCCTCACCCCGGCCGAGCTCGCCGCCTGCGTCTCGGCGCTGGTGTTCGAGGCGCGGCAGGCCGACGACGCCGTCGCGCCCAAGCTGCCCACGGGCAACGCGAAGGCGGCGCTCGGCGAGATGGTCCGGATCTGGGGCCGGCTGGACGCCCTCGAAGAGGAGTTCAAGATCAACCAGGCGGAGGGGGTCGGCCAGCGCGAGCCCGACCTCGGCTTCGCCTGGGCCGCCTACCAGTGGGCCTCCGACAAGAGCCTCGACGAGGTGCTCCGCGAGGCGGAGATGCCCGCCGGCGACTTCGTCCGCTGGTGCAAGCAGGTGATCGACGTCCTCGGACAGATCGCCGCGGCGGCGCCCAAGGAGAACAGCACGGTCGCCAAGAACGCCCGCAAGGCCGTGGACGCGTTGCTGCGCGGAGTCGTCGCCTACAGCTCCGTGGGCTGACGGTCCGGCGGTCGTCGAAGGGCCCGTGGCGTGCGCGCCACGGGCCCTTCGCATGCCGTCGACAGAGGTCGTCCACAGGTGCTCATCCACAGGGGTGGCGTGTGCGGGGCCGTTCCGCTTGCATGGACTCGCAAGCAGGGAAGGTCGGTTGGGGAGGGGACGTACATGACCACGCGAGCAGGTCATTCGCATGCCGGGACAAGGGGCGAGGGGCGGTCGACGGGGGAGGAGGCCTCGAGGGAAGCTCCGGTTGTCGTCGAGGGGCCGCGGGGCGTGCCCTTCCTCGGGAACCTGCCCGCCTTCGGCAAGAACCCCCTCGCCTTCTTCGAGGAGCTCCGGGGCCGGGGCGACTTCGTCCGCTGGCGCTTCGGCGGCAAGCCCTCGCTCTTCGTCGCGCACCCCGACGCGGTCGGCGAGCTCCTCACCGAGGTCGAGCGCACCTTCGACCAGCCCGACCTCGGCATCGCCTTCCGTACGCTCCTCGGCAACGGCGTCATCGTCTCCAAGGGCGCGGACTGGCGGCGCAAGCGGTCCCTGGTGCAGCCCTCCGTCCGCCCGAAGCAGGTCCGTTCCTACGCGGCGACGATGAGCGAGTGCGCCGTCGCCCTCGCCGACCGGTGGGATGACGGACAGCGGGTCGACGTCAAGAAGGAGATGGCCGCCCTCACCCAACTCGTCGCCGTCCGCACCATCTTCGGCGTCGACACGGCGGCCGACGCCGAGGCCATCGGCCGGGCCATGGACATCGCGCAGAAGGAGATCGGGGCCGAGTTCAGCGGCATCGGGGCGGTCCTGCCCGACTGGGTCCCCACGCCCGGCCGCGCCCGGATCAAGCGCGCCACCGCCGTCATCGACGCGGAGGTCTCCCGCGTCGTGTCCCGGCACCGCGACGGCGAGACCGAGCGCCCGGACCTGCTCAGCCGCCTGCTCGCCGCCCGGGACGAGACCGGTGCGGCCCTCTCCGACCAGGAGATACGGGACGAGACCGTCACCCTCTACATCGGCGGCCACGAGACCACGAGCTCCACCCTCGTCTGGGCCTGGTACCTGCTCTCCCGCAACCCCCGGGTCCGCGAGGCCCTCACGGAGGAACTCGACCGGGTCCTCGCCGACCACGAGCCCGGCTACGACGACTACGCCTCCCTGACGTACACCCAGGCGGTCATCAAGGAGACCCTCCGGCTGTACCCCACGATCTGGCTGATCACGGGCCTGGCCAAGGAGGGTGCCACCCTCGGCGGCATGCCGGTGCCCGTCGGCACCCGCGTCTGGTCCAGCCAGTGGGCGACCCACCGTGACCCCCGCTGGTACGGCGACGCCGAGGCCTTCCGCCCCGAGCGGTGGATCGATCGGGACGGCGAACCCGCCGAGGAGATACCGGAGTACGCCTGGTTCCCCTTCGGCGGCGGTCCCCGCGTCTGCCTCGGCACCCGCTTCGCCCTCGTCGAAGCGGTCCTCGTCCTCGCGGTCCTGGCACGCCGCTACCACCTGGACGTCGCCGCGGACGAGATCCTCCCGGTCCCGAGCCTCACCCTCCAGCCGGACCGCGACGTCCTGGCCACGGTCCACGCGCGGAAGTGAGGGGCGGCGACGCTATCGTCGCGGAATGGCTCAGGATCACGAGAAGTTCGACACCGCGATGGCCACCTGGAAGGAATGGCAGGACGCCCCCTGGGGCCGCCTCCGCTACGCGCTCGCCGAGGCGAACCTGATGCGCCACCTCGACGGGGGCCCCGGGGGAGGGCCGCTGCGGATCCTCGACCTCGCGGGCGGCGACGGCGGTGACGCGATGCGGCTCGCCGCGCGGGGGCACCACGTCACCGTCGTCGACCTCGCACCGGCCATGCTGGCCGCGGCGGAGGCGCGGGCCGCGGAGAAGGGGCTGAGGGAACGGGTGACCTGTGTCCGGGCCGATGTGCGCGCACTGCCGGCGGAGATCGCAGGGGGAGGCTTCGACGTGGTGCTGTGCCACAACCTGCTGCCGTACGTGGACGACGTACCGGGCACCCTGGCGGCGGCGCTGGCCCCGCTGAAGGAAGGAGGCCTGTTCTCCGTGATGGCGATCAACCGGCACTCGGCGCCGCTGAACATCGCCGTCCGGGAGCTCGACCCTGCCGCCGCCCTGGCGGCACTGGACAGCGACCTGCTGCGGAACGAGATGTTCGACTCCGACCTGACGCTCCACACGGCTGAGGAGATCGTCCCGGTCCTGGAGGGCCTCGGCTGCCGGGGCGTCCGCCACTACGGCATCCGCAGCTTCTGCGACTACCTCACCGACGACGCCCGCAAGTACGACCCGGCGTACTACGCGGACCTGGAACGCCTGGAGCTCGCGACGACCGCCCGTGCTCCTTACATGCACACGGCACGGCTCTTCCAGCTCACGGCCCGGAAGGGGACGGCCGCCTGACGGACGCTCGCCCGTCGGACGGCCGTCCGACGGGGCGCCTCCTGACGGCCCGTCGGCTCGGCAACCGTCAGCGCGCGGCGGTGGCGAGGGCTTCGGCCAGGTGCCGGAGGTCCTCGGCGGTCAGGACCCTGCCGCCGAAACCGGGGAGCGGGACGTGGAGGAGGGCGGTCCAGCGGTCGGGGACGGCGCCGGGGCCGTACACCGCGCCCGCGAGGGTGCCCGTCACGGCTGCCACCGTGTCGGTGTCGCCGCCCAGGTCGACGGCCGCGGCGAGGGCCTCCTCGAAGGAGCCGGTGGTGCGCAGCGCCCAGACCGCCGAGCCGAGGCAGGGCCAGACCGCCCCGTTGAACTCGGTGGCGTCGGACGGCTGCCAGTGGGGGGCGAGCACGGTCGCCCAGCGCTCCCGGTGCACGGGGTCCACCTCGGCCAGCGTGGCGGGCAGGGCGGCGAGGGGGTCCTCGCCGAGGAGGGCGACCCGGACCAGTTCGTGGAGGATCGCCGTGCCCTCCCAAGCGGCGCCGTCGCCGTGCGTCAGGGCGGCGATCCGCCGGGCCGCCTCCATCGTCCGCTCCCGCCCCCGCCCCGCGAAGCGGACGGCCGAGGTCGAGGCCCGCATCAGCGAACCGTTCCCGGCGGCGCGCCCGTCGACCTCGAAGTGCCGTGCGGCCGCGACGTCCCAGGGGTCACCGCCCAGCAGGACCTGCTCGGTCTGGAGGCCGATGTCCTTGGGGTCGGCCGCCGCCCAGCGGCGGAACCGGGCGAAGACGTCCGGCAGGTCGAGGCCGCCCCGTTCGAGGAGGGACTCCCCGAGCAGGACCGCCATCTGCGTGTCGTCCGTCGCCTCGCCCGGATCCCAGCCGCCGCCCCCGCACAACTCCCCTACGCCGCCGGGGAATCGCTCCCGGAAGACACCGGGCAGACCGAACTCGAAGGGGGCGCCCAGCGCGTCCCCGACGGCGGAACCCAGTACGGCGCCGACGGCGCGGTCGATGTCCGGCATCCGGCCAGGGTAGACCGCGCGCCCTCGCCCGCCGCCGCGGCTCTGCGGCGGCCGGCGGGCCGCCCGGGCCGTCATGCCGGGGCGCGCACCGGGCGTCGCTCCTTCCCGGTCGTCCGGAGCGCGCGGACGGCCAGGAAGACGGGCAGGCCGACAGGGGAGAGGAGGACGGTCAGGAGGAGCACCGGGGCCATCAGGAGCGGGGAGATCGAGAGGCGGCGGGACTCTCGGTACATCCACTGGCCGAGGAGGAGGTCCCAGGCGATGACCTGGGCCCAGAGGGCGCCCGCGCCGTCCGCGAGGGCGGTGAGGTCGCGGAAGACGTCGATGTCGGGGCTGCTCACCGCCGCCCACAGTGCGGGCAGGACGGGGGCGGCGAACACCGCCCAGAGGGCCAGGACCGGCAGGACGGTCAGCGGTGAGGCCGCGAGCCGCTCCGTGCCCCGCCAGCGCGGCGCGAAGATCATCAGCAGCCAGACCGGCGCCGCGAGGAAGAACGTCAGCTCGAAGAGGAACCCGGTCATGCCGCGACCTCCTCGGCGCGGGCGGTGGAGGCCGTGGAGGCCGTGGAGGTGGTGCGGAGGGACAGCGCCGCGGCCGCCCCGCCGAGCAGCACGATGGCCCCCGCGCCGGCGAGCGTCGCGCCGTCCGGCGCGAACAGGGCCTGACCGCGCAGTGCCTGCCAGGTCAGCAGGACGAAGGTCGCCGCGTACGCCGCCGAGGCCGTGAGCGTGAGGCGCAGCCGGACTCCCTCGTCGGCCAGACGGGCGAGGCCGGGGAAGCGGGCGGAGCGCGCGGCGAGGGCGGTGAGGACGATCAGCAGCAGCGGGAGCACCTGAAGGGCGTGCATGCCGAAGAAGTGGGCGATGCGCAGGTCGCCGCCGGTGGTCGCCCAGCCGGTGAGCGGCATCGACGGGCCGCCGTCCGGGACGCCGACGCTGTGGGCGCCGACGATCGGCGAGTCGTCGACGGCCAGCTGCTCCGGCGTCGGACGGACCATCAGGAAGCCGACGGCCGTGCCCGCCAGGGCGATCAGGGAGGACAGCCGGACGGCCCAGGCCATCGCCCGGTCGAGGATCCGGGCGCGGAGCAGCAGCACCGCGATGACCAGGGCGCTCAGCCACAGCACGACGACGGTGGCGCCCATGATCTGGAAGACGGCGCCGTCGAAGGGGGTCGCCTGGTTGAAGTGGCTCTGGGTGCCGCGGATCACCTGGAGGGTGATGAGCGCCATCTCGACCGTACTCGCGACGGTGATCACCGTCCCGGCCCACCAGCCGATCCGTCGGCCGCGGGGGAGCAGCGAGAGCATCCAGGCCAGCGAGAGGCCGTAGGCGATGAAGGAGACCGAGAACTTGAACGGTTTGGTCCAGATGGGGACGCCGACCAGCACCCGGTCGTCGACGACGACGCCGACGGCGGAGACGAGGGCGAGGACGCCCATCGAGGCGACGAACCAGACCAGGGGGCGGTGCAGCCGGAGAGGCGGGGTGACGTGGGCGCGTGGGCTCGACGAAGACATACGGATCCCCCCGTGGGAAGGTATGGATAGTGGCACTCGCCACTATCTGATAGCGCCACTATCTATGATGGGAGTGTCGGTCGGCAAGGCCGGAGAGGGATCTGGAAGGTGAACGCGCTGTGCGCATCGGAGAGTTGAGTCGCAGGACCGGGGTGTCGGTGCCGACGATCAAGTTCTACGTACGGGAAGGGCTGCTGCCCGCCGGCGAGCTGACGAGCCCGAACCAGGCGTCGTACGGAGAGAGGCACGTGCGGCGGCTCCGCCTGATCCGGGCGCTCCTCGACGTGGGCGGCCTGTCGGTGGCGGCGATCCGCGGGGTGGTCACGGCGGTCGACGACCCGGAGCGGCCGGTGCACGACGTGCTGGGCGCGGCGACCAAGCCCCTGGTGCCGCGCTACGAGCGCGAGGCCGGAGACGGCATCGAGGAGGCGCGGAAGGCGGTCGCCGGGCTGATCGCGGCGCGGGGGTGGCACGCCGACCCTTCCGGGCCGGCGTCGGACGCCCTCGCGGCGACCCTCGTGGCGCTCGACGAACTCGGGCACGGCCGGTTCGTCGAGGTCCTGGACGCGTACGCGGACGCGGCGGAGGAGGTGGCGCGGGTCGACCTGGACTACGTGGCGCACCATGTGGCGCGGGAGGAACTCGTCGAGAGCGCGGTCGTCGGCACGGTCCTCGGCGACGCGATCTTCTCCGCGCTGCGCCGCCTGGCCCACATGGAGGCCTCCAACCGCCTCTTCGGCCGGACGGCGGAGGACGGGAAAGCGGGGAGCGGAGAAGCGGAGGACGGGGAAGCGGTGGGTGGAGGAGCGGAGGACGGGGGAGCGGAGTGACGAAGGGGCCCGGGGCTCTCGGCGCCCCGGGCCCCTCGGCTCAGCTCTCCTGCTCGCGCTCCACCTGGTCGTTCCACTCGCGCTTGATCGCGCGCCACGCCTCGTCCGACTTGCCCAGGCGCCAGTAGCCCGAGATCGACAGGCGCTCCCGCGCCACGCCCCGGTCGAGCCGCAGGTGCCGGCGCAGCTCCTTCACGAAGCCCGCCTCGCCGTGGACGAAGGCGTGCACGTCGCCCGCCGGGAAGTCCAGTGCCCTGACCGCCTCGACCAGCGCCTCGCCCGTCGGACGGTCCCCCCGGTGCAACCACGTGACGTCGACGCCCGCCCCCGACGCCAGCTTCTGCTCCTCGGCCGCGTCCGTGACCTCGAGCAGGACGTGCGCCCTCGCCCCCTCGGGCAGCCGCTCCAGGGCCGCCGCGATCGCCGGGAGCGCGCTCTCGTCGCCCGCGAGCAGGTGCCAGTCCGCCGCCGGGTCCGGCGCGTAGCCGCCGCCGGGGCCGAGGAAGCGCACCGTCTCGCCCGCCTGGGCGCGCGCCGCCCAGGGGCCCGCCAGGCCCTCGTCGCCGTGGACCACGAAGTCGATGGTCAGCTCCCGGTGGACCGGGTCCCACGCCCGCACCGTGTACGTCCGCGTCGTCGGCCACTGCTCCCGGGGGAACTCCGCCCGGATCCGCTCCATGTCGAACGGCTCGGGGTAGACGACCCCCTCCGGGGCGAACAGCAGCTTCACGTAGTGGTCGGTGTAGGTGCCCGCCGAGAAGCCGTCGAGCCCGGGTCCGCCCAGCACGACCCGCACCATGTGCGGAGTGATCCGCTCGGTGTGCACCACACGGGCTTCGGTGGCCTTCGGTGCCTTGCGGGCCGGCTGCTCTGCCACGACGGGCTCTCCTGACTCTGCGTACTTAGGTATGCCTAAGCTAGCATCCTCCGGCAAGAGGGGCTCGACGTGGCCCCGGCGGCCCCTCCCGTCAGCGCTCCAGGACCGGCAGCAGACGGCCCACCGCACCGCCCAGCCCCCAGCGCTTCACCAGCGCCTCGAGGGCCTCCGGGTCGCGGGGGGCGGCCGGCAGGGCCGGGTCGAACTCCGGGAGCGGCACGTCGGCGGCGACCCGCACCACCGTCGGCGCCACGTCCAGGTACGCGGCCGCCTCCACGATCCCGCGCCGCTTCGCCGGCGTCAGCTTCGACGTCCGGTCCTCCGCCGCCGCCCGGACGCCCGCCAGGTCCCCGTACTCCGTGATCAGCTGGGCCGCCGTCTTCTCGCCGATGCCCTTCACGCCGGGCAGTCCGTCGCTCGTGTCCCCGCGCAGCGCCGCGAAGTCCGCGTACTGGTCGGGCCGCACCCCGTACTTCGTGCGGATCAGCTCCGCGTCCACCAGGTCGCAGTCGCCGACGCCCTTGCGCGGGTACAGCACGCGGACGCCCCGGGCGTCGTCCACCAGCTGGAACAGGTCGCGGTCGCCGGTGACGATGTCCACCGGCCCGCCGGCGCGGCCCGCCAGCGTCCCGATCACGTCGTCCGCCTCGTACCCCGCCGCCCCGACCCGAGCGATGCCGAGCGCGGCCAGGACCTCCTCGATCACCGGCACCTGCGGGGACAGCGTGTCCGGGACCTCCTCCACGTCCGCGCCCGTCTCCGTCTCCACGGCCACCCGGTGCGCCTTGTACGAGGGGATCAGGTCCACCCGCCACTGCGGCCGCCAGTCCTCGTCCCAGCAGGCGACCAGATCGTCGGGGCGGTGGTCCTGGACGAGCCGGGCGATGAAGTCGAGCAGCCCGCGCACGGCGTTCACCGGGGTGCCGTCCGGGGCCCGGACGGAGTCCGGCACGCCGAAGTACGCGCGGAAGTAGAGGCTGGCGGTGTCGAGGAGCATCAGGCGTCGCGTCACACCCCGATCATGCCGCACCCCACCGACAGGGCCCTCCGTTCCGTGCGCGGGCCCTTTCCGAACCCCTCGCGTGACCCCCGTCACCTTTGCGTTTGCACCCTGTGAAGCAGGGCATGCGCGAGCCCGGAGCGGAACCCGGTACGGGATTCAACGAAAAGGATCTCCGTACGCGACGGGCCCGCGGGCCGATCCCGCCCGCTCCACGGCCCAGCCGCGCGGGGGTGGTGGGGCCGTTCTTCGTTCCTACCCGTGAGGTGTATGTGTCCAGGCTCCAGGCCGACCATCTGTACAAGGTGTTCGGCAGACGACCCGACGAAGCCGTCCGCAGGCTCGCCGACGGCGCCGATCGCGAGGAGCTGCGCGCCGAAGGAACGACCGCCGCCGTCGTCGACGCCGGCTTCGTCGTCGAACCCGGCCAGATCTTCGTCGTGATGGGCCTGTCCGGCTCCGGGAAGTCCACCCTTCTCCGCATGCTCAACGGCCTGCTGGAACCGACCGCGGGCCGGGTCCTCTACGACGGCCGCGACCTCACCGCGCTCTCTCCCCGCGAGCTGCGCGAGGTCCGCTCCAGCAAGATCAGCATGGTCTTCCAGCACTTCGCGCTGTTCCCGCACCGGAACGTCCTGGAGAACGCCGCCTACGGCCTGGAGGTCCAGGGGGTGCCCCGTGCCGAGCGCGAGACCCGCGCCGCCGAGGCGCTCGAACTGTGCGGCCTCGCCGGCTGGGAGAAGTCCTGGCCCGACGAGCTCTCCGGCGGCATGCAGCAGCGCGTCGGCCTGGCCCGCGCCCTCGCCACCGACGCCGACCTGCTCCTCATGGACGAGTCCTTCAGCGCGCTCGACCCGCTGATCCGCCGCGACATGCAGGACCAGCTCCTCGTGCTCCAGCAGCGGCTGAAGAAGACCATCGTCTTCATCACCCACGACCTCAACGAGGCCATGCGCCTCGGCGACCGGATCGCCGTCATGCGCGACGGCAGGATCGTCCAGCTCGGCACCGCCGAGGACATCCTGGTCCGCCCCGCCGACGACTACGTCGCCTCCTTCATCCAGGACGTCGACCGCTCCCGGGTGCTCACCGCCGCCTCCGTCATGACGGAGGCCGCCGCCCCGGCCGACTGCCCCGCCGGCTGCGCCTGCCGGCCCGTCGGACCCGACACGCTCATCGCCGACCTGTGCGCCACGGCCGCCCTGGCCCCGCACCCGGTGACCGTCGAGGACACCGACGGCTCCGTCCTCGGAGTCGTACCGACCGAACGCCTCCTCGCCGTCATGGGAGGGATCGGTGCGACGAACATCCCGTCCCCCGAGAACCAGGAGGTGACGGCCCATGCCTAGGCTCCCCCTCGGCCAGTGGGTCGACAGCTCCGTCGACTGGCTCCAGGCCCAGTTCTCCTGGCTCTTCGACGCCGTCACCACCGGCGTCACCGGCCTCTACGACGGCATCGACGCGGTCCTGTCCGCGCCCCAGCCGCTGCTGTTCGCCGGCATCCTCGCCGTCGTCGCCTGGTGGCTGCGCGGCCTCGCCGCCGGTGTCCTCGCCTTCGCCGGCTTCGCGCTGGTCGACTCGGTCCAGCTGTGGGACGAGGCCATGGCGACGCTCTCGCTGGTCCTCGTCGCCACCCTCGTCACCCTGGTGATCGCCGTACCGCTCGGCATCTGGGCGGCCCGCTCGAAGAGCGTCAGCGCCGTCCTGCGGCCCGTCCTCGACTTCATGCAGACCATGCCGGCGATGGTCTACCTCATCCCCGGCATCATCTTCTTCGGCGTCGGCGTGGTCCCCGGCATCATCGCCACCATCGTCTTCGCGCTGCCCCCGGGCGTGCGCATGACCGAACTCGGCATCCGCCAGGTCGACGGCGAACTCGTCGAGGCCGCCGAGGCGTTCGGCACCACCCCGCGCAACACGCTGCTGCGCGTCCAGCTGCCGCTCGCCCTGCCGACCATCATGGCCGGCGTCAACCAGGTCATCATGCTCGGCCTCTCCATGGTCGTCATCGCCGGCATGGTCGGCGGCGGCGGCCTCGGCGGCGCCGTCTACCGCGCCATCGGCAACGTCGACATCGGCCTCGGCTTCGAGGCCGGCGTCTCCATCGTCGTCCTCGCCATGTACCTGGACCGGATGACCGGCGCCCTCGGCCGCCAGGTCTCCCCGCTCGGCCGCCGCGCCGTCGCCAAGGCCCGCGCCGCGCTGGGCGCCAAGCGGCCCGGCGCCAAGCTCTGGGCCCACCGCCCGCAGCCCGTCACCGCCCTCGTCGGCGTCGTCGTCCTCGCCCTCGCCGCCGGCGGCATGGGCTTCCTCGGCGGCTCCGGCGGCGCGGCCTCCGCCGCCTCGGGCCCGAACGGCGGCCACGGCAAGAAGGTCAGCATCGGCTACATCCCCTGGGACGAGGGCATCGCCTCCACGTACCTCTGGAAGGAGCTCCTGGAGCGCCGCGGCTACGAGGTCGAGACCAAGCAGCTGGAGGCCGGCGCCCTCTACACCGGCCTGGCCGGCGGGCAGCTCGACTTCCAGACCGACGCCTGGCTCCCCGTCACGCACCAGCAGTACTGGGAGAAGTACAAGAACAAGCTGGAGGACCTCGGCTCCTGGTACGGCCCCACCTCCCTGGAGCTCTCCGTCCCCTCGTACGTGAAGGGCGTCGACTCCCTCGCCGACCTCAAGGGCAAGGCCGGACAGTTCAAGGGCCGGATCGTCGGCATCGAGCCCAGCGCCGGAATGATGGGCATCCTCAAGGACAAGGTCCTCAAGGACTACGGCCTGGAGGGCGAGTACAAGGTCGTCGACGGCTCCACGCCCGGCATGCTCGCCGAGCTGAAGCGCGCGTACGACCGCAAGGAGCCCGTCGTCGTCACCCTCTGGTCCCCGCACTGGGCCTACTCCGCCCACGACCTGAAGAAGCTCGACGACCCCAAGGGCTCCTGGGGCAAGGGCGACGGCGTCCACACCCTCGCCCGCAAGGGGTTCGCCGCCGAGAACCCCGAGGTCGGCACCTGGCTGAAGAACTTCTCGCTGACCGAGAAGCAGCTCACGGACCTCGAGGCCGTCATCCAGGAGACCGGCAAGGGCAAGGAGCAGCAGGCCGTCCGCGCCTGGCTGGACCGGAACCCCGGCCTCGCGGAGAAGCTCGCCCCGCAGTAGGGCCCTCCGCTCACTGGCCGAAAAGGGGTGGTCGCCGAACGTGATCGGCGACCACCCCTTTTCGGCACGACGCGAAACCCCGCCCCAAAGCTGCGTAAGGTTCAGGTAACCGACCGGTACGAGCAGAGGGAGGGAGCCGACATGGACGAGAAGGAAGCGCCCCGCGTGGGCGCGGCCGTCAAGAGGCGCCGCAGAGCGCTCCAGCTGACCCTGGCCGTCGTCGCCTCCCGCAGCGGCCTGTCCGTGCCCTTCCTCAGCCAGGTCGAGAACGATCGCGCCCGGCCCAGCCGCCGCTCCCTCGAACTCGTCGCCGAGGCACTGGAGACCACGGCCGGCGAGCTCCTCGCCGCCGCCGAGGCCTCCCGCACCGTCGACGTCGTACGGGCCGGGGACCCCTCGCCCGGCCTGCCCCCGGGCGTCCGGGCGCTGGTCCGCGGCCGCCACCAGCTGCACGCCCTGGAGTTCACCGGCGAGCAGGACGCGGGCCGCGAGTTCCAGCACCGGAACGACGAGCTCCTCTACGTGGCCGACGGCGCCGCCGAGGTGGAGGCCGAGGGCCGCGCCCACCGGCTCGGCCGCGGCGACACGCTCTACCTCTCCGGCGGCGTACGGCACCGCTGGCGCGCCACCGAGCCCGGCACCCGCCTCCTCGTCGTCGCCGTCGGCGACCACGTCGAGGCGGAGGTGGAGTGAGGGCCGCGTCCCGATGAGAGTCGTCTCCCTGGTGCCGTCCCTCACCGAGGCCGTCGCCGTCACCGCCCCCGGCGTCCTCGTCGGCGCGACCGACTGGTGCAGCCACCCCGCGGGACTCGACGTCGTCCGCGTCGGCGGCACGAAGAACCCCGACGTCGCGGCGATCGCCGCGCTCCGGCCCGACCTCGTCGTCGCCAACGAGGAGGAGAACCGCGCCCCCGACCTCGCCGCCCTGCGGGCCGCCGGACTCGACGTCCTGCTCACCGAGGTCCGCACCCTCGACCAGGCGCTGCGGGAACTGGAGCGGGTCCTCGCCGCCTGCGGTGCCCCCCGGCCGCGCTGGCTCGACGAGGCGGAGGCCGCCTGGGAGTCCGTCGCGCCCCTGGAGCCGGCCACCGCCGTCGTGCCGATCTGGCGGCGGCCCTGGATGGTCGTCGGCCGTGACACCTTCGCGGGCGACCTGCTCGCCCGCCTCGGCGTCCGGAACCTGTACGCCGACCACCCCGAGCGCTATCCGCGCGTCCCCCTCGACGAACTGCGCGCCTGCGCCCCCGACCTCGTCGTCCTGCCCGACGAGCCCTACCGCTTCACGCGCGACGACGGCCCCGAGGCCTTCCCCGGGACCGCCGCCGCCCTCGTCGACGGGCGCATGCTCACCTGGTACGGGCCGTCACTGGCCGAGGCCCCGCGGGCGCTCTCCCGGGCCCTTCGAGCAGCGCACCGCTGAACAGCCCGCGCACGGTGTGGAAGCCGGCCACCAGCCAGGCCGCCACGAGGAACGCGTACAGGACCGTCGCCAGCCACCGGAACGCCGCCAGACCGGTGTGCCCGGCCAGGCCCTCGGCGCCGGTCACGCAGGTCCCGACCGGGAAGGTGAACGCCCAGAAGGTCATCGCGAAGCCCATGCCCCGCCGCCGCGCCCGCAGCGCCATCGCCCCGGCGAGCGCCAGCCACAGCAGCGCGAAGCCCATCACGGGGACCCCGTAGAGGACGGCGAAGGCGGCGAAGCCCTGGGCGTACGGGGCGGGCAGCACGCCCGCGGCCGTGTCGGCGAACTTGTTCGCGGCGGTCGTCGACTGGCCCAGCGGGCCGAGGACCAGGAAGAGGGCGGGGGTGAGCGCGAGCGGCAGCGGGCCGCCGGTGACGAGCCGTCCGAAGACCAGCGGCAGCATGACCAGGGTGGCGAGCAGACTGACGCCGAACAGCGCGTGGCAGCCGATCAGCAGCGTCTGCTGCGCCTGTCCGGCGGGCAGGTGGGGCACGAGCAGCGGGCCCAGCGCGGCGGACACCATGGGGGCGACCACCGGCAGCAGCCACACCGGCGACGCGCCCTCGATCCGGTGGTGCACCACCATGAGGTACGGGACGGCCACCGCGGCCGCCAGGCCGATCGCCGTGCCCGCGGTGAACAGGACGGCGTCGAGGGCGAGGGCCGCCGGAAGCCCGACCCAGTCCCGGCCCACGATCACCGCCCCGCCGCCGACCGCGAGCAGCGCCATCGACAGACAGCCGTAGAACGGCGCCATCGCCGGGTCCATGAGGTGGGCCCGGGCCTGGTCGCGGTGGCGGGCCCAGTGCGCGGCGCGGGCGGTGAGCAGGGCGATCAGCATCGCGAGCGACAGGGCCCAGACGGCGGCGCAGGCCGTACGGAGGCCGGGGACGTCCAGCGGGAGGGCGGCGCCCGCGTTGGCGACGATGGCCGTGCCCATCACGGAGGCGTACCAGTTGGGTCCGAGGTGGCGGACGGAACGGGTGGCCCGGGCGCCGGGGGTGGTGGCGCGAAGGGAGGGAAGGGAAGGTGCGTGGCTTGCCATGTCCCGATCGTTTCGCGCCGGAACGGCCCCCACCAGGAACGTTGCGACTATGAGGCCATAAGCTGACCTTATGAGCAGCGAGCCGGGCCAGACGCCGACCCAGTCCTCCCACCGGGGCCTCTCCCACCGGGTCCCGGACCTCGGCGCGCTCGAACTCCTCCTCGCCGTCGCCCGCCACGGGAGCCTCGGCGCCGCCGCCCGCGAGGTCGGGATCACCCAGCCCGCCGCCAGCAGCCGCGTCCGCTCGATGGAACGGCAGCTCGGCGTGGCCCTGCTCGACCGCTCCCCGCGCGGCTCCCGGCTCACCGACGCCGGCGCCCTCGTCACCGACTGGGCGCGGCGCATCGTGGAGGCCGCCGAGGCCTTCGACGCGGGCGCCCAGGCGCTGCGCGGCCGGCGGGACTCGCGGCTGCGGGTGGCCGCGTCCATGACGATCGCCGAGTACCTGCTGCCCGGCTGGCTGATCGCGCTGCGCGCCGAGCGCCCCGACACCGCCGTGTCGCTCCAGGCCGGGAACTCGGCGGCCGTCGCGGAACGCCTCCTCGCGGGCGAGGCCGACGTCGGCTTCGTCGAGGGGCTCGCCGTGCCGGACGGCCTCGACGGCGTCGTCGTCTCGCACGACCGGCTCGCGCTCGTCGCCGCGCCCTCCCACCCGTGGGCCCGGCGCCGGAGCCCGCTCGACCCGGCCGAGCTCGCCGCGACCCCGCTGGTCCTGAGGGAACGCGGCTCCGGCACCCGGCAGGTCCTCGACGCGGCGCTCTCCGCGCACGGCGGGCTCGCGCAGCCGCTCCTCGAACTCGCCTCCACGACCGCGGTCAAGGCCGCGGCGGTGAGCGGGGCGGGGCCCGCGGTCCTGAGCGAGCTCGCGATCACCGAGGAGCTGGCGTCGCGGCGCCTCGTCGCCATCCCGGTGGAGGGGGTGCTGCTCCGCCGCGACCTGCGGGCGGTGTGGCCGACGGGCCACCGCCCGACGGGCCCGGCGCGGGACCTGCTGTCGCTGACGCGGGGGTAGGGGCCTCTTCCCGGTCGCCGGACCGTCGGTCCGGTTCCGCCGGTGCTCCCCGCCGTCGGCCGACCCTCCGGGAGGCTTCGCCGTTACATGATCGGCGGTTGCCGTTCAAGAGTCGGTGCGCGTCAAATATTCTCGGGTTTTCGGGCTCACTTCCACCCGTAACGTTCGGTTAACCCTGCAAGCGACTTTGCTGAGTTATCGTCTTCTTGACTGATCGTTGACCAATCGTTGGTGATCCCCACACCTGGTGAATCGTCCCGGGGGAGGCATATGCACCCAGCAATGACGGCCCGGACGAGGCTTTCGATCCTCGCCGTCCTCCTCGTCGCCCTCCAGCTCCTCACCACCGCCTCCTTCGCAACCGCACACACGCCTCCGCACGCCGTGGCCGAGGCGCCGCTCGGGACGAAGTCCTCCGGGGCGACCCCGCACGACGAGGTCGTCACCGGTCGCGACGCCGAGCCGCCGGGAGACCCGATCGGTCCCCCGCGCACCCGCGACCGCCACCGCACCGCCGACAAGCCGGCCGCGTCCGGACGCCCGTCGCCGCCGCGCTCCGCCCCCACCGCACCCCGACCGCCCACGCGCGGTGCCGCGGATCCCTCCCCGGCGCGCTCGCCGGGCCTCCACTCCACGGCTGCACTCCAGGTGTTCCGCTGCTGAGCGGTCCCCACGACCCCGCACACCTGCCCCGCACACCCGACGCGTCACCATGACGCGCCAGGAGGAGCCACCACGCCATGCAACCCCTCATCGACAACGCGCGCACCTTCGGACGGCGCCCCGAGGAGTTCGCCCCACTGGCCGAAGGCCAGTCCCCCGAGGTCCTGTTCATCACCTGCGCCGACTCCCGGGTCGTCCCCGCCCTGATCACCGGAGCCCGGCCCGGCCAGCTCTTCGAGCTGCGCACCGCGGGCAACATCGTTCCGCCGTACGGCTCCGGCACCCCGACCGGTGAGGCCGCCACCATCGAGTACGCCATGGAGGTCCTCGGCGTCCGGAACATCGTGGTCTGCGGCCACTCGCACTGCGGCGCCGTGGGCGCCGTGGTGCGCGGCGACGACCTGGACGCCGTCCCCGCGGTGCGCGACTGGCTCGCGCACGCCGCGGAGGAGCCCCGGTGCGCCGACCCGGCCGACCCGACGGTCGCCGAGGCCGTGCAGCACCACGTCCTGACGCAGCTGCTGCGGCTGCGCTCCTACCCCTGCGTCCGCAAGGGCCTCTCGTCAGGGCGGCTCAGCCTGCACGGCTGGTACTACGAGGTCCACACCGGAGCCGTACGCGAGCACCGCGCGGACACCGACGCCTTCGAAACGCTGTGAGGGGCGCCGACATGACCAAGTTCCCTTACTTACGCCAGGACTTCGCCGCCTCCCTCGTCGTGTTCCTCGTCGCCCTCCCCCTGTGCGTCGGCGTCGCCGTCGCCTCGGGAGTCCCGGCCGAACTCGGACTCGTCACCGGCGTCGTGGGCGGCATCGTCACCGGTCTCCTGCGGGGCAGCAGCCTGCAGGTGTCCGGACCGGCGGCGGGGCTGACCGTGCTGGTCTTCGAGGCCGTCACCGAGTTCGGGCTCGCCACGCTCGGTGTGATCGTCCTCGCCGCCGGGCTGCTCCAGCTGGCCATGGGCGCCCTCAGGCTGGGCCGCTGGTTCCGGGCGATCTCCGTCGCCGTCGTCGAGGGCATGCTGGCCGGTATCGGCCTGGTGATCATCGCCGGTCAGCTGTACGCGGCGGCGGGCCTGAAGGCTCCCGCCTCCGGCGTCGACAAGATCCTGGGGCTCCCCGGGGCCGTCTTCGACGCCTTCGGGGGCACCGCGGCGCCGGTCTCGCTCGCCGTGGGCGCGGGCACCATAGCCGTGCTGGTGGGGTGGAAGCACCTGCCGAAGCGGGCGCGGACCGTGCCGGGCGCGCTCGCCGCGGTGATCCTGGCGACGGCGGTCACCCTGGCGTTCGGCCTGCCGGTGGCCACCGTCGAGGTGAACGGCCTGGTCGGTTCCGTCCGGCTGCCCGGCGCCGACGCCCTCGGCGAGCTGGCCGACCCGGCCGTCCTGGGCACGGTCCTCGCCTTCACCCTGATCGCCTCCGCCGAAAGCCTGTTCAGCGCCGCCGCGGT
The DNA here is from genome assembly GCF_042874095.1 of Streptomyces sp. NPDC004266. Lineage (NCBI taxonomy): Bacteria > Bacillati > Actinomycetota > Actinomycetes > Kitasatosporales > Streptomycetaceae > Streptomyces > Streptomyces sp. NPDC004266. The sequence goes on from NZ_JBIAMM010000005.1 coordinate 223,914, forward strand.
GGACCGGCTGCACGACGGTCCGCGCACCCGGTACGACGAGGAGCTCATGGCGCAGGGCGCGGGCAACGCGGTCTGCGGTGTGCTCGGGGCCCTGCCGATGACCGCGGTCATCGTCCGCAGTTCCGCCAACGTGGCGGCGGGCGCGAAGACCAAGGCCTCCCGCGTCCTGCACGGCGTGTGGCTGCTGCTGTTCGCGGCGCTGCTGCCGGGGGCCCTGGCGCTGATCCCGCTGCCCGCGCTCGCCGGCATCCTGATCCACGCGGGCTGGAAGCTGATTCCGTTCCGCGGGGTCGCGGCGCTGTGGCGGGCGCACCGGGGCGAGGCGCTGATCCTGGTGGCGACGGCCGTCGCGATCGTCACCGTGAACATGTTCGAAGGCGTGCTGATCGGACTCGCCCTGTCCGTGGCCAAGACCGCCTGGGAGACGTCGCACGTCAGGCTGGAGGTCGTCGACAAGGGCGCGGGCCCGCTCCAGGCGCATCTGTCGGGCAACGCGACCTTCCTGCGGCTGCCGAAGATACTCGACAGTCTGGAGGCGCTGCCCCAGGACCGGCCGATCGTGGTCGACGTCTCCGGCCTGCACCACCTCGACCACGCCTGCCGTACGGCCCTGGAGACGTGGGCCGAACGGCACAGCGCGGCCGGCACGGAGCCCGTGAGGGTCACCGAGCCCGTGAAGACCGCCCCCTGACCCACCCGTTGCACGCTGCGCCCGCCGGTGCGGCGCCCCCCCGTCGCGGGCTGCGCCCGCCGCGACGGTGCCCACCCCCGCGCCCCCCCGTTGTGGGCAATCGTTCCGCAGGGCGGAACGGGTGGGCACAACGGAACGGCGCCCCTTGCCGGGCCCAGGCTCCCGCGCCCTGACCCGCACCCTTTGGCGCGCCCAGCTCGTGGTGCGGGTCCAGGCGCGGAACGCGGAGGCGCGGCTGGGCGCGCCGTCCCGTGTGCCCACCCGTCCCGCCCTGCGGGACGACTGCCCACACGGCGGTGGCGGGGTGGGCACCGCCCGCGAGGGCGCGGCCCGCACGGGCGGGAGCGGGGGCACCGCCCCAGCAGGCCGCGCGGGCCGTGGCTCGGGGCCGTCAGAGGTCCGTCGCTCGGAACGTCACCCGCCCCGCCACCGCCGTCAGGCGGACCGGGACGTCCGGGAGTTCCGTCGACGGGGTCGTCAGGGGGTCGGCCCCCAGGACCGTCAGGTCCGCGCGGTGGCCGACCGCCAGACGGCCCGCCTCGTGCTCCTCGCCCGCCGCGTACGCCGGCGCCGTCGTCATGCCCCGCAGCGCCTCCAGCGGCGTGAGCGCCTGCTCCGGCCCGTGCGGCGCCTGTCCGAGGTCACGGCTCGGGCGCCGGTGCCGGGCCCCGGCCATCACGCCCAGCGGCGGGAACGGCGCGATCGGCCAGTCCGAGCCGAGCACCACGGTCGCACCCGAGTCCACGAGGTCGCGGCAGCGCCACGCGCGCGCGGCGCGCTCCTCGCCGAGGCGCCGCGACCAGTTGTCGGTGTGGTCGGCGCGGGTGAAGTCGCAGCAGTGCGTGGGCTGCATCGACGCCAGGACGCCCAGCTCGGCGAAGCGGCGCAGCGTGTCGTCCGGCACGGTCTCGATGTGCTCGACCCGGTGCCGCACCCCGCCGCCCCCGTTCGTCCGCGCCTTCTCGACGGAGTCCAGGACGTGCCGTACGGCCGCGTCGCCGATGGCGTGCGTCGCGGTGGCCACGCCCGCCCGGTGCAGCTCCCCGATGATCCGGGTGTACGCCTCGGGGTCCGGCCAGAAGGCGTGCGTGGACTCGCCGTGGCAGTCGGGCCGCTCCAGCCACGCCGTGCCGTTGTCGATCGTCCCGTCCATGAAGAGCTTCACGCCGGCGACCCGCCACAGCTCCCCGCCCGTGCCCTGCTGCTCGATCAGCGCGCGCACGCCGTCGGCGTCGGTGCCCGGCTGGCACCAGGGCGCGACCCGGAGCCGCAGCGGCAGCTCGCCGGCCGCGTCGAGCTCCCCGTACAGGGCGAGGCTGTCGCCGTTGGCGTCCATGGCGTGGCCGCCGGTGAGGCCCGCCGCCGCCATGGACCGCAGCGCCGCCGCGAGCCGCTGCCGGCTCTCCTCGCGCGTCGGCCGGGGGGCGACCCGCTCGACCAGCTCGCAGGCGGCGTCCTCCTGGAGCAGTCCGGTGGGGCGTCCGTCGGCGTCGCAGACGACCTCGGCGGACGCCTGGTCGAAGGTGCGGGGGCCGTCGACCCCGGCGAGTTCGAGGGCCCGGCGGCTGGCCAGGGCCGAGTGCGCGTCGAAGAGGAGCAGGAAGGCCGGCACCCCGTCGAGCACCGCGTCGAAGGGGGCGGTACCGACGGGCCGGTCGCCGAAGACGTTCGGGTCCAGGCCCCAGCCGAAGAGCCACCGGCCGCGGTCGAGGGACCGCACCTCGCGCGCCAGCGCCTCCCGTACGTCGTCGAGGTCGGCGCAGTACGACAGGTCGAGGCCGTGGGTGAGTTCGGCGCCGGAGACGGGGTGCAGGTGGCCGTCGACGAAGCCGGGGGTGACGACGGCTTCCTTGAGGTCGACGACGGTCGTCGCCGGAGCGGCCAGCGCCCGGATCTCGCGGTCGTCGCCCAGGGCGGAGATCCGGCCGTCGTCGGAGACGGCGAGCGCGGTCTCCGGCAGGAACGTCCCCGTGCCGGGGTCGAGCAGACGGGCGGAGTGCAGGACGAGTCGGGTGCGCACGGTGGCTCCAGGAAGGGTGCGGGAGGTGGTCGGGGTGGCGGGGTCGGAGGGTGGGGGACGAGGCCGGTGGGCGGGCGGCGGGTCGGCGGCGGCCGTCGGCGCGGCCCGGTGTCGACCACCGGCGCAGGCGCGGCCCGGCTCGGCCGCCGGCACCGTTCGCCGCCGGCACCGTTCGCCTGCGGGACCTGCGGGACCTGCGGGACCTGCGGCGTCCCGTATCCGGTGCGGTGCGGCGGTCCTCGCTCGTCAGCGTGGCTCGGCCGGTTCCCCCGGCAGTCGTACGTCGGTCAGGGCGCCGTACGGCAGGCCGAGTTCCCGTTCCGCCGTCGTCACCGCCATCCGTGTCACCGCCTCCGGGCGGTTGCTGCGGTCGGTGTTGGCGTGGGCGCCGAGGCCGTCGAGGACCACCAGGATCTGGATGGCCGCCGCGCGCGGGTCGTCCGTGCGGAACTCGCCGCGCTCGACGCCCTCGCGGATGAGTCCTTCGAGGCGGTCGTCGGAGGCGAGCTCCTGCTCGGCGACCCGGTCGCGGAGCACGGGCCGGTAGCGGCTGAGGTGCCGGGCGTTGATCCACAGCCGGCTGATGTCGTCGTACGCCTCTCCGGCCGAGAGGGCGAAGTAGCGCGCGAGGTACTGCGTGGGGGTCCCGTCGGGGCGGTCGGCGGGCAGCAGGGCGTCGAGCTCGCCGGTGGAGGCGACGCTGAAGGCCTCGGCCACCAGGTCCTCCGCCGAGGGGAAGTAGTGGCTGATCAGACCGGGGCGCACGGCGAGCTCGTCGGCGATGCGCCGGAGCGTGACGCACTCCAGGCCCTCGGTCAGGGCGATGCGGGCCGCGCTCTCCACGATCTCCGCCCTACGGGCCTCGGGAGTTTTCCGAATTCTCTTGCGCTGGACGCTTGACGGCATACCGGCGATGCTATTGAGTGTGCGACCAATAAGCAACCAGGTGGGCACCACACGCATCCGGAGGGCCGCATGGCTTCCACGATCCCCGACCCCGGCGCCGCCCGCGCCGAGGTCACCCCGCCGGCCGACCGGCCCGGCCGCATCGAGGCCCACGGCATCGATCACATCCCCGACAGCGAGCGCCACGGACATCCGCGCGAGCTCGTCTCCGTGTGGGCCGCGGCGAACGTCAACTACCTCAGCCTCGTCATCGGCGGCGCCCTCGTCCTGATGGGCCTGGGCCTGTGGCAGGCCGTGGCGGTGACCGTCGTGGGCAATCTCTTCTGGGTGCTGACCGGGCTCCTCGCCACCTCCGGGCCGGCCGCCGGCGCGCCCAGCGAGGTGATCACCCGCGCCCTGTACGGCGTCATCGGCAACCGGGTGAACAACGCGATCGGCGGCTGGCTGGTCTCCGTCTGCTACTTCGCGCTCAACCTCGCGGCCGCCGCGACCGCCGCCTTCGCGCTCGTGGAGAAGGCCGGCATCACCCCGAACACCCCCGTCAAGGTGGTGGTCATCGTGGTGATCGCCGCCCTCACGCTGGCCATCAGCGTCTACGGTCACGCCCTGATCATCAAGCTGTACCTGCCGATCACCCTGGCCCTGGCGGGCGCGTTCACCGTCGTCGCCCTCTCGGTCTTCCGCCACGCCGACTTCTCGTACACCCCGGCCGCGCCGCTGACCGGCGTCGGCCTCTGGGCAGTGGTCATCGCGGGCGTCACGATGGTCGCCTCGGGCCCGCTGTCGTACACGACGAGCGCCGACTTCTCCCGCTACCTGCCCCGTACGGCCTCGCCGAAGGCGATCGCCGGCTGGACCGCGCTCGGCGCCTTCGTCCCCAGCGTCGTCGTCGGCTCGCTCGGCGCCTTCGCGGCGACCGCCGTCGACATGACCGACCCCCAGGACGCGCTCCAGGAGATCCTGCCGGGCTGGTTCGTGCCCGTCTTCCTGCTCGCCCTCGTCCTCGGCACCATCTCCATCAACGCCCTGACCGCGTACAGCGCGGGACTGGCCCTCCAGGCCGTCGGCCTCCGCATCCGACGCACCGTCAGCGTCCTCTTCGACGGCACCGTCGCCGTCGCCGCCACCCTCTACGGACTGCTGGTCTCCAACTTCCTGGACACCGTCAGCAACGCCCTCCAGGTGATCGTGGTCCTGATCGGCCCCCTCATGGCCGTGTACGCCACCGACATCGTGCTGCGCCGCAACCGCTACGACGGCCGCGCGCTCTCGGACGAGACCCCCGGCAGCCCCTTCTGGTTCACCGGCGGCGTCAACCGGGCGGGCGCCCTCGCCCTGGTCGTGGGCGTGGCCTCGGCCGCCCTCTGCGTCAACACCCTCTACACGGGCCCGGTCGCGTCGGCGCTCGGCGGGATCGACCTCTCCATGCCGGTCGGCATGACCGTCGCCTCGGGCCTGTACGTGCTCCTCGGCCGGCGCGCGGTGGCGGCGACGAGCTGAGTCCCTCCTGCCGCGGGACGGCCGGAGCCCACCCCGGCCGTCCCGCACCGTTTCCGGCGGAGCTACCGGCCCGCCGCCTCCACCAGGCCCCGCATCACCCGCAGGTCCTCGCCCATCTCCGGGTGCCACTGCACGCCGAGGGCCCATCCCGGGCCGTCCGTCTCCACCGCCTCCACCGTGCCGTCCTCCGCGTGCGCCGAGGCCGTGAGCCCCGTACCGAGGCGGTCGACGGCCTGGTGGTGGTAGGTCGGCACCTCGGTGAGCTCGGGAACCAGCGAGGCGTACCGCGTGCCCGGCACCGGCTTCACCGCGTGCCGGCCGATCACCCCGACCGCCTCCACGTGCCCGTCCAGGTGCTGGACCAGCGTGCCGCCGAGCGCCACGTTCAGGAGCTGCATGCCCCGGCAGATGCCGAGCAGGGGGGTGCCGGAGGCCAGGGCGGCGTCGATGAGGGCCAGCTCCCAGGTGTCCCGGGCGCGGGCCGGGGGGCCGGTCCGGGGGTCGGGCTCGGCCCCGTACCGTACGGGCTCGACGTCCGCCCCGCCCGCGACGACGAGCCCGTCGAGCCGGGCCACGGCCGCCGCCGCGTCCTCGGGGCCGCCCGGCGGCAGCATGACGGCGAGGCCGCCGCTCTCCCGTACGAGACGCGGGTACGCGGCCGGGAGCAGCGCGGCGGTCATGTCCCACACGCCCCAGCGCGCCTGGTCCAGATAGGTGGTCACGCCGATGAGCGGCTTGGTCACGGAACTTCCTCCAGAGGTGTGGAGCATCGGGGGTCAGTCGCGTTCGAGTTCGGCCTCGGCCGCGGCGAGCGCCGCGAACTCCTCCTCGGGCGCCCTGGCCACCAGATGGTGCCGACTGTAGAACGCGAAGTAGGCGAGGGCGATCACGTACACCCCCAGCGCCATGAAGGCCGCCGTCCGGTCCACCAGGAAGGTCGCGACCAGCGCCGACAGGGCCAGGACGAAGGCCACCGACGAGGTCACGGTCCCGCCGGGCGTGCGGTACGGCCGGTGCAGCCCCGGCTCGCGGCGGCGCAGCACGATGTGGGAGAGCGCCATCAGGGCGTACGAGATGGTGGCGCCGAAGACCGCGATGTTCAGCATCCGCGCCCCGTTCCCGGTCCCGGCGGCGAGGGCGAAGCCGAGGGCGCCCGGGATGAGGAGTCCCAGGTAGGGCGACTTGCGGCGGCTGGTCAGGGAGAGGAAGCGGGGCAGGTAGCCCGCCCGGGAGAGGGCGAACAGCTGGCGCGAACCGGCGTAGATGAGGGAGAAGAAGGAGGCGACCAGGCCCGCGAGGCCCGCGTAGTTCACGAAGCGGCTGAGCGCCGTCGGCTCCCCGTCGCCCTGGAGCGCCACGACCAGCGGATTGCCGGCCTCCTGGACGGCGGCCGAGCCGCGCGCCCCGGTGGCGGCGAAGAAGGTCATGACGGCGAGCAGCACCAGGATCCCCATCGCGATCGCGAGGGCCCTCGGCATCGACCGCACCGGGTCCTTGGCCTCCTCGGCGGCGAGCGGCACGCCCTCGACGCCGAGGAAGAACCACATGCCGAAGGGGAACGCGGCCCAGATCCCGAGCAGTCCGAACGGCAGCCAGGAGTTCGACCCGAAGGCGTCCGCGTCGACCGGGATGTCGTCCAGGCCGTCCACGTGGAAGTCGGTGAACGCGCCGAGCGCGAAGACGACCAGGGCCGCGACCGCGATCGCCGTCACGATCAGGCTGAAGCGCAGCGCCTCGCCCACGCCCCACAGGTGGATGCCGATGAAGAGCGCGAAGCAGACCAGGTAGACCGGCCAGCCGGACTCCAGGCCGAAGAGGCCGAGGGACTCGACGTAGTCGCCGATGAAGATGGAGATCGCGGCGGGCGCGAGGACGTACTCGATGAGGATCGCGGTGCCGGTGAGGAAGCCGCCCCAGGTGCCGAGCGCCCGTCGGGCGAAGCCGTAGCCGCCGCCCGCGGTGGGCAGGATGGCGGAGAGTTCGGCGAGCGCGAAGACCAGACAGGCGTACATCGCGCCCATCAGGACGGTGGCGACGGCGAGCCCGCCGAAGCCGCCCTTCGACAGGCCGATGTTCCAGCCGGAGAAGTCCCCGGACACGACGTACGCCACGCCGAGGCCGGTCAGCAGCAGCCAGCCGGCGCTGCCGCGGCGCAGGGCCCGGCGTTCGAGGTAGTCGTCCTTCGACTGCGTGGTGTCTTCCAGCGTCATGGCAGCGTCAGCTCCCCGCAACGGCCCAATGGATTGGAGCCATACCTTTGCGGTGGCCGATGGGGGAGCGCAACCCCCGTGCGTTACTTTCGGGTTACGCGGCGGGCGCGCCCGCCGCGTAACCCGCGTCCGCCGCGTAACCCGCGCCGCCCCCGGCCCGTCCGCCCCTCACGTCAGGAAGCCCCGCAGCAGCGCCGCCGTGCCCGAGCAGTGCTCCCGCATCACCTCGCGCGCCGCGTCCGCGTCCCCGTCGAGCACGGCCTCCACCAGGGCGGTGTGCTGGTGCTGGGAGTGCTCCAGATTGCGTACGAGCAGGGGGATGCAGTCCAGGAGGTCGTTCACCGTCGCCCGGACGGCGGCGTACCGGGCCGTCAGCGTCGGCGAGCCGGAGAGCTCCGCCAGCGTGAGGTGGAGCAGGGTGTCCTGGCGGCGGTAATCGGCCAGCGGGGCGTCATGGGTCGCCGCGAGGGCCGTCCGCAGCCGCTCGGCGCCCGCCGCGTCCAGGCCGTGGGCCGCGCACAGCCCGGCGGCCCCCACCTCCAGGACCTCGCGGAAGCGCAGGGTGTCCTCCATGTCGACCGTGGCGATCCGGCGGCGCAGCTCGTCCTCGTCGGCCGTCTGGACCCGGGGCAGCACGAACGTGCCTCCGTACCGGCCGCGCCGGCTCTCCACGAGCCCCTGCTCCTGGAGGACCTTCAGGACCTCGCGCAGGGTGACCCGGCTGATCCCCATCCGGTCGGCGAGCTCCCGCTCGGCGGGCAGCCGCTCGCCGCCGGGCACCAGGCCGAGCCGTACCACCTGGAGGATCTGCTCCAGGGCCTCCTCGAAGCCGTTCCCCGCCCGCACCGGCCGCAGCACGGGCGTCAGCCGGTCCGGCGATTCACTCGTACTGGCCACGTTCGCGTTTCCCTTCCTCCAGCACTTCCCAAGCAATGGTCTTCCGCAATACCTTATGGCTCCCGGCACGCCGAAGGAGGAGCAATCCCGTGGCAGACCGCACACCCCCGCTCACCGTCGAGGAGCTGCGCGCCCTCGTCGCGAGCGGCGAGATCGACACCGTCGTCCTGGCCTTCCCCGACATGCAGGGAAGACTCCAGGGCAAGCGGTTCGCCGCACCGTTCTTCCTGGACGAGGTCCTCGGCCACGGCACCGAGGGCTGCAACTACCTCCTCGCCGTCGACACCGAGATGAACACCGTCGACGGCTACGAGATGTCCTCCTGGGACCGCGGCTACGGCGACTTCGCCATGCACCCCGACCTCACCACCCTCCGCCGCCTCCCCTGGAACGAAGCCACCGCCATGGTGACGGCCGACCTCGCCTGGGCCGACGGCACCCCCGTCGTCGCCGCGCCCCGCCAGATCCTCCGCCGCCAGCTGGAGCGCCTCGCGGAGCTCGGCCTCACCGCCCACGTCGGCACCGAGCTGGAGTTCATCGTCTTCAAGGACAGCTACGAGCAGGCCTGGGACGCGAACTACCGCGGCCTCACCCCCGCCAACCAGTACAACATCGACTACTCCGTCCTCGGCACCGGACGCATCGAACCGCTCCTGCGCCGCATCCGCAACGAGATGGCCGGCGCGGGGCTCACCGTCGAGTCCGCCAAGGGCGAGTGCAACCCCGGCCAGCACGAGATCGCCTTCAAGTACGACGAGGCCCTCGTCACCTGCGACCAGCACGCCGTCTACAAGACGGGCGCCAAGGAGATCGCCGCCCAGGAGGGCTTCTCGCTCACCTTCATGGCGAAGTACAACGAGCGCGAGGGCAACTCCTGCCACATCCACCTCTCGCTCCAGGACGCCGACGGGCACAACGTGATGGCCGGCGACGACCCCCACGGCATGTCCGAGACCATGCGGCACTTCCTCGCGGGACAGCTCGCCGCCCTCCGCGACTTCTCCCTCCTCTACGCCCCCAACATCAACTCCTACAAGCGGTTCCAGCCCGGCTCCTTCGCCCCCACCGCCGTGGCCTGGGGCCACGACAACCGCACCTGCTCGCTCCGGGTCGTCGGCCACGGCCGCTCCACCCGCTTCGAGAACCGCCTCCCCGGCGGCGACGTCAACCCCTACCTCGCCGTCGCCGGCCTGGTCGCCGCCGGTCTGTACGGCATCGAGCAGCGCCTCGAACTGCCCCCGCCCTGCACCGGGAACGCGTACACCGCCGAGTACGCGCACGTCCCCACCACGCTGCGCGAGGCCGCCGAGCTCTGGGAGACCAGCGAAATCGCCAAGGCCGCCTTCGGCGCCGAGGTCGTCGCCCACTACCGCAACATGGCCCGCGTCGAGCTCGACGCCTTCGACGCCGCGGTGACCGACTGGGAGCTGCGCCGCTCCTTCGAACGCCACTGATCCGGACGCCGCCGAACCGGGCGCCACTGATCCGGACGCCGCCGAACCGAACGCCTCCGATTCGGACGTCACCGAGAGGAACGAGTTGCTCCAGGTACTGAACCCGGCGACCGAGGAACCCGTCGCCACCGTCCCCGCCGCCACCCCCGCCGACGTCGACGCCGCCGTCGCCCGCGCCACCGCCGCCCAGCGCGGCTGGGCCGCCGCCGCGCCCGCCGACCGGGCCCGGCTGCTCCGCCGCTTCGCCGCCGTCGTCGACGACCACATCGAGGAACTGGCCCGCCTGGAGGTCACCGAGGCGGGCCACACCATCGGCAACGCCCGCTGGGAGGCCGGCAACGTCCGGGACCTGCTCGACTTCGCCGCCGGGGGAGTGGAGCGCCTCAACGGCCGGCAGATCCCGGTGGCCGGCGGCCTCGACATCACGATCCTCGAACCGCTCGGGGTCGTCGGCGTCATCGCCCCCTGGAACTTCCCCATGCCGATCGCCGCCTGGGCCACCGCACCCGCCCTCGCCGCCGGCAACGCCGTGATCCTCAAGCCCGCGGAGACGACCCCGCTCACCGCGCTCCGCCTCGCCGAACTCGCCCTCGAAGCGGGCCTCCCCGAGGACCTCTTCCAGGTCCTCCCCGGCACCGGCCCCGTCGCCGGGAACGCCCTCGTCGAGCACCCCGGCATCGCGAAGATCGTCTTCACCGGCTCCACCGGGGTCGGAAAGTCGATCATGGCGAAGTGCGCCGACCAGGTGAAGCGGGTCACCCTCGAACTCGGCGGCAAGAGCCCCAACATCGTCTTCGCCGACGCGGACCTGGAGGCCGCGGCGGCGGCGGCCCCGATGTCCTTCCTCGACAACAGCGGCCAGGACTGCTGCGCCCGCACCCGCATCCTCGTCCAGCGGAGCGCGTACGACCGCTTCCTGGAGCTCCTCGCCCCCGCCGTCGAGGAGATCGTCGTCGGCGACCCCGCCGACGAGCGCACCCAGATGGGCCCGCTCATCTCCCGCGCCCAGCTCGACCGGGTCCGCGGCTACGTCACCGACGACCTCGAAGGGATCCGCGGCAAGGCGCCCGAGGGCCCCGGCTTCTGGTTCCCGCCGACCGTCCTCACCGGCGTCGCCGAGAACGCCCCCTGCGCCGTCGAGGAGATCTTCGGACCCGTCGCCGTCGTCCTCCCCTTCGAGGACGAGGCCGACGCGATCCGCCTGGCCAACGCCACCGAGTACGGCCTCTCCGGCTCGATCTGGACCCGGGACGTCGGCCGCGCCCTGCGCGCCTCCCGCGCCGTCCGGGCCGGCAACCTCTCCGTCAACTCCCACTCCAGCGTCCGCTACTGGACCCCGTTCGGCGGCTACCAGCAGTCCGGCCTCGGCCGCGAGCTCGGCCCCGACGCCCTGACCGCCTTCACCGAAACCAAGAACGTCTTCATCAGCACGGAGGGCCCCGCACTGTGAGCAACGAGATCATCTGCCGCCGCCTCGTCGGCCGCACCGCCGTCATCACCGGCGCCGGCAGCGGCATCGGCCTCGCCACCGCCCGCCGCCTCGCCTCCGAAGGCGCCCACGTCGTCTGCGGCGACATCGACGAGACCGCCGGCAAGGCCGCGGCCGAGGAGGTCGGCGGCACCTTCGTCCAGGTCGACGTCACCGACCCCGAGCAGGTCGAGAACCTCTTCAAGGTCGCCTTCGACACCTACGGCTCCGTCGACATCGCCTTCAACAACGCCGGCATCTCGCCCCCCGACGACGACTCCATCCTGGAGACCGGCCTGGAGGCCTGGAAGCGCGTCCAGGACGTCAACCTCACCTCCGTCTACCTCTGCTGCAAGGCGGCCCTGCCCTACATGCGCCGCCAGGGCAAGGGCTCCATCATCAACACCGCCTCCTTCGTCGCCATCATGGGCGCCGCCACCAGCCAGATCTCGTACACCGCCTCCAAGGGCGGCGTCCTCGCCATGTCCCGCGAGCTGGGCGTCCAGTTCGCCCGCGAGGGCATCCGCGTCAACGCCCTCTGCCCCGGCCCGGTCAACACCCCGCTCCTCCAGGAGCTCTTCGCCAAGGACCCCGAGCGGGCCGCGCGCCGCCTCGTCCACATCCCCGTCGGCCGCTTCGCCGAGGCCGAGGAGATCGCCGCCGCCGTCGCCTTCCTCGCGAGCGACGACTCCTCCTTCGTCAACGCCAGCGACTTCCTCGTCGACGGCGGCATCTCGGGCGCGTACGTGACCCCCCTCTAGACCCCCACCGCCGCCACCCCCCTTCCCCCACCCGACAGCCGGGCGTCGCGAGGCGCCCGGCTGTCCGCGTCCACCCAGGAGAGTGTTCATGAACGGCAAGCTCCGCACCTTCGCCGCGGCGGCCGCCCTCGCCCTCGCCGCCACCGGCCTCCTCCCCGCGGCGAACGCCGGGGCCGGGCCCGCCGGATGCCCCACCCTGAAGACCTCCGACGGCTGGTACGGCGACAACAGGGCCCGCATCGAGGCGCTGCTGGCCGACCACTGCGACGACAGGGGCGGCCGGAAGCCGGTCGCGGTCTTCGACTGGGACAACACGGTCGTCAAGAACGACGTCGGCGACGCCACCTTCTTCTGGCTGCTGCGCAACGACCGCGTCCGGCCCCCGAAGGGCGGCGACTGGTCCACCACGAGCCGCCACCTCACCCCGGAGGCCGCGACCGCCCTCGGCGCGGCCTGCCCCACCGGAGTCCGCACCCTCCCCACGGCCACCGACACGCGCTGCGCCGACGAGCTCCTCTCCGTCTACGCCACGGGCGCCACCACCGGCGGAAAGACCGCCTTCGCCGGCTACGACCACCGGCGCACGGAGCCCCAGTACGCCTGGCTCGCCCAGCTCCTGCACGGCTGGACCACCCGCCAGGCCGCCTCCTTCGCCGCCGCCGCCCGCGCCGAGAACCTCGCCGCCCCCCAAGGCGCCACCCAGCGGGTCGGCACCGCACAGGTCACCGGCTGGGTCCGCTACTACGACCAGCAGCGCGACCTCGTCCGCGCCCTCCGGGACGGCGGCTTCGACGTCTGGATCGTCTCCGCCTCGCCCGAACCCGTCGTCGACGTCTGGGCGGAGGGCGTCGGTGTCGACCCCACCCACGCCCTCGGCATCCGCAACACCACCGACCACGGCCGCCTCACCACCCACCTCAAGGGCTGCGGCACCGTCCGGGACGGCGAGGACACGATGATCACCTACATCGACGGCAAGCGCTGCTGGATCAACCAGGAGATCTTCGGCGTCCGCGGCCCCGCCGCCGAGCGCGTCCAGCCCGCCGACCGCCGCCAGGTCTTCGCCGCCGGAGACTCCGACACCGACGTCTCCTTCCTGCGGGACGCCACCGGGCTGCGCCTGGTCCTCAACCGCAACAAGAGCGAACTCATGTGCCGGGCCTACGAGAACGGCGACGGCCGCTGGCTCGTCAACCCCATGTTCATCGAGCCGAAGAAGCGGAGGACGAGCGCGTACCCCTGCGCGACGACCGGCTACACGGCGAGCGACGGGACGGGGCAGCCGGTCCGGCGGACGGACGGCAGCATCGTCCCGGACCAGCTGGACACCGTGTTCTAGAGGAAGGTCATCCCCTCGCCCCGGTACGTGGGCACGGCCGCCGTGACGCGATCCCCCTCCACCAGGTGCAGGCTCTCGAACCGCTCGCACAGCTCCCCGGCCTTCGCGTGCCGGAACCAGACCTTGTCCCCGATCCTCAGGTCGTCGGCGGGGGAGCCGAGCAGCGGGGTCTGCACCTCGCCGGGACCCTCCTGGGGGTCGTACCGGAGCCCCTCGGGCAGGTACGGGACGGGCAGCCGGTCCGGGCCCGCGACACCCGACGCCGGGTAGCCGCCGCCGAGCACCGTCACCACGCCCACACCCGGGCGGCGGACCACCGGCTGCGCGAAGAGCGCGGCCGGACGCCCGCTGAAGGACGTGTAGTCGTCGAAGAGACGCGGCACGAACAGCCCCGAGCCCGCGGCGATCTCCGTCACCGCGTCCTCGGCGGCCGTGTGCTGCACGCTCCCGGTGCCGCCGCCGTTCACGAACTCCAGGTCCGGCGCCACCGCCCGGACGGCCCGCACCACGGCCGCCCTGCGCTCCGCCAGCTCCTTGCGGGCGGCGGACTGCATCAGCCGGATCGCCCGCGAGCGCAGCGGCCGGCCCGCGACCGAGTCCCCGACGCCGGCGACGTGCCCCTCGTACGCCATGATCCCGACCAGCCGGAAGCCCGGCCGCCGCACCACGGAACGGGCCAGCTCCGCGAGCTGGGCGGGCTCCCGCAGCGGCGAGCGCCGCGCCCCGACCCGTATCCGCCCGCCGAGCAGATGCAGCGCCGTGTCCAGCTCCAGACAGACCCGCACCTCCTCCGTCCCGCCCGCGCGGGCCGCGTCGATCAGATCGAGCTGCGCCACGTCGTCCACCATCACCGTCACGGCGGCGGCGAGTTTCGGGTCCCGCACGAGCTCCCCGAACCCCGAACGGTCGGCCGAGGGGTACGCCAGGAGGACGTCCTCGAACCCGGCGCGCGCCAGCCACAGCGACTCGTCGAGCGTGAACGACATGATCCCGGCGAACCCGTCGCGCGACAGCACCCGCTCCAGCAGCGCCCGGCACCGGACCGACTTGCTCGCCACGCGGATCGGCTTGCCCCCGGCCCGGCGCACGAGGTCCGCCGCGTTGGAGTCGAAGGCCTCCAGGTCGACGATCGCCACGGGCGCGTCGAGATGAGCGGTGGCCCGGTCGTAACGGGCCCGGTCGGCGGCACGGGGAGTCATGGCCCGAGCTTGCCAGAGAGGTTTGGGGGTGGGTAGCCCCTGGGTTCCCGTGCGCGGGGGAACAGCCCGTAGAGTGACGGGCATTGTCGACACGAGCGGGGGGACGGGATGACCGGCGAGCACCGCCCCATGACCTCCCGCATCACGGACGCCCTGCTCCCGGCCCCCCACGCCACGGACCTCCCGGCGGTCGAGACCACGACCCGCCTGCGCCCGGTCCCCGCGGCGGACCGGCCCTCAGGCCCTCCGGCCCGCCCGCAGGCACCGACGCCGGCGGCCGCTCCGCCCGCCGCGCCCCTGCCGCCCCACCGGCCGACGCCCGTCCCGGCGACGTCCGCGCAGGCCGCCGTCCCGCCCCGCCCGGCAGGACCGCCCGACGACGGCGCGGCGCCGCCCGCGCCGCGCCGGCCCCTGTCGTCCCCCACGGGGCCGACGGGCCCCGGCGCCCAGCCGCCCTCCGGCCCCGGCCGGCCCGCGGGCGCCCCTGCCGGGCCCACGGCCGCGGGCGCCCCTCGCGATGCCCTCCCCGCCGGAACCACGACTGCGCCGCCCCGGCCCACGACGGCCCCGGCGGCGCCGACGGACACCCCCGCAAGGCCGACGGACGCCCCCCACGGGCCCGTCGCCCCCACCCGGCCCCCGGTCGCCCCCGCCCGGCCCCCGGTCGCCCCCGCCCGGCCCGCAGTCGGCCCCGCCCGGCCCGCGGCCGGGCCGGGCGGCCCGGGCGCCGCCCCCGGTCCGCGCCCGGGCGCCGCCCCCGGTCCGCGCCCGGGCACCGCCGCCGGGAGCCCCGGCCCGGCTCCTCACGCGGCGGTCCGCACCGCTGCCCCGTACCGCGGGCCCGGCGCGCTCCCGCCCGAGGCGCCCGTCGAGATCACCACGCGCCTGCGGCCCGTGCGGGAGCGGCGCCCCGGGCGGACCCTCGCCGTCGCCGCCTGCGCCGTGCTCGGGTTCGGACTCATCGGCGGTGCCCTCGCCGGCGTGTGGCTGGCCGCGTCCGAGCCCGGGAAGCCCGCCGAACCCGTCGGGTACGCCGAGGCCGAGGACCTCTGGCACAACGCCCCCGTCGACACCCTCTTCCCCCGCACCCTCGCCGGCCCCGGCGCCGGCCCCGGCGGCGCCGACCGCACCTGGACCCGGATCGTCGTCGCCCCGGACGCCGCCTGCACCCCCGCCGTCCTCTCCAAGGCCCTCCGCGCCACCGTCGA
The DNA here is from genome assembly GCF_042874095.1 of Streptomyces sp. NPDC004266. Taxonomy (NCBI): domain Bacteria; kingdom Bacillati; phylum Actinomycetota; class Actinomycetes; order Kitasatosporales; family Streptomycetaceae; genus Streptomyces; species Streptomyces sp. NPDC004266. The sequence goes on from NZ_JBIAMM010000005.1 coordinate 239,567, forward strand.
ACCGCTCGGCTGCGAGCGCGTCCTGCGCGCCACGTACACCGACGCCACCACCACCAGCGTGATCACCGTCGGCCTCGTCTTCACCCGTGCCGACGCCGCCACCCAGCGCACCCTCGGCCGGGACCTCACCACCCGGCTCGGCGCGGACGTCCCCCCGGCCCTCGCCGGACCCGGCACCGTCGCCGCCCGCTTCGGCGCCCCGCAGCGCGCCGCCTGGTGGCTGAACGCCCCCGTCGACCTCCCCGTCGTCGTCACCGCCGTCTCCGGCTTCGCCGACGGCCGGACCGTCGACGGCGGCCCCGTCCCCGCCGACCGGGCCATGACCGCGAACCGCACCGACGCCACCGCCCAGTCCGGTCTCGGGCACGAGGCCAAGGGCATCACCGAACGCCTCGTACGACTGCTGCGCACGGCCGCCACCGCGGCCGCCAAGGAGAACGCCCGGTGATCCGACCCGCCCACCGCCGCACCAGGGGCGGCGCGGTCGCCCTGCTCGCCGCCGCCTTCTCCGTCCTGCCCGCCACCACCGCCCCCGCCCACGCCGACACCATCCGGGCCCGCCAGTGGGGCCTCGAAGCCCTCCACACCACGGAGGCCTGGCGCACCACCAAGGGCCACGGCGTCACCGTCGCCGTCCTCGACACCGGCGTCGACGCCGACCACCCGGACCTCGCGGGTTCGGTGCTCCCCGGACGCGACCTCATCGGCTTCGGCGCGGCGGAGGGCGACCGCGCCTGGGCCCGGCACGGCACCGCCATGGCCGGCATCATCGCCGGGCACGGCCACGGCCCCGGCGGCGAGGACGGCGTCCTCGGCGTCGCCCCCGACGTCCGGATCCTGCCCGTGCGGGTCATCCTGGAGTCCACCGACGGCGCCCGCGACAAGGCCCGCAAGACCCGGGGCACGGCCCTCGCCGAAGGCATCCGCTGGGCCGCCGACCACGGCGCCGACGTCATCAACCTGTCCCTCGGCGACGACTCCAAGTCCGCCCACCCCGACGCGGGCGAGGACGTCGCCGTCCAGTACGCCCTCGCCAAGGGCGTCTCCGTCGTCGCCTCCGCCGGCAACGGCGGCGAGAAGGGCGACCACATCTCGTACCCCGCCGCCTACCCCGGCGTCATCGCCGTCGCCGCCGTGGACCGCTACGGCACCCACGCCTCCTTCTCCACCCGCCGCTGGTACGCCACCGTCAGCGCCCCCGGCGACGACATCGTCATCGCCGACCCCGACCGCCGCTACTACGAGGGCTGGGGCACCAGCGCCGCCGCCGCGTTCGTCTCCGGGGCCGTCGCCCTCGTCCGCTCCGCGCACCCCGACCTCGCCCCCGCCCAGATCAAGCGGCTGCTCATCGACACCGCCCGCAACCGGCCGAAGGGCGGACGCAGCGACGCCAAGGGGTACGGGACGGTCGACCCGGCCGCCGCGATCGCCGCCGGGGGCCGGATCGAGGGCGGCGACCCCAAGGGCACCGCCACCGGCTACCGGGGCCGCTACTTCGGGCCCGGCCCCCTCCCCGCCGCCGAGGAGAGCCGCCCCCTCGGGCTGCTCGCCCCCGTCGCCGGCGGTCTCGGCGCCCTGCTCCTCCTCACCGCCGTGATGCTCCGGCGCGCCCACCGGACCTCCTAGCCGGCGGCCCGGACCCGGCGGTTAGGCTCGGGGCGTGGCGCTCAAGAACATCCCGGACCCCGGTTTCTCCGAAGACGACGGCACCGCCGACCCGCGGCTCGCCGCGGCCCTCGCGGCCTGGGCGGAGGACAGAACCGCCCACGGCCCGGTCCTCGAAGCCCTGAAGGGGGCCCGGCTGCTCGTCCCCGTGGTCGCCGTCCTCGGCGAGGTCGAGACCGACCCCGAGACGGGGCTGAAGCAGGAGAAGACGAGCGACATGGCCGTCCCCACCCTGACGGCCGGCGACCGGCGGGCCCTGCCGGCCTTCACCTCGATCGCCTCGCTCGCCCTCTGGGACCCGCAGGCCCGGCCCGTGGCCGTCCCCGTCCACCAGGCGATCGCGGCCCTCGTCCACGAGAAGGCCGACACCCTGGTCCTGGACCTGGCCGGCCCCGTGCCGTACCAGGTGACCGGCTCCGCGCTGCTCGCCCTCGCCGAGGGCCGCTCCAGCACCGACCCGCTCGACGACCCGGCCGTACGGGAGGCCGTGCGCGCCGCCGTGGCCGCCGAGCCCGCGGTGCTCCGCGCCCACCTGGGCCCCGGCACCGCCGACGGCACGGTCGCCCTGGTCCTCGCCGCGGACGCCTCCCCGGCGGAGGCGGCCCAGCGCGTGGCCCGCGCCCTGGCCGCCGACGAAACACTGAGGGCCCGCCTGGTGCGGGGCCTCGACCTGGCACTCCTGCCGGCCTCGGCCACGCCTCCTGGCGAGCCCTTCTACGTGAAGCGGTGATTTCCTAGCCGTACACGGGGCCCGTGTACTTCTCGCCCGGTCCCTGGCCCGGCTCGTCCGGGATCAGGGAGGCCTCGCGGAAGGCGAGCTGGAGGGACTTCAGGCCGTCCCGCAGGGGAGCCGCGTGGAAGGAGGAGACCTCCGTCGCGCCGGCGTCCAGGAGGCCCGCGAGCGCGTGGATCAGCTTGCGCGCCTCGTCGAGGTCCTTGTGCTTCTCGCCCTCCTCGGTCAGCCCGAGCTTCACCGCGGCGGCGCTCATCAGGTTGACGGCGACCGTCACGATCACCTCGACCGCCGGGACCTCCGCGATGTCGCGGGTCATGGATTCGAAGTCGGGGGTGTCCGTGGACTCGTTCTGGGGCGTCTCGCTCATGCCCACACGATAAGCGGACGTACGGTTCGCGCCGACCGCCGGGTCCTGCTAACCTTGTGTAACGACCGGCTGGACATCTCTGTGTCCGGCCCACAAGTGGAGGCTCCGTACTCCCACCTGACCACCCTCGCGGGTGGCGGGTCACCGGTCAGGTGGCGCCCATCGTTCCGTACGGACGATGGAGCCGCCCGATGCGCGCCCCGCGGTTCACCGTGGTGGTGCTCCGGTTTTCCGTGGAGCCCCGCCTGTGTACCGTCCGGGGCATTTTTCATGTACCGGCCCGGTTGGTCTCAACTGTTTCACGTGACGTGTCCGTCCGCCAAGGCGGTCGCGTGGTGCTACCGAGGAGGATCCATCAGCGCCGAGCCCCGCATCAACGAGCGGATTCGCGTTCCCGAGGTGCGTCTTGTCGGCCCCAGCGGCGAGCAGGTGGGCATCGTCCCCCTTGCCAAGGCCCTGGAGCTCGCGCAGGAGTACGACCTCGACCTGGTCGAGGTCGCGGCGAACGCCCGCCCGCCCGTGTGCAAGCTCATGGACTACGGGAAGTTCAAGTACGAGTCGGCCATGAAGGCCCGTGAGGCGCGCAAGAACCAGGCGCACACGGTCATCAAGGAGATGAAGCTCCGGCCGAAGATCGACCCGCACGACTATGACACCAAGAAGGGTCACGTCGTCCGGTTCCTCAAGCAGGGCGACAAGGTCAAGATCACGATCATGTTCCGCGGTCGTGAGCAGTCCCGCCCGGAGCTCGGTTACCGACTTCTGCAGCGCCTCGCCGAGGACGTCCAGGAGCTTGGGTTCATCGAGTCCAACCCGAAGCAGGACGGCCGGAACATGATCATGGTTCTCGGTCCGCACAAGAAGAAGACCGAGGCCATGGCCGAGGCTCGCGAGGCCCAGGCTGCGCGCAAGGCGGAGCGCCAGGGCGGTTCGTCCGAGGCCCCCGCCGCCGCTGCCGAGGAGACCTCGACCGAGACCCCGGCCGAGAACGCCGAGGCGTGATCCACGGGGGCTGCCTCCCGGCAGCCCCCGGATTCCGTCCGGTCCCACCCAACCGAAGAATGACGCTCCCGGTCGACCGGTGCCCGCACCGGGGGGAGCGCCACTGACGAGGAGAGAACGGCGCTATGCCGAAGAACAAGACGCACTCCGGTGCCAAGAAGCGCTTCAAGGTCACCGGCTCCGGCAAGATCCTGCGCGAGCGCGCCGGTAAGCGCCACCTGCTCGAGCACAAGTCGTCCAAGCTGACGCGTCGCCTCACCGGCAACGCCGAGATGGCCCCGGGTGACTCCGCCAAGATCAAGAAGATGCTGGGCATCTGATCTGATCTCCCGCCCTCGGCGACGAGGGCATCCGGCACCGTCCGGGACCCATCCGTTTTTCGGGTCGTGTGAGGACCACCACGACCCCGCTACAAGGAGTTAAGAAGTGGCACGCGTCAAGCGGGCAGTCAACGCCCACAAGAAGCGCCGGGCGATCCTCGAGCAGGCCTCCGGCTACCGCGGTCAGCGTTCGCGCCTGTACCGCAAGGCCAAGGAGCAGGTCACCCACTCGCTGGTCTACAACTACAACGACCGCAAGAAGCGCAAGGGCGACTTCCGTCAGCTGTGGATCCAGCGCATCAACGCCGCTGCCCGCCTGAACGGCATGACGTACAACCGCCTCATCCAGGGTCTGAAGGCCGCCAACATCGAGGTGGACCGCAAGATCCTCGCCGAGCTGGCCGTCAACGACTCCAACGCGTTCGCCGCGCTGGTCGAGGTCGCGCAGAAGGCCCTCCCGGCCGACGTCAACGCCCCGAAGGCCGCCGCCTGATCTTCCAGGCCGCAGTACTTCCGCCCGGACCCGCAGGTGCGCTCGCGCCTGCGGGTCCGGGTGCGTCGGCCCCCGAGAACCCGTAGTCCCGGCCCCAGGGCCATCGGCCCCGCCGCGCCCCGGCCCCGAAGAGAGAACCGCCGCACCCCATGGTCACCCCCGAGCTGATCTCCCCGCGTTCCCCGCGCGTCGTCGCCGCCCGGCGGCTCGCCAAGCGCAACTTCCGGGGCAAGGACCGCCTCTTCATCGCCGAGGGCCCGCAGGCCGTCCGCGAGGCCGTCGAACACCGCGGACCCGGCGGAGAGCCCACCCTCGTCGAGCTGTTCACCACCGTCGAGGCCGCCGAGCGCTACGACGCGATCGTCGACGCCGCCCGCGCCGCGGGCGCCCGCGTCCACTATGCCTCCGACGCCGTCCTCGCCGAGGTCTCCCAGACCGTCACCCCGCAGGGCCTCGTCGGCGTCTGCCGCTTCCTCGACTCGCCGTTCGACGAGATCGTCGCGGCCCGGCCCAAGCTGGTCGCCGTCCTCGCGCACGTCCGCGACCCCGGGAACGCCGGCACCGTCCTGCGCTGCGCCGACGCGGCCGGCGCCGACGCCGTCGTCCTCACCGACGCCTCCGTCGACCTCTACAACCCCAAGTCCGTCCGCGCCTCCGTCGGCTCCCTCTTCCACCTCCCGGTGGCCGTCGGCGTCCCCGTCGAGCAGGCCGTCGCCGGACTCAAGGGCGCGGGCGTGCGGATCCTCGCCGCCGACGGGGCCGGACGGGACGACCTCGACGACGAGCTCGACGCCGGCACCATGGGCGGGCCCACCGCCTGGATCTTCGGCAACGAGGCCTGGGGACTGCCCGAGGAGACCCGGGCGCTCGCCGACGCCGTCGTCCGCGTCCCGATCCACGGCAGGGCCGAGAGCCTCAACCTCGCCACCGCCGCCGCGGTCTGCCTGTACGCCTCCGCCCGTGCCCAGCGCCCCCGAACCTCCGCCTGAGGGGTCCATTCCGCCCTCCCCGCCCAGTAGAGTGACGCACTCGGGGGCCCACTGCGCTACACGGAGGGGTGGGATACGGGGATGACGGTCGGCACGGACAGTCCCGCACAGGCACGGAGCGCCGCCCCGCACGCCCAGGAACCGCCCGGACCCGGCGGCGCGCCGGGCTCCGCCGCGGCGGCGGCCGGTTTCGCGGGGATCGACCCCGACGACCTGCCCGACGGCCTCGTCATCGCCGACGAGACCGGTCGCGTCGTCTGCTTCAACGCCGCCGCCGGCCGCATCACCGCCGTCCCCGCCCGGCGCGCCCTCGGCCTCCCCCTCGACGAGGCGCTGCCCCTGGAGGACCTCAAGGGACGCCGCTGGTGGGCGCTGACCGATCCGTACGGCGGACTCTCCACCCGCCGGGGCCAGCCCGAGCGCAACCTGCTGCTCCCCGGCGGCCGCGAGGTCCTCGTCTCCGCCCGGTACGTCCGCGAGCACCCCACCGGCCCCGTCCGCCGCGTGGTGGTCTCCCTGCGCGGCACCGAGGCGCGCCGCCGCACCGAGCGCAGCCACGCCGAGCTCATCGCCACCGTCGCCCACGAACTGCGCTCGCCGCTGACCTCCGTGAAGGGCTTCACCGCCACCCTCCTCGACAAGTGGGAGCGGTTCAACGACGAGCAGAAGCGGCTCATGCTGGAGACGGTCGACGCCGACGCGGGCCGCATCAAGCGGCTCATCGCCGAACTCCTCGACATCTCCCGGATCGACTCCGGCCGCCTCGAAGTGCGCCGCCAGCCCGTCGACATCGCCGCCGCCGTCGGCCGGCACATCCAGGTGCACACCACCGCCGGCCAGTCCCCCGACCGTTTCTTCGTACGGATCAGGCCCCAGCTGCCCGCGCTCTGGGCCGATCCCGACAAGATCGACCAGATCCTCGGGAACCTCCTCGAAAATGCGGTGCGCCACGGCGAGGGAACCGTCACCATCGAGGTGGCACCCACCACGCTGGGCGACGACGGAGAAGAGGGGACGGAGGTCACCGTGAGCGACGAGGGACCCGGCATCCCCGAAGCGTCGATGAGCCGCGTCTTCACCCGCTTCTGGCGGGGCAGCAAACGCGGCGGCACCGGCCTCGGCCTCTACATCGTCAAGGGCGTCGTCGAGGCCCACGGCGGCACCATCACCGTCGGACGGGGCCCCCGTGGCGGGGCCGAGTTCCGATTTATCCTGCCCGTCGGCACCCCGGCCCACCTCCTCTGACGTCTCAGCAGTCGAGACCCCACGAGATCAGGAGCCGTCCGGCCTGCCCACGGGCCCATTCGCGTCCCCGCGCCCCGTTAGACTCGTCCTTTGGCACGTTTGCGCCCTTGACGTCGAGCGGGGCCGCCCAGCCAGCCAACGGAAGCACGGGAAGAGATGTCCGCACCCAATAAGTCGTACGACCCGGTCGAGGTCGAGGCGCTGAAACCGGAAGAGATCGAGCGCATGCGGGACGAGGCGCTCGCCGCCTTCGCCGCCGCGGGCGACCTCGACGCGCTCGCGCACGCGAAGACCGCGCACACCGGTGGCACCTCGCCGCTGGCGCTCGCCAACCGGGAGATCGGCGCCCTGCCGCCGCAGGCCAAGGCCGCCGCCGGAAAGCTCGTGGGCCAGGCCCGCGGCGTCGTCTCCAAGGCGCTCGCCGCCCGCCAGGCCGAGCTGGAGGCCGAGCGCGACGCCCGCGTCCTCGTCGAGGAGGCCGTCGACGTCACCCTGCCGTACGACCGCGTCCCGGCCGGCGCCCGGCACCCGCTGACCACGCTCATGGAGCGCGTCTCCGACGTCTTCGTCTCCATGGGGTACGAGGTCGCCGAGGGCCCCGAGGTCGAGGCGGAGTGGTTCAACTTCGACGCCCTCAACTTCGTCCCGGACCACCCGGCGCGCCAGATGCAGGACACCTTCTTCGTCCAGGGAACCTCCCCCGACGGGAAGCCCACCACGGGCGACGAGTCCGGCGTCGTGCTCCGTACGCACACCTCGCCGGTGCAGGCCCGCACCCTCATCGACCGGGAGCCCCCCGTCTACGTGGTGTGCCCCGGCCGCGTCTACCGCACCGACGAGCTCGACGCCACGCACACCCCGGTCTTCCACCAGATCGAGCTGCTCGCCGTCGACGAGGGCCTGACCATGGCCGACCTCAAGGGCACCCTCGACCACATGGTCCAGGCGCTCTTCGGCCCGGACATGAAGACCCGGCTGCGGCCGAACTTCTTCCCCTTCACCGAGCCGTCCGCCGAGATGGACATGCTCTGCTACGTCTGCCGCGGCGAGTCCGTCGGCAACCCGGACCGTCCCTGCCGCACCTGCGGCAGCGAGGGCTGGATCGAGCTCGGCGGCTGCGGCATGGTCAACCCGAAGGTGCTCGTCGCCGCCGGTGTGGACCCCGAGAAGTACAGCGGATTCGCCTTCGGGTTCGGCATCGAGCGGATGCTGATGTTCCGCCACAACGTGGAAGACATGCGAGACATGGTCGAGGGTGACGTCCGGTTCACCCGGCCGTTCGGGATGGAGATCTGATGCGGGTCCCGCTTTCTTGGCTGCGGGAGTACGTCGACCTGCCGGCGACGGAGACCGGCCGCGACGTCCAGGCCAAGCTCATTTCGGCAGGCCTCGAGGTCGAGACCGTCGAGCAGCTCGGCGCCGGACTGACCGGCCCGCTGGTGGTCGGCAAGGTCCTCACCATCGAGGAGCTGACGGAGTTCAAGAAGCCCATCCGCTTCTGCACCGTCGACGTCGGCCAGGCCAACGGCACCGGCGAGCCCCAGGAGATCATCTGCGGCGCCCGGAACTTCGCCGAGGGCGACAAGGTCGTCGTGGCGCTGCCCGGCGCCGTGCTCCCCGGTGACTTCCGGATCGCCGAGCGCAAGACGTACGGCCGTGTCTCCCGGGGCATGATCTGCTCCGGCGACGAGCTCGGCATGGGCGACGACGGCACGCACGGCATCATCGTGCTGCCCCCGGAGCACGAGGTCGGCACCGACGCCACGGTCCTCCTGGAGCTGTTCGACGAGGTCCTCGACATCGCCGTCACCCCGGACCGCGGCTACTGCCTCTCGATCCGCGGCGTCGCCCGCGAGACGGCCACCGCCTACGGCCTGCCGCTGCGCGACCCGGCGCTCCTCGACGTGCCCGCGCCCAACTCGTACGGCTACCCGGTCCAGATCGCCGACCCGATCGGCTGCGACCGCTTCACCGCCCGTACGGTCGTCGGTCTCGACCCCGAGGCCCGCAGCCCGATCTGGCTGCAGCGCCGCCTGCAGAAGGTCGGCATGCGCCCGATCTCGCTCGCCGTCGACATCACCAACTACGTGATGATCGAACTCGGCCAGCCGCTGCACGCCTACGACCGCAACCGGATCGACGGCCCCATCGGGGTCCGCCGCGCCGCCGCCGGCGAGAAGTTCACCACCCTCGACGGCACCGCGCGCGTCCTCGACTCCGGGGACCTGGTCATCACCGACAACCGCGGGCCGATCGGTCTCGCCGGCGTCATGGGCGGTGCCAACACCGAGATCGCCGACCCGGTCACCGACCCGGAGACCGGCATCGTCACGGGCACCACCGAGGTCGTCATCGAGGCCGCGCACTTCGACGCGATCTCGATCGCGCGCACGGCCCGCCGCCACAAGCTGGCCTCCGAGGCGTCCAAGCGCTTCGAGCGCGGCGTGGACCCGCAGGCCGCCGCCGCGGCGGCGCAGCGCACGGTCGACCTGCTCGTGCTCCTCGCGGGCGGCACGGCCGAGGCCGGCGTCACCGAGATCGCCGCCCCCTCCGCGCCGCACACCATCACCATGCCGGCGAACCACCCCGACAAGGTCGCGGGCGTCGCCTACGGCCGCGAGATCGTCGTCCGCCGCCTCCAGGAGGTCGGCTGCGACGTCTACGGCCAGGACGAGCTCGTCGTCACCGTGCCGTCGTGGCGCCCCGACCTCTACGTGCCGAACGACCTGGCCGAAGAGGTCATCCGCCTGGAGGGCTACGAGAACCTGCCCTCCACGCTGCCGAAGCCCCCGGCCGGCCGCGGGCTCACCGACCGCCAGCGCGTCCACCGCCGGGTGGGCCGCGCCCTGGCCGGCGCCGGCTACGTCGAGGCGCTGAACTACCCGTTCATCGGCGAGCAGGCCCTCGACCACCTCGGTCTCGACGCGGACGACGACCGTCGGCGCCTGGTGAAGCTGGTCAACCCGCTGTCGGACGAGGAGCCCGCGCTCCGCACGACGCTGCTCCCGGGCCTGCTCGGCGCGCTCCGCCGCAACGACAGCCGCGGCAGCCACGACCTGGCGCTCTTCGAGACCGGTCTGGTCTTCCGGCCGGCCGAGGGCCAGCCGGGCGTCGCCGTCCGCCTGGGCGTCGACCGCCGCCCCACCGACGAGGAGATCGCCGGGATCAACGCCGTGCTGCCCGCGCAGCCGCGCCGCGTCGCCGTCGTCCTCGCCGGTGCGCGCGAGCAGGCCGGCTGGTGGGGCAAGGGCCGTCCGTCCGACTGGGCGGACGCCGTCGAGGCCGGCCGGACCGTGGCCGCCGAGGCGGGGGTCGAGCTGATCATCAGCGCCGACCAGCACGCGCCCTGGCACCCGGGCCGCTGCGCCGCGTTCCACGTCGAGGTGGACGGCGAGAAGGTCCTCGTCGGCCACGCCGGCGAGCTCCACCCGCGCGTGGTGAAGGCGTTCGGCCTCCCGGCCCGCGCCTGCGCGATGGAGATCGACCTGGACCTCCTGGAGAAGGCGAACGAGGGTCCCGTGAAGGCCCCCCGGATCTCCTCCTTCCCGGTCGCCACCCAGGACGTCGCCCTGGTCGTCGCCGCCGACGTGCCGGCCGCCGACGTCGAGGCCGCCCTCACCGAGGGCGCGGGTGAACTCCTGGAGTCCATCCGGCTGTTCGACGTCTACACCGGCGACCAGCTCGGCGAGGGCAGCAAGTCCCTGGCGTACGCGCTGAAGTTCCGCGCCCCGGACCGCACCCTGACGGTCGACGAGGCCACCGCGGCCCGCGACGCCGCGGTGGCCCTGGCCGCCGAGCGCACGGGTGCCGTCCTGCGCGGCGCCTGACGGACCGCGGCACCACCAGGAGGGCCGCCCCGGGGAATCCCCGGGCGGCCCTCCGCCGTTCGCGGGGCCCGGGAACCGCACGCCTGCCCCGGTCCCGGCCGTCCGTGCGCGTGGCGAAGCCCTGGCGAAGGGCGGCGCGACGGGGGTGCTCACTCCTTCGGGTGAGATCGCCGGGGGCTGTTCCACGGCGCCCCACGCGCTCGGCAGAATCGACGCGGCCGCAGGGGCGGACCTGTGTGCCGCAGCGCTTCCGGGCGCTGTCGGGGCTCGGGAAGGGCCGTGCATGATCCGTACCAGGTCGTTGCCCACCGATGGCTCCCGGCTTCGCCGGCTGGCCCCGCTCGCTCTTCCCACCGCGTGGGGCGCCGTGGCCGTGGCGTGGAAGTACGGCTGTCCGCTGGCCCGGCAGCCCGGGCTGCCCATGCGGATCGCCACCGGCGTCGTCTTCCTCACCGTCGGCCTCGGCATGGTGCTGGGCGTCCGGCACGGGCTCGCGCGGGAACTCGCCCGCGTCCGGGCCGTCGCGGCCGCCACCCAGCGGGTCCTGCTGCGCCCCCTGCCGGCCCGTCTCGACGGCCTCGCGCTGGCCGCCGGGCAGCTCTCCGCCTCCCGGGGCGCGTCCGTCGGCGGGGACCTGTACGAGGCGGTCGCCACCCCCTACGGCGTGCGGCTCGTCATCGGGGACGTCCGGGGGCACGGGCTGCCCGCGCTCGGCGCGGTGGTCGCGCTCCTCGGCAGCTTCCGCGAGGCCGCGCACGACGAGCCCGACCTCGCGGGGGTGCTGCGGCGTCTGGAGCGGGCCCTGGAGCGCCACCTGCGGGAGCGGGCGCGGGAGGAGCACCCGGCGCGGGCCGGGGCGGAGCCCGAGCATCCGGCGGCGGAGGAGTTCGTCACCCTGCTGCTCGTGGAGGTGCGCTCCGACGGACGGCTCGCCGTCCTCAACTGCGGCCACCCCGGCCCGTACCGCCTCGGCAAGCGGGCGGAGCGGCTCCCGGTCGGGGACCCGCTGCCCCCGCTCGGGGTGCTGCCGCTGCCCGCCGGGATCGTGCCGTACACGGCGGTCCGGCTGCCGCCCGGCGAGACGCTGGTCCTGCACACCGACGGCGCGGAGGAGGCCCGTGACCAGCGGGGCCGGTTCTTCGCGCTCGACGCCGCACTGGCCGGGGTGCCGGGCGAGGCGCCCGCCGCCCTGGTCCGCCGGGTCCACGCGGAGCTGCTGCATCACACGGGCGGCCGGCTCGCCGACGACATCGCGCTGCTCGTCGTGCGCAACGACCGTGTCCGGGTGCCGGCGCAGCCCGCCGAACCCGGGCTGCGCCGACCCCGGCCCGCCCCCTCCTCCCACCGCTGAGCGGAGGGGCGGGGCCGGCGCCGCCCGCCCCGCCACGGAGTGTCGGGCAGATCAGCGGGGCGGGCGACGCGGACCGGGCGGCCGCACTGTACGAGGGGGAGCCGGCGGCCCGGTCGTCGCCTTGCGGCGAGAAGCACAGTCAACCGGGGCCGGGGCGGGCGTGGCAGAGCACGCGGCCCGGGAGAACGGGTACTTCGTTCACACCCCGTGCGAAATCACCGGTACGGGGGGCTTCTCTGGGGTTCGGCCCGTATGAATTCGGCCACCGCTAGGCTGAGTTCTCCGAGCGGAGCGGTTATGCGAGTGACCGGAGCGGCCATGCAGCCCAACACCTTGCTCGACGCCCTGCTCGACGAAGCGGGCGTCTCGAACGCCGGCCTGGCCGCCCATGTGAACCGGGCGGGCCGGGCCCGCGGTCTCGCCCTGCGGTACGAACACACCGCCGTGGCCCGCTGGTTGAAGGGGCAGCGGCCGCGCGGCCAGGTGCCGGACCTGATCTGCGAGGTGCTCGCCGCCCGGCTGCACCGGCAGGTGACCCTGGACGACATCGGCCTCGGGGTGCCGGGCGGCCCGCCGCCGGCCGCCGGGTCGCCGCTGTCCGGTTTCGTGGAGCGGGCGGCCGCGCTGTGGCGCTCCGACGAGCAGCAGCGGCCGCACATCGTGGACGCCCCGGCGGTGACCGGCACCCAGGCGGTGATGCCGGTGTGGGAGTGGGAGAACCCGCCGGAGGACGTGGACGTCTCGCGTACGGGCCGGACGACGGTCTCGGCGGCCGACATCGCCGTCCTGAGCGCCGCCCGGTCGCACTACGAGCAGATGTACCGCAGGGCCGGCGGCATCGCGACCAGGGCGCGGATCGTCGGCTTCCTCAACGCCGAGACCGCGCCGCTGCTCCGGGGCGCGTACGGCGACGCGCTGGGGCGGCGTCTGCACCGGGCCGCCGGCGGGCTCGTCGCGGTGGCCGGAATCTGCGCCTACGACGCGGACGCGCACGGCCTCGCCCAGCGCTACTTCCACCAGGCGCTGCGGCTCGCGAAGGCGAGTGGGGACCGGGGGCTGGGCGCGTACGTGATCGCGCTCCTGGTCAACCAGTCGCTGTTCACGGGGGAGTACCGGCAGGCCGTGGCGTTCGCGGAGGCGGCGCTGCGGGCGGCGGGACGGCAGATCACCCCGGCGCTCGCCGCCGATCTGACGGCGATGCAGGCGAAGGCGTACGCGCGTCTGGGCGACAGGACCGCGGCGCTGGCCTGCATCCGACGGGCCGAGGCGGCGGCGGAGCGGATCAGTCCGGGGGAGGAGCCGGTCGAGACGGGCTACGTCCAGCCGGGATTCGTCAACGTCCAGGTGGCGGAGGCCCTGTTCGGCCTGGGGGACTTCGAGGCCGCCCATGAGCACGCCTCGGCCGCGGTCGGCACCCCCTCGCACGACCGGGGCCGGGTGCACCGGCTCGCCATGCTGTGCCGGATCGAGCTGAGGCAGGGGGAGGCCGAGGAGGCGGCGCGCACGGCGGTGGAGATGACGGAGCGGGCGCGGGGGATGGAGTCGCGGCGGCTGCGGGACCGGCTGACGCAGGTGCGGGAGCAGCTCCTCGCGAGCGGCTGCGGGGAAGCCCGGGAGGCCGCCGCTCTCATCGAAGGGGCGCTGCGCGTTCCCCTCTGAGCCGCCAACTGCTGCGATATTGCCACCAAACAAGCACCGACCGATCGGAAGGTGGCAAGAAACGTGCAGTGGACGAAAATCAGCGAACACTCGGTCTACGAGAACCGCTGGTTCCGAGTGAACCTCGCGGACGTCGAACTCCCCGACGGCCGTCATCTCGACCACTATCTGATCCGGCTTCGCCCGGTCGCCGTCGCGACGGCCGTCAACGAGGCCGACGAAGTCCTGATGCTCTGGCGCCACCGCTTCATCACCGACAGCTGGGGCTGGGAACTGGCCGCGGGCGTCGTCGAGGACGGCGAGGACATCGAGTCCGCCGCCGCCCGCGAGATGGAGGAGGAGACCGGCTGGCGGCCGGGGCCGCTGCGCCATCTCCTCACCGTCGAACCCTCGAACGGCCTCACCGACGCCCGCCACCACCTCTACTGGGCGGAGCGGGCCACCTACACCGGACCGCCCGAGGACGCCTTCGAGTCCTCACGAAGGGCCTGGGTCCCGCTGAAGGAGATCCCCGAGCTGATCGCCCGGGGCGAGGTCCCGGCCGCCAACACGGCCGCCGGACTGCTGATGCTCCACCACCTGCGCCTCGGCTGAGACGCGGAGCGCGATGTGCCGGACGGCCCGTACCTGTGCGGGTGTACGGGCCGTCCGGCCGGAGCGCGGCATCAGGGGTCGGACGCCGGGCTCCGGGTCTGGGGGTGCTCCTCTTCCGTGAGCACGGACTTCGGGAGCAGGGGTTTCAGGAGTACGGGTAGAAGCCCGAGCCCGTCTTCCGGCCCAGCCGGCCGGCGTCCACCATGCGCTGGAGCAGCGGGGGAGCGGCGTACAGCGGCTCCTTGAACTCGGAGTACATGGAGTCGGCGATCGACGCGATCGTGTCCAGGCCGATCAGGTCGGAGAGCTTCAGCGGGCCCATCGGGTGGGCGCAGCCGAACTCCATGCCGTTGTCGATGTCCTCGCGGCTCGCGATGCCCGACTCGAACATCCGGATCGCCGAGAGGAGGTACGGCACGAGCAGCGCGTTGACCACGAAGCCGGAGCGGTCCTGGGCGCGGATCGCGTGCTTGCCGAGCACCTTCTCCGCGAAGGCCTGGGCCCGGCTGATCGTGCCCTCGGAGGTGGTGAGGGCCGGGATCAGCTCGACGAGCTTCTGCACCGGGGCCGGGTTGAAGAAGTGGATGCCGATGACCTGGTCGGGGCGGGAGGTCGCCACGGCCAGCTTCACCAGCGGGATGGAGGAGGTGTTCGAGGCCAGGATGGCGTCCGGCCGGGTCATCACCTGATCGAGGACCTGGAAGATCTCGGTCTTGACCTGCTCGTTCTCCACGACCGCCTCGATGACGAGGTCGCGGTCGGCGAACTCGCCCAGGTCGGTGGTGAAGCTGAGGCGGGCGAGCGTCGCGTCCCGCTCCTCCTCGCTGATCTTGCCGCGTTCGGCGGCCTTGTTCAGCGAGTTGTAGAGCCGCGTGCGGCCGATCTCCAGCGCCTCGCCGGTGGTCTCGGCGACCCTCACCTCGAGCCCGCTCCGGGCACACACCTCCGCGATGCCCGCGCCCATCTGGCCGCAGCCCACCACTCCGACGCGCTCAATGTCGGCCATGGAGTCCGTCACCTCGTGCCTTTCGCTCTTCTCCGGCGGCGGGGGGCCCGTGTGATTCCGGGTGCGTCCGCCTCTACCCCCACGACGTTACCGCTCATTAACCGATGATCGATCGTCCGGAGTGGGCATGCTGTCCCGGTGGGTGTGACGTATCCGACAGAGGAGGGGGACAAGTGCGGCCTTTCGGTAGAAGAGGGTTCGTGACCGGTGCCACCGGAGCGGTGCTCGCCGTGACCGGGACGACAGGGGCGGCCCTCCCCGCGACGGGCACGAGAGGCCCCGCGCTTCCCGCGACGGCCGCGGCGACGACGGCCGCCGACGCCGCTTCCGCGGCGCGCGGCAAGCCGCACCGCAGACGGGAGTTCCGCGGCATGTGGCTGGCGACGGTCGCCAACCGCGACTGGCCCTCCCGCCCCGGGCTGACCGCCGCGCAGCAGCGCGCCGAACTCCTCCGTCACCTGGACACGGCGGTCGGGCGCCGGCTCAACACGGTGGTCCTCCAGGTCCGGCCGACCGCCGACGCGCTGTGGCCCTCGCCGTACGAGCCGTGGGCGCAGTACCTGACCGGCACGCAGGGCCGGGACCCCGGCTGGGACCCGCTGGGCACGGCCGTCGACGAGGCCCACGCCCGGGGGCTCGAACTGCACGCCTGGTTCAACCCGTACCGCGTGGCGAACCACGCGGACCCGAGCCGGCTCGTCGCGGGCCATCCGGCCCGGCTCCACCCCGAGTGGGTGCTGCCGTACGGCGGCAAGCTCTACTACAACCCCGGGCTGCCCGAGGTCCGGAGCTTCGTCCAGGAGGCGATGCTGGACGCGCTGCGCCGCTACGACATCGACGCCGTGCACTGGGACGACTACTTCTACCCGTACCCGGTGGCCGGGCAGGTCTTCGCCGACGACGAGGCGTACGCGCGGTACGGCGGGGACTTCCCCGACAAGGCGTCCTGGCGGCGGAACAACACCGACCTGCTGGTCTCGGAGATGTCCGCCCGGATCAAGGAGACCGACCGGCGCACGCCCTTCGGCATCAGCCCCTTCGGGGTCTGGCGGAACGCCGCCACCGACCCGGAGGGCTCGGACACCCGCGCCGGTGTCCAGACGTACGACGACCTGTACGCCGACACCCGCAGGTGGATCCGCGAGGGCTGGATCGACTACGTGATGCCGCAGCTCTACTGGAACATCGGACTGCCCGCCGCCGACTACGCCAGGCTGCTGCCCTGGTGGGACGCGGTGGTCCGGGACACCGGCGTCGGGCTCTACGTCGGCGAGGCGCTCTACAAGGCGGGCGACCCCGCCCAGCCCGCGGCCTGGCAGGACCCGGGGGAGCTCTCGCGCCACCTGGAGCTGGCCCGCACGTACCCCTCGGTCGGGGGGCACTGCTACTTCTCCGCGAAGGAGGTCGCCGCGGACCCGATCGGGGCGATGACCACCGTGGTGGCCGATCACTACCCGACCAGGGTCCGTCCGCCGAAATAGGGACTCAGCGCGTTCCCGCCTCCGGACGGTGACGCACGACGGTGTCGGGGCCCGGGGACATCAGCGCCTCGTGACCGTCGTCGTCGAACTTCACGCGGTACGGGGGAGTGCCGTTCTCCCCCAGTACCTGCAGGACCTGGGCCGTGCGGTCGTGGTGACCGACGGTCCGGCCGTGTACCAGCAGCTTGTCGCCCACGCTCGCCTGCATCGGGCTGACCTCCTCGCGACCGGGCCGGTCCTGCCCTGGAGTGCGCAGGGCCTCTGTCTGCCATTGTGACCCGCTCTGCCCGGATCCGTCGCGTCAGCTCTTCGCCCGCTGGGTGACCGCGATGCAGACCAGGACGGCCACCGCGGCGAGCGGGGCGGCCAGCGGCAGGCTCTCGCCGAGCAGGAAGACCGACCAGAACAGGGTGAGGAGCGGCTGGGCCAGCTGGAGCTGGCTGGCCTTGGGGATGCCGATCGCGGCCATGCCGCGGTACCAGACGTACAGGCCGAAGAAGGTGGAGCCGGCGGCGACCCAGACGAGGCCGATGACGCCGTGCGCGTTCAGGTGGACAGGCTCGATCGACAGCGTGACGGCCGAGGCGACCACCATCAGCGGCAGGCAGAGCACCAGGGCCCAGCCGATGACCTGCCAGCCCGGCATGAGCGCGGCGAGCCGGCCGCCCTCGGTGTAGCCGGCCGCGCACACGAGCAGCGCTCCGAAGAGGTACAGGTCGCCCGTGGAGAACGAGCCGCCGCTCTGCTGGAGCGTGAAGCCCAGCACCACCACGGCGCCCGAGACGGCCGCGACCCAGAAGGTGCGGGACGGCCGACGCCCGGTCCGCACGGCGGCGACGGTCGCGGTGGTGAGCGGCAGGAGGCCCACGACCACGGCGGCGTGCGACGTGGTGGAGGTCTGCAGGGCCAGCGTCGTCAGGAGCGGGAAGCCGATGACGACCCCGCAGGCGACCACCGCGAGGCCCGTCCAGTGGCGCCGCTCGGGCAGCGGCACCCGGCCCGCGAGGAGGAAGGCGCCGGCGATGAGCGCGGCCAGGGTGGAGCGCACGGCCACCAGCGACCAGGGGCCGAAGCTCTCCAGGCCCCACACGGTCGACGGGAAGGTGAGGGAGAAGGAGAGCACGCCGAGCCCGGCGAGCAGCGTGCCACGGGCCCGGGGGTCGGAGGCGGTCCGGGCGGCGGAGGCGGTCCGGGCGGCGGAGGAGCCGGTCCCCGGGGCGGCGCCGGCGGCCTCGGAGACGGCGTCGGCGGCCTCGGTCCGGAGGGGTCCGGTGCTGGTGACCGCTATCGCGGTCCGGCTGGTAGCGCTATTCTGTGTCCTCATGCATGAGCGTAGCAGTGTCGCTGAATTGGCGAAATCCCTGAGAGCTGAGCTGGACCGCTACTCTCCCGGTGGAAAACTGCCATCGAGTCGGGCGCTCGTCGAGCGCTACCGCGTCTCCCCGGTCACCGTCACCCGGGCCCTCGCCCAGCTCGCCGCCGAGGGGCTCGTCGTCACCCGCCCCGGCGCCGGAGCCTTCCGCGCGGAACCGCGCACCCCCACCCCCGTCGCCGGTGACACCTCCTGGCAGGAGGTCGCCCTCAGCGCCGACAGCGCCACCGAGCTCGTCCCCCGCGCCGTCGACGCCTCCGGCGTCCTCGTCACCCTCTCCGCGCCCCCGCCCGGCGTGATCGAGTTCAACGGCGGCTACCTCCACCCCTCCCTCCAGCCCGAGAGCGCCCTCGCCGCCGCCCTCGCCCGGGCCGGCCGCCGTCCCGGCGCCTGGGGCCGGCCGCCCACCGACGGCCTGCCCGAACTGCGCGAATGGTTCGCCCGCGAGATCGGCGGCAGCGTCACCGCGGCCGAGGTCCTCGTCACCGCCGGCGGCCAGTCCGCGATCAGCACCGCCCTGCGCGCCCTCGCCCCGCCCGGCACCCCCGTCCTCGTCGAGTCGCCCACCTACCCGGGCATGCTCGCCGTCGCCCGCGCGGCCGGGCTCCGCCCCGTCCCCGTCCCCACCGACACCGACGGGGTGCGCCCCGAACTCCTCGAAGCCGCCTTCCGCGCCACCGGCGCCCGCGTCTTCGTCTGTCAGCCGCTCTTCCAGAACCCGACCGGGACCACGCTGCACCCCGAACGCCGCCGCGAGGTCGTCCGCATCGCCCGCGCCGCCGGGGCCTTCGTCGTCGAGGACGACTTCGCCCGCCGCCTCGTCCACGGGGACGCCGCGCCGCTCCCCGCGCCCCTCGCCGCCGAGGACCCCGACGGCGTCGTCGTCCACGTCCGCTCCCTCACCAAGATCACCTCGGCGAGCCTCCGCGTCGGCGCCCTAGCCGCCCGCGGCCCCGTCCTCGAACGCCTGCGCGCCATCCAGGTCGTCGACAGCTTCTTCGTCCCCCGCCCCCTCCAGGAGGCCGCGCTCGAACTCGTCGGCTCCCCGGCCTGGCCCCGCCACCTCCGCGCCGTCGCCCAGGAGCTCAGGAACCGCCGGGAGGTCATGACCGGCGCCCTCGCCCTCCACCTCCCCGAACTCGCCCTCCCGTACGTCCCCTCCGGCGGCTACCAGCTCTGGCTCCGCCTCCCCGACACCCTCCCCGAGGCCTCCCTCCTCGCCGCCGGACTGCGCGCCGGGGTCACCGCCGCCCCCGGCCGCCCCTACTTCTGCGCCGAACCCCCCGCCGGTCACATCCGGCTGAGTTTCGCGGGTGTCGCGGGCCCCACGGAGATCGTCGAGGGCGTGCGCCGCCTGCGGACGGCGGTCGACGAGCTCACCGGCTGACCCCGGGGGCGGGCCGCGCCGGACCCCGGCGCGGCCCGCCCCTCGTCCCCGGCCCCGGGCAAATTCGCCTGACAAGCTCCCGCGCCCCCTGGAAGCCTTCCCCCATGAGCGACAGCACCGCCTCCGACACCCCCCGCAGCCCCGTCATGCACGGGGCGTACGAGATCTCGGCCGACCCCGCCCGGATCGACGCGGCCCGCGTCCACCACTGGCTCTCCACCGACGCCTACTGGGCGCTCGGCCGACCTCGGGAGAAGCAGGACAGCGCCATCGCCGGCTCGCTGAACCTCGGCGCCTACCACCGGGAGACCGGCGAGATGAGCGCCTACGCGCGCGTCGTCACCGACTACGCCACCTTCGCCTGGCTCTGCGACGTCTACGTCGACCGCCCGGCCCGCGGCACCGGCCTCGGCACCGCGCTCGTCACCGCCGTCCGCGACCACCTCGCCCCCTACGGACTGCGCCGCATCATGCTCGCCACCGCCGACGCGCACGGCGTGTACGAGAAGGTGGGTTTCACGCCACTGCAGAATCCGGACAAGTGGATGGCTCTCGGACAGCAGTGAGCCCAGCCCCCTCCGGTCCCCGCGGACAACCCCTTGACCGGCGGCGCCACCGGCCCCACGATCGCGGCCATGAGTCTTCGGGTGACGCTCGTCACGGCGGCACGCAGCTCCTCCCTGCTCGCCGAACGCTTCGACGACGACCGGCCGCTCGACGAGGCCGGCTGGTACGAGGTCCAGCAGGCCGCGCCCGCGCTCATCCCGCTCGGCGCGGCCGAACTGCGCTACTGCTCCCCGACCCCCCGCAGCCGCGCCACCGGCACCGCCCTCGGCTACGCGCCCCTCGCCCAGCCCGCGCTCCGGGACTGCGACATGGGCCGCTGGCGCGGCCTGACCCTCGCCGAGGTCGCCGCCCTCGAACCGGCGGCCGTCGACGCCTGGCTCACCGACGCCCGTACGGCCCCGCACGGCGGCGAACCCCTCCTCGCCTTCATCACCCGCATAGGGAACTGGCTCGACACCCGCCCCGCCGAGGACGGCTCCATCGTCGCCGTCGCCGAGCCCTCCGTCGTGCGGGCCGCCCTCGTGTACGCCCTCAAGGCCCCGCCCGCCACCTACTGGAACGTGGACGTCCGCCCCCTCTCCACCGTCACCCTCACCGGCCGCCCCGGCCTCTGGCACCTCCACCTCGCCACCGCCCCGTGCTGACCGCGGGAACCGGCGGCCCCGACCGGCTAGCCTGAGAGCACGATGAACCGTTTGAGCACGTCATGGGGCGCCTTCACGCTGACCCGCTTCCCCGAGGACCCGCGCGACCAGCTGCGCGCCTGGGACGCGTCCGACGAGTACCTCCTCGGACACCTCGCCGAGACCGGGACCGACCTGTCCGGCACCGTCGCCGTCCTCGGCGACCGCTGGGGAGCCCTCGTCACCGCGCTGCAGGCCGCGGGACCCCGCGAACTCGTCCAGATCTCCGACTCCTACCTCGGCGGCCGGGCGACCCGGGCCAACCTCGCGCGCGCCGGAGCCGCCCCGGACGCCGTCCGGCTGCTCACCACCCAGGACCCGCCGCCCGAGCGGATCGACGTGCTCCTCGTCCGGGTCCCCAAGAGCCTCGCGCTCCTGGAGGACCAGCTCCACCGGCTCGCGCCCGCCGTGCACGAGGGCACCGTGATCGTCGGCACGGGCATGGTCAAGGACATCCACACCTCCACGCTCAAGCTCTTCGAGCGGATCCTCGGCCCCACCCGCACCTCGCTCGCGGTGAAGAAGGCCCGGCTGATCCACACCACCCCCGACCCGGCCGCCGCGCCCGGGCCGAACCCCTGGCCGTACCGCTACGACCTCCCCGCCGACACCCCCGCGCCCGGCCTCCCCGGACTGACCGTCACCAACCACGCCGGGGTCTTCTGCGCCGACCGCCTCGACATCGGCACCCGCTTCTTCCTCGCGAACCTGCCGGGCGGCCTCGGCCGGGCCCGCGTCGCCGACCTCGGCTGCGGCAACGGCGTCGTCGGCCTCGCGATCGCCCTCCACGAGCCCGAGGCGGAACTGGTCTTCGCCGACGAGTCGTACCAGGCCGTCGCCTCGGCCGAGGAGAACTTCCGCACCCACGTGGGCGCCGGCCGCAAGGCCGAGTTCCTCGTCGGCGACGGGCTCACCGCCCTGCCCGCCGGCTCGGTGGACCTCGTCCTCAACAACCCGCCCTTCCACAGCCACCAGGCCACCACCGACCGCACCGCCCGCCGGATGTTCGCGGACGCGCGGCGCGCGCTGCGGCCCGGCGGCGAGCTGTGGGTCATCGGCAACCGGCACCTCGGCTACCACGTCACGCTCCGCCGGATCTTCGGCAACAGCGAACTCGTCGCGAGCGACGCGAAGTTCGTGGTGCTCCGCGCCGTACGCCAGGCCTAGGGACCGGTCCGACGGGGTGTCCGGCCGGCCCGGCCGGACACCCCCGCCTTCGGCCCTCGGGTACCGCCCCCGGCCGCCCCGGACTTGACCCTGACGCGCGGGTCAGGGTCTACGGTCCTGCGGACCCGACCCACCTCCTCATGGAGCGCCTCATGGCCACCCATCGCGAGATCCGGCTGCGCACCCGACCCGAGCGCGGACTCCCGGCCCCCGGGCACCTCGCACTCGTCCGCACCGCCCTGCCCGTCCCCGCACCCGGCGAGGTCCTCGTCAGGAACCGCTGGTTCGCGGTCTCCGCCGCGCTGCGGACCCTCATCGGCGGCGGGGTGAAGGACGCTCCCTTCCCGCCCCTCGAACCCGGCGACCCGCTCGTCGGCGCCGCCGTCGGCGAGGTCGTGTCCGCTCCGGACGGCTGTGGCCTGCGCCCCGGAGACCTCGTGTCCCACTGGCAGGGCTGGCGCGAGTACGCCACGCCGCCCGTGGCCGGCTGCACCCCCCTCGGCGACACGCTGCCCGACCCCGTCGCCCACCTCTCCCAGGGCTGGACCGCGTACGCCGCTCTCACCCGCGGCGCCGAGGTGCGCCGGGGAGACACGGTCCTCGTCACCGGCGGGGCGGGCGCCGTCGGCACGATGGCCGGGCAGATCGCCCGGCTCCTCGGCGCGGGCCGGGTGATCGGCAGCACCGGCTCACCGGCCAAGGCCGAGCGGCTCGTCGCCGGACTCGGCTACGACGCGGCCCTCGTCCGGGGAACCCCCGTGCCCTTCGCCGCGCAGCTCGCCGACGCCGCACCCGGAGGCGTCGACGTCCTCCTCGACACGGTCGGCGGGGAACAGCTGAGCGCGGCGGTCGCCGCAGCCCGTCCCGGTGCCCGGGTCGTTCTCGTCGGCGCCCTGTCCGGCCAGCTCGACCCGGCGGGGACCGGCACCACCGCGCGCGTCGAGCTCGATTCGTACCCGCTGGTCCTCAAGCGGGTCTCCCTGCGCGGCTTCAGCCCCCTCGACCACCCGGAGTCGGAGGCCGAGTGGCGGGGCAGGTTCGGCGACTGGCTGCGGGCCGGGGCCATCACCTTCCCGCACGTCAGGGTGGCGGGCATGGATCGGGCCGCCGAGGCGTTGCGGGAAGTGATGGAGGGACGTCATCTCGGCGCCGTCGTGGTGGAGTTGCCGTGACGGCGGCGACATGTCCGCGACGAAGGGTGGACCAGCGGTATGCGGATCGGTGACGCGGCGGCAGCGGCGGGGACCACGCCCCGGGCCCTGCGCCTCTACGAGCAGCGCGGCCTCCTCCCGCCGCCGGACCGCAGCCCCGCCGGGCAGCGGCGCTACGGCCCGGACGACGTCGCGCGCGTCCGGGTCGTGCGGGAACTCCTCGCCCTCGGTCTCACGATCGAGGACGTACGCGCGTGCGTGGACCGCCTTCCCCTCCTCGACGTGGAGACGATCCGTTCCCGCCGGGCCCCCGAGGGCGTGTGCGTGCGGGCGTCCCCGGTCGTGAGCCGCCGGCTCGCGGCCCTCGACGCGGAGATCGCCCGCCTCACGCGTCAACGCGACGAACTGGCGGCCCGCTCGGCCCGGCCGCGGCACCCGGAGACCCCCTCCAGGGCAACCGGCTGACGGACCTCACGCCAGGGAGACCGGCTCCCGGTACTCCGCGCGCGGAGAGGATCCGGTCGGTGACGGTCACGGCGGGATCGGCCGCCCGGGAGTCCTGGGCGAGACGACCGACGGAGCCGGTACGGGTACGGTGCCGGCGGCCGGGGCGCGCCGCCCGGCCGGGGTGTCGAGGAGGGTGGCCCTGCCGACGCCGTTGCGGCCGACGAGACCGATCCGGTCGCCGGGGCGACGTGGAAGGGGACGCCGGACAGCAGGAGCCGGGCGTCGACGCGCACGTCGGCACCGCGAACGGTGATCACGGGATGACGCTCCGAACGTGCTTGAGGACAGACGGGTGGCGTGAGTGCGGGCCCCCAGCCAGGGGGTCCGGGGCGTCGACATGCCACCGGGGCTGGCGGAGCCGCCCCTTGGAGCGCACCGGAATGTCTCCCGGGCCGTGCCTCAGCTGTCGGGAAAGGCCAGGTCGAGGGCGCGCACCCGGTCCTCCCCGCTGGTCAGGGAGAGGGCGACGATGCGGCCCCGGCGGAGGGTGGCGCCGACCGCCGAGACCGGCCGGCCGGCGGCGAACCCGACCGCGCCGACGGCCCCGTCGACCTCTGCGGGCCGGGACACGTCCGCGCACCGTGCGAAGGCGGCGGCCGTCTCGGCGACCGCCGCGATGCCGTGCACCGGCCCGCCCTCCCCGTACGCCACGACCTCCGGGTCGAGGACCGTCACCAGCGCGCGGGCGTCACGCGCGCGTGCGGCCGCCAGGAACCGGTCCACCACCGCGCGCTGCCGTCCGCGCTCGCCCTCGGTGAGGTCCGCTCCGCCGCCCCGGAGCCGGCCCCGCGCCCGCCGGGCCAGCCGCGCCGCCGCGTCCGGGGAGCCGCCGATGATCCGGGCGGTCTCGTGCGGGGGCAGCCCGAACACGTCGTGCAGGACGTAGGCGAGCCGCTCGTCGCCATCGAGCCTCTCCAGCATCACGAGCAGTGCCAGCCACAGGGAGTTGACGTCACGGCGCGCGCTCCCCTCACTGCGGGCGCCCGCGTCCCCGGCGTCTGCTGCCCGCCCGCCCCCGCGGCCCGCGTCCTCGGCCCCCGGCGCCCGCCCGTCCCCCTCGGGTCCTCCGGGCCGCCGTCCCTCCGCTCCCCGCGCCTGGAGTTCCCGCACGGCCGCCCGGCCCACGGCCGCCGTCAGCCAGGCGCGTACCGTCGCACCGTCGTCCCGCCCGAGATCCGCCCGCGCCGCCGCCAGCGCCGTCCCGGCCTCCGCCGGGGAGCCCGTGATCCGCAGCGCGACGGTCCGCAACTGCTCCTCGTGGGCGTCGAACCACCCGGTCAGGGCGGTCGGAAACGTGTCGTCGTGCATGGCGCCTCACTCCTCGTCGGTTCCGTCACCGCGTTGACGCGAGGACCTGCCGGGTTGTGACAGCGACCGTCCGGGGAGCCCGGGGCACCGGCGCCCGGCCGACGAAAAGGCCGGCCCGACACCGAGGTGTCGAACCGGCCTCTTCGTGGGGGTGGCCCCGTGCGTCAGTCCGTGCCGAACTCCATGGCGGCCCGGTCCAGCATCTCCTCGTCCTCGGAGACCTCGCCGCGGGAGGCGATGGCCTCGGCGCCGCCCTCGGGCATCTGCGGCATGGTGCCGATCAGCCCGGTCGCGGCCGCCTGGGCGGCACCGATGGCGGGGCTGCCGGTGCCGATCAGGCCGAGGCCGGCGTACTGCTCCAGCTTGGCGCGGGAGTCGGCGATGTCGAGGTTGCGCATGGTGAGCTGGCCGATCCGGTCCACCGGGCCGAAGGCCGAGTCCTCGGTGCGCTCCATGGACAGCTTGTCCGGGTGGTAGCTGAAGGCCGGGCCCGTGGTGTCGAGGATCGAGTAGTCCTCGCCGCGCCGCAGCCGCAGGGTCACCTCGCCGGTGACGGCCGCGCCGACCCAGCGCTGGAGGGACTCGCGGACCATGAGGGCCTGCGGGTCCAGCCACCGGCCCTCGTACATGAGCCGGCCGAGACGACGGCCCTCGTTGTGGTACTGGGCGAGGGTGTCCTCGTTGTGGATCGCGTTGACCAGGCGCTCGTACGCGGCGTGCAGCAGGGCCATGCCGGGGGCCTCGTAGATGCCGCGGCTCTTGGCCTCGATGATCCGGTTCTCGATCTGGTCGGACATGCCCATGCCGTGGCGGCCGCCGATGGCGTTCGCCTCCATCACCAGGTCGACGGCGGAGTGGAACTCCTTGCCGTTGATCGACACCGGGCGGCCCTGCTCGAAGCCGATGGTGACGTCCTCGGTGGCGATCTCGACCGAGGGGTCCCAGAACTTCACGCCCATGATCGGGTCGACGGTCTCGACGCCCGTGTCCAGGTGCTCCAGGGTCTTGGCCTCGTGGGTGGCGCCCCAGATGTTGGCATCGGTGGAGTACGCCTTCTCGGTGCTGTCCCGGTAGGGCAGGTCATGGGCGAGCAGCCACTCGGACATCTCCTTGCGGCCGCCGAGCTCGGTCACGAAGTCCGCGTCCAGCCAGGGCTTGTAGATCCGCAGGTGCGGGTTGGCGAGCAGGCCGTAGCGGTAGAAGCGCTCGATGTCGTTGCCCTTGAAGGTCGAGCCGTCGCCCCAGATCTGGACGTCGTCCTCGAGCATCGCCCGGACCAGCAGGGTGCCGGTGACGGCGCGGCCGAGCGGGGTGGTGTTGAAGTAGGCGCGGCCACCCGAGCGGATGTGGAACGCGCCGCAGGTGAGCGCGGCAAGGCCTTCCTCGACCAGCGCGGCGCGGCAGTCGACCAGGCGCGCGATCTCGGCACCGTAGGTCTTCGCGCGGCCGGGCACCGAGGCGATGTCGGGCTCGTCGTACTGGCCGATGTCGGCGGTGTAGGTGCACGGGATGGCGCCCTTGTCGCGCATCCATGCGACGGCGACGGACGTGTCGAGGCCGCCGGAGAAGGCGATGCCGACGCGCTCGCCGGCGGGCAGGGAGGTGAGGACCTTGGACATGGGAAGAGTATGCATCATCGCGCATGGTCATGCAAAGGGTGGTTCATGGAGAGCGTGCGGCCCCCTCTCGTGAGGTGCCCGCACCCTCTGGTGCGGACCGCCCTCGAGCGGTGCCCCGCTGTGGTGCGGGCGCCGCCGGGCCAGTCCGTTCGATGATCGTTGCATAAAAGTTCGGCTGTGCGTATAGTCATGCCATCCATGAGGAGGGTTTCGATGACGGTACGAGTAGCAGTGGCGGGTGCGAGCGGATACGCGGGCGGAGAGCTCCTGCGTCTCCTCGTCGCCCACCCCCACGTGGAGATCGGGACACTGACCGGCCACTCCAACGCCGGCCAGCGACTCGGGGCCGTCCAGCCCCACCTGCTCCCGCTCGCCGACCGCGTCCTCGCGCCCACCACCGCCGAGGAGCTCGCCGGACACGACGTGGTCTTCCTCGCGCTGCCGCACGGCCAGTCCGCCGCCGTCGCCGAGCAGCTCGGCCCCGACGTGCTCGTCGTCGACATGGGCGCCGACTTCCGCCTCCAGGACCCGGCCGACTGGGAGACGTACTACGGCTCCCCGCACGCCGGGACCTGGCCCTACGGCCTCCCCGAACTGCCGGGCGCCCGCGCCGCCCTCGAGGGGTCCAAGCGCGTCGCGGTCCCCGGCTGCTACCCGACCGCCGTCTCGCTCGCGCTCTTCCCGGCGTACGCGGCCGGTCTCGCCGAGCCCGAGGCCGTGATCGTCGCCGCCTCCGGCACCTCCGGCGCCGGCAAGGCCCTCAAGCCGCACCTGCTCGGCAGCGAGGTCATGGGCAGCATGTCCCCGTACGGTGTCGGAGGCGGCCACCGCCACACGCCCGAGATGATCCAGAACCTCAGCGGGCCCGCGGGGGAGCGGGTCACCGTCTCCTTCACGCCCACCCTGGCGCCGATGCCCCGGGGCATCCTCGCCACCTGCACGGCCGGCGCGAAGCCCGGCGTCACCGCCGAGGCCGTACGGGCCGCGTACGAGAAGGCCTACGCGGACGAGCCCTTCGTCCACCTGCTCCCCGAGGGCCGGTGGCCGGCCACGTCGTCCGTCTACGGTTCCAACGCCGTTCAGATCCAGGTCGCGTACGACGCGAACGCGAATCGGATCATCGCCATCAGCGCCATCGACAACCTCACCAAGGGCACCGCCGGCGGCGCGGTGCAGAGCATGAACATCGCCCTCGGCCTCCCCGAGGACACCGGACTCTCCACGATTGGAGTCGCTCCATGAGCGTCACCGCAGCGAAGGGATTCACGGCGGCGGGCATCGCCGCCGGAATCAAGCAGAACGGCAACCCGGACCTGGCCCTCGTGGTCAACACCGGGCCCCGCCGCGCCGCCGCGGGAGTCTTCACCTCCAACCGCGTCAAGGCCGCCCCGGTCCTCTGGTCCCAGCAGGTCCTCGCCGACGGCGAGCTGACCGCCGTCGTCCTCAACTCCGGCGGCGCCAACGCCTGCACCGGCCCCCAGGGCTTCCAGGACACCCACGCCACCGCCGAGAAGGTCGCGGACGTCCTGGGCATCGGCGCCGGCGAGGTCGCCGTCGCCTCCACCGGCCTCATCGGCGTCCTGCTCCCCATGGACAAGCTGCTCCCCGGCGTCGAGACGGCCGCCGCCGAACTCTCCGAGCACGGCGGCGAGAAGGCCGCCATCGCCATCAAGACCACCGACACCGTCCACAAGACCTCCGTGGTGACGAAGGACGGCTGGACGGTCGGCGGCATGGCCAAGGGCGCGGGCATGCTCGCCCCGGGCCTCGCCACCATGCTCGTCGTGCTCACCACCGACGCCGACGTCGACGCCGAGGGCCTCGACTCCGCCCTGCGGACCGCCACCCGGCTCACCTTCGACCGGGTCGACTCCGACGGCTGCATGTCCACCAACGACACCGTCCTCCTCCTCGCCTCCGGCGCCGCCGGAGTCGCCCCCGCGCAGGACGAGTTCGCCGAGGCCGTACGGACCGTCTGCGACGACCTCGCCCGGCAGCTCATCGGCGACGCCGAGGGCGCCAGCAAGGACATCCGCATCGAGGTGATCAACGCCGCGACCGAGGACGACGCCGTCGAGGTGGGCCGCTCCATCGCCCGCAACAACCTCCTCAAGTGCGCCATCCACGGCGAGGACCCCAACTGGGGCCGGGTGCTCTCCGCCATCGGCACCACCTCCGCCGCCTTCGAGCCCGACGAGCTGAACGTCGCCATCAACGGCGTCTGGGTCTGCAAGAACGGCTCCGTCGGCGAGGACCGCGACCTGGTCGACATGCGCTACCGGGAGGTCGTCATCACCGCCGACCTCGCCGCCGGCACGGAGTCCGCCGTCATCTGGGCGAACGACCTCACCGCCGACTACGTCCACGAGAACAGCGCGTACTCGTCATGAGCAACACCGCGCGGAAGCACACCGCCCTCCCGAAGGCACAGACCTTGATCGAGGCCCTGCCCTGGCTCACCCGCCACCACGGCAAGACCGTCGTCATCAAGTTCGGCGGCAACGCCATGATCGACGACGACCTCAAGGCCGCCTTCGCCCAGGACATCGTCTTCCTGCACCACGCCGGCCTCAAGCCGGTCGTCGTGCACGGCGGCGGCCCCCAGATCAACGCCGCCCTCGACCAGGCGGGCCTGGTCAGCGAGTTCAAGGCGGGCCTGCGGGTCACCACCCCCGAGGCGATGGACGTCGTCCGGATGGTGCTCGCGGGCCAGGTCCAGCGCGAGCTCGTCGGACTGCTCAACCAGCACGGCCCGCTCGCCGTCGGCCTCACCGGCGAGGACGCCCACACCATGACCGCCACCAAGCACCAGCCGGTGATAAACGGCGAGACGATCGACATCGGCCGCGTCGGCGAGATCACCGCCATCGACACCGGCGCCATCAAGGCGCTCCTGGAGGACGGCCGGATCCCGGTCATCTCCTCGATCGCGCGTTCCGAGGACGACGGACATGTCTACAACGTCAATGCTGATACGGCGGCTGCGGCACTCGCTGCGGCGCTGGGTGCCGAGACGCTGATGGTCCTGACCGACGTCGAGGGCCTCTACGAGGACTGGCCGAACAGCGACGAGGTCATCAGCAGGCTGACCGCGAGCCAGCTGGAGAAGCTCCTGCCCGACCTCTCCAGCGGCATGGTCCCCAAGATGGAGGGCTGCCTGCACGCCGTACGGAACGGGGTCACCACGGCCCGCGTCATCGACGGCCGGGTCCAGCACTCGATCCTGCTGGAGATCTTCACCGACGAGGGCATCGGCACGATGGTCGTGCCGGACGGACAGGGGGACCGATGACCGGCAACACCGAGCTGACCCAGCGGTGGCAGGGCTCGCTCATGAACAACTACGGCACCCCCCGGCTGCCGCTCGTCCGCGGCGAGGGCGCCAAGGTCTGGGACGCCGACGGCAAGGAGTACCTGGACTTCGTCGGCGGCATCGCCGTCAACGCCCTCGGCCACGCCCATCCGGCGGTCGTCGAGGCCGTGTCGAAGCAGATCGCGTCCCTCGGCCACGTCTCCAACCTCTTCGTCGCCGAGCCGCCCGTCGCCCTCGCCGAGCGGCTCCTGAGCCTCTTCGGCCGGCCCGGCAAGGTCTTCTTCTGCAACTCGGGCGCCGAGGCCAACGAGGCGGCGTTCAAGATCGGCCGGCTCACCGGCCGCTCCCACATGGTCGCCACCGACGGCGGCTTCCACGGCCGGACCATGGGCTCCCTGGCGCTCACCGGCCAGCCCGGCAAGCAGACCCCGTTCCTGCCGCTCCCCGGCGACGTCACCCATGTGCCGTACGGGGACGTGGAGGCGCTGCGGGCCGCGGTCACCGAGGACACCGCCTTCGTCGTCATCGAGCCGATCCAGGGCGAGAACGGCGTCGTCGTCCCGCCCGCCGGCTACCTCCGGGCCGCCCGGGAGATCACCCGCGCCACCGGCACCCTGCTCGTCCTCGACGAGGTCCAGACCGGCATCGGCCGGTGCGGCCACTGGTTCGAGCACCAGGCCCACGAGGGCGTGGAGCCCGACGTCGTGACCCTCGCCAAGGGCCTCGGCGGCGGCCTGCCCCTCGGCGCGACGGTCGCCTTCGGCGAGGCCGCGGAGCTCTTCGCGCCCGGCCACCACGGCACCACCTTCGGCGGCAACCCGGTCGCCTGCGCCGCCGGACTCGCCGTCCTGGACACCCTCGGCGCCGACGCGGCCCTCGACCACGTGAAGTCGGTGGGGGAGCGGCTGCGCCAGGGAATCGAGGGTCTGGGGCATCCGCTGGTCTCCCACGTCCGTGGTGCGGGCCTCCTGCTGGGTATCGTGCTCACCGGGCCCCTCGCACCCCAGGTGCAGCAGGCGGCCCAGGACGCCGGCCTCCTGGTGAACGCGCCCGCCCCCGACGTCGTACGGATCATGCCTCCGCTGGTCCTCACCGACGCCGAGGCGGACGCCTTCCTCCAGGCCCTGCCCGGGGTCCTGGACGAGGCGAACGGGCAAGGACGAACCGGAGAATGAGACGACGATGACCGACGCGCAGGAGAACGAGCACGGCGGGCCGTCCGTTCCGCAGACCCGCACCGCACGCCACCGCAGGATCGTCGACATCCTCAACCGGCAGCCGGTGCGCTCGCAGAGCCAGCTGGCCAAGCTCCTCGCGGACGACGGACTGAGCGTCACCCAGGCGACGCTCAGCCGCGACCTCGACGAGCTCGGCGCGGTGAAGATCCGCAACACCGGCGGCGAGCTGATCTACGCGGTGCCCAGCGAGGGCGGCTTCCGCACCCCGCAGGCGCCGCTCGGCGAGTCCGCCAAGGAGGAGCGCATGCGCCGCCTCTCCGGCGAACTGCTGATCTCCGCCGAGGCCTCCGCCAACCTGGTGGTGCTGCGGACCCCGCCGGGCGCCGCCCAGTTCCTCGCGTCGGCCATCGACCAGGCCCAACTCCACGCCATCCTCGGCACCATCGCCGGTGACGACACCCTGCTGCTCATCAGCCGCGACCCGGTCGGCGGCCAGGCGCTCGCCGACCACCTGCTGAAGCTGGCGCAGAAGTAGACGGCCCGGCTCAGTACCGCGTGATCGCCGTCGGACCGCCCCGCGTTCCGACGGCGATGTGCGGTCGGCGCGCGGGATCCGCCCAGGCGAGGACCGCGCGCATCGCGCCGGCCGGCACGGAGACGCAACCGGCCGTCGCCCCGCCTCCGTTGACGTGCAGGAAGATCCCGGCCCCGCGTCCGCGCACCGGACGCTCGTAGTTGAAGCCGATGACGAGCGCGTACGCGTACTGCGTGCCGTACGCGGCGAGGTGCTCGGCCTCGGCGGCCCGGCAGTCGCGGGGCAGCCCCTCGACCCAGCGGTTGTACGCGCGCGAGGCGTTGTCCTGGCACCACCAGGAGCGCCCGGTGACCGGGACGTACGGGAAGCGGGTCCCGGCGGGCCTCGCCCGCACCCCGAAGGCGTACGGCAGCCGGTAGAGCCCGGTGGGCGTGGTGTTCGTGCCCTGCCGGCGCGTGGCGCCCTCGGCGAGCCCCCTCGCCCCGAACCGGGCGGGCGCGGACCCCGCCGCCACCCATCGCCCACCGCGCCGGTCCCACCAGGTCAGCGTCCCCGTCGTGGCGCCCGGGTCCGGGGCCTCGGCGGTGATCAGCTGGGAGCCCCCGCCGGTGTCGGCCATCCGCCCGGGCAGCGGTACGGGTGCGGGCGGGGCGCCCAGGGAGGAGAGCAGGACGGCGCCGAGGACGAGAAGGGTGCGCATGCCGCGACGCTAGGGGCGCGAACGGGTCCCCGCCCGTCGTACGGGGCTATTCGGCGGGCAGCGGGGGCAGCGGGGGCAGCGGGAGCGGCAGCCCCGGCAGCCCGTCGAGGCTGCTGCCGATGTGCTCCTTCCGCTCGCAGTACGCGTTGAACTCCTCGTCCGTCTTGCGGTTGAAGTACTCGGCGTGCAGCGACCGGTCCTCCCGGTACTCCATCAGCGGCACGGCGAACCCGCACGCGTCGCTGACCCGCCGCGCGTGCACGAGGACGATCGCCCGCGCACTGCCCTGCCCCTCGACGGCCTCGGCCGGGAACCGGGCGAACAGCTCGCCCCAGCGCGGGTCGTCCCGCAGCACGGCCTCTCCGGTCCCGTGCACCCGCACGACGGTCGGCGGCCCGGAGAACGCGGTCCACATCAGCGTGATCCGGCCGTTCCCCGGCTCCCGCAGGTGCGCGATCGTCTCGGCGCCGCTGCCGCCGAAGTCGACGTAGGCGAGGGTCAGTTCGTCGAGCACGACGAGCGTTCCCCGGCGTCCCTTGGGGGAGAGGTTGACGTGACCGTCGCCGCTGAGGGGAGCGGTGGCGGTGAAGAACACCGGCTGCTCCTCGATGAAGGCCCGCAGCCGTCCGTCGATGTGCGTGTATGTCTTGCCCATGACAGGCATTCTGCCCACTCCGCGGGCCCGGGGACCCGCCCGTCTCATGCCCCGGGCGCCGGGCGGCGGCCACGCCTCCACGCGAGGCGCGCCACCCGGCTCACCCACGCGCGCGTACCCCTGCCGGGAACGCCGGGAACGCCGGGAACCCCGGGAACGCCGCCGGTGCCCGGTTCCCGCCGCGGGCCCCGTTCCCCGTGCGCGACGGGCTCCGGGTGCCGGTCCGGTTCCCCGCCGGCGTCCGGCTCGCGGCCCGGCCCGGCCGCGAGGGCTCCGCCCGGGAGGTGGTCGGCCCAGGGGGCCAGGGTCTTCGCGGCCTCGCGCGCGACCCGTGGCGCGTCGTCGTCCAGCAGCGGCAGGAGGCGCTCGAAGCCGGTCGCGTCGAACCGGACGGCGTCGAGCGCGCGCAGCCCCGCGACGGCGCTCGCCCGGACCCGGGGCCGCTCGTGGTCCGTGAGCGCCCACAGCGCCGCGCCGTCCGTGGCCCGGTCGCCGCACTCGGCGAGGCCGAGCGGGGCGTGCGGGGGGACGGCGTCCCCGGCCGCGCAGGCGGCCCGGTAGAGCGGCAGGGGGTCCGTGCCCGCCTGGCGCAGGACCCATCGCGCGCAGGCGCGCACCAGCCGGGACCGGTCGTACAGGAACGGCTCCGCCTCGCCGGCCCGGTCCGTCCCGCGCAGCGCCGTGACGCCCGCCGACCTGACCCGGCCGAGCCGGGAGCCCAGCAAGGGGGCGAGGACGGCCGCGTCGACGGGCCGGCCCGCCGCGGCGATCGCCGCGTCCGCGCACAGGTCCCGCACGACCACGTCGGGGCCCGCGGCGGCGATCGCCGCGAGTCGGGCGGGGGCCAGGAGGCCGCGTTCGACGGCGATCCGGTGGGCGAGCCGCCGGACGGCCCGGTCCTCGCTGTCGAGCAGGACGAGGACCCCGGCCCCGGGCCCTTCCCGGAGGGCCGCGGTCAGCAGCTCTCCGGCGGCGGCCCCGCGCAGCCGGTCGCCGGTGCGGAGGGCCACCGCCACGAGGCGGTCCAGGGCCTCGGGCGCGAGGCCCGGCAGCTCCGCGCGCAGCACGGCGCGGGCCCGTTCCCGTACCGGTTCCACCCAGTCGGAGCACCGGACGACGACCAGGGGGAGCAGCGCGGGGGAGCGGCTCGCGCGGTCCAGCGCCGCCTCCCTGATCCGGCCGTCGGGGCCGCACAGGGCGACGGCCAGCTCGGGCGCGGTGGGGCCGCGGTCCGCGGCGGCGGGGAACCAGGTGTGGGCGGGCGCGATGCCGTCGCTCCAACGGAGGGCGGCCCGGATCCGGCGGTCGAGGTCGATCCACGCGCCCGCGTCGGAGCCCTCCAGGGCCCGGGCGAGCCGCTCGGCGACGTCGTCGAAGGTGGTGCTCGGCATGGCGTGGAGCCTAGATCCGGGAGCGTGCGGGTGTCGCCGGATATAAGGGGAGCGGCCCCGGGGGCGCGTTGACAAAACATACGGAGGATTGCATAGTTATGCCAGCGGTACACCCCACCCTTCCGAGGAGCAGTAGCTGTGAGCAGCAACAACGGTGACGTCCGGCTCTGGGGCGGACGGTTCGCCGACGGCCCCGCCGAGGCCCTGGCGAAGCTCTCCGCTTCCGTCCACTTCGACTGGCGTCTCGCGCCGTACGACATCGCCGGCTCCCGTGCCCACGCGCGCGTGCTGCGCAAGGCCGGCCTGCTCACCGAGGACGAGCTGACCCGCATGCTCGCCGGGCTCGACCAGCTGGAGGCGGACGTCGCCGACGGCTCCTTCGTCGGCACCATCGCCGACGAGGACGTCCACACCGCCCTGGAGCGGGGCCTCCTGGAGCGCCTCGGCGCCGAGCTCGGCGGCAAGCTGCGCGCCGGCCGGTCCCGGAACGACCAGGTCGCCACCCTCTTCCGCATGTACCTGCGCGACCACGCCCGGATCATCGGCGGCCTCGTCGCCGACCTCCAGGACGCCCTCGTCGGCCTCGCCGAGGCCCACCCGGACGTCGCCATGCCCGGCCGCACGCACCTCCAGCACGCCCAGCCGGTGCTCTTCGCCCACCACGTCCTCGCCCACGCCCAGTCCCTCTCCCGGGACGCCGAGCGGCTGCGCCAGTGGGACACCCGGACGGCCGTCTCCCCGTACGGCTCCGGCGCCCTCGCGGGCTCCTCCCTCGGGCTCGACCCGGAGGCGGTGGCGAAGGACCTCGGCTTCGAGCGGGGCTCGGTCGGCAACTCGATCGACGGCACGGCCTCCCGGGACTTCGTCGCCGAGTTCGCCTTCATCACGGCGATGATCGGGGTCAACCTCTCGCGGATCGCCGAGGAGATCATCATCTGGAACACGAAGGAGTTCTCCTTCGTGACCCTGCACGACGCCTTCTCCACCGGTTCGTCGATCATGCCGCAGAAGAAGAACCCGGACATCGCCGAGCTGGCGCGCGGCAAGTCCGGCCGCCTCATCGGCAACCTCTCCGGCCTGATGGCCACCCTCAAGGCCCTCCCGCTCGCCTACAACCGGGACCTCCAGGAGGACAAGGAGCCGGTCTTCGACTCCTGCGACCAGCTGGAGATCCTGCTCCCGGCCTTCACCGGCATGATGGCGACGCTCACGGTCAACCGCGACCGGATGGAGGAACTGGCCCCGGCCGGCTTCTCCCTCGCCACCGACATCGCCGAGTGGCTGGTCAAGCAGGGCGTGCCGTTCCGCGTGGCGCACGAGGTGGCCGGCGAGTGCGTGAAGGTCGCCGAGTCCGAGGGCAAGGAGCTGGACGAGCTGACGGACGAGCAGTTCGCCAAGATCTCCGAGCACCTCACCCCCGAGGTCCGCACCGTCCTCAACGTCCCCGGCGCCCTCGCCTCCCGCGACGGCCGCGGCGGCACCGCCCCCTCGGCGGTCGCCACCCAGCTGATCGAGGTCAAGGCGGACCTGGTGATCCAGCACGCCTGGGCCGAGGCCAAGAAGTAGCCCTCAGCACGTCACAGCGCCGCCGCCCACTCCGCGAGCGCGTCGAAGTCCGGCCGGGTCAGCCCGATCCGTTCGTCGACGCGCAGCAACAGGGCGGCGGCGAGGTGGTTCTGCTCCGCGTACTCGTGGTCGTACGGGGTGATGTCGTCGTCGATCCAGGCGAACGGCCGCCCCGCCGCGTACTCCAGGATGTACTGCGTCTTCCAGAAGGTCCCGCGAGGGGCCTTTCCGTGCATCCGGGGCCAGTCGACGTACGGCAGCTCCGGCAGCCCGAGCCGGGGTCCGATCCAGTCGTTCGCCTCGCCCTTCCAGGTCGTCGCCCACACCAGCTCGTAGGCCTCCGCCAGTGCGAGCAGCTCGTCGCCGTGCTCCGGCGCGAGCCACACCCGCAGCGGCTTCGCCCCCGTCCAGCCCGTGGGGCGCATCCGGTGGGTCTCGTACCCCGCCGGGCGCCGCTCGGGCTGCGCCGCATAGGGATTCAGCGGCCCGTCGACGTCGATCAGCAGCAGCGGCTTCCTCATGATCACAGCATTCCGTTCCTGCCCCCGGTGAGGCTTCGAAATATCGAATGAGACATTGATGTCTCACGCGGTGTACTCTTGTCTCATGTCAGTCGATCGCACCCAGGTGCTCCGCGCCGCCGCAGCCCTGCTCACCCGCAAGGCGACCGCCACCATGGACGAGGTCGCCCGGGCCGCCGGGATCGGGCGCGCCACGCTGCACCGGCACTTCGCCGGGCGGGACGCCCTGGTGCGGGCGCTCGAGGAGCTCGGGCTCCAGGAGCTGGAGGCGGCCCACGACCGGGCCCGCATCGACGAAGGCCCCGCCGACGAGGCCGTACGGCGGCTCGTCGCCGAGGTCGAGCCCGTCGCACCCCTGCTGTCGTTCCTCGTCACCGAGAACCAGCTCTTCGAGGGCGACCAGCAGAACGAGGGCTGGGAACGCCTCGACGCCCGCGTCTCCGCGCTCTTCCGGCGCGGACAGGAGCAGGGCGCCTTCCGCATCGACCTGACCCCCGCCTGGCTCACCGAGGCCTTCTACGGGCTCGTCGGTTCCGGCGCCTGGGCCGTGCAGGACGGCCGGGTCGCCGCCAAGGACTTCCAGTACATGATCGCCGAGCTGCTGCTCGGCGGAGCGCGCAGGAGCGTGGAGAAGTGACCACCAGCAGCATCAGGACCGAGAGCCATATCGAGGGCGTGCGCCGCCCCGGCCGGTGGCTCGCCCTCTCCGTGCTCGTCCTGGCCGTCCTCCTCGTGGCGGTCGACGCCACGGTGCTCGGCCTCGCCACCCCCTTCCTCTCCGAGGACCTCAAGCCCTCCGGCACCCAGCTCCTCTGGATCGGCGACGTCTACTCCTTCGTCATCGCCGGACTCCTGGTCTCCATGGGCAGCCTCGGCGACCGCATCGGCCGCAAGAAGCTGCTGCTGACCGGCGCCACCGCCTTCGGCGCCCTCTCGGTCCTGAACGCCTACGCGACCAGCCCCGAGATGATGATCGTCGCCCGCGCCCTCCTCGGCGTCGCCGGCGCGACCCTCATGCCGTCGACCCTCGCGCTCATCCGCAACCTCTTCCACGACCCGCGCGAGCGCAGCCTCGCCATCGGCATCTGGGGCGCCATGGCCTCCGCCGGCGCCGCCGTCGGACCGGTCGTCGGCGGGTTCCTCCTGGAGCACTTCTGGTGGGGCTCGGTCTTCCTCATCAACCTGCCCGTCATGGCCGTCCTCGTCCTCGTCGGCGCCAGGCTGATCCCCGAGTCGAAGAGCCCGGGCCACGGCCCCTGGGACCTCCCCAGCGTCGCCCTCTCCCTCGTCGGCGTCATCGGAATCGTGTACGCCGTCAAGGAGCTGGCCTCCCACGGCCCCACCGTCGACGCCGGCGCCGCCGCCCTCGTCGGCGTGGCCGGCCTGACCTGGTTCGTCCGCAGGCAGCTGACCCTGCCCTCACCGCTCCTCGACATGCGGCTCTTCCGTCACCGCGGCTTCTCCGGAGCCGTCCTCGCCGACCTGCTGACCATCCTCGGCCTCTCCGGCCTGGTGTTCTTCCTGTCCCAGTTCTTCCAGCTGGTCCAGGGCCGCCAGCCCCTGGAGGCCGGACTCGCCGAACTGCCGGCCGCGATCGGCGCGGTGACGGCCGGTCTGGTCGCCGGCGCCGTGGCCCGCCGCTTCTCCGTACGGTCCGTGGTGGCCGGCGGCCTCGCTGCGGTCGGCCTCTCCCTCGCCGTCCTGACGACCCTCGACCAGCACACCGGCTACCCGCTGCTGGGCGGCACCCTGCTCGTCGTGGGCGTGGGCGCGGGCTTCGCCTTCACCGTGACCGCCGACGTGATCCTCTCCAGCGTCCCGAAGGAGCAGGCCGGATCCGCCTCCGCCGTCTCCGAGACCGCGTACGAACTGGGCGCCGCGCTCGGCATCGCCGTCCTCGGCTCCATCGTGACCGGCGTCTACCAGGGCTTCGTCACCCCGGCCGGCATCCCCTCGGACGTCGCGTCGGCCGCCCACGAGTCGCTCGGCGGCGCGGTCGAGGCCTCCGGCGGCCTCGACCCCGCGACGGCCACCGCCCTGGTGTCCTCCGCCCAGGAGGCCTTCGTCGACGGCCTGCGGATCGCGGCCGGGGTCGGCGCGGCGGTCCTCCTCGCGACGGCGGTCGCCGCCCTGTTCCTGCTGAAGGGCCAGAGGCTGGAAGAGGGCGTCGGGCACTGACGCACCCGGTGAGCACGGAAACGCCCCGTACGGCCGACAGCCGTACGGGGCGCTTTCCCGTATGCGGGCGGAGCTACGCCGCCTTCGCCTTCGTGGCGTACATGTCCACGTACTCCTGCCCGGACAGCCGCATCACCTCGGCCATCACCGAGTCCGTCACCGCCCGCAGGACGTACCGGTCGCGGTCCATCCCGTCGTACCGCGAGAACTCCATCGCCTCGCCGAAGCGGACCGTCACCCGGCCCGGGCGCGGGAAGCCCGCACCGCCCGGCTGGATCTTGTCGGTGCCGATCATCGCGAACGGCACCACCGGCGCCCCCGTCATCAGGGTCAGCCGCGCGATGCCCGTACGGCCCCGGTACAGCCGGCCGTCGGGGGAGCGGGTGCCCTCCGGGTAGATCGAGAAGATCTTGCCCTCCTCAAGCACCCGACGGCCCGTCATCAGCGCCGCCACACCGCCGCGGCCGCCGTCCCGGTCCACCGGGATCATGCCGACGCTGGTGAAGAACCAGGCCATCGCCCGGCCCTTGAGGCCCTTGCCCGTCACGTACTCGTCCTTGCCGATGAAGTAGACCGGACGGTCCAGGCAGATCGGCATGATCATCGAGTCGATGAAGGTCAGGTGGTTGCCCGCGAGGATCACGGGACCCGTCCCGGGGATGTTCTCGGCGCCCTCCACGCGGGGGCGGAACATCAGGCGCATGACCGGCCCGAGCACTGCCTTGATGATCGCGAGACGGGACAACGGTTCCTCCGGTGGGAAGCGGGTCGGTCGAGTGGGCGGGACGACGGTTGCAGCTGGCGACGATACTCGCGGGTCACCCTCACGCGCACATCGGGTTCACCGAGGCGATACACAGTGTTGACGCGTGTTTCCGCCATGTTCCGCCGAGGTCTGCCGCCCGTAGGGCCCCGCTGCCTAGCGTCGGGGACAACAGTTGACAGGTGCGGGACATCACACCGCGGCTCACACAGGAGGATCCCTCATGACCCAGGGCGAACGCCGGACCCCGGCACGGCGGACGGTTCTCGGAGCGGCGGGCGCCACCGTCCTCGGCGCCTCCGCGGCCCTCACGGCCGGCACCGGCACCGCGCGGGCCGCCGGCCAGGACCGCACGCCCGGCCACGGCCACGGCTACCGCTCCCTCCCCGTCCCCACCGTCATCGGCCACCGCGGCGCCAGCGGCTACCGCCCCGAGCACACCCTCGGCTCCTACCGGCATGCCCTCGACCTCGGCGCCCACGTCGTCGAGCAGGACCTCGTCCCCACCCGGGACGGGCACCTGGTCTGCCGCCACGAGAACGACATCACCGGCACCACCGACGTCGCCGACCACCGCGAGTTCGCCTCCCGGAAGACCACCAAGACCGTCGACGGCGTCGCCCTCACCGGCTGGTTCACCGAGGACTTCACGCTCGCCGAGCTCAAGACCCTGCGGGCCAAGGAGCGCATCCCCGGCACCCGCCAGGAGAACACCCTCTACGACGGCCGCTGGACGGTCCCCACCTTCGAGGAGGTGCTGCGCTGGGCCGAGGAGGAGGGCCGCCGCCGGGGCCGCGAGATCTGGCTCCACGTCGAGACCAAGCACCCCAGCCACTTCCGCTCCCTCGGCCTCGGCCTGGAGGAGCCGCTCGCGAAGCTCCTGCGCCGGTACGGGCGTCACCGCGCGAACTCCCCGGTCTTCCTCCAGTCCTTCGAGCCCAGCAGCATCCAGCGCCTGGCGAAGCTGGTGGACGCCCCGGGCGTCGTCCTGCTCTCCGGCGCGAGCAGCCGCCCCTGGGACTTCGTCGAGGCCGGGGACCCGCGCACGGTCGCCGACCTGGTCACGCCCGAGGGCCTCGCCTGGATCGCCTCGTACGCGCGGGGCATCGGCCCCACGCTCGACCTGGTCATCCCGAAGGACGCGAGCGGCCGGCTCGGCACCCCGACCACCCTGGTCCGCGACGCGCACGCCGAGGGGCTGATCCTCCACCCGTACACGCACCGCAACGAGAACGCCTTCCTGCCCGCGGACTTCCGCAGGGGCACGGACCCGACGGCGTACGGCGACGCCTTCGGGGCGCTCAAGCGGTACCTGGAGACGGGGATCGACGGCATCTTCTCCGACAACCCGGACACGGCGCTCCTCGCCGCCGCGGACCTCACCGCCCGCGGCTGACCCCGACCCCGACGAGGGGGCCGTGCGGGCGGACCACCGGACCGTACGACCCCCTCCCGGGTGGTTTACGCCCCGCGCCGCAACCGCGGCCGCGCACCCCGGCATCGTGCCGGTCATGACGACCCCCGAGACCATCCCCGCGCCGGAGGACCTGGCCGTCCAGGGCCCCGAGACCGCCCCCATGCCCGGGACCCCGGGCGGCCGGGACGCCGAGACCACACCCGCCCCCGAGGCCCCGGACGTCCGGGACCGGGCCGCCGTCCCCGCCCCCGGTCTCCTCGCCGCCCTGGCCCCCCTCCTCTCCGCCGAGTCCGACGCCGAGGCGCCGGCCGCCGGCGTCGATCCGGGCGACCTCGAACAGGCCGTCTGGCTCCGCCTCCTGGAGCAGCTCCGGCAGACCGGCGCAGCCCCCGAAAGGCCCGCCGAATGGCTGCGCCGCGCCGTCCGCGCGGAGGCGCGCCGCGCCCGCAGGACCCACGACCGGGAACGCCCCTACCGGGACGAACCCGTCCACGAGCCGGGCGGCGCCGAGCCCCACGGCTCCCCGGAGCACTCCCTGCTGGTCGCCGAGGGCCGCCGCACCCTGCGCGCCGCCGTCACCAGGACCCCCGGCCGCTGCCCGAAGGTGCTCACCGCGATGCTCGATCCGGAGGACCCCACCTACCGCGAAATCGCAGGGGAGTTGGGTATCTCACAGGGCAGTCTGGGGCCGATGCGTTCCCGTTGCCTGGGATGCCTGCGCAGAATGCTGGCTGCGGAGGTTCCCGCCCCCGGCCGACGGGGAAAGGTGCGGTAAACCGATGATCGACAGATGAGCGGGAGGCGTGCACACATGGGCCTGAGTGTGACCATCTCAGCGGCGGACGCGCAGGACGCGGAGCACATCCTGAAGCTGCAGTACCTCTGCTACCAGAGCGAGGCGGAGCTGTACGGGGACTGGTCCATCGAGCCCCTCACCCAGTCGCTCGACGCCCTGCGCGCCGAACTGGCCGAGGGACACGGACTCGTGGCCCGGCTCGGCGACGAGGTCGTCGCCTCCGTGCGGGCCCGCCTCGACGAGGACGGCACCGTGCGGATCGCCAAGCTGATCGTCCACCCGCGCATGCAGCGGCACGGCCTCGGCGGCCGCCTCCTCGACGGCATCGAGCGCCACTTCGCGGCCGCCGCCGGGGCGGCGACGTCCGCCAAGCGCTTCCAGCTCTTCACCGGCCACCGCAGCGAGGGCAATCTGCGCCTCTACCGCAGCAAGGGGTACGAGCAGGTCGCCACCCGCGAGCTCGGCCCGAGGCTCACCCTGGTGACCCTGGAGAAGGCCGCCTAGGCGGCCTTCGACCTCCGCAGCCACCAGATGCCGGTCAGCGGCAGCAGCACCGGGATGAAGACGTAGCCGTAGCCGAAGTCCGACCAGACCGTGGCGTCCGGGAAGGCGGAGGGCTCCACCAGCGTCCAGGTCCCCACGACCAGCACGCCCGCGAGCTCGGCGGCGCAGCACACCAGCGCCGCCCTGCGGGCCTTCTCCCCGCCGCGCACCAGCGTGTACGTGATGAAGACGTAGACGACGGCCGCCACCGCCGACAGCGCGTACGCCAGCGGCGCGCGGTCGAACTCGGTGGCGATCTGGTAGATCGAGCGGGAGACCGCGCCGACCGACATCACGCCGTACAGCCAGACGAGCAGCATGCCCGGGCCGGTGACGAGACGGGTCTTCCCGCCCGCCGCCCTCTCCTGCGTCTCGGTCATGGTCAGCCCACCGTCCAGATGTCGTAGAGACGCACTTCGAGCACGGCCAGGACGACCGCGCCGGCCGCCACCGTCGCCGAACCCCACCGGCTGCGCTCCGCGAGCGACATGAAACCGGCGATGGGCACCGCGCACAGCGCGCCGAGCAGATAGGCGACGAAGATCGTCGCGCCCTCCTCGGCCTTCTCGCCGCGCGCCAGCTGCACGATGCCGACGATCAGCTGGACCAGGACCAGGAAGGTCACCACGGCCATGCCGATGAAGTGCCAGTCCTTGGTCGACTGGTCCCGGAAGGCGGCGAGGCCGCACCAGGCGGCGAGGGCGAGCGCGGCCGCGGAGACCGCGACCGTCAGGGCGTCAAGCATGCGCCCGAGGGTATTACGGCCCGCCCGCCCCGCCGCGCCCGCCCCCGGCTCGCCGAGGCCTCCTGCCCCGCTCCCTCGGGGCCCCGCCCCGCCCCCTCGGGGCCCCGCCCGCCGCGTGGCCTTGGCCACACCCCCGCACCCCGCGGCGGTCCCGCCGCGGCCGGGGCGGAGGCGGCTCCCGCCAGGCCAGGCACGGGAAGGCGCACCGCGAGCCGCCCCCGACGTGTCCGCCTGGCGTCTCAGCGATGTCCGCTATTCGGACAAGCCGCTTCCCTTCGCAGCTGCGCATGTTTTACTTGCAGCCATGACCACGACGAGCAGCCGCACCCTTGCGACCGAGGCGAACACGACGCCCGGTGCTCGTTGTACGTGTCGAATGTGCGCCATCTGAGGGCCCCCGCCTGAGCCTCGCGCCCCGAAGCGAGACCCCGACGGCCGAGCCGATCCGCCCGCCACCCGGCGCCGGACCGTGCCTGCCCCGCGCACCGCTGTCCACCGGCCACCAGCCGGCCGGAACGGCCCCCCGTGCGCCTGACTGTCCGAAGACGAATGCCCCGTGCGCGACGGACCCCGCGTCGCGCACTCGACAGTGACGGAAACCCCTGTGATCACCACTTCGGGCCTGACCAAGGTCTACGAGTCGCGCGGCCGACAGGTCACCGCTCTGGACGGAGTCGACCTCCACGTCCGCGAGGGCGAGGTCTTCGGCGTCATCGGCCAGAGCGGCGCCGGCAAGTCCTCGCTCATCCGCTGCGTCAACCTCCTGGAGCGCCCCACCTCCGGCACCGTGACCGTCGACGGCGTCGACCTCACCGCACTGGCCGGGAAGAGCCGCCGCGCGGGCAAGGACCTGCGCCGGGCGCGCAGCAGCATCGGCATGGTCTTCCAGCACTTCAACCTGCTGTCCTCCCGCACGGTCAAGGACAACATCGAGCTCCCCCTGGAGATCCTCGGCGTCTCCGGCGCCGAGCGCTCCCGCCGGGCCCTGGAACTCCTCGACCTGGTCGGCCTCGCCGACAAGGCGAAGTCCTACCCCGGCCAGCTCTCCGGCGGCCAGAAGCAGCGCGTCGGCATCGCCCGCGCCCTCGCCGGCAACCCCAAGGTCCTGCTCTCCGACGAGGCCACCAGCGCCCTCGACCCGGAGACCACCCGCTCCATCCTCCAGCTCCTGCGCGACCTCAACCGGCAGCTCGGCCTCACCGTCCTGCTCATCACGCACGAGATGGACGTCGTCAAGACGATCTGCGACTCCGCCGCGCTCATGCAGAAGGGCCGCATCGTCGAGTCCGGCACCGTCGGCGAACTGCTCGCCACCCCCGGCTCCCAGCTGGCGGCCGAACTGTTCCCGGTGAGCGGCGCCCCCACGGGCCCCGACCGCACCGTCGTCGACGTCACGTTCCACGGCGAGGCCGCGACCCAGCCGGTCGTCTCGCAGCTCTCCCGCACGTACAACATCGACATCTCGATCCTCGGGGCGGCGATGGACACCGTCGGCGGGAAGCAGATCGGCCGGATGCGGATCGAGCTCCCCGGACGGTACGAGGACAACGTCGTCCCGGTCGGCTTCCTGCGCGAACAGGGCCTCCAGGTCGAACTCGTGGAAGACGACGCACAGCCGGCCGCCGCGCCCGTGCTGGTGAAGGAAGGTGCCAAGTGACCTGGTCGGAGATGCAGCCCCTCCTGGAGCAGGGCACCGTCGACACGCTCTACATGGTCCTGTGGGCCACCGTCGTCACCATCGTCGGCGGCCTGCCGCTCGGCATCCTCCTCGTCCTCACGGACAAGGGCGGACTGCTGCAGAACCGGCCGGTGAACAAGGTCGTCGGTGCGATCGTGAACGTCGGGCGTTCGCTGCCGTTCATCATCCTGCTGATCGCCCTGATCCCCTTCACGACCTTCGTCGTCGGCACCTTCATCGGCCCGACCGCGATGATCGTGCCGCTCGCCATCGGCGCCATCCCCTTCTTCGCGCGCCTCGTCGAGACGGCGATCCGCGAGGTCGACCACGGACTCGTCGAAGCCGTCCAGGCCATGGGCGGCGGCATCCCCACCATCGTCCGCAAGGTCCTGCTCCCGCAGGCCCTGCCGTCCCTCGTCTCCGCCGTCACCACCACCGTGATCGTGCTCATCGGGTACTCCGCGATG
The DNA here is from genome assembly GCF_042874095.1 of Streptomyces sp. NPDC004266. Classification (NCBI taxonomy): domain Bacteria; kingdom Bacillati; phylum Actinomycetota; class Actinomycetes; order Kitasatosporales; family Streptomycetaceae; genus Streptomyces; species Streptomyces sp. NPDC004266. The sequence continues at coordinate 284,509 of NZ_JBIAMM010000005.1, forward strand.
GCCGGCGCGGTCGGCGGCGAGGGCCTCGGCTCCAAGGCCGTCACCTACGGATACCAGCGCTTCGACACCACGTTCATGCTCGTCACCGTCGTCGTCCTGGTCGCCATCGTGACCGTCGTCCAGCTCATCGGCGACGGAGTCGTCCGGCTCCTCGCCCGCCGGGGCCGTACCGCCTGACGGCCCCCGGCCACCCCAAGACTTCGTTTTCGAAGAACAGCCCGGACTTGTTGTCCAGGCGTCCACCGCTCCACCGGAAAGAGGCACTCTTCGTGCGTAAGAACATCAAGCTCACCGCCGGTATCGCCGCCACCGCCGCCCTCGCCCTCGGCCTCACCGCCTGCGGCACCTCCTCGGACCCGTCCTCCGCCAAGGACTCGGCCGGCTCCGCCGACAAGCCCCTCGTCGTCGCCGCGTCCCCGACGCCGCACGCCGACATCCTCAACTTCGTCAAGGACAACCTGGCCGAGAAGGCCGGCCTGAAGCTGGAGGTGAAGGAGTTCACGGACTACGTCCTGCCGAACACCGCCACCCAGTCCGGCCAGGTCGACGCCAACTTCTTCCAGCACAAGCCGTACCTCGACGACTTCAACAAGAAGAACAAGACCACCATCGTCCCGGTGGTCAACGTCCACCTGGAGCCGCTGGGCCTCTACTCCAAGAGCCTCAAGTCGGCGAAGGACATCAAGGCCGGCCAGACCGTGGCCGTCCCGAACGACACCACCAACGAGGGCCGCGCGCTCCACCTCCTCGCCGAGAACGGCCTCATCACCCTCAAGGAGGGTGTCGGCACCGACGCCAAGCTCTCCGACATCACCGACAAGAAGGGCCTGGAGTTCAAGGAGCTGGAGGCCGCCACCGTGCCCCGCGCCCTGAACGACGTGGACGCCGCCGTCATCAACGGCAACTACGCCATCGAGGCCAAGCTCTCCCCGGCGAAGGACGCCCTGGTCCTGGAGAAGGCCGAGGGCAACCCGTACGCCAACTTCCTCGCCGTCAAGGCCGGCAACGAGAAGGACGCCCGCGTGCAGAAGCTCGCCGAGCTCCTCAACTCGCCCGAGGTGAAGAAGTACATCGAGGACACCTACAAGGGCTCGGTCATCCCGGCCTTCGGCGCCGCCCAGTAAGGCCCGACGGGCGACCACCACGTCCGAGGGGCCGTCAGGCCGGTTCCCCCGTACAGTCCTTGAGCAGAAGGCCCCCCGCATCCCGTCCGGTGCGCGGGGCCTTCGGCACGCCCACCCCCCGCACCCCCGGCACACCCGACCCGGCCATGCGCACCGGCGGCCGCATGCTGCATGCTGTGCGTTCACGGTCGATTCGGACGGTCCACGGCATGGAGCTGCGCATGACTACCACCTTCCCGGACATCTCCATCAACACGGACCGGCTGGTGCTGCGCGCGCTCGAGGAGACGGACGCCCCCGCCCTCGCCGAGATGATGAACGACGAGATGGTCGCCGCCTGGACCGCCGTGCCCCAGCCCTACACCGAGGCCGCCGCACACCGCTGGATCACCGAGTACGCCCCCACCGAACGCACCGCCGGCCGGGGCCTCGACCTCGCCGTCACCGAGTTCCTGACCCAGCGTCTCGTCGGCATCGTCCAGCTGAGCAACACCGACTGGCGGGTCCGCTCCACCGAGATGTCCTACATCATCGCCCCCTGGGCCCGCGGCGAGGGCTACGCCTCCGAAGCCGCGCTCGCCACCGCCCAGTGGCTCTTCGGCGACCAGAAGTTCGAACGCCTCGAACTGCGCACCGCCGCCGACAACACCGCCTCCCAGCAGGTCGCCCAGAAGATCGGCTGCATCAGCGAGGGCGTCCTGCGCAACGCCTGCATAGCCCGCGCCCGCACCGAGGACGGCAGCTGGACCGAACTGCGCACCGACTTCATCGTCTGGGGCCTCCTCCCCGAGGACCTCGACGGCGTCGCCGACCAGATGGCCGAGGCCGGCTACTCCTCGTACACCGACTGGAGCTGAGCCCCCCCAGCGATCCCGGGGTACGCTCGGCACGCCCCCGACCTGCGACGACACCAGGGAGACAGACGACGATGGCCGACCGCGTCACGGTGATCGGCTGGGACGGCTCGCCCCTCACCGCGGCGGCCCGGTCCGCGCTCTCCGCCGCCACCCTCGTGGCCGGCGCCGGCCACCACCTGACGCTGCCCGAAGTGCCGCCGGACGCCGAACGCATCCGCCTCGGCAGCGTCGACCTCGCCGCCCGCCGCATCGCCGGCCACCGCGGCACCGCCGTCGTCCTCGCCGACGGCGACCCCGGCTTCTTCGGCGTCGTCCGCACCCTGCGCGCCCCCCAGCACGGCCTGGAGGTCGAGGTCGTCCCCGCCGTCTCGTCCGTGGCCACCGCCTTCGCGCGCGCCGGCATGCCCTGGGAGGACGCCCGGATCGTCGTCGCCCACCAGCGCACCCTGCGCCGCGCCGTCAACGTCTGCCGCGCCCACCCCAAGGTCGCCGTCCTCACCTCGCCCGGCGCGGGCCCGGCCGAGCTCGCCCTCCTCCTCGAAGGCGTCCACCGCACCTTCGTCGTCTGCGAGGAGCTCGGCACCGACCGCGAACAGGTCTCCGTCCTCACCTCCGACAAGGCCGCCGACCACACCTGGCGCGACCCGAACGTCGTCCTCGTCATCGGCGGCGCCCTCGGAGGCGCCCCCACCACCCCCTGGCTGATGGGCCGGGACCCGGCCACGCGCACGGTACGCGGCTGGGGCCTTCCCACCGAGGAGTACGACTCCGAGGGCGAAGGCCCCGGAACCGGACCGGCCCACACCGGCGCCGGCGCGGACCCCGCCCTCCGAGCCGCCCAACTGGCCCGCCTCGGGCCCCGCACCGGCGACCTCGTCTGGGACATCGGCTGCGCGGGCGGCGCCTTCTCCGTCGAGGCCGCCCGCTTCGGCGCCGCCGTCATCGCCGTGGACACCGACCCGGCCGCCTGCGCCCGCACCGAACGGGCCGCCCGCCGCCACGGGGTCCTCCTCCAGACCGTCCCGGGCCGCGCCCCGCACGTCCTGGAGAGCCTGCCCGAACCCGACGTCGTACGGATCGCGGCCGGCGGCGTCCCCGTCGTCACCGCCTGCACCGACCGGCGCCCGGAACGCATCGTGGTCCACGCCTCCACCCGCGACGAGGCCGAGGCGATCGCCACCGCCCTCGCCGACGGCGGCTACGCCGTCGAGACCGTCCTCCTCCAGACCGTCGGGCTCGACCCGGACGACTGGTCGGAACGCGAGCGCTCGGTCGTCTTCCTGCTGTCCGGACGCAGGACGAACTCGCCCTAGCCCCGCCGGGGGACCCCCACCCGTGACCAGGCCGCCCGACCGGGGCAGGGTAGGCTGGCCGATTGTTGTACCGCACCGGGACGTTCGGCACTCTGTTCGCCAATGTCCCGAATGGGTGGCCGCTTTGTGCCACTGATGTGGTACTTGACAACGGGGGGACCGCGCGACGTGGCGCAGTCCACAGCGCACCGTGGCAGATCTCCCTGCCACGATGGCCGAAGGCCGCGACAATGTGTGGGTGTCCGCGCGTGTTTCGTGCCGCGCGGCGCGCGCGCTCGTTCTTGTCGACGGGCGCAGGTCTGAAGGAGCACAAGCGATGGGCGAGGGGTACGCATGACGGACACCGGCCAGGTCCCGGGCGAGGGGCTGCCGGAGAACGCAGGCATGGTCGAGCAGCCGGGCATCCCCGCTCCGGACGCGTACGCCTTCCTGGACCCCTCCGGCCACACCACCGAGGACGACGACCTGCTCCTGATGCCGGGCGCCCAGGGCGCCTGGAGCGAGCACCCGCCGGGCGTCGTGCCCGCGCCGCCGGTCGCCGTCCCGGCCCCGCCGGCGGCCCCCGTCGTCCCGGAGGCGCAGGTCCCGATGGGCGACCCGCTCACCGCCCCGCTGCCGGACCCGCTCACGGGTCCGCTCCCCGACGGGGTCGCGCTCGCCGACGTGCTGACCGCCCCGCAGGGCCACACCCCGGCGCAGGGCGTGCCGCTCGGCACCCCGGCGCACGGCGTCCCCGTGGCCACCGAGCACGGCTACGAGCCCGGCATCCTCGACACCGGCGCCCACGAGGCGGCCGGCCGCGACTCCGGCTCCGTCGACCTCGGCGGCGTCCGCATGCCCCCGCCGGCCGCGGCCCCGACCCCGCCGCCGGCCCGCCGCCCGCTGCACATGGGCCCGCCGGTGCCCGAGGCCGGCGGTGGCGTCGTCCTCTCCCTCGCCGACCGCGGCCCGGCCACCGCACCCGCCCCGGCCCCGCAGCCCGCGCCGGTCCCCGAGCCGGTCGTGGCCACGGCCCCCGCCCCGATGCCGGTGCGGAACCCGGGCCCGCCGACCACCGGCCCCGAGTACTTCGAGATCGCGCAGGACCAGCAGCTCGCCCCGCAGGGCGCCGAGCCCTGGGTCGCGCAGCCGCAGGAGCAGGCCGCGCCGCAGGCACCCGCAGAAACGGTCGTCCCGCCGACGGCCCAGTTCGTCCAGGTCGAGGGCTCCGTCCCGACGACCCCGCACCTGGCCCCGACCCCGGCCGCCGAGGCGCCCCAGGCCACCGAGCCGGAGCCGGTCGCGGAGCAGGCTCCGGCGGAGGAGCCGTCGCCTCAGGCCGAGGACCCGTCGTTCCCGGTCGAGGAGCCGTCGCTTCAGGCCGAGGAGCCGTCGCTTCCGGTCGAGCCCGTGGCGGAGGCGCCCGTGGAGCCGGTGGCGGAGGCTCCGGCCGAGGGGGTCGAGCCCGTCGTGGAGGCCGCCGAGCCCCTCGCGGAGACCGTGGACGCCCCGGCGACCGTGCCCGCGCCCCGCGAGGGCGAGCCCGCCGACCCGGTGCGGGTCCCCGAGCCGCAGGCGGCCGAGCCCGTCGTCGAGCTCCCGGCCGAGCCCGTCGCCGAGGCCCCGGCCGAGCCCGTACAGCCCGTGCAGGAGCCCGTCCCGGCCCAGCCGGTGGAGATCCCGACCGCCGAAGCCGCCCCCGCCGAGGTCCAGGCCGAGGCCGTTCCCGAGACCGCTCCCGAGGTCGCGGAGCCGGTCGCGGAGGTCTTCGTGGACCCTGCGGTCGAGCAGCCCGCCGAGCAGCCCGCCGTCGTCGAGGCCGTGGCGGAGGCGCCGGCCGTGGCGGAGGCGCCGGTCGAGGCCCAGGCGGAAGGACCGGCGGAGGCGGTGGCCGAGCAGCCCCCCGTCCTCGCGGAGGAGCAGCCGGAGCCGACCACCGAGCCCGCGCCGGCCCCCGAGGCCGAGGCCGACCGGCCGGAGCCCCGGGCCGAAGCAGCGACGTCCGAAGCACCGACGTCCGATTCCCCTGCCGAGGTCCAGGCGGAAGAGCCGGCCGAGGTCCAGGCGGAAGAGCCGGCCGAGGTCCAGGCGGAGGAGCAGGAGGAGCAGGCGGAGAGCCGTCCCGACTCCCCGGCCCCGGGCTACGACGACGCCGAGCGCGAGGCCGTCCTCCGCGTGATGCGCGAGCGCCGCGACATCCGCAACGGCTTCCGCAGCGACCCGATCCCGCACGAGGTGCTCCTGCGCGTCCTCGAAGCGGCCCACACGGCGCCCAGCGTCGGCCACTCGCAGCCGTGGGACTTCGTCGTCATCCGTTCCGCCGAGACCCGGCAGACGATGCACGAGCTGGCGCAGCGTCAGCGCGAGGCCTACGCCAAGTCGCTGCCGAAGGCCCGGGCGAAGCAGTTCAAGGAACTGAAGATCGAGGCCATCCTCGACACCCCGGTGAACATCGTCGTGACCGCCGACCCCACCCGGGGCGGCCGCCACACGCTGGGCCGCTACACGCAGCCGCAGATGGCCCCGTACTCTTCGGCGCTCGCCGTCGAGAACCTCTGGCTCGCGGCCCGCGCCGAGGGCCTCGGCGTCGGCTGGGTCAGCTTCTTCGACGAGCGCGAGATGGTCCGTGCGCTCGGCCTCCCCGAGCACCTCGAAGTGGTCGCGTACCTCTGCGTGGGCTACGTCGACGAGTTCCCCGAGGAGCCCGAGCTGATGCAGGCGGGCTGGTCCAAGCGCCGCCCGCTGGCCTGGGTCGTCCACGAGGAGACGTACGGCCGCCGGGCGCTCCCCGGCGAGGAGCCGCACGACCTGCTCCAGGAGACCGTCGCGAACATCCGCCCGCTGGACGCCAAGGCGCTCGGCGAGGCGTGGGAGCGGCAGAAGCGCATGACCAAGCCCGCCGGGGCGCTGGGCATGCTGGAGATCATCTCCGCACAGCTCTCGGGCCTCTCCCGGGTCTGCCCGCCCCCGATCCCGGAGCCGGCCGCCGTGGCGATCTTCGCCGGCGACCACGGTGTCCACGCCCAGGGCGTCACCCCGTGGCCGCAGGAGGTCACGGGCCAGATGGTGGCCAACTTCCTCGGCGGGGGAGCGGTCTGCAACGCCTTCGCGAACCAGGTGGGCGCCGAGGTCTGCGTCATCGACGTGGGCGTGGCCTCGGAACTCCCCGCCACCCCGGGCCTCCTGCCCCGCAAGGTCCGCCCGGGCACGGGCGACTTCACCACGGGCCTCGCGATGACCCGTGAGGAAGTGCTGGCCGCGATCGAAGTGGGCGTCGAAACGGCCCGCGACCTGGTGGCGGCGGGCAACAAGGCCCTCCTCACCGGTGAGATGGGCATCGCGAACACCACCGCGTCCGCCGCGCTGATCTCGGTCTACACGGGCGTGGACGCCGCCGAGGTCACGGGCCGGGGCACCGGCATCAACGACGAGACGCACGCCCGCAAGGTGGACGTGGTCCGGCGCGCCCTCGACCTGCACAAGCCGGACCCGGCGGACCCGATCGGCGTCCTGTCGGCGGTCGGCGGCCTGGAGCACGCGGCCCTGGTGGGCCTGATCCTGGGCGCTGCCTCGCTCCGTACGCCGGTGATCCTGGACGGCGTCTCCACGGGCGCGGCGGCCCTCGTCGCCCGCGCCATCGCCCCCGAGTCCCTCGCGGCGTGCATCGCGGGTCACCGCAGCGCCGAGCCGGGCCACGTGGCGGCCCTCAACAAGCTGGGCCTGCGCCCGCTGGTCGACCTGGACCTCCGTCTCGGCGAGGGCACGGGCGCCCTGCTGGCCCTGCCCCTGGTCCAGAGCGCGGCCCGGGCGATGCACGAGGTGGCCACGTTCGACTCGGCGGGAGTCACGGAGAAGTAGCACCACCCGCGCGTCCCCCGCCCACCGACGGAAGCGGGGGACGCGCGCCGGAGCAGGGTCCGGCGCGTCCCCGTGCGCACCCCCGCGCGGGGGACATCCCTCACACCCTGCAAACCCCAGGTCACGGATATCGTGACGGTGCACGGCCACGTACGACCGTGCACGAGCCGCTCCACCGCCGCAGCGGCCCCCTCGCCCGCACCGCACCGCTCTCCGAGGAGCCGCTCACACATGGCCGAGAACGCCGAGCACCCCGCCTACCCCGTCGGACTGCGCCTCGCCGGCCGCCGCGTCGTCGTCCTCGGCGGCGGTCAGGTGGCCCAGCGCCGACTCCCGGCCCTCATCGCCGCGGGTGCCGACATCACCCTGATCTCCCCGTCCGCCACCCCGTCCGTGGACGCGATGGCGGAGACGGGCGAGATCACCTGGATCAAGCGCCGGTACGAGGACGGGGACCTGGCCGACGCCTGGTACGCCCTGGTGGCGACCACGGACCCGGTGGCGAACGCCGCCGCCTCCGCCGAGGCCGAGCGGACCAGGACCTGGTGCGTGCGCGCGGACGACGCCGAGGCGGCGACGGCCTGGACCCCGGCGACGGGCAGGGACGCGGGCGTCACGGTGGCGGTGCTCACCGGTCACGACCCCCGCCGCTCCGCCGCCGTGCGCGACGCGATCGTCGAGGGCCTCCGCGACGGCTCGATCGCCGCGCCCGCGCACCGCTCCCGCACCCCCTTCGTCGCCCTGGTGGGCGGCGGCCCCGGCGACCCGGACCTCATCACCGTCCGGGGCCGCCGGCTGCTCGCGGAGGCGGACGTGGTCATCGCGGACCGGCTCGGCCCCCGCGACCTCCTGGACGAGCTGCCGCCGCACGTCGAGGTGATCGACGCGGCGAAGATCCCGTACGGCCGCTTCATGGCCCAGGAGGCCATCAACAACGCGCTCATCGAGCACGCCAAGCAGGGCAAGTCCGTGGTCCGCCTCAAGGGCGGGGACCCGTTCGTCTTCGGCCGGGGCATGGAGGAGGCCCAGGCGCTGCTCGCCGAGGGCATCGCCTGCACGGTGGTCCCGGGCATCTCCAGCTCGATCTCGGTCCCCGGCGCGGCCGGCATCCCGGTGACGCACCGCGGGGTGGCCCACGAGTTCACCGTGGTCAGCGGCCACGTGGCCCCCGACGACCCGCGCTCGCTGGTGGACTGGGCGTCCCTGGCGAAGCTGACGGGCACGCTGGTCATCCTCATGGGCGTCGACAAGATCGGCAAGATCGCCGAGGCGCTGATCGCCCACGGCAAGTCCCCGGACACCCCTCTGGCCCTGGTCCAGGAGGGCACGACGGCGACCCAGCGCCGGGTGGACGCGACGCTGGCGACGGTCGCGGAGACGGTCAGGGCGGAGGAGGTCCGCCCGCCGGCGGTCATCGTCATCGGCGAGGTGGTCACCGAGGGCCCCGACAGACTGACGAAGTGACCCCCGCCCGCCCGCACACGACGGCAGGCGCGCAACCGGGGGCGACCGGACGACAGGTCGCCCCCGCACACATTGGCACCGCACCCCGGACAAGGCAGTATCACCTCGTGGCCGAACTCATCACGATCGACGACCCCGACGACCCGCGCCTGCGCGACTACACCGGCCTGACCGACGTCGAGCTCCGCCGCAGGCGCGAGCCGGCCGAGGGCCTGTTCATCGCGGAGGGTGAGAAGGTCATCCGCCGGGCCAGGCAGGCCGGGTACGAGATGCGGTCGATGCTGCTCTCCGCCAAGTGGGTCGACGTCATGCGCGACGTCATCGACGAGGTGCCGGCGCCGGTGTACGCGATCCAGCCGGACCTCGCCGAGCGCGTCACCGGCTACCACGTGCACCGGGGCGCCCTCGCCTCCATGCAGCGCAAGCCGCTCCCGGAGGCCGCCGAGCTGCTCGCCGGCGCCCGCCGGGTGGTGATCATGGAGTCGGTCAACGACCACACCAACATCGGAGCCATCTTCCGCAGCGCCGCGGCCCTGGGCATGGACGCGGTCCTGCTGTCCCCGGACTGCGCGGACCCGCTGTACCGACGCTCGGTGAAGGTCTCCATGGGCGCGGTGTTCTCGGTCCCGTACGCCCGCCTGGAGACGTGGCCCCGAGGTCTGGAGGCGGTACGGGAGGCGGGCTTCAAGCTCCTCGCCCTCACCCCGGCGGAGAAGGCGACCTCGATCGACGAGGCTGCCCCGCACCGCCTGGACCGGGTGGCGCTGATGCTCGGGGCGGAGGGCGACGGCCTCTCCACGCAGGCCCTGCGCGCCGCCGACGAGTGGGTCCGCATCCCGATGGCCCACGGCGTCGACTCGCTCAACGTGGGCGCGGCGGCGGCCGTCGCGTTCTACGCGGTGGCGACGGGCCGCCCGGAGGCCTGACCCCCCGCCCCTGCGGGGCCCGCGCGCTCTACCCCTGCAGGGCCTGCGCGGCGGCGATCCCGAGGGCCACGACGAGGGTCACGACCACGAAGACGAAGAGCCGCTGCCGCAGCAGCCGGGGATTGGCGGGCCGGCGCCCGGTCGACGTGGAGCGCGCGCCGGGCCGGGTCCCGGGACGGGACTGAGGCCCTCGCGAGCCGCCGGTCCGGGGCCCCGCCGAGGGCCGGGACGAGGGGCCGGCACCCCGTCCCCGCTCGCCACCCCGCTCACGCTCCGGACCGCGGCCGGGCACGTCCCGGTCGGTGTACCGCTCGGTGGGCCGGACGGCGCTCCGCTCCTCGGCGCGCTCCCGCTGCACCGGCGGCCGGGAGACCGGCAGCCCCTGGGCCTCGCGCGCCGCGATCTCCTTGAGCCGCATCGACAGCTGCAGGGTGCTGGGACGGTCCTCCGGGTCCTTCGCGAGACAGGCCCTGATGAGCGGCGCCAGCGCGTCCGGCACCCCGTGCAGCTGGGGCTCCTCGTGCACGACGCGGTAGAGCATGACCTCGGAACTGCCGTGCCCGAAGGGGGAGTCGGCCATCGCCGCGTACGCCAGGGTGGCGCCGAGCGAGAAGACGTCGGTGGCGGGGGTGACGGCCGCGCCGCGCACCTGCTCGGGGGCGAGGAAACCGGGTGAGCCGACGGCCGTCCCCACGTGGGTCAGGGTGCTGGCGCCGGTGGCCCAGGCGATGCCGAAGTCGATGATGCGGGGGCCCTTGGGGGAGAGCAGGATGTTCGAGGGCTTCAGGTCGCGGTGGACGACCCCGGCCTCGTGGACGGCGACGAGGCCCTCGGAGAGCGCCGCCCCGATCGAGGCCACGTCGGCGGCCCGCAGGGGACCCTCCTCGGCGACCCGGTCGTGCAGCGAGGGGCCCGGCACGTACTGGGTGGCGAACCAGGGGCGGTCGGCCTCCAGGTCGGCGGCGACGAGCCGGGCGGTGCAGCCGCCGCGGATCCGCCGGGCCGCGGACACCTCACGGGCGAACCGCGAACGGAACTCCTGGTCCTCGGCCAGGTCGGGCCGGATCACCTTCAGCGCCACCCGCTGGCCGCGCCGGTCGGACCCCAGGTACACGACGCCCATCCCGCCGGCCCCCAGCCTGCGGTGGAGCCGGAACGACCCGACGATCCGCGGATCCTCGCGCCGGAGCCGCATCATCGCCATGTCCGTCCCCTCGTCCGTTCGACGTGGCACAGCTTACGTAGTGGCGCCCGTACGCGCTCATAGGCCGCGCCCTCGCACCGGGATCGATTGTCAGTGCTGAGGGGGAGACCGGGGGACCGGAGGCAACGGAACCGGCCCCCAACCCCCCTGCCGGGAGACCCACTTGACGTGCGGACGCGAACACGACGGCAGACCCCGAAGAGCACCGCCGGGGACCGCCGGACCGGGCCCGCGCCCCTGGTCGCACATCCGGGGGCCGGGGAAGTGAGCGATGTCACTCGGGCGCCGTCCCCTCCGGGAAGACCCGGGGTTCCGGGCCGCCGTCTCCACCCAGGGGAGTACGTCGCACGGGCGGGCGTCATCCTTCGGGAGGCCCGGAAGTCGGTACGCGGGCATGACGTCCCGGCGCCTCCCGCTCCCTAGTGTTGAGGTCATGCGGCGGGTGCAGCACTCGTCCCCCGAGGTCACGCACCCGCCGCGCCAGACACGACAGGAGAGGAACCATGGCCTACACGGCACCGCGGACCACCCGGCCCTCCGGCCGCCGTCACCCCCTGGTGGCCACGGCCATGGTCCTCCCTCTCGCGGCCCTGCTCGTGGTCGTCTTCGGCGGCTGGGAAGCGGTGGTCACACAGGCGTCGTCCGTGGGCGTGATGCTGGGGCGCTGAGCGGCGCCCCGGACCCGGGAGAGCGGCCCGGGTCGGGACATCCGGCCATCAACCCCGTGGGGACGGGGGTGCGGCGGACGGCAGCGTGGGGCCGGTCAGCTGGGGAGCTGACCGGCCCTCGCGCGTTCCCGACAGGACCGGCCGTCCACCGAGCGGCAGCCGGCGCGAGCGGCCACCCCGTACGCTCCCGGAGTGGCCCCAGCACCCCCGACCTCGCTCCCGTCCTCCGCGCCCGACGGCCAAGGCCCGCTCCACCGCCTGGCCGCCCTCGCCCGCACCGCCGCCCACCCGTCCGGCGAGCCCTGCCGTTGCGAGGGCGGCCTCGTCGGGGTGCTGGCGGACCGGGACGACGGGACCGTCGTACGGCACGGGGGGCTCGTCGCGAAGGCGCACGCGCCCGGCACCGACCCCGAGGCCCATCGCGTACGGCTCGCGCTGGCCGCGCACCAGGACGTCGGAGGCGTCTTCCTGCCGCCCCTCCCGCTGCCGAGGACGAGCCCCGACGCGCTGGACGACCGCCCGGTCACGGTCTGGCCGTACGGGCCGCCCGTCGCCCCGGAGGACCCGGACGCCGCACCGTGGGAGGAGGCGGCGCGGCTCCTCGCCCTGCTGCACCGCACCCCGCCCCCGCCCGGCTGGGCCGACCGCCTCCCGGACATGCGGGCCCCGGAGAAGGCGGCCCTCGCCGTGGAGCGGATGCGCCGTACGGCTCCGGACCATCCGGCGGCGGCCACGGTCCTGGACGCCTGGCGGACGGTGCCCGAGGGCCCCGCGACGGCGCACCGGCTCCTGTGCCACGGCGACTTCCACCTCGGCCAGCTGGTCCGCGACACCCGCCGCGCGGCCGGCGTCGTGGCCGGCACCCCGGCCCGCTCCGACGGCGGGGCGCCCTGGCGGCTCATCGACATCGACGACCTCGGCCTGGGCGACCCCGCGTGGGACCTGGCCCGGCCCGCCGCGTGGTTCGCCGCCGGTCTCCTGCCGCCCGAGGTCTGGACGCGTTTCCTCGGCGCGTACCAGGAGGCGGGCGGCCCCGCCGCGGGCGCGGAGCCCTGGAGCCGGCTCGACGTGCCCGCCCGGGCGCTGACGGTCCAGACCGCGGCCCTGGCCCTGGCCAAGTCCACGGCCGAGCGCCGGCCGCTCGACGAGGTCGAGGAAGTGATGATCGACACCTGTGCCCGCATCGCCGGACATCGAACCGGGTAGGCCCTTTCGGCGTCCACGTAAGGTGAAGCCACCATTCGAACGGCAATGTCAGGGAGTTGAGCCGAGCATGCAGTGTCCCAAGTGCCATGCGGCCATGCACACGTACAACCGCAACGGCGTCCAGATCGAGCAGTGCAGCGGTTGCCGGGGCATATTCCTGGACTACGGCGAGCTGGAGGCCCTGACCCGCCTGGAGTCCCAGTGGGTCCAGCAGGCCCCGCCCGCCCCGCCGGCCTACCCGGCGCAGCCCGCCCCCGCCGCGCCCGCCTGGGGCGCCCCGCACCACGGCGGTCACCACGGCGGCCACTACCGCAAGGGCGGCTTCGGGCGGATGCTCTTCTCCTCCTGACCCGGGACGCGAAGAAGCCCCCGGCCGCGAGCTGCGGCCGGGGGCTTCTTGCTGGTGCGCGATACTGGGATTGAACCAGTGACCTCTTCCGTGTCAGGGAAGCGCTCTCCCGCTGAGCTAATCGCGCGGGTACACCCGAGGGGTGCCGGTACTGTGTGCGCGATACTGGGATTGAACCAGTGACCTCTTCCGTGTCAGGGAAGCGCTCTCCCGCTGAGCTAATCGCGCTGGCGCACCCGAGGGGTGCGTGAACTGTGGTGCGCGATACTGGGATTGAACCAGTGACCTCTTCCGTGTCAGGGAAGCGCTCTCCCGCTGAGCTAATCGCGCGGGGGATCCGAAGATCCAGGACCCGAAGGTCCAGTGGACGATACTGGGATTGAACCAGTGACCTCTTCCGTGTCAGGGAAGCGCTCTCCCGCTGAGCTAATCGTCCTTGGAGGTGGAGACGGGATTTGAACCCGTGTAGACGGCTTTGCAGGCCGTTGCCTCGCCTCTCGGCCACTCCACCAGGAGTGAATACGGGGGTTCGGGAAGATCCCCCACATCGAGCGGACGACGAGATTCGAACTCGCGACCCTCACCTTGGCAAGGTGATGCTCTACCAACTGAGCCACGTCCGCTTGTCGTTTCCGTTCCGCTTGCGCGTCCCGGCGACGTGTTGAACTCTAGCGGATTCCTGGGCCAGTACAAAAACGCGTTTCCGCAGCGTGCTGACCTGCGGGCCCTTCCCCGTGCCCCGCCGGGCCTCACGGAGGGTTCGTGCGGCGTTCACCCGCCGTGTCCCCGGGGTGGCGGGGAGCCCCCGTCGGACGCCCCTCCCGTGCCCCGTCCCGCACGCCCCTCGTGGCCCGGAGCACACGAGCCCGTGCCCCCGCCCCGGCGGACCTAGACTCGATGCGTGCACGACCTTGCTCCCCTGGCCCGCTTCGGCGGCCTCGTCGCGACCGACCTCCGGGACGTCACCCACGACCCCGAGGCGCTGGACTCCGCGGGCTTCTGGGCCGTCTGCGCGGACTTCGAAGGGCGCCTCACCTGCGCGCGCTTCGGAGACGTCCGGCTCGACCCGGTCTCCACGCCCGTCCCCGGCGCCTGGCGCGGACCCGCCGCCGGTGACTGGACGTCCTCGCTCGACCGCGCCGCGTACACCGCGGGCGTACGGCGCGTGCGCGAGCACATCGCGCGCGGCGAGGTCTACCAGGCGAACCTCTGCCGGGTGCTGACCGCGCCCCTGCCGGACCCGGCCGGCGCCGACGTCGACGCCCTCACCGCGCTCCTGGCCCGGGGCAACCCGGCCCCCTACGCCGGAACGATCCGGCTGCCCGCCCACGGCGTGGAGATCGCCACCGCCTCCCCCGAGCTGTACCTGCGCAAGGAAGGGGCCCTGATCTCCTCGGGCCCCATCAAGGGGACCGGCCGCACCGCCGCCGACCTCCTGCCCAAGGACCACGCGGAGAACGTGATGATCGTCGACCTGGTCCGCAACGACCTGGGCCGCGTCAGCGAGACCGGCACCGTCGCCGTCCCCGAGCTCTGCGCCGTCGAGGAGCACCCCGGTCTCGTCCACCTCGTGTCCACGGTCACCGGACTGCTGCGCGAGGACGCCGGCTGGCCCGAGCTGCTCGCCGCCACCTTCCCGCCCGGCTCCGTCACCGGCGCGCCCAAGTCCAGCGCGCTGCGGATCATCGAGGCGCTGGAGACCGCGCCCCGGGGACCGTACTGCGGAGGCATCGGCTGGGTCGACGCCGACGCGGACACCGCCCAGCTGGCCGTGGGCATACGCACCTTCTGGATCGACCGCCCCGAGGGCGTGCTCCGCTTCGGCACGGGCGCCGGGATCACCTGGGGTTCCGATCCGGAGCGCGAGTGGGAGGAGACCGAGCTGAAGGCGGCCCGCCTGGTCGCGATAGCGTCGGGCGCCTACGAGTCAGGCGCCTCTGAGGCGAGCGGAAAGGCCATCTCTCGATGAAACTCTGGGTCAACGGCGGGCTGCACGACGCGGAGACCGCCCGGGTCTCCGTACTGGACCACGGACTGACCGTCGGCGACGGCATCTTCGAGACGGTCAAGGCGGAGCGTGGCGAAACGTTTGCTCTCACGCTCCACCTGGAGCGGCTCACCCGCTCCGCCCGCGGCCTCGGCCTGCCCGACCCCGACCTCGACGAGGTCCGCCGCGCCTGCGCGGCCGTCCTGGAGGCCAACCCGATGGAGCTCGGCCGGCTCCGCATCACGTACACCGGCGGACTCTCCCCGCTCGGCTCGGAGCGCGGCGACGCCGGGACGAGCCTGGTCGTCGCCCTCGGCGAGACCGGCCGCCGCCCCGACTCCACCGCCGTGATCACCGTCCCCTGGACGCGCAACGAGCGCGGAGCCCTCACCGGTCTCAAGACCACCTCGTACGCCGAGAACGTCGTCGCCCTCGCCAGGGCGCGCGAGCAGGGTGCCTCCGAGGCGCTCTTCGCCAACACCGTGGGGCAGCTCTGCGAGGGCACCGGCTCCAACGTCTTCGTCGTGGTCGACGGCCGGATCCTCACCCCGCCCGTCTCCTCCGGCTGCCTCGCGGGCATCACCCGGGCCCTCGCCGTGCAGTGGACCGGCGCCGAGGAGGCCGACCTGCCGCTGGAGGTGCTGGAGAGCGCCGACGAGATCTTCCTGACCTCGACCCTGCGCGACGTCCAGGCCGTGCACCGGGTCGACGGCCGGGAGCTCGCGGGCGCGCCCGGCCCCGTCACCGCCAAGGCGATGCGGGTCTTCGACGAGCGGGCGGCCGGGAACCGGGACCCGCGGCTCGCGTAAAACCGGATGACGGGTGCCGGGCGGATGGGTAGAACACCCATGATGACCACCACCCTGCGGCCGTCCGAGCCGCTTCAGCAGTCCGCCGACGGCGGCCGTTCCCGCACCTTCGACATCTGCGTGAACAGCCGCCGGGTCGGCTCCGTACACCTCGCCACCGATCCGGCCTTCGGTACGGCCTCCGGCCTGATCGAGCGCCTCCTGGTCGACGAGCCCGACCGGGGCCGCGGCCGGGGCACGGTGGCGGCGCTCGCCTCGGAGGAGGTGCTGCGCGGCTGGGGCTGCGGCGAGGTGCAGATCTCGGTTCCCGCCGAGGCGGAGGCCGCCCTGCGGATGGCCCGCTCGCTCGGGTACACCGAGCGCAGCCGGAACATGGTCAAGGAGCTGCCGGCCGAGCCGCCGCGGCTGCCCGGGGGTTTCGAGCACCGGCCGGTGACCGAGGCGGAGTTCGAGGAGTGGTCGGCGAAGTCCCGGGCCGCCTTCGCGCAGAGCTGGATCGACCGGGGCGTCCCGGAGGAGCAGGCGCTCGCCAAGGCCGAGGACGGCCGTCGCCGCTTCCTCCCGCAGGGCCTCGCGACCCCGGGCGTCACCGTGACCGTCGGCGTGCGGGACGGGCGGGTCGTCGGCTATCTGTGGGTGGGCCGGCTGGAGCGCGAGCCCGGGAAGGCGACGGCCTTCGTCTTCGAGGTCGAGGTCGTCGAGGGGGAGCGCGGGAAGGGGTACGGCAGGGCCCTGATGCTGCTGGCCGAGCAGATCGCCCTGGAGGCCGGGGAGAGCCTCCTCGAACTGCACGTGTTCGCGGGCAACGCCCCGGCGATCCGGCTCTACGAGTCGCTCGGCTACCGCACGAGCCTCGTCAACAGCGCGAAGCCGCTGCTCTGAGACGCCCTACCGCTCCAGGAGGCGGTCGACGATCGTCTCGATCCGCTCCCGCAGGCCCTCCTGGCTCCGGCCGCCGTCCAGTCGCTCGCCGCCGATGACGTAGGTCGGGGTGCCGGTGACCTTGATCGCCTTGCCCTCGGCCTCGTCGGCGTCCACGGTCAGCAGGTGCCGGCCGTCGATCAGCGCGGTGTCGAACTCCTCGGCGTCCAGGCCGAGCCCGGCCGCCACCTCCAGGAGGACCGGCTCGCCCCGCTCGCCGAGCTCGGCGGTCCTGGCGAGCAGCGCCTCCGCGTACGGCCAGCCCTCGCCCTGCTCCACGGCCTCCTCGGCGGCCTGGGCGGCGGCGTACGCGTGCTTGTGCTTGGCCAGCGGGAAGTGACGCAGCTGCACGTCGAGCCGGTCGCCGTACTTCTCGCGGAGCGCGCGGACGTCGTCGAGGGCCTGGAAGCAGTCGGGGCACTGGAGGTCGAACCACGCCTCCAGGACGACGGGGGAGGCGGGTGCGGTGGTGGAGTCGTTCATGGCAGCAGTCTCCCTCACCGGGACCCGGGGAGGAGATCCCGGCCGGGACGACCCGGAGATCTCCCTGAGACCGGGCCCGGCCCATGGCCCCGGGCCGTCCCCGCGGTGCAGGATGGAAGGGACGTATCGCCCGGCACCTGGAGGACCGCATGCTCGCCGAGACCATCTGTTCCGCGGTGTCCGCGGCGGGCCTGGGCATCGCCGCGATCGCGGCGTACCGGAAGCGATTCCTGTCCGCCGCCCGGATCGCGGCCTACGCCCTGGTGCCGCTCGGTCTGGTGATGACGGGCGCGGTCGACTGGATCGCCGACACGGCCTTCAGCCCGGTGGCCTGGGTCGGCTTCGGCGTGCTGGGCGTGGCCTGGCTGCTCTTCATGTCCACCCGGGCCGTGGAGCGGCGCCGGGCCGGCCGCGAGGTGACCGCCGGGGGAGCCGAGCCGAGAGCCGTGGCCCCGGCCGCGGCTTCGCCCTCCCGCGGCGTGACGGCGAAGCCGCGGGCCGAGCGGCCCGCCGGCGAGGACTTCAGCGACATCGAGGCGATTCTGAAGAAGCACGGAATCTGATCACTTCTGGCGGTTCCGGTGTCCGTCCCCTTTCCGTGATCCACGGGAAGGGGTGAACGGCCCCCGCCGCGGGGCGTGTTGCGGGATTCGCCGGGTGCGGGGTGCGCCATCATCCCCCCGAGATGCTGGATACCTCGCGGGAGCCCGTGCCCGCCGCCACCGACGCCCCCGCCGAAGAGCCGCGCGGCTGCCTGTTCGCGCTCTCCCAGCCGCCGCTGATGATCTTCCTCGGGGTGATCGGCTGTCTGCTGCTGATGGCCGCGCTGCACGATCTCTACGTCCTGTGACCTCCAGGCCCCGGGGTCCCGGCCCGGATCGGGCTCCCCGGTGCGGGGCGGTCAGCCCGCGGCTTCCTTGCGGCGTGCCCGGTAGGCGGCCACGTGCAGACGGTTGCCGCAGGTGCGGCTGTCGCAGTACCGGCGTGAGCGGTTGCGCGAGAGGTCCACGAAGGCCCGGCCGCAGTCCGGCGCCTCGCAGCGCCGCAGCCGCTCCTGCTCGCCCGCCACGACGATGAACGCCAGGGCCATGCCGCAGTCGGCCGCGAGGTGGTCCGCCACCGAGGCGCCCGGCGCGAAGTAGTGCACGTGCCAGTCGTAGCCGTCGTGGTCGGTGAGCTGGGGGGTGGTGCCCGCGCCCGCCACCAGCTGGTTGATCAGGGGGGCCGCGATCCGGGCCTCGGGGGCGGAGAAGACCGCCGCGAACTTCTCGCGCACCTCGCGCACGGCGCGCAGGTCGTCGGGGCCGAGCTCGCCCACGCCGCTGACCTTGTGCGCGTCCAGGAAGTCGTGGAGCTCCGGGACGCCCGCGAGCTCGTCGGCGCGGTCGCCCTGGGGCGCGGTGTTCATCAGATCGACGACGGTGTCGAGGGCGATCCGGGTGTCGTGGGGGATCAGCACGATTCGCTCCCTGGCCGGCCGCGGGCGGGCGCCCGCGGAATGGCGCTGACTTTAGCGCGCCCCGGAAGACGACACCGGCGCCCACCACCGCGCCGGCTGCGCGGTGGGAGCGCCGGATCTCGTGCCTATGTGACTGTCCGCGCGGCGCCGTCTCCCCGAGTCGGACGGCGCCGTGCGGTTCTCGGCCTGGCTCAGCTGTCGGCCAGGATGTGGGAGAGCTCCGTATCCAGGTCGAAGTGCCGGTGCTCGGTGCCCGGTGGCACGGCGGCGTCGGTCCTCTTCAGGAACGACTCCAGGGCCCGCGCCGGGGCCTCGAGCAGGGCCTCCCCCTCGGGGGAGCTCAACGCGATGCAGACGACTCCCTGACCGTGGCTGCGGGACGGCCAGACGCGGACGTCGCCCGTGCCGGTGGGGCGGTGCAGCCCCTCGGCGAGAAGGTCGCGGGCGAAGACCCACTCGACCGTCTCCTCGGCTCCGGTGTGGAAGGTGGCGTGCACGGCATACGGATCGGCCGTGTCATACCGCAGGCCCGCGGGTACAGGCAGTGAGGACTCGCTCGACACAACGAGGCGCAGGTGCAGCTCGCAGCTGACCGTGGTGTTCATAAGCGCCAGGGCCTTTCGCTCAGTGTGCGCTCGGGGATTCGCACGTCGGCGAAATCGACATGCCACCTCCGGTGGCGTTGTAAACCCCTCTGTCGGTTTTGTGATCGTTCAGGTAGCTCGTATGGGGGCGTGTGACCTGCGGTAATACCTCCATTCCGGTGGGGGCTCCCCGTCCGGTAGGTTGGGGGGCATGAATGCGGAGAGTGACGAGCGCGCCGGGGAGTCCGCAGACGGCCAGGAAGCCGAACTGGGATCCCGCGCGCCGGAGTTCATCAAGTCCCGGCGAGGCCTGCACCTGAGCTGGCAGGTCGGCGTCTTCGTCGTGGGACTCGCCGTGGTCGGCGCCGGAGTGGTGATGCTGCCGCTCCCGGGGCCCGGCTGGCTGGTCATCTTCGGCGGCATGGCGATCTGGGCGACCGAGTTCGTCTGGGCCCAGCTCGTGCTCCGCTGGACCAAGCGCAAGGTCACGGAGGCCGCCCAGCGCGCCCTCGACCCCAAGGTCCGCCGCCGGAACATCATCCTCACCACCATCGGTCTGGTGATCGTCGCCGCCCTGCTGGGCGTCTACCTGTGGAAGTTCGGCTTCGTCATGCCGTGGAAGATCGACGAGTGACCTTCCGATGGTTCGGAAGCACCGCTGACATGCGGTAATGTTTGCGGTGCGCCGGGGCGATTAGCTCAGCGGGAGAGCACTTCGTTCACACCGAAGGGGTCACTGGTTCGATCCCAGTATCGCCCACCACCCGGCCCGAAGGCCCGGAGACGGAACACCGTCTCCGGGCCTTCGGCGTCTCACCGCATCCGCCCGAGCCGCTCCCGCAGCCTCCGGGCGTCCCGCAGCCGCTGCTCGTACGTGGCGCCCACCGCGAGCAGCAGCAGCCCCGCCAGGGCCGGCGGCAGCCAGCGCGGCAGCGCGCCCACCGCCTGCACCACGTACGGCGCCAGCTCGTGCAGCCCGTCCAGGGCGAGCACCACGCCGCCCAGCACCAGGAGCGCCTGGAGCCGGAAGCGGGCGCCGAGGAGCGTCACCACGAGCGCCGCGACCCCCAGGAGCAGCGGGCGCGCCCACTCCGGGTCCACCCAGGCCGCCGGCAGGCTCGGCAGCAGCGTCACCGCCAGGCCGGGGCCGTACGCCGTCCACGACGAGGCCTCCGGGTCCCGGCGCCGCCGCAGGTACCCCACGGCCAGCGCGGGCACCGTCACCGGCAGCGTGTACGCCTCCGGGGCCGTCACGTCCCAGACCGCGAGCCGCACCCACGTGGCGAGCAGGAACAGCACCGCCGCCGCCCACGAGGCGAACCGCCGCCGCTCGGGCCGCACGGCCGTGGCCGCCGCGATCACCCCGCCGAGGGCCAGCGCGAGCGCGAGGAACGCGGGCCGGGACGCGGCGATCCCGAGGGCGAGCAGCCCCACGGCCCCGCCCGTGACCTCGGCCGCCAGGGCCACCGGGCGCGGCGCCCCGGAGCCGAGCGCGGCGGTCGCCGCCGGGACGAGCAGCAGCGCGAGCGCCGTCCACCGGTCCTCGAACCCGCCGGCGGCCGCCACCGCGAACACGAGCCCCGTCGCCGCGAGCACCGCGCCGACGGCGGAGACCACCCGGCGCGCGTCCGCGCCGAGCACCGCGACGCCCGTGAGGAGCGCGAGCACCGCGCCGAGCGCGGCGAAGGTGGCGCCCCGCACGTCCAGGGCCAGGGCCACCGCGCTCAGGGCGGACGCGAGACCGCCGGCGTACGCGATCCACCCGAGAGCGGTCCCGGGCTCCACGTCCGGAGCCTGCGCCCGGGGCCGGGAGGGCGCCCAGGCGGGCCAGGGGGCCCCGGAACCGGGGGCCGGCGGGACGGCCGGACCGGCGGCCGTCGGCGCGGAGGCCCCGGGCGTGGCCGGGCCGGCTTCCCGGGGAGCGGTGTGCGGGTCCCGCGTGTCCGCACCGTGCGCGGCGGGGCGCCCGGCCCGGCCGGTGGCCGCGGGCAGGCCGCGCGTCAGCGGGCCGGGACGGACCGCGAGGCCCAGGGCCGCCGCCGTCGTGAGCAGCTGGAGGGCGAGCGCCGCCCCGTACGGGAGGCCGAACGAGACCGGCAGGGCGGTCGGCAGCGCCCAGGCCAGGGCGAGCGCCCCGCACCGGGCCCAGAGGCGGGGGAGGGTCGCGAGGGCCACGGCGGCCACCGCCAGGACGAGGAGGGCCGACGCGGGGTACGCGGTCAGGGCACGCGCGGCGTGCTCGCCCGACCAGACGTCCGTCGTCCGCGCCACCGGCCCGAGGAGCCCCGCCGCCACCGGCGGCAGCGCCCAGACGACCCCGAGGGCCGCGACACCGGCGCCCGCGCCGGCCAGACCGAGCCGGATCCCGCGCGGCAGGCGTCCACCGGCGGGGGCCGCCGGGCCCGAGCCGTGCGGCGACCGGCCGCCGCCCGCCACCGCCGGACCGGCCGGGTCCGTGCCGGGCGCCGCGGAACCGCCGCCGGTCGCACCCGGCGCCGGGGCGCTTCCGTCCGTGGGAGTCGCGGCGCCCGGGCGCCACACCGAGGTCAGCGCCAGGGCGCAGAGGACGTAGCCCGGCACCGCCCAGTCCGCCGGGAGGGCCGTGCGCAGGAGACCGCCCGAGGCCGTCAGGACCGCCAGGCCCGCGACCGCCGAGGCCGCCGCGGCGAAGGCGGGGACCCGCCGGGCCGCGTACAGGGCGACCGCGGCCCCCGCGAGGAGGAGCGGTGCGCCGCTCCACGGGGAGACGAGGGAGAGCCGGCCGCCCGTCAGCAGGGCCCAGCCGCCCAGGGCGGCCGCGGCCGTGCCCCCCGTGATCCGGACGGCCACCGGCCGGGTCCACAGCACGACCGCCGCGTCCGCCGTCGCCGTCAGGAGCGCCGCCCACGCGAAGGCCGTCGACCCGCCCCCGGCCGCGAGCACGCCCAGCGGCAGCGGCAGCTGCGCCGCGACCACGGCGGCCGGCAGCGGGATCCGGAGCCGCGGCAGCACCGAGCCGTACGCCGTCCACGCGCCCGCCAGGACCGCCGACGCCACGGCCGCGTACCCCAGGCCGTCCGTCTCCGCCAGCGCCACCCGGTGCAGCGCGTACGCGTCGAGCAGCATCAGGACGAGCCCCAGCGCCGCCACCGACTCGGCCGTCGACACCAGGCCCCTGCGCAGCAGCGCCACCGGCGCCGCGAGCGCCGCACCCGTCACCACGGCCAGCACCGTCGCGCGGGCGCCGATCCCCATCGAGCCCCAGCTCACCAGGGTGAAGGCGACCGCCGCGATCGTCAGCAGCGTGCCGCCGAGCGTCAGCAGCACGTTCTGCGCGCCGCGGGGCGTCGAGTCCGCGAGCGGCGGTCGCGGGCGGAGCGGCGCCGCCGCGACCGGCGGGTACAGCACCTGGACCAGCCAGGCGCGGCGGGCCAGCAACTGGGACCGGCGCGCGTCGAGTTGCGCCAGCTCGCGGTCGACGAGCACCAGCTCGTCCGCGGGCGGCAGGGAGTTGTCCATACCCGGAGTGTGGCTCCGGCCACAGGCCGCGGGAATGCGTCCCGGTACTCAGATTCCCGCGATTCCCGCCTGAGTACGTCCACACTGGGGGCATGGACTGGTGCCGGTACCGCTTCCGCTGCGTCTGGCGGCTCGCCGCCCCGCCCGACACCGTCTACGCGGTCCTGGAGCGCGCCGAGGACTACCCCCGCTGGTGGCCCCAGGTCCGTGAGGTCGCCCCCTGCGACGACACCACCGGCACCGCCCGCTTCCGCTCCCTCCTCCCGTACGACCTCGTCGTCACCGTCCGGGCCCTGCGCCGCGACCCGGCCGCGGGCGTCCTGGAGATCGGCCTCGGCGGAGACCTGGAGGGACGGGCCCGCTGGACCCTCACGGCGGACGGGGCCGGCACCCACGCCCTGTACGAGCAGGAGGTGGAGGTCCGCGCCCGCCTCCTGCGGGCCCTCGCCGTCCCGGGGCGGCCCGTCTTCCGCCTCAACCACGCCCTGATGATGCGCGGGGGACGGCGCGGACTCGCCGCCCTGCTCGGCGCGGTTTGAACGAAGGGCGCGCGGGCCTGTATGGTTCAACCCGTTCCCGGGCGATTAGCTCAGCGGGAGAGCACTTCGTTCACACCGAAGGGGTCACTGGTTCGATCCCAGTATCGCCCACCGGGAGAGGCCGGTCCGTCGAAAGACGGACCGGCCTTCCGCATTCCCGGCCCCGTCACGCCGCCGTGCGCAGCTCCGGCCGCAGCGGCCACGCCGGGTCCACCGTCTCCGGCGTCCCCTGCCGGGTGAACCAGGCCTGGAGCCCCCGCGCCTGCGCCGCGTGCCACACCGCCTGGAGCGTGTGGAGCTCCGCCGGCGTCAGCCGCTCCAGACGGGACGAGAAGCGCCGCCCCACCGCCCGTACGACGTCCATGGCGGCCGTCGCGTCCGCCGCCGCGTCGTGCGCGCCCGACAGCTCCACCTCGTAGTGGGCGCACAGGTCCGTCAGCGTCCTGCGGCCCTTCCGGTAGCGGTCCAGGTGCTTGTCCAGGACCCGCGGGTCGAGCACGGTCAGCGGGCTGGCCGCCGTGTAGTTCCCCAGTGAGGACGCCCGGTGCCGGCGCAGCTCGCGGTCCAGGATCGTCAGGTCGAACGGCGCGTTCATCACCACCAGCGGCCGTCCCGCCGCCGACTGCTCGGCCAGCGCCCGCGCCAGCTCCTCCATCACCGGGGCCGGCCACCGGCCGTTCCGCTGGAGGTGATCGTCCGTCAGGCCGTGGACCGCCGTGGCCCCCTCCGGCACGGGTATGCCGGGGTTGACCAGCCAGCGCGTCACCCGCGGCCGCGCCCCCTCCGTGTCCTGGACGACGAGGGCGGCCGAGACGATCCGGTCCTCCTCGACGTCAACTCCCGTGGTCTCCGTGTCGAAAGCGGCCAGGGGCCCTTCGTACCAGTGCATCGACATCCCCGAACTCCCTGCACACCTGCGGCAGATGGCCAACCCCCTGCCCCGAAACGGTGATACCCGGACTGTTTGCGTCGTACGCGGACCGGTCACAACACAAGGGACGGGGAAGGAAGACGACATGGCGCTCGCCCAGCCCGAGTCGGGAGGGCTGCCGCCCCAGCGGGTGGCACCGACGCGCGGCTCACTCGCCACCACCGCCTGCATGGAGACCCTTCAGGTGGGATACCTGCACGCCGTCGCCGCCGCGGCCGGCTGCTCGCTGTCCCAGCCCTTTCCGGACAACGGCATCGACTGGCACGTGAGCCACAGCGCTCCCGGGCACACCGTCGACGACGAAGTGACCATCAAGGTGCAGCTCAAGTGCACCTACCAGATACCGCCGCGCCCGCCGGGCAGCGCGTTCTCGTTCACTCTCGACAACGACCACCTGGTGAAGCTCGCCCGGACGCCGGTGTCCGTCCACAAGATCCTGGTGGTGATGCTCGTCCCGAGGGCGCAGGAGGACTGGCTGAGGGCGAGCCACGACCGGCTCGACCTGCGGCACTGCTGCTACTGGATCAACCTGGCCGGGCACCCGGTCACGGGACGGCGCCGGACCACCGTGCGCATCCCGACGACGCGGATCTTCGACGACCGGGCGCTCTGCGAGATCATGACCCGGGTCGGGGTGGGAGGGAGACCTTGATGCACCGACCGATCGACGAACCAGGGTTCGGGGACGAGGGGGACGGGGCCGGGCACGGCCCCGTCCCCCCGCCCTACCGGCCCCATCCGGCACCCGGCGAGACCCCCGGGCCCTGGACCGGCGTCCCCGCCCCGCCCCTCGGGCCCTGGGCCGACACCCAGGGCCCGCCCGATCCGGGCACGGTCGACCCGAGGGTCCTCGGCGCGCTGCTCGCCCGGCACGGCTGGCGGCGGCGCGGCGGCGCCGTGGGCCGCTACAGCCGCTGGACCCCGCCCGGCAGCGGCGCCGGCACCAGCCTCCTCGTCCCGGAGAGCCGCGCCTTCCCCGACTGCGAGGACCTGCTCGGCGAGGCGCTCACCGCCCTCGCCCGCAGCGCCACGCCCTCCGCCCGCGAGGTCCTCACCGGCCTCTCCGTGCCCAGCGACGAGATCCGCTGGTGGCGCGACGTGCCCCCCGGCCCGGCCGGCACCGTGCCCTGGACCGTGCAGGAGCAGCTCAGGTCCGCCGCCCGCCAGCTCCTCCTCGCCGGGGCCCTCGCCGTGCGCGGCCGGGCCGGCTACCACGGCGCCCGCCACCGCCGGGCCGCCCAGGCCTCCCTGGAGACCGTCGTCGTCGGCGCGGCGCCCGGAGGCCGCGGCCTCACCGCCTTCCTGCCGGTCGAGCAGGGCCGCCCGATCGCCGTCCGGCTCTACCACGCGCTCCACGCGGCCCGCGAGGCCACCGACTACCAGCGGGCCACCGGCGGCACGGAGGCCTTCGACGCCGCCGTCGAGGCGGGCGTCAGCCGCGAGCTCACCGAGGCCCTCGTCGCGCTCGTCCGGGGCACCGAAGGCGCCCGCGTCGCCCTGGAGTGGGCGCCGGCCGCCGGCGCGCCCGCGGGGTGCGCGGCCCGGCCCGAGCCGGTCGAGTTCTCGCCCGGCGACCTGCCCGCCCTGCGGGAGGCGAGCGCCCGCTATCTGACCGACGAGCCGTCCGTGCCGGTCCGGCTCACCGGCGTCGTCGTCCGCATGCGCCGCTCCGGGCCCCGCGGCGAGGGGATCGTGCGGCTGCGGGTGCTCGGCGGCGCGGAGGTCCCGCACGTCCGGGTCGCCCTCGACGAGGAGGCGTACCGCACGGCCGGCCACGCCCACCTCGTCGGCCTCCCGATCCGGGTGGCGGGCCGGCTGGAGAGCCGCGGCGGCTTCCGCCGCCTCACCGACGCCACCGGGGTGGTCCCCGTCCAGGTCGACGAGACGGAGCGGGACCGGCTGCTGAAGGGCCTGCACGAGAACCTCGACTTCTTCGGGGAGACGTGCGGGCCCGGGGAGGAGTAGCGGCGGGGGAGCGGGGGCCCGGGAAACCCTTTCGCGAGGGGTGCGGACCGCTCGGTAGGATCGGTGACGACGCGGCACCTCGTCTCTGCCGCGCGTCGCCGGCGCCGGCACTTCGTGTCTGCCTGCGCCCTTATGTATGGAGCACCCGTGTCTGATGTCCGTGTGACCGTCCAGTCCGCCTCGGAGGCAGAGGAGAGGGCGGTGAGCGCGGGCACCACCGCCGGCGCCCTGTTCGCCGACGACCGCACCGTCATCGCCGCCCGCGTGGGCGGCGAGCTGAAGGACCTGTCGTACGAGCTCGCCGACGGCGATGTCGTCGAGGGCGTCGAGATCTCCTCCCCGGACGGTCTCGACATCCTGCGCCACTCGACCGCGCACGTCATGGCCCAGGCCGTGCAGGAGCTCTTCCCCGAGGCCAAGCTGGGCATCGGCCCGCCGGTCCGGGACGGCTTCTACTACGACTTCGACGTCGAGAAGCCCTTCACCCCCGAGGACCTCAAGGTCATCGAGAAGAAGATGCAGGAGATCCAGAAGCGCGGCCAGCGCTTCGCCCGCCGCGTGGTGACCGACGAGGCCGCCCGCGAGGAGCTGGCGGACGAGCCGTACAAGCTGGAGCTCATCGGCCTCAAGGGCTCCGCCTCGACCGAGGACGGCGCGAACGTCGAGGTGGGCGGCGGCGAGCTGACCATCTACGACAACCTCGACGCCAAGACCGGCGAGCTGTGCTGGAAGGACCTCTGCCGCGGTCCGCACCTGCCGACCACCCGGAACATCCCGGCGTTCAAGCTGATGCGCAACGCGGCCGCCTACTGGCGCGGCAGCGAGAAGAACCCGATGCTCCAGCGCATCTACGGCACCGCCTGGCCGTCGAAGGACGAGCTGAAGGCGCACCTCGACTTCCTGGCCGAGGCCGAGAAGCGCGACCACCGCAAGCTGGGCAACGAGCTCGACCTCTTCTCCGTCCCGGACGAGATCGGCTCCGGCCTCGCGGTCTTCCACCCCAAGGGCGGCATCATCCGCCGGGTCATGGAGGACTACTCGCGCAAGCGCCACGAGGAGGAGGGCTACGAGTTCGTCTACTCGCCGCACGCCACCAAGGGCAAGCTGTTCGAGAAGTCCGGCCACCTGGACTGGTACGCCGAGGGCATGTACCCCCCCATGCAGCTCGACGAGGGCGTGGACTACTACCTCAAGCCCATGAACTGCCCGATGCACAACCTGATCTTCGACGCGCGCGGGCGCTCCTACCGTGAGCTGCCGCTGCGCCTGTTCGAGTTCGGCACCGTGTACCGGTACGAGAAGTCCGGCGTCGTCCACGGCCTCACCCGGGCCCGTGGCTTCACCCAGGACGACGCGCACATCTACTGCACCCGCGAGCAGATGGCGGACGAGCTCGACCGCACCCTGACCTTCGTCCTCAACCTGCTCCGCGACTACGGTCTGACCGACTTCTACCTGGAGCTGTCGACCAAGGACCCGGAGAAGTTCGTCGGCTCCGACGAGGTGTGGGAGGAGGCCACCGCGGTCCTCCAGCAGGTCGCCGAGAAGCAGGGCCTCCCGCTGACCCCCGACCCGGGCGGCGCCGCCTTCTACGGCCCGAAGATCTCGGTGCAGGCGCGGGACGCCATCGGCCGCACCTGGCAGATGTCGACCGTGCAGCTCGACTTCAACCTGCCGGAGCGCTTCGACCTGGAGTACACCGCCCCGGACGGCACCAAGCAGCGCCCGGTCATGATCCACCGCGCCCTGTTCGGCTCGATCGAGCGCTTCTTCGCCGTGCTCCTGGAGCACTACGCGGGCGCGATGCCGCCGTGGCTGGCCCCGGTCCAGGCGACCGGCATCCCGATCGGCGACGCGCACGTCGACTACCTGCACGAGTTCGCCGCCAAGGCGAAGAAGCAGGGCCTGCGGGTGGAGGTCGACTCCTCCTCGGACCGGATGCAGAAGAAGATCCGGAACGCCCAGAAGCAGAAGGTCCCGTTCATGATCATCGCGGGTGACGAGGACATGGCCGCCGGCGCCGTCTCCTTCCGCTACCGCGACGGTTCGCAGGAGAACGGCATCCCCGTCGACGAGGCGATCGCCAAGCTCGCCAAGATCGTCGAGGACCGCGTCCAGGTCTGACGACCCGAGCCTTCAGGAGGCCCCCGGGGGATCCCCCGGGGGCCCCTTCTCGTCCTCCCGGGTGAACGCCTGGATCAGCCAGGACGAGAACGAACCCGTCACCGCGCCGAGCAGGGCGAGCCCCACGCCCATCATGCCCACCGCCGTCAGGCGGCCCATCGGCGTCACCGGGGTCACGTCTCCGTAGCCCACCGTCGCCAGGGTCGCGCACGCCCACCACACCGCGTCCCCGAACGTGCGGATCGTCGCCCCCGGGGCGGTGTACTCGTAGTGGTAGACGGTCAGCGCCCCCGCGAAGCCCAGCAGCCCCGCCGTCATCCCCGCGTACGCCATGACCCGGGCGTAGAGCGTGAGCCGGGGCTTGTCGTGGCGGCGCTGCACCCGGTCGTACACGCTCACCACCCGGAGCGGGCGCAGCAGCGGCAGCACCACCACCACCGTGTCGAGGAAGTGGTGGCGCATGAAGCGGAACAGGCCGATACCGCTCAGCCTGACCCGTACGACATAGTCGGCGATGAAGACCGCCCACGCCGCGTACGTCAGCGCGAGGCACAGGTCGCGCAGGGGCCCCGCCAGGTCATGACCGAGGATCCGCACCGCGTAGGCGGCGAGATAGACCAGGGCCATCACCGTCAGCGGGGTCTCCATCAGATCGTCCCAGCGTTCCTGCGCGGGCGGGATCAGCGGCCTCTCTCTCATCGGATCAGCATGGCCGCTGCATGGATCTTCCGCCCCGGCGACACGTTCCGAACGGACGACGCAATATGCTGCTCAGCATGACGACTGAGCCGGAGCAGCAGATCGGAGTGGGGACGCAGGACGCGTTCCAGCGCCTGTGGACGCCTCACCGGATGGCGTACATCCAGGGCGAGAACAAGCCGACCGGGCCGGGGTCCGAGGACGGTTGCCCGTTCTGCGTGATTCCGTCGAAGTCGGACGAGGACGGTCTGGTGATCGCGCGCGGCCAGGGCGTGTACGCGGTGCTCAACCTCTACCCGTACAACGGCGGTCACCTGATGGTCGTCCCGTACCGCCACGTCGCCGACTACACCGACCTCGACGAGGCGGAGACGGTCGAGCTCGCCGCCTTCACCAAGCGCGCGATGGTCGCGCTGCGGGCGGCGTCCGGCGCGCACGGCTTCAACATCGGCATGAACCAGGGCGCCGTCGCCGGCGCCGGCATCGCCGCGCACCTGCACCAGCACGTGGTGCCGCGCTGGGGCGGGGACACCAACTTCATGCCGGTCGTCGGGCACACCAAGGTGCTGCCCCAGCTGCTCGCCGACACCCGGAAGATGCTGGCCGACGCCTGGCCGGCCACCCTGTGAGCCGCTGAACGCCGAGGAGGACCCGGGTCAGGCCTCGTAGACGTCGGCCTTCTTCGGGCCCGGGTCCTGGACGCCGCCGCTGAGGAACAGCGAGCGGGCGGTGAAGCGCTCCGTGTCCACGTTGTGCTCGTCGAGCACCTTGAGCGTGGCGGCGTGGACGGCCCGGAGCACCGGCGTGGCCATGCGGATGGCGTCGTCGGCCATGAAGCGGTTCTTCCAGAGCGGCCCGGCCCAGACGTGCCGCAGGCCGAACGGCTCGGGCAGGGTCATCTTGCCGCCCAGGAAGTCCAGGACCGGCGGGTACCAGGTGAGCGGGGCGCGCACCGCGAGCCGCACGATGTCGTTGGTCGTCAGCAGCGGCTGCTGGATCTCCTTCGTCTCCCAGAAGCGGACGGTCTTGGAGACCTCCTTGGTCTTCGCCTTCGGCTTCGTGGTGAAGAGGCCGTGGACGGGGCCGAGCGCGTGGCCGGTGACCTCGATCCGGAGCGTGTGGTGGAGCGAGGTGACGGTGACCATCATGGTGAGGACGAGGTTCCCGTCCCAGAGCGTGAACTGCACGCCGAGGTAGTGACGGTTGCCCGCGCCGAACTGCTGGTCGTTGCAGATGCGCTGTATCTCGTGCGGCTTGACCTGGTAGTGGACGATGTTGTCGCCCTCGGGGCGGGTGACCTCGTCGGCGCCCTCGCCGACCGGGGAGACGATCCAGTGCTTGACGGTCGGCTTGGGGAAGCCGGTCTTCAGGGAGCCGCGCTCCAGGAGCGTCAGCTCGTCGTGGATCCTGCGGATGACGTCCCAGGCGCGGAAGGCGTGGATCTCCCGGCCGGGCTGGGGGACCAGCTCCTCGGCGAGCGTCCAGCTGCCCCAGCGGGTGCCCAGGCCGAGGATCCCCTTGGTGCCGGCGTAGAAGACGATGTTGGACTGCTGCTCCGCGGAGAGCTTCTCCAGGTTGACCCGGAGGGCCTCCGCCGACTTCTCGCCCGGGTCCTGGGGGACGGACTTGGGGACGTGCGGGCCGATCCCGCCGCCGCCGAGGAGGCCGGACCAGCGCTCGCGCAGGTCCACCGCGGCGTTCAGGCAGATCCGGCCCGCGAGGTACCAGCCGACGACCGGGGCGACGACCATCGCGCGCAGGTAGTTCGGCAGGATGCCGTCGAAGGGCAGCCTGACCAGGACGAGCACCGCGAAGAGCCCGGCGGCCCACAGGAGGGCGGTGCCGAGGGCGCCGTTCCGCTTGTTCTCGGAGCCGGCGACGAGACGGCGGAGCTGGATGACGCCGAGCCAGAGCAGCAGCCCGGGCAGGAAGAGGACGCCGCAGAAGAAGGTGACCAGGGTCAGCTTGATGTCGCGCTGCCTGCGCAGGTGGGTGGCGGCGAGGCAGTGCTCGACCACCGGCTGCGGCTCGGCCCCGAAGGACTGGATCAGGGCCTTGCGGGCGCCGCCCAGCATGCGGACCTGGACCGCGCGGGAGAAGGCCTCGCCGAGATCGGGGCTGAAGAGCCCCCACTTCCCCTCCTTGACCGTGGTCTTGTAGAGGTCGTTGTCGGCTTCCTGGATCGTCTTGAGGGGGCTGTCCCGGTACGCGGCGGACGCGAGCGCGTTCGTCGCACCCGTACCGCCCCCCGAGCCCTGGAGGGGGATCTGAGCCCCCGGTCCGAAACCGTCGATCGCCACTGCCGCCCCCATCGCGCGCGAGTACCTGTGCGGGCTGTTCCCAACTGCCGTGCCCCGCACACCTTCTG
This sequence comes from Streptomyces sp. NPDC004266, assembly GCF_042874095.1. Lineage (NCBI taxonomy): Bacteria > Bacillati > Actinomycetota > Actinomycetes > Kitasatosporales > Streptomycetaceae > Streptomyces > Streptomyces sp. NPDC004266. The sequence goes on from NZ_JBIAMM010000005.1 coordinate 315,824, forward strand.
AGCTGGGCACCACAGCGTAACCGGGTGCGGCCGGATGCGTCACGGCCTGTGGATGTCGTCGGCCGAATGACGTCCGCCCGGCAGCCGCCGGGCGGACGCTCATCCCCGTCGTTCCGTCAACTAGGAACCCTTTCCGGCCTGTTCGCGGAGCTTCGCCGCCAGGTGCGGCGGCATCGGCTCGTGCCGGGCGTAGGTGCGGTCGAACCGTCCGGTGCCGTGCGAGATCGAGCGCAGGTCGATCGCGTACCGCCCGATCTCGAGCTCCGGCACCTCGGCCCTGACCACGGTCCGCCCGGGACCGGCCTGGTCGGTTCCGACGACCCGGCCGCGCCGCCCCGACAGGTCGCTCATGACCGGACCGACGTACTCGTCCGGGACGAGGACGTCGACCTGGGCGACCGGTTCGAGGAGGTGGACGGGCACGTCGGCGGCCGCCTCGCGCAGCGCGAGCGCCCCGGCGGTCTGGAAGGCGGCGTCGGAGGAGTCCACCGAGTGGGCCTTGCCGTCCCGCAGGGTGACCCGGATGTCGACGAGCGGATGACCGGTGGCGAGGCCGCGCGCCGCCTGCGCCCGCACCCCCTTCTCGACGGAGGGGACGAACTGGCGCGGGACGGACCCGCCGACCACCTTGTCGACGAACTCGATGCCGCTGCCCGGCGGCAGCGGCTCCACGTCGATCTCGCAGATGGCGTACTGGCCGTGGCCGCCGGACTGCTTGACGTGCCTGCCCCGGCCCGAGGAGGCGCCCCCGAAGGTCTCGCGCAGCGCCACCTTGTACGGCACGGCGTCGACCTGCACGCCGTACCGTCCGCGCAGACGCTCCAGGGCGACGTCCTGATGGGCCTCGCCCAGGCACCACAGCACCACCTGCCGGGTGTCCTGGTTCTGTTCGAGCCGCAGGGTCGGGTCCTCGGCGACGAGCCGGGCGAGGCCCTGCGAGAGCCGGTCCTCGTCGGCCTTGCCGTGGGCCTGGACGGCCAGCGGCAGCAGTGGCTCCGGCATGGTCCACGGCTCCATCAGGAGCGGATCGTCCTTGGCGGAGACGGTGTCGCCGGTCTCGGCGTGGCCGAGCCGGGCGACGCAGGCGAGGTCACCGGCGATGCACTCCGCGAGCGGGCGCTGCTGCCTGCCGAAGGGAGAGGTGAGCCCGCCGACCCGCTCGTCCGCCTCGTGGAGGTCGTGGCCGTCGTGGGACCGGTCCGCGAGGCCGTGACCGGAGACGTGCACGGTCTCGTCGGGGCGCAGGGTGCCGGAGAAGACCCGGACCAGGGAGATCCGGCCCACGTAGGGGTCGGCCGCCGTCTTGACGACCTCGGCGACCAGCGGCCCCTCGGGGTCGCAGGTGAGCGGGGGGCGGGAGCGGCCGTCGGGGGTGGTGACGGTGGGCGCCTCGTGCTCCAGGGGGGAGGGGAAGCCGCCGGTGATCAGCTCCAGGAGTTCGAGGGTGCCGAGGCCCTGCGTCCCGCCGTCGGCGGCGGGGGCGGCCGCGAGCACCGGGTGGAAGGCACCCCGGGCGACGGCCTTCTCCAGGTCGTCGACGAGGGTCTTCAGGTCGATCTCCTCGCCGCCGAGGTAGCGGTCCATGAGGGTCTCGTCCTCGCTCTCGGCGATGATCCCCTCGATGAGCCGGGCGCGGGCCTCCGCGATGAGTTCCCGCTGCGCCCCGTCGGGCGGGTCCTCCCGGCGCACCCCGGAGGAGTAGTCGAAGATCCGCTCCGAGAGGAGGCCGACGAGGCCGGTGACCGGGGCGTGTCCGTCGGCTCCCTCGGCGCCGCGCACCGGCAGGTAGAGGGGGAGGACGGCGTCGGGGTCGTCCCGGCCGAAGAGCTCGGCGCAGACGGCGGTGAGCTCGGTGAAATCGGTGCGCGCGGTGTCGAGGTGGGTGACGACGATGGCGCGGGGCATCCCGACGGCGGCGCACTCCTCCCAGATCATGCGGGTGGAGGCGGCGACGGCGTCGGCCTCCTGGGCCGCCGAGACGACGAAGAGGGCCGCGTCCGCCGCGCGCAGACCGGCCCTCAGCTCCCCGACGAAGTCGGCGTACCCGGGGGTGTCGAGGAGATTGATCTTGTATCCGTCCCAGCCGACCGGGACGAGGGAGAGCTGTACGGACCGCTGCTGGCGGTGCTCGATCTCGTCGTAGTCCGAGACGGTGGCGCCGTCCTCGACCCGTCCGGCCCGGTTGACCGCCCCGGCGGTCTGCGCCAGGGCCTCGACGAGGGTCGTCTTGCCCGATCCGCTGTGGCCGACCAGCACCACGTTCCGCACGGCCGAGGGCCGGTCGGCCGTAGGAGCCCTGCCGGCGGCTCCGGCGGGCGTCTTCGCCTTGTCACCCATGATGTTTCCTCCCGACTGCTCGCACGATGCGGCGGGACGCGGGCGCGGGGGAGTGGTGTGTCGCGGTACGGCTCCTGCGGTGCCCGCGGTGGTCCTTCGAGCTTTGCACCGTCGCCAGGAAGCGTCCATACGTCGTACGCGCCGGAGCCCCCGAGGGGGACGCTGACGGGACGCCGACGCGACGGGGCGGGTGCCCGCCGGTGCGCCGCGACGCGCGTGGCTACGATGGGCGAGCCGGTGGTCGTAGGGGCCGCGCGGCCCACCGAACCTCGGGAAGGCCATGCTGAACAAGTACGCGCGTGCCTTTTTCACGCGTGTCCTCACACCGTTCGCCGCGTTTCTGCTCCGGCGGGGCGTCAGCCCCGACGCGGTCACGCTCATCGGCACGGCGGGGGTGGTGGCCGGCGCGCTGGTCTTCTTCCCCCGCGGAGAATTCTTCTGGGGCACGATCGTCATCACCCTGTTCGTCTTCTCCGACCTCGTCGACGGGAACATGGCCCGGCAGGCGGGGATCTCCAGCCGCTGGGGGGCCTTCCTCGACTCGACGCTCGACCGGGTCGCCGACAGCGCGATCTTCGGCGGCTTCGCGCTCTGGTACGCCGGCAAGGGCGACGACGACATCCTGTGCGCGGTGGCGATCTTCTGCCTGGCGAGCGGCCAGGTCGTCTCGTACACCAAGGCCCGAGGAGAATCGATCGGCCTGCCCGTCGCCGTGAACGGCCTCGTCGAGCGCGCCGAGCGCCTGGTGATCTCGCTGGTCGCCGCGGGCCTCGCCGGACTCCACGCGTTCGGCGTGCCCGGCATCGAGGTCCTGCTCCCGATCGCCCTGTGGATCGTGGCCGTCGGCAGCGCCGTCACCCTGGGCCAGCGGGTCGTGACCGTGCGCCGGGAATCGGCCGAGGCGGACGCCGCCGCGGCCGGGGGCGGCGGGGCGGCCTCGTGAGCACCCTGAGGGAACGCCTGAGCGACGGGCTGTACGGCGCCGGATGGGCGACCGTGAAGAAGCTGCCGGACCCGGTGGCGGCGGGCCTCGGCCGGCGGATCGCCGACCTGGCGTGGAAGCGGCGCGGCAAGAGCGTCCTGCGCCTGGAGTCCAACCTCGCGCGCGTGGTGCCGGACGCCACGCCCGAGCGGCTCGCCGAACTGTCACAGGCCGGCATGCGCTCGTACATGCGGTACTGGATGGAGTCCTTCCGGCTGCCGACCTGGAGCAAGGAGCGGGTCGAGCGGTCCATCGACATCAAGGACCGCCACTACCTGGAGGACGGCCTCGCCTCCGGGCGCGGGGTGATCCTCGCCCTGCCGCACCTGGCCAACTGGGACCTCGCGGGCGTGTGGGTGACCCGCTCCCTCGGCGTGCCCTTCACGACGGTCGCCGAGCGGCTCAAGCCCGAGTCGCTGTACGACCGGTTCGTCGCCTACCGCGAGTCCCTCGGCATGGAGGTCCTGCCGCACACCGGCGGCTCCGCCTTCGGCACCCTCGCGCGCCGGCTGCGGGCCGGCGGCCTGGTCTGCCTGGTCGCCGACCGCGACCTGTCGGCCTCCGGCACCGAGGTCACGTTCTTCGGGGACACGGCACGGATGCCGGCCGGCCCGGCGATCCTCGCCCAGCAGACGGGCGCCCTGCTGCTGCCCGTGACGCTCTGGTACGACGACACGCCCGTCATGAAGGGGCGGATCCACGCGCCGATCGACGTACCGGAGTCAGGTACGCGCGCCGAGAAGACGTCCTTGATGACACAGGCCCTGGCCGACGCGTTCGCCGGCGGCATCGCGGACCACCCGGAGGACTGGCACATGCTGCAACGACTGTGGCTCTCGGACCTGGACGGGCGGGAGGGACCGGGCGCGTGAAGATCGGGATCGTCTGCCCGTACTCCTGGGACGTGCCCGGCGGCGTCCAGTTCCACATCCGCGACCTCGCCGAGCACCTCATCCGGCTCGGCCACGAGGTCTCCGTCCTCGCCCCCGCCGACGACGACACCCCGCTGCCGCCGTACGTCGTCTCCGCGGGCCGCGCCGTGCCCGTGTCCTACAACGGCTCGGTGGCCCGGCTCAGCTTCGGCTTCCTCTCCGCCGCGCGGGTCCGCCGCTGGCTCCACGACGGCACCTTCGACGTCGTCCACATCCACGAGCCGACCTCGCCGTCGCTCGGACTGCTCACCTGCTGGGCGGCGCAGGGGCCGATCGTGGCCACCTTCCACACCTCGAACCCGCGCTCGCGGGCCATGATCGCCGCGTATCCGATCCTCCAGCCCGCCCTGGAGAAGATCAGCGCCCGCATCGCGGTCAGCGAATACGCGCGGCGCACGCTCGTGGAGCACCTCGGCGGCGACGCGGTCGTCATCCCCAACGGCGTCGACGTCGACTTCTTCGCCCGCGCCGAGCCGAGGAAGGAGTGGCAGGGCGAGACCCTCGGCTTCATCGGCCGCATCGACGAGCCGCGCAAGGGCCTGCCCGTCCTCATGCGGGCCCTCCCGAAGATCCTCACCGAACGGCCCGGGGCCCGGCTCCTCGTGGCCGGACGCGGCGACGAGGAGGAGGCCGTGGCCTCGCTGCCCGCCGAGATGCGCTCCCGGGTGGAGTTCCTCGGCATGGTCAGCGACGAGGACAAGGCGCGGCTGCTGCGCAGCGTCGACGTGTACGTGGCGCCCAACACCGGCGGCGAGAGCTTCGGCATCATCCTCGTCGAGGCGCTGTCCGCCGGCGCGCCCGTCCTCGCCTCCGACCTCGACGCCTTCGCGCAGGTCCTCGACCAGGGGGCGGCGGGCGAGCTCTTCGCCAACGAGGACGCCGACGCGCTCGCGGACGCGGCGATCGCGCTCCTCGGGGACGGGGAGCGGCGCGCGGAACTGAGCGCGCGGGGGTCGGCGCACGTGCGGCGCTTCGACTGGTCGACGGTGGGGGCGGACATTCTCGCCGTGTACGAGACGGTGGCGGACGGGGCGGCGGCGGTGGACACGGACGAACGCACGCCCGGCCTGCGCGCGCGCCTGCGCCTGTAGGCCTCCGCCCCGCGGGACGGTGCCCCCTCCCGCACCCCCGTGTGGGCTCGCGCCGGCCGGGGCGGTGCCGCCACCCGCCCGTGCGGGCTGCGCCCCAGCGGGTGCAGCCCGCGGCGGGGTGCGGAGTGGTTGCCCGCCGTCGGCGTGGGCAGGGTCGCCGCATGGAGACGATCACCCGGCTCGACCTCGGGCACTTCACCCGCCCCGCCGAAGAGTGGGACGGCCCCCACGCACGCGTGGAGCCCGTTCTCGGTTATCTCGTGCGCCACGCGGGCGTGAGGCTGCTGTTCGACACCGGCATGGGGACCGGCTCCCCGGAGACCGACGCGCACTACCGGCCCGTCCGGCACCCCCTGCCGGTCGGCCCCGACGACGTCGACCTCGTCGTCAACTGCCACCTGCACTTCGACCACATCGGCGGCAACCAGCTCTTCCCCACCACCCCCGTCCTCGTCCAGCGCACCGAGCTCGCCCTCGCCCGCGCCGGCGGGCACACCATCGACTCGCTGCTGCCCGGCGTCCGGTACGAGGAGCTCGACGGCGAGCACGAGATCGCGCCGGGCGTGCTGATCGTGCCCACGCCCGGCCACACCGAGGGCCACCAGTCGCTCGTCCTCGACCACGGCGACCGGATCACGGTCCTGGCCGGCCAGGCGTACGACTTCGCCCACGAGTTCGGCAGCCCGTACCTCCCCTGGCTCGACCGGCTCGGCGAGCTCGCCGCCGGTCGTCCCGCGCGTGTCCTCTTCGCCCATGACCGCGACCTTTGGGAAGGTGTGCTGCCGCCGCCCCGGTAGCCTGTGCGCCCGTGACCGAAACCCTGATCTGGACCGTCGTCGCGCTGATCCTCATCGGCGTCTATCTGAGCTGGACCGCCGGCCGCCTCGACCGGCTGCACACGCGCATCGACGCCGCCCGCGCGGCCCTGGACGCGCAGCTCCTGCGCCGGGCCTCGGTCACCCAGGAGCTCGCCACCTCCGGCGTCCTCGACCCGGCCGCCTCGATCGTGCTGTACGAGGCCGCGCACGCGGCCCGGCAGGCGGAGGAGGACCACCGGGAGGTCGCCGAGAGCGAGCTGAGCCAGGCGCTGCGGGCGGTCTTCGGCGAGCCCGAGCAGGTGGAGCTCGTACGGCAGGCGCCCGGTGGCGAGGAGGCCGCGGGGGAGCTGGCCGCGGCCGTCCGCCGGGTCCCGATGGCCCGCCGCTTCCACAACGACGCCGTCCGGGCCGCCCGCGCCCTGCGCCGCCACCGCAAGGTCCGCTGGTTCCGGCTCGCGGGCCACGCCCCCTTCCCGCTGGCCTTCGAAATGGACGACGAGCCGCCCGTGGCCCTTGCCGATCGTCCGGCCTGACGCTCGTAACCTGGGAAAACGATCCACCGGGTCCACATTGGCCCTTGATGTGGACCGCGAGTGGCCTGTTTCCTCGTCTTGTCGTCAACCCCCGTTGTCACGAGTGAGGTATCCGTGTCCACCACGCCTTCCACCAACTTCCAGTCCCCCGAGACCGGCACCGCGCGCGTCAAGCGCGGCATGGCCGAGCAGCTCAAGGGCGGCGTGATCATGGACGTGGTCAACGCCGAGCAGGCGAAGATCGCCGAGGACGCCGGCGCCGTGGCCGTCATGGCCCTGGAGCGGGTCCCCGCGGACATCCGCAAGGACGGCGGCGTCGCCCGCATGTCCGACCCGAACATGATCGAAGAGATCATCGGCGCGGTCTCCATCCCGGTCATGGCCAAGTCCCGCATCGGCCACTTCGTCGAGGCCCAGGTCCTGCAGTCCCTCGGCGTCGACTACATCGACGAGTCCGAGGTCCTGACCCCGGCCGACGAGATCAACCACTCCGACAAGTGGGCCTTCACGACCCCCTTCGTCTGTGGCGCCACCAACCTGGGCGAGGCCCTGCGCCGCATCGCCGAGGGCGCGGCCATGATCCGCTCCAAGGGCGAGGCCGGCACCGGCAACGTCGTCGAGGCCGTCCGCCACCTGCGCCAGATCAAGAACGAGATCGCCAAGCTGCGCGGCTTCGACAACAACGAGCTGTTCGCCGCCGCCAAGGAGCTGCGCGCCCCGTACGAGCTCGTCAAGGAGGTCGCCGAGCTCGGCAAGCTGCCGGTCGTGCTGTTCTCCGCCGGTGGTGTCGCCACCCCCGCCGACGCCGCGCTCATGCGCCAGCTCGGTGCCGAGGGCGTCTTCGTCGGCTCCGGCATCTTCAAGTCGGGCGACCCGGCCAAGCGCGCCGCCGCCATCGTGAAGGCCACCACCTTCTACGACGACCCGAAGGTCATCGCGGACGCCTCCCGCAACCTGGGCGAGGCCATGGTCGGCATCAACTGCGACACCCTCCCCGAGTCCGAGCGCTACGCGAACCGGGGCTGGTAAGCACCCATGAGCACGCCCGTAATCGGTGTCCTGGCCCTTCAGGGCGACGTACGGGAGCACCTGATCGCCCTGGCCGCGGCGGACGCCGTGGCCAGGCCGGTCCGGCGTCCCGAGGAGCTCGCCGAGGTCGACGGCCTGGTCATCCCCGGCGGTGAGTCCACCACCATCTCCAAGCTGGCCGTCCTCTTCGGCCTGATGGAGCCGCTGCGCGAGCGGATCGCGGGCGGCATGCCCGTGTACGGCACCTGCGCCGGTCTGATCATGCTCGCCGACAAGATCCTCGACCCGCGCTCGGGCCAGGAGACCTTCGGCGGCATCGACATGATCGTCCGCCGCAACGCCTTCGGCCGGCAGAACGAGTCCTTCGAGGCCGGCGTCACCGTGACGGGCATCGACTCCCCCGTCGAGGGCGTCTTCATCCGCGCCCCGTGGGTGGAGTCGGTCGGCGCCCAGGTCGAGGTGCTCGCCGAGCACGACGGCCACATCGTCGCCGTCCGTCAGGGCAAGGCCCTCGCAACCTCCTTCCACCCCGAGCTCACCGGCGACCACCGCATCCACGAGCTGTTCGTGGACATGGTGCGCGCGGAACGGTGACGCGATCCCGGTAGGATCTCTGGGGTTCGTTAAAGAAGTTGGTTACGCGAAGGAGACAGGCAGATGTCCGGCCACTCTAAATGGGCTACGACGAAGCACAAGAAGGCCGTGATCGACGCCAAGCGCGGCAAGCTCTTCGCGAAGCTGATCAAGAACATCGAGGTCGCGGCCCGGACCGGCGGCGCCGACCTGGACGGCAACCCGACGCTGTTCGACGCCGTTCAGAAGGCGAAGAAGAGCTCGGTCCCGAACAAGAACATCGACTCCGCGATCAAGCGCGGCGGCGGCCTCGAGGCCGGCGGCGTGGACTACGACACGATCATGTACGAGGGCTACGGCCCGAACGGCGTCGCGGTGCTCATCGAGTGCCTCACCGACAACCGCAACCGCGCCGCCTCCGACGTGCGCGTCGCCATGACCCGCAACGGCGGCTCCATGGCGGACCCGGGCTCGGTCTCGTACCTGTTCAACCGCAAGGGCGTCGTCGTGCTCCCCAAGGGCGAGCTGTCCGAGGACGACGTCCTCGAGGTCGTCCTCGACGCGGGCGCCGAGGAGGTCAACGACCTCGGCGAGAACTTCGAGATCATCAGCGAGTCCACCGACCTGGTCGCGGTCCGTACCGCCCTCCAGGGGGCCGGCATCGACTACGACTCGGCCGAGTCCCAGTTCGTCCCGACCATGCAGGTCGAGCTCGACGAGGAGGGCGCGCGCAAGATGTTCAAGCTGATCGACGCCCTGGAGGACAGCGACGACGTGCAGAACGTCTTCGCCAACTTCGACGTCAGCGACGAGGTCATGGCGAAGGTCGACGCCTGATCGCGGTCTTCCCAGCAGCGGGCCGACGGGACACACCCCGTCGGCCCGCTGCGTTGTCAGTGCGGGCCGATAGCCTGCACAAACAGACTTGCGATCGGGAAGGGGGCGGCGGCATGCGCGTACTAGGGGTGGACCCCGGACTGACCCGCTGCGGCGTCGGCGTCGTCGAGGGCGTCGCCGGCCGGCCCCTGACCATGCTCGGCGTCGGCGTCGTCCGCACGGCGGCGGACGACGACATCGGCATGCGCCTGGTCGGCATCGAGCGCGGCATCGAGGAGTGGCTCGACCGCTTCTCGCCCGAACTCGTCGCCGTGGAGCGGGTGTTCAGCCAGCACAACGTGCGCACGGTGATGGGCACGGCCCAGGCCAGCGCGGTCGCCATGCTCTGCGCCTCCCGGCGCGGCATACCCGTCGCCCTGCACACCCCCAGCGAGGTCAAGGCCGCCGTCACCGGCAGCGGCCGCGCCGACAAGGCCCAGGTCGGCGCCATGGTGACCCGGCTGCTCCGGCTCTCCGCCCCGCCCAAGCCGGCCGACGCCGCCGACGCCCTCGCCCTCGCCATCTGCCACATCTGGCGGGCCCCCGCCCAGAACCGTCTGCAGCAGGCCGCCGCCCAGAACCGTCTCCAGCAGGCCGCCGCCCGGCACGCCTCCGCAGTGAAAGGCCGAACCCGATGATCGCCTTCGTCAGCGGCCCCGTCGCCGCCCTCGCCCCCACGACCGCCGTCGTCGAGGTCGGGGGAGTGGGCATGGCCGTCCAGTGCACCCCCAACACCATCGCCGGCCTGCGCCTCGGTGAGCACGCCCGGCTCGCCACCTCCCTCGTCGTCCGCGAGGACTCCCTCACCCTGTACGGCTTCGCCGACGACGACGAGCGGCAGGTCTTCGAGCTGCTCCAGACCGCCAGCGGCGTCGGCCCCCGCCTCGCCCAGGCCATGCTCGGGGTGCACAGCCCCGACGCGCTGCGCCTCGCCGTCTCCACCGGCGACGAGAAGGCCCTCACCGCCGTCCCCGGCATCGGCAAGAAGGGCGCCCAGAAACTCCTCCTCGAACTGAAGGACAAGCTCGGCGCCCCGCTGGGCAGCAGCGGCCTGGTCGGCGCCCAGCGCGCCGCCGCCTCCGGCCCCGCCCCCTGGACCGAGCAGCTGTCCGCCGCCCTGATCGGCCTCGGCTACGCGAGCCGCGAGGCCGAGGAGGCCGTCAGCGCCGTCACCCCGCAGGCCGAGGCCGCCCTCGCCGAGACCGGCACCGCCCCCGTACCGCAGCTGCTGCGCGCCGCCCTGCAGACCCTCAACCGGGCCCGCTGACCTCCCGTACGAAGGAAGACCATCACCGTGAACTGGGACGACGACAGCACCGCCGAGCCGGACGCGCGCCTCGTCGGCGCCTCCGCAGAGGGCGACGACCAGGCCGTCGAGGCGGCCCTGCGCCCCAAGGACCTCAGCGAGTTCGTCGGCCAGGAGAAGGTCCGCCAGCAGCTCGACCTGGTCCTCAAGGCCGCCCGCCAGCGCGGCGCCACCGCCGACCACGTGCTGCTCTCCGGCGCCCCGGGGCTCGGCAAGACCACCCTCTCGATGATCATCGCCGCCGAGATGAACGCGCCGATCCGCATCACCTCCGGCCCCGCCATCCAGCACGCCGGAGACCTCGCCGCGATCCTCTCCTCCCTCCAGGAGGGCGAGATCCTCTTCCTCGACGAGATCCACCGCATGTCCCGGCCCGCCGAGGAGATGCTCTACATGGCGATGGAGGACTTCCGGGTCGACGTCATCGTCGGCAAGGGCCCCGGCGCCACCGCCATCCCGCTCGAACTGCCGCCCTTCACCCTGGTCGGCGCCACCACCCGGGCCGGACTCCTGCCGCCCCCGCTGCGCGACCGCTTCGGCTTCACCGCCCACATGGAGTTCTACGACCCGGCCGAGCTCCAGCGCGTGATCCACCGCTCCGCCGGACTCCTCGACGTCGAGATCGACCCCGACGGCGCCGCCGAGATCGCCGGCCGCTCCCGCGGCACGCCCCGCATCGCCAACCGCCTGCTGCGCCGGGTCCGTGACTACGCCCAGGTCAGGGCCGACGGAGTGATCACCCGGGAGGTCTCCGAGGCGGCCCTCAGCGTGTACGAGGTGGACAGCCGCGGCCTCGACCGGCTCGACCGCGCGGTCCTGGAGGCCCTGCTCAAGCTCTTCGGCGGCGGACCGGTCGGCCTGTCCACCCTCGCGGTCGCCGTGGGGGAGGAGCGCGAGACCGTCGAGGAGGTCGCCGAACCCTTCCTCGTACGGGAGGGTCTGCTGGCCCGCACACCCCGTGGCCGGGTCGCCACACCGGCGGCGTGGACCCACCTCGGACTCGTTCCGCCGCAGGCAGCGGGCCCGGGCGGCGGGGGGAACGCCCTGGGAACGGGACAACAGGGGCTCTTCGGGGCGTGACGGTGCGGACACTCGCCCGGACCGGAACCGCGGTGCGATGCTGGACGTTGTTCCATCGATGCGGACTCGCCTAGACTCCGCCGATGCCGCCCTTTCTGGTCGGCGCACCCACCCCCGAAGATCAGGCCGCGGGTTCTCCGCGACCGTGCGAAGGAAACCCGTCCCGTGAGCATCGTGACCCTCCTCCCCTTCATCGTCCTCATCGGGGCCATGTTCCTGATGACCCGCTCTGCCAAGAAGAAGCAGCAGGCGGCGGCGCAGATGCGCAACGAGATGCAGCCCGGCACCGGCGTACGGACGATCGGGGGGATGTACGCCACCGTCAAGGAGATCGGCGACGAGACCGTTCTCCTGGAGGTCGCGCCGGGCGTGCACGCGGTCTACGCCAAGAACGCGATCGGCGCGGTCCTCGAGGACTCCGAGTACAACCGGATCGTCCACGGCGACGACGAGGAGTCGGACGCCGACACCGTCGTCCCGGACGACGCCTCCTCGCTGACCGAGGCCGCCGAGGACACCCAGACCGTCGAGGACGCGCCGAAGGCCGACCTGACGAAGAAGTCGGACGCGGCCGAGGCCGACGCCGAGGGTCAGAAGGACGGCAAGGCCGACGGCGAGACCGACGCGAAGTAGTCGCGGCCGGGGACCGCGCGCACGCCCACCGGCGTGGGCGGTCCCCGGAACGGTTCCACGTCTGCGGGGGCAGGTCCCCACACACACTTCGTGGCCGTCCCGCGCATACCCGGCGTGAGGCGGTTGGACAGGGAGATACGACAGGTGGCAGCACCGAAGAAGGGCCGAAGGCCGGCGGGGGGACAGAGCCGTCCGGGCCGCGCCCTGGCACTCATCCTGATCGCCATGGTCGCGCTCACCGGCGGGATGTTCTGGTCGGGGCACACCACCCCGCGCCTCGGCATCGACCTCGCCGGCGGCACGTCGATCACGCTCAAGGCGAAGGCCGAGCCCGGCCAGGAGTCGGCGGTCAACGAGACCAACATGAACACGGCGGTCGGCATCATCGAGCGCCGTGTCAACGGTCTGGGTGTCTCCGAGGCCGAGGTCCAGACGCAGGGCGCCGAGAACATCATCGTCAACATCCCTCGCGGGACGAACGAGAAGCAGGCCCGCGAGCAGGTCGGCACCACCGCCCAGCTCTACTTCCGGCCCGTTCTCGCCGTGACGAGCGGCGCGCCCCAGCCGGCGCCGAGCGCCAGCTCCTCGGCCTCGCCGAAGCCGTCCGCCTCGGCCTCCTCCGGCGCGAAGGTCGGTGAGAAGTCGGCCACCCCGACCGCCACCGCCTCCACGCAGGGCCGTGCGCTCACCGAGGCCCTCAAGGCCCCGAGCCCCACGCCCACCGCGAGCTCCTCCTCCGCGAAGCCGAAGGCCACGGGGACCCCGCAGGCGACCCCGAAGCCCGACGCCGCGACCGCGGCGCTGGAGAAGAAGTTCACCGCTCTGAACTGCCTCGACCCCAAGCAGCGCGCCGCCGCCGGCCAGGGCGTCAAGCCGACCGAGCCCACCGTGGCCTGCGGCGAGGACTCCCCGGGCGTGTGGTCGAAGTACCTGCTCGGCCCGGCCGAGGTCGACGGCAAGGACGTCGACGACGCCAAGGGCATGCTCGACCCGCAGCGCGGCATGTGGATCGTCACCATGGACTTCACCGACGCCGGCTCGAAGAAGTTCCAGTCGATCACCAGCAAGCTGTCGCAGCAGGCCGACCCGCAGAACCGCTTCGCGATCGTCCTCGACGGCGAGGTCGTCTCCGCCCCCTCCGTGCGGCAGACCCTGAGCGCCAGCGCGGAGATCTCCGGCAACTTCAACCAGCAGTCCGCCCAGGACCTCGGCAACATCCTGTCCTACGGCGCCCTGCCGCTCACCTTCCAGACCCAGAGCGTCGACACCGTCACCGCCGCGCTCGGCGGCGACCAGCTGCAGGCCGGTCTCATCGCCGGTGCCATCGGTCTCGCCCTCGTCGTGATCTACCTGGTCGTCTACTACCGCGGCCTGTCGCTGATCGCCATCCTCAGCCTCGCCGTCTCGGCGCTGCTCACCTATGTGCTCATGGCCCTGCTCGGCCCGGCCATCGGCTTCGCGCTGAACCTGCCGGCCGTCTGTGGCGCCATCGTCGCCATCGGCATCACCGCGGACTCGTTCATCGTGTACTTCGAGCGCATCCGCGACGAGCTCCGCGAGGGCCGCACGCTCCGCCCGGCCGTCGAGCGCGCCTGGCCGCGCGCCCGCCGCACCATCCTGGTCTCCGACTTCGTGTCGTTCCTGGCCGCGGCCGTGCTGTTCATCGTCACCGTCGGCAAGGTCAAGGGCTTCGCGTTCACGCTCGGCCTGACCACCCTGCTCGACATCGTCGTGGTGTTCCTCTTCACCAAGCCGGTCATGACGCTGCTCGCCCGGACCAAGTTCTTCGGCAACGGTCACGCCTGGTCCGGTCTGGACCCGAAGCGGCTCGGCGCCAAGCCGCCGCTGCGCCGCGCCCGCCGTACCCACGCCCCCGTCGACGCGAAGGAGGCGTGAGATGTCGAAGCTCGGCGATCTCGGCGCCCGGCTCCACCGCGGTGAGGTCGGTTACGACTTCATCGGCAACCGCAAGATCTGGTATGGCCTGTCCATCCTGATCACCATCACCGCCATCGTCGCCCTGGCCGTCCGCGGCCTCAACATGGGCATCGAGTTCCAGGGCGGCGCCGTCTTCACCACCCCGAAGACGGACGTCTCCGTCAGCCAGGCCCAGGGGTACGCGGAAGAGGCCTCCGGCCACGACGCGATCGTGCAGGAGCTCGGCAGCGGCTCGCTCCGCATCCAGGTCGGCGGTCTCGACACCGCGAAGTCCGACCAGGTCCGCGCGGAGCTCGCCAAGGACCTGAACGTCCCCGAGGACAAGATCGCCGCGGAGATCGTCGGCCCCAGCTGGGGCGAGCAGATCGCCGCCAAGGCCTGGACCGGCCTCGGGGTCTTCATGATCCTCGTGGTGATCTACCTGGCGATCGCCTTCGAGTGGCGCATGGCGGTCGCGGCACTCGTGGCCCTCATCCACGACCTCACGATCACGGTGGGCATCTACTCGCTGGTCGGCTTCGAGGTCACCGTGGGTACGGTCATCGGTCTGCTGACGATCCTCGGCTACTCGCTGTACGACACCGTCGTCGTCTTCGACTCCCTCAAGGAGCAGACGAAGGGCATCACGAAGCAGACCCGCTACACCTACAGCGAGCTGGCCAACCGCTCGATCAACGGCACCCTGGTGCGTTCGATCAACACCACCGTCGTCGCGCTGCTGCCGGTCGCCGGCCTGCTCTTCATCGGTGGCGGCTTCCTCGGCGCCGGCATGCTCAACGACATCTCGCTCTCGCTGTTCGTGGGCCTCGCCGCCGGTGCGTACTCCTCGATCTTCATCGCCACCCCGCTCGTGGCGGACCTCAAGGAGCGCGAGCCGTCGATCAAGGCGCTCAAGAAGCGCATCCTGGCCAAGCGCGCCAGCGCCGCGGCCAAGGGCGAGCCGCTGGACGCGGCGGACGACGCGTCCGCCGAGGCCGCCGTCGTGGGTCCCCGGGCGAGCCGCCGCGGCACCCAGGAGCACCGAGGATGACCGCGGAGGCCCAGGACGTCGTCGAGCTCCTGCTCGGCCGCATCCGTGACGTCCCCGACTACCCGAAGCCGGGCGTGCTGTTCAAGGACATCACGCCGCTGCTCGCGGACCCGGCGGCGTTCACGGCGCTCACCGACGCCCTCGCCGGGCTGTGCTCCGCGCACGGCGCGACGAAGATCGTCGGCCTGGAGGCCCGCGGCTTCATCCTGGCCGCCCCGGTGGCCGTCCGCGCGGGCCTGGGCTTCATCCCGGTCCGCAAGGCCGGCAAGCTCCCCGGGGCCACGCTCCGCCAGGCGTACGAGCTGGAGTACGGCACCGCCGAGATCGAGGTGCACGCCGAGGACCTGGCCGCGGGCGACCGCGTCATGGTCATCGACGACGTCCTCGCCACCGGCGGCACGGCCGAGGCCTCCATCGAGCTGATCCGCCGCGCGGGCGCCGAGGTGGCGGGCGTCGCCGTCCTCATGGAGCTCGGCTTCCTCCCGGGCCGAGCCCGGCTGGAACCGGCCCTGAACGGCGCGCCGCTCACCGCGCTGATCACGGTCTGACATCGGGGTTCCTCCCGATCGGGGCGCTCCGGGGAATTCCCGGGGCGCCCCGAGGCGTTCTCCCGTACGTCCCCCGGGCCCCAGGCGCTGCCCGTTCGGGAGCCGTCCGAAACCCGGGCGCGTGAGCACGGGCACTCCTGGCTCGATACCATGGCCTTTCCGGGCCTGACCGGGGGACCCGGAACCTCCCCCAGACTCCGTCCGGGGGGACCCCAGAGGAGCGCTTCTTGCCAGACGAGGCCCAGTCACTCTCCGCCGCGCAGCCCGACCCGAAGGCCGAAAAGGCCGCGCCGGGGACCGGCACGCCCCAGAACAAGCCGGCGGAGACCAGGCCCGCGCCTGCCGCACCCGCCCCCGCGCCCGCCGCCCCCGAGCGGCCCGCGCCCGCCCGCTCCGGCGGCTCGTCGAACCGCGTCCGCGCCCGCCTCGCCCGCCTCGGCGTCCAGCGCTCCTCCCCGTACAACCCGGTCCTCGAACCGCTGCTGCGGATCGTCCGCTCCAACGACCCCAAGATCGAGACGGCGACGCTCCGCCAGATCGAGCGGGCCTACCAGGTCGCCGAGCGCTGGCACCGCGGCCAGAAGCGCAAGAGCGGCGACCCGTACATCACGCACCCGCTCGCCGTCACCACCATCCTCGCCGAGCTCGGCATGGACCCGGCGACCCTGATGGCCGGGCTGCTCCACGACACCGTCGAGGACACCGAGTACGGCCTGGAGGACCTGCGCCGCGACTTCGGCGACCAGGTCACGCTCCTCGTCGACGGCGTCACCAAGCTCGACAAGGTCAGGTTCGGCGAGGCCGCGCAGGCCGAGACCGTCCGCAAGATGGTCGTCGCCATGGCCAAGGACCCGCGCGTCCTGGTCATCAAGCTCGCCGACCGCCTGCACAACATGCGCACCATGCGCTACCTCAAGCGGGAGAAGCAGGAGAAGAAGGCCCGCGAGACCCTCGAGATCTACGCGCCCCTGGCCCACCGCCTGGGCATGAACACCATCAAGTGGGAGCTGGAGGACCTCGCCTTCGCGATCCTCTACCCCAAGATGTACGACGAGATCGTCCGGCTCGTCGCCGAGCGCGCCCCCAAGCGGGACGAGTACCTCGCCATAGTGACCGACGAGGTCCAGGCCGACCTGCGGGCCGCCCGGATCAAGGCCACCGTCACCGGCCGCCCCAAGCACTACTACAGCGTCTACCAGAAGATGATCGTCCGCGGCCGTGACTTCGCGGAGATCTACGACCTGGTCGGCATCCGCGTCCTCGTGGACACCGTCCGCGACTGCTACGCGGCCCTCGGCACCGTCCACGCGCGATGGAACCCGGTCCCCGGCCGGTTCAAGGACTACATCGCGATGCCGAAGTTCAACATGTACCAGTCGCTGCACACGACGGTCATCGGACCCAACGGCAAGCCCGTCGAGCTCCAGATCCGCACCTTCGACATGCACCGGCGCGCCGAGTACGGCATCGCCGCGCACTGGAAGTACAAGCAGGAGGCCGTCGCAGGCGCCTCCAAGGTGCGCACCGACGTGCCGAAGAAGACCGGCAAGGACGACCACCTCAACGACATGGCGTGGCTGCGCCAGCTCCTCGACTGGCAGAAGGAGACCGAGGACCCCGGCGAGTTCCTGGAGTCCCTGCGCTTCGACCTCTCCCGGAACGAGGTCTTCGTCTTCACGCCGAAGGGCGACGTCATCGCGCTGCCCGCCGGCGCCACCCCCGTCGACTTCTCGTACGCGGTCCACACCGAGGTCGGCCACCGCACCATAGGGGCGCGGGTCAACGGGCGCCTCGTGCCGCTCGAATCGACCCTCGACAACGGCGACCTGGTCGAGGTCTTCACCTCCAAGGCCGCCGGCGCCGGCCCCTCCCGCGACTGGCTGGGCTTCGTCAAGTCCCCGCGCGCCCGGAACAAGATCCGCGCCTGGTTCTCCAAGGAGCGCCGCGACGAGGCCATCGAGCAGGGCAAGGACGCCATCGCGCGGGCCATGCGCAAGCAGAACCTGCCGATCCAGCGGATCCTGACCGGCGACTCCCTCGTCACCCTCGCCCACGAGATGCGCTACAGCGACATCTCCTCGCTGTACGCGGCGATCGGCGAGGGCCACGTCACCGCCCAGTCCATCGTGCAGAAGCTGGTGCAGGCGCTCGGCGGCGAGGAGGCCGCCACCGAGGAGATCGACGAGGCCGCCCCGCCGACCCGCGGCCGCTCCAAGCGCCGCTCCAGCGCCGACCCCGGCGTCGTCGTCAAGGGCGTCGAGGACGTCTGGGTGAAGCTGGCCCGCTGCTGCACCCCGGTGCCCGGCGACCCGATCATCGGCTTCGTCACCCGCGGCAGCGGCGTGTCCGTGCACCGCAGCGACTGCGTCAACGTCGAGTCGCTGTCCCGGGAGCCCGAGCGGATCCTGGACGTCGAATGGGCGCCCACCCAGTCCTCGGTCTTCCTCGTCGCCATCCAGGTCGAGGCCCTGGACCGCTCCCGGCTCCTCTCGGACGTCACCCGCGTCCTCTCGGACCAGCACGTCAACATCCTCTCGGCGGCCGTCCAGACCTCCCGCGACCGGGTGGCCACCTCCCGCTTCACCTTCGAGATGGGCGACCCGAAGCACCTCGGCCACGTCCTGAAGGCCGTGCGGGGCGTCGAGGGCGTCTACGACGTCTACCGCGTGACCAGCGCCCGGCGCCCGTAGCGACGCGCACACGAGGAAGGCCCCCGGCACGGAGCCGGGGGCCTTCCTCGTACAGCGGGCGGGCGTCAGCCGCCGAACTCCTGCAGGCCCTTCAGAGCCTGGTCGAGCAGGGCCTGGCGGCCCTCCAGCTCGCGCGCCAGCTTGTCGGCCTTGGCGTCGTTCCCGGCGGCGCGGGCGGCGTCGATCTGCTTGCGCAGCTTCTCGACGGCGTCCTGGAGCTGGCCGGTCAGACCGGCGGCACGCGCACGCGCCTCCGGGTTCGTCCGGCGCCACTCGGCCTCCTCGGCCTCCTGGATCGCCCGCTCCACCGTGTGCATCCGGCCCTCGACCTTGGGACGGGCGTCCCGCGGGACGTGGCCGATGGCCTCCCAGCGCTCGTTGAGGGAACGGAAGGCCGCACGCGCCGCCTTCAGGTCCGTCACCGGCACCAGCTTCTCGGCCTCGGACGCGAGCTCCTCCTTCAGCTTGAGGTTCTCGGTCTGCTCCGCGTCCCGCTCGGCGAAGACCTCGCCGCGCGCCGCGAAGAAGACGTCCTGGGCGCCGCGGAAGCGGTTCCACAGGTCGTCCTCGTGCTCGCGCTGGGCGCGGCCGGCCGCCTTCCAGTCCGCCATCAGCTCGCGGTAGCGGGCCGCCGTGTTGCCCCAGTCGGTGGAGTTCGACAGCGACTCCGCCTCGGCGACCAGACGCTCCTTCGCCTTGCGGGCCTCCTCGCGCTGGGCGTCCAGCGACGCGAAGTGGGCCTTGCGGCGCTTCGAGAACGCCGAGCGGGCGTGCGAGAAGCGGTGCCACAGCTCGTCGTCGGACTTGCGGTCGAGCCGGGGAAGGCCCTTCCAGGTGTCCACGAGCGCCCGCAGCCGCTCGCCCGCGGAGCGCCACTGCTCGCTCTGGGCCAGCTCCTCGGCCTCGGTGACGAGCTTCTCCTTGGCGGCACGCGCCTCGTCGGTCTGCTTGGCCTTCTGGGCCTTGCGCTCCTCGCGGCGCGAGTCGACCGTCTCGACGAGCTTGTCGAGACGGGTCGCGAGCGCGGCCAGGTCGCCGACGGCGTGGTGCTCGTCGACCTGCTGGCGGATGTGCTCGATCGCCGCGGTGGCGTCCTTCGCCGAGAGGTCGGTGGTCCTCACCCGCTTCTCGAGGAGGCCGATCTCGACAACCAAGCCCTCGTACTTGCGCTCGAAGTAGGCCAGGGCCTCCTCAGGGGTGCCGGCCTGCCACGATCCGACGACCTTCTCGCCCTCGGCCGTCCGCACGTACACGGTGCCCGTCTCGTCGACGCGGCCCCACGGGTCGCTGCTCACAGCGCCTCCTCACCATGATGCCGTCGCGGGGTCGTACCCCCCGGGCATCGTCCACAGTTTCCCGGCGGGCCTCGCCCGCCTTCCGCAGCGCGGCCGACGGCCCACGCTGCACAACGCCAATCTAGGCGAACGGCGGCCCGGCTGTCCGCACTCAGCGCGACCGAGATTCGGCGGTCACGCGTGCGTGCGGACGAGCGGGCTCACTTCTTCGCGACGGTCGCCTTCTCGATGGTGACGGGCTTCTTCGGAGCGCCGTCCGTCGCGCCGCCCTCGACGCCCGCCTTCGCCACGTCCTGGACCGCCTCGAGGCCGGCCGCGTCGATCTTCCCGAAGGGGGTGTAGGTCGGCGGCAGCTTGGTGTCCTTGTAGACGAGGAAGAACTGCGAGCCGCCGGAGCCCGGCTGCCCGGTGTTGGCCATGGCGACGGTGCCGGCCGGGAAGGTCACGGTGCCGTCCGCGCCCGCCTTGCCGAGGGCGCCCAGGTTCTCGTCGGGGATCGTGTAGCCCGGGCCGCCGGTGCCGTCGCCCTTGGGGTCGCCGCACTGGAGCACGTAGATGCCCTGGGTCGTGAGGCGGTGGCACTTGGTCCCGTCGAAGTACTTCTTGTCGGCGAGGTGCTTGAAGGAGTTCACCGTGTGCGGGGTCTTCGCCGCCTCCATGGTGATCGTGATGTCGCCCTCGTTCGTCTTCAGGGCCATCGCGTACGTGGCCTTCGCGTCCACGGTCAGCTTCGGCTCCGCGCTCTTCGACTCGCTCTCCGAGGGCGCCGGGGTGGTGGGCGTGTCGCCCGCCGCGGCGTCCGAGCCCTTCGAGGACCCGTCCGTCAGGGCCACGGAGGCGTAGACGGCGCCGCCCGCGGCCAGTACCACCGCGAGGGAGGCCGCGATGACGGTGTTGCGGCGCTTCGTCTTCCGCCGGTTCTCCTCCCGCCGCTGCTGCTGGCGCGCGTACTTCTCCCTGGCAAGCTGCCGCCGCCGCTGATCGCTGGTGACCACCGGGTCCGCTCCTGTCGCTCGGTTGTTCCTGTCCTGGCCGGATGTGCCCGTACCGTATACGGGTTGGCTGTGGAAGCGGCACCGCCGGTAGGCTCTGATCTGCCGCATTCCGTGTTTCCACGAGTTCCGCGCCCCCGTGCCGGACGACACCTAAGGACGAACGTGCTGATTGCCGGGTTCCCCGCCGGGGCCTGGGGGACCAACTGCTACCTGGTCGCCCCCGCCGCAGGCGAGGAGTGCGTCATCATCGACCCCGGCCACCAGGCCGCGCAGGGTGTCGAGGAGACGCTGAAGAAGCATCGGCTCAAGCCCGTCGCCGTCGTCCTCACCCATGGACACATCGACCACGTCGCCTCCGTCGTCCCGGTGTGCGGCGCCCATGACGTCCCCGCGTGGATCCACCCGTCCGACCGCTACATGATGAGCGACCCGGAGAAGGCCCTCGGCCGCTCCATCGGGATGCCCCTCATGGGCGAGCTGACCGTGGGAGAGCCCGACGACGTGCGCGAGCTCACCGACGGCTCCCAGCTGAAGCTCGCCGGTCTGGAGTTCTCCGTCGCCCACGCGCCCGGTCATACCAAGGGGTCGGTGACCTTCCGGATGCCCGAGACCACGGAGATCCCCTCCGTGTTCTTCTCCGGGGATCTGCTGTTCGCCGGCTCCATCGGACGCACCGACCTTCCCGGCGGTGACATGGACGAGATGCTCGCGTCGCTGGCCCGCGTGTGCCTGCCGCTCGACAACTCGACCGTGGTCCTGTCGGGACACGGTCCCCAGACGACCATCGGCCAGGAACGCGCCACGAACCCCTATCTGCGGGAAGTGGCGGCCGGCCGCCAAGGGAGCGGCAGCACGGACGCTCCCCGACGAGGAATGTGACGACTCACGTGAGCAGCTTCAAGGCCCCCAAGGGCACGTACGACCTGATCCCGCCGTTCTCCGCGAAGTACCTGGCGGTCCGTGACGCGATCGCCGCGCCGCTGCGGAAGTCCGGCTACGGCTACGTCGAGACCCCCGGCTTCGAGGACGTCAACCTGTTCGCCCGCGGTGTCGGAGAGTCCACCGACATCGTCACCAAGGAGATGTACGCCTTCGAGACCAAGGGCGGCGACAAGCTCGCCCTGCGCCCCGAGGGCACCGCCTCCGTACTGCGCGCCGCGCTGGAGGCGAACCTGCACAAGCAGGGCAACCTCCCGGTGAAGCTCTGGTACTCCGGCTCGTACTACCGCTACGAGCGCCCGCAGAAGGGCCGCTACAGGCACTTCTCCCAGGTCGGCGCCGAGGCGATCGGCGCCGAGGACCCGGCGCTGGACGCCGAGCTGATCATCCTGGCCGACGAGGCCTACCGCGCCCTCGGCCTGCGGAACTTCCGCATCCTGCTGAACTCGCTCGGCGACAAGGAGTGCCGCCCCGTCTACCGAGAGGCCCTGCAGACCTTCCTGCGCGGTCTCGACCTCGACGAGGAGACCCTGCGCCGCGCCGAGATCAACCCGCTGCGCGTCCTCGACGACAAGCGGGCCGACGTCCAGAAGCAGCTGGTCGACGCGCCGCTCCTGCGCGACTACCTCTGCGACGCGTGCAAGGCGTACCACGAGGAGGTGCGCGTGCTGATCACCGCGGCGGGCGTCGTCTTCGAGGACGACCCGAAGCTGGTGCGCGGCCTGGACTACTACACCCGGACCACCTTCGAGTTCGTGCACGACGGTCTCGGCTCGCAGTCCGCGGTCGGCGGCGGCGGCCGCTACGACGGGCTCTCCGAGATGATCGGCGGCCCCGCGCTGCCGTCGGTGGGCTGGGCGCTCGGCGTGGACCGCACGGTCCTCGCCCTGGAGGCGGAGGGCGTCGAGCTCGACATCCCCGCGGCCACCAGCGTCTTCGCCGTCGCCATCGGCGAGGAGGCCCGCCGGCTCCTCTTCGGCAAGATCACCGAGCTCCGCAGGGCCGGCGTCGCCGCCGACTTCTCCTTCGGCGGCAAGGGCCTCAAGGGCGCCATGAAGGACGCCAACCGCTCGGGTGCCCGCCTCGCCGTCGTCGCCGGTGAGCGCGACCTCGCCGAGGGCGTCGTGCAGCTCAAGGACATGGAGTCCGGCGAGCAGCAGGCCGTCGCCCTGGACGGTCTCGTCGAGGCCGTGCGGGCCAAGCTGGCCTGACCCGTCGTGAGCAGGGGCCCGGACCGCACCGTGGTCCGGGCCCCTCCTTATCTCCCGCGAACGGCCGGACGACGGGTCGGTGTTGCAGAATGACCGTGCCCACAAGGCCGGTCGAGCGAGGGAAAAGGTGACATGGCGAAGGCAGCGGTGGACGAGATCGGGTCCGGCCGGGACGGCGGCGGCACGATCGGGGCGAGCCGGGCCTTCTCCTGGCTCCTCGTGATCACCGGAGCGGCCGGACTGCTCGCCGCCTGGGTCATCACCATCGACAAGTTCAAGCTGCTGGAGGACCCCAGCTTCACGCCGGGGTGCAGCCTCAACCCGATCGTCTCCTGCGGCAACATCATGAAGAGCGAGCAGGCCTCGGTCTTCGGCTTCCCGAACCCCATGCTCGGCCTCGTCACCTACGCCATGGTGATCGCGATCGGCGTGGGCCTGCTCGCCGGAGCCCGCTACCGCC
Source organism: Streptomyces sp. NPDC004266 (assembly GCF_042874095.1). Taxonomy (NCBI): domain Bacteria; kingdom Bacillati; phylum Actinomycetota; class Actinomycetes; order Kitasatosporales; family Streptomycetaceae; genus Streptomyces; species Streptomyces sp. NPDC004266. The sequence continues at coordinate 339,120 of NZ_JBIAMM010000005.1, forward strand.
GCTGGTACTGGCTCGGCCTCAACGCCGGAACGCTCTTCGGGGTCGGCTTCTGCACCTGGCTGATGTACCAGTCGCTGTACGAGATCAACTCGCTCTGCCTGTGGTGCTGCCTCGCCTGGGTCGCCACCATCGTCATGTTCTGGTACGTGACCTCGCACAACGTGCGCCTCGGCGTGATCCCCGCCCCCGGCGGCCTGAAGACCTTCTTCGACGAGTTCACCTGGATCCTGCCCGTCCTGCACATCGGGATCATCGGCATGCTGATCCTGACCCGCTGGTGGGACTTCTGGACCGGCTGAGCGGGGGCGGCTCTGTCGGTGCCCTGACTTAGGCTTCATCACTGTGGAGCCCGACCTCTTTACCGCAGCAGCCGAAGAACGCCAGGAGAAGGACCCGGCCAGCAGTCCGCTGGCCGTCCGGATGCGCCCCCGCACCCTCGACGAGGTGGTGGGCCAGCAGCACCTGCTCAAGCCCGGCTCGCCGCTGCGTCGGCTCGTCGGGGACGGGGACGGCGGCCCCGCCGGCGCCTCCTCCGTGATCCTCTGGGGGCCGCCGGGGATCGGGAAGACCACCCTGGCGTACGTCGTCTCGAAGGCCACGAACAAGCGCTTCGTGGAGCTGTCCGCCATCACCGCGGGCGTCAAGGAGGTCCGGGCCGTCATCGACGGCGCCCGGCGCGCGGTCGGCGGCTTCGGCAAGGAGACCGTCCTCTTCCTCGACGAGATCCACCGCTTCTCCAAGGCCCAGCAGGACTCGCTCCTGCCGGCCGTCGAGAACCGCTGGGTGACGCTGATCGCCGCCACCACGGAGAACCCGTACTTCTCCGTGATCTCCCCGCTCCTCTCCCGCTCCCTGCTCCTCACCCTGGAGCCGTTGACCGACGAGGACCTGAAGGGCCTGATGGCCCGGGCCCTCACCGACGAGCGGGGACTCGGCGGGGCCGTGACCCTGCCGGAGGACGCCGAGGCGCACCTCCTGCGCGTCGCCGGCGGCGACGCCCGGCGGGCCCTGACCGCCCTGGAGGCGGCGGCGGGCGCGGCGATCGCCAAGGGCGAGGCGGAGATCACCCTCCAGACCGTGGAGGAGACCGTCGACCGGGCGGCCGTGAAGTACGACCGGGACGGCGACCAGCACTACGACGTGGCGAGCGCGCTCATCAAGTCGATCCGCGGCTCGGACGTGGACGCGGCCCTGCACTACCTGGCGCGGATGATCGAGGCGGGGGAGGACCCGCGCTTCATCGCCCGCCGGCTGATGATCTCCGCGAGCGAGGACATCGGCCTCGCCGATCCGAACGCCCTGCCGATCGCCGTCGCCGCCGCCCAGGCCGTCGCCATGATCGGCTTCCCCGAGGCGGCCCTCACCCTGAGCCACGCCACCATCGCCCTGGCCCTGGCCCCGAAGTCGAACGCGGCGACGACCGCGATCGGCGCCGCCCTCGCCGACGTGCGGGGCGGCCTGGCGGGCGCGGTCCCGCCGCACCTGCGCGACGGCCACTACAAGGGCGCGGCCAAGCTCGGCCACGCCCAGGGCTATGTGTACCCCCACGACGTACCGGGCGGCATCGCGGCCCAGCAGTACGCCCCGGACACGATCCACGGCCGCCGGTACTACGAGCCGACCCGCTACGGCGCGGAGGCGAGGTACGCGGACGTGGTGGAGCGGGTGCGGGAGCGACTGAGGGGCGAGGGGAGCTAGGGCCCCGGCGGTGCGAGCGCGTCCTCCGGAGCCGGTACACTGGTGCGGATCGCTGCGTCCCGTGTCCGACTTCGGTCGGCACCACCAGAACGGGACAGTCAGCCGGAGACCCGGCCCCCGGGCGGGGTCTCCAGGAGCGTCGCGCACCTTCGAAGGTGTCGCGGGCCACCCATCACCACCCGGATTCCCGGGAGCGGCGATGGGTCGTTCGCGTGCTGCACGTATGTGCCCAGACCTGGGAGCGGCTGCCCGGCAGGTCCGTCCCGTACGGACCCGGCGGGTTTCCCGGCTGCGGATGCGACCTCCCCTAACCCTGGTGAAGCCGTATTCGTACAGATAGAGAGGTTGGTTCATGGCGAACCAGTCCCGTCCCAAGGTCAAGAAGTCGCGTGCCCTCGGCATCGCGCTGACCCCGAAGGCCGTCAAGTACTTCGAGGCCCGCCCCTACCCGCCGGGCGAGCACGGCCGTGGCCGCAAGCAGAACTCGGACTACAAGGTCCGTCTGCTCGAGAAGCAGCGTCTGCGCGCCCAGTACGACATCAGCGAGCGCCAGATGGCGCGCGCCTACGACCGCGCCAAGAAGGCCGAGGGCAAGACGGGCGAGGCGCTGGTCGTCGAGCTCGAGCGTCGCCTCGACGCCCTGGTCCTGCGTTCGGGCATCGCCCGCACCATCTACCAGGCCCGCCAGATGGTCGTGCACGGTCACATCCAGGTCAACGGTGGCAAGGTCGACAAGCCGTCGTTCCGTGTCCGTCCGGACGACGTCGTCATGGTCCGCGAGCGCAGCCGCAACAAGCCGCTGTTCGAGATCGCCCGTGAGGGTGGCTTCGCCGCCGACGGCGAGACCCCGCGCTACCTGCAGGTCAACCTGAAGGCCCTGGCCTTCCGCCTCGACCGCGACCCGAACCGCAAGGAGATCCCGGTCATCTGCGACGAGCAGCTGGTCGTCGAGTACTACGCCCGTTGATCCAGGCCTAGTACCACCCCCGCGGTGTTCAGCCCGCCGCTTCCCCGCCCTTTCCGGTGGGGGAGCCGGCGGGCTTCCGCGTTCCCGGGACCGCCGTCGCCCTGGCCGTACGGAACGGCCGCGGGGCCGTCGCGTCCGCCGGGCCGCCGAGGGCCGCCGGATCCCGGAGCCCGGCGAGCGCGCGCTCCACGACCTCGTCGAGCGAGAGTCCCCGGCCCGCCCGGACCGCGGCGTCGAACGCCTCCGCGCCCAGGGCCTCCGCCGCCCGCTGCTCGCACAGCGCCCGCGGTCCGTCGAAGGCCTCCGAGCCGAAGAGGCGGATGCCCACCGTGTCCCACACCGGCACCGCCGCCCCCTGGAGGACCGCGGCCTCCGCCGGATCGCCCTCGCTCACCGTCACGAGCGCGAGCAGCTCGATCGCCAGCACGAGACCCACCAGGTCACGGAAGGTGTGGTTGATCGAGACGCACTCGGTGAGCAGCTCCCGCGCCTCCCCGTACGCCTCCCGGGTCCACGCCGAGAAGGCCAGGACGTACAGGGCGTAGGCCCGGGTCCAGAGCTCCCCGCGCTCCTCGCAGACCTCCCGGACCTCCCGGCAGATCGCGACCGCTCCCTCCAGGTCGCCCCGGAAGGCCAGCGCCATCGCCACCTCGACCTGCCCCATGAGCACGTTGCTGTTCAGCTCGCCGAGCTCCCGGTAGGAGTCGAGCGCCCGCCCGATCAGCGACTCGGCCCGAGGCAGATCGTCCGAGAGCAGCGCGAGACAGCCCATCCGGTGCGTCGCGTACGCCTCCGCCAGCGCGTTCCGCGAGGAGCGGGCCCGCTCCCCGCACTCGTGGAGCGCCGCCACCGCCGCCGTGCCGTCCCCCTGCAGGACCGTCACGTATCCGAGCACCCACAGCGCCTTGAGCCGGGCCTCCTCGTGCCCCGACTCGAGCGCGAGCGCCCGCTCCAGCCAGTGCCGGCCCTCCGACAGGCGCCCGCAGCCCACCCAGGCGAACCAGAGCGTGCCCGCCAGGTGCTGGGCGAGGTGCGCGTCCTCCGGGAGTTCGAGGCACAGGTCGAGCGCCGCCCGCAGATTGGGCAGCGCCGCGTCCGTACGGGCCGCCACCTCCGCCTGGCGGGGGCTGAACCACTCCAGCTCGCACCAGGTGGCCAGGCCCATGTACCAGTCGCGGTGCCGGCGCCGCATCCGCTCCGTGTCGCCGAGCGCCGCCAGCCACTCCGCCCCGTACGCCGCGACCGTGTCCAGGAGCCGGTAGGCGGGGCCCGCGGGGGTGTCCTCGCGTGACACCAGCGACTGCGCGAGCAGGCCCCCGAGGTGGTCCAGGACCCGCTCCGGCGGCAGCTCCCGGCTCCCGCACACGTACTCCACCGCCTCCAGGTCGAAGGGGCCGGCGAAGACGGAGAGCCGTGCCCAGAGCAGCCGCTCCTCCGGGGTGCACAGCTCGTGGCTCCAGCCGATCGCGGTGCGCAGCGTCTGATGGCGGGGGAGCGCCCCGCGTCCGCCGTCCGCCAGGAGCCGGAAGCGGTCGTCGAGACGGTGCAGCATCTGCTCGACCGAGAGGAGGGGGAGACGGCCGGCCGCCAGTTCGAGGGCGAGCGGGATCCCGTCGAGCCGCCGGCACAGCTCCCGCACGGCCGCCGCGCCGGGCGCCGGGGCCGCCCCCGCCCCCGGGACGGGCGGCGCCGCCGGGTTCACCGGCACCACCGGCGCGCCCGCCTCCGCCGCCCGCTCGGCGAGCAGCGCCACCGCGTCCGCCTCGTCCATCGGGGCCAGGGGGAACACCGCCTCGCCCGCCACCCGCAGGGGCCGCCGGCCGGCGGCGAGCACGGTGAGCCCGGGCGCGTGGGCGAGGAGGTGCCGCAGCAGCGGCGCGCAGCTCTCCACCAGGTGCTCGAAGCCGTCCACCACCAGCAGCATCCGCCGTTCCGCCAGGTGCTCGACCAGCACCTCGCGCGGGGCCTTCGGCGTGTGGTCGGTCAGCCCGAGGGCCTCCACCAGGGCGTACGCGACCAGGCCCGGGTCGCGCAGCGGTGCGAGCTCGGCGAGCCGGACCTCTTCGCCGTAGCGTTTCTGCGCCCCCGCGGCAGCCCGCAGTGCCAGCCGCGTCTTGCCGACACCGCCCACGCCCACGACCGTGACCAGGCGGGATGTCTCCAGGAGCGCCGTCAGTGCGGCCTGCTCGGCGGTCCGTCCGACGAACCGGTTCAGCTCCGCCGGGAGATTGCTCCGTCGCATGGGACACGGAGCGTACTCACCCGCGCGCGCTCCGTACAATCGGGATCCCGTAACTCCCGCCCCACGGGCGGTAATGCGGTACGGCGGGACAGCCCGGGCGCGATAGGGTCGGGGGACGACTTTTCACAAGGCCCAACGACAGCAGAGAGCGGTGCACAGTGACCGGTGGAGAGGTTGCCGGGATCCTGGTGGCCGTGTTCTGGGCGATCCTCGTCTCCTTCCTCGCCGTGGCGCTGGTGAGGCTGGCACAGACGCTCAGGGCGACCACCAGGCTGGTGGCGGACGTGACCGAACAGGCCGTTCCCCTGCTGGCCGAAGCGTCCGCGACCGTGCGCTCGGCGCAGACCCAGCTCGACCGGGTCGACGCCATCGCCTCGGACGTCCAGGAGGTCACCTCCAACGCCTCCGCGCTCTCCACGACCGTCGCCTCCACCTTCGGCGGCCCGCTCGTCAAGGTGGCCGCCTTCGGCTACGGCGTCCGCAAGGCGCTGGGCCGGAGCCGCGAGGCGCAGGACGCGCCGCGGGCCACCGACCGCCGTACTGTGATCGTCGGCCGTACCGTGCCGTCCTCGCGACGCCGGAAGCAGAAGGGCTGAGCCGCGATGTTCCGCCGCACGTTCTGGTTCACGGCCGGCGCAGCCGCCGGCGTGTGGGCCACCGCCAAGGTCAACCGGAAGCTGAAGCAGCTGACCCCCGAGAGCCTCGCCGCCCAGGCGGCGAACAAGGCCGTCGAGACCGGGCACCGGCTCAAGGACTTCGCCCTCGACGTGAGGGCGGGCATGCTCCAGCGCGAGGCCGAGCTGGACGAGGCCCTGGGCCTGGCCGCCCCCGTCGAGCCGGGCCGGGAACTCCCCGAGCCGCGCCGCAGGGCCGCGCTCGGCCCGGCCGCGCGCCCCACCACCTATTCGTTTTCCAAGATGCCTTCGAGTTCGTACAACCGGAATGAGGACCACTGATGGAGTCGGCTGAAATCCGCCGCCGCTGGCTGAGCTTCTTCGAGGAGCGCGGGCACACCGTCGTCCCTTCGGCGTCGCTCATCGCGGACGACCCGACTCTGCTGCTCGTCCCCGCCGGCATGGTGCCGTTCAAGCCCTACTTCCTGGGCGAGGTCAAGCCGCCCTTCACGCGCGCCTCCAGCGTGCAGAAGTGCGTGCGCACGCCGGACATCGAGGAGGTCGGCAAGACCACCCGGCACGGCACGTTCTTCCAGATGTGCGGCAACTTCTCCTTCGGCGACTACTTCAAGGAAGGCGCCATCAAGCTCGCCTGGGAGCTGCTGACCACCCCGGTGGAGCACGGCGGCTACGGGCTGGAGCCGGAGAAGCTCTGGATCACCGTGTACCTGGAGGACGACGAGGCCGAGCGGATCTGGCGCGACGTCGTCGGCGTCCCGGCCGAGCGCATCCAGCGCCTCGGCAAGAAGGACAACTACTGGTCGATGGGCGTCCCCGGCCCCTGCGGTCCCTGCTCCGAGATCAACTACGACCGCGGCCCCGACTTCGGCGTCGAGGGCGGCCCGGCCGTCAACGACGAGCGGTACGTGGAGATCTGGAACCTGGTCTTCATGCAGTACGAGCGCGGTGAGGGCTCCGGCAAGGAGGACTTCCCGATCCTCGGCGAGCTGCCGTCGAAGAACATCGACACGGGCCTCGGCCTGGAGCGCCTGGCGATGATCCTCCAGGGCGTCCAGAACATGTACGAGACGGACACCCTCAAGGTCGTCATCGACAAGGCCACCGAGCTCACCGGCGTCGACTACGGCAAGGCCCACGACAGCGACGTCTCGCTCCGCGTGGTCGCCGACCACATGCGCACCTCCGTGATGCTCATCGGCGACGGCGTCACCCCCGGCAACGAGGGCCGCGGCTACGTGCTGCGCCGCATCATGCGCCGCGCTGTCCGCAACATGCGCCTGCTCGGCGCCACCGGCCCGGTCGTCCAGGACCTCGTCACCACCGTGATCGACACGATGGGCGAGCAGTACCCGGAGCTGGTCACCGACCGCAAGCGCATCGAGACCGTCGCCCTCGCCGAAGAGGCGGCCTTCCTGAAGGCCCTCAAGGGCGGCACCAACATCCTCGACACCGCCGTCACCGAGACCAAGGCCGCCGGCGGCACGGTCCTCGCCGGCGAGAAGGCCTTCCTGCTCCACGACACCTGGGGCTTCCCGATCGACCTCACCCTGGAGATGGCCGCCGAGCAGGGCCTCTCCGTGGACGAGGACGGCTTCCGCCGCCTGATGAAGGAGCAGCGGGACCGCGCCAAGGCCGACGCCAAGGCCAAGAAGACCGGCCACGCCGACGTCACCGCGTACCGGGAGATCGCCGACACCAGCGGCGCCACCCAGTTCACCGGCTACACCAACACCGAGGGCGAGACCACGGTCGTCGGCCTCCTGGTGAACGGCGTCCCCTCGCCGGCCGCCTCCGAGGGCGACGAGGTCGAGGTCGTCCTCGACCGCACCCCGTTCTACGCCGAGGGCGGCGGCCAGATCGCCGACCAGGGCCGCATCAAGCTGCACAGCGGTGCCGTCATCGAGGTCCGCGACGTCCAGCAGCCGGTCCCGGGCGTCTCGGTCCACAAGGGCTCGGTGCAGGTCGGCGAGGTGACCGTGGGCGCCACCGCCTACGCCGCCATCGACGTCAAGCGCCGCCGGGCCATCGCCCGCGCCCACTCCGCCACGCACCTGACGCACCAGGCCCTGCGCGACGCGCTCGGCCCGACGGCCGCCCAGGCCGGTTCCGAGAACCAGCCCGGCCGCTTCCGCTTCGACTTCGGCTCGCCGAACGCCGTCCCCGGCCAGGTCCTCACCGACGTCGAGCAGAAGATCAACGAGGTCCTCGCGCGCGAGCTGGAGGTCCACGCCGAGGTCATGCCGATCAACGAGGCCAAGCGCCAGGGCGCCATCGCCGAGTTCGGCGAGAAGTACGGCGAGCAGGTGCGCGTCGTCACCATCGGCGACTTCTCCAAGGAGCTGTGCGGCGGCACGCACGTCGGCAACACCGCCCAGCTGGGCCTGGTGAAGCTGCTCGGCGAGTCGTCCATCGGCTCCGGCGTGCGCCGCATCGAGGCCCTCGTCGGCGTCGACGCGTACAACTTCCTCGCCAGGGAGCACACGGTCGTCGCCCAGCTCCAGGAGCTCGTCAAGGGCCGCCCGGAGGAGCTGCCGGAGAAGATCTCCACCATGCTCGGCAAGCTGAAGGACGCCGAGAAGGAGATCGAGAAGTTCCGCGCGGAGAAGGTCCTCCAGGCCGCCGCCGGTCTCGTCGACTCCGCCCGCGACATCCGCGGCGTCGCCCTCGTCACCGGGCAGGTCCCGGACGGCACCGGCGCCGACGACCTCCGCAAGCTCGTCCTGGACGTGCGCGGGCGCATCTCCGGCGGCCGCCCGGCCGTCGTGGCCCTGTTCACCACGGTCAACGGCAAGCCGCTGACGGTCATCGCCACCAACGAGGCGGCCCGCGAGCGCGGTCTCAAGGCCGGCGAGCTGGTCCGCACGGCCGCCAAGACCCTCGGCGGCGGTGGCGGCGGCAAGCCGGACGTCGCCCAGGGCGGCGGTCAGAACCCGGAGGCCGTCGGCGAGGCCATCGCCGCCGTCGAGCGCCTCGTGGTGGAGACGGCGTGACGATGCGCCGCGGCCGCCGACTCGCGGTCGACGTCGGGGACGCCCGGATCGGGGTCGCCTCGTGCGACCCCGACGGGGTCCTCGCGACGCCGGTGGAGACCGTGCCGGGACGTGACGTCCCGGCCGCCCACCGGCGGCTCCGCCAGATCGTCGAGGAGTACGAGCCGATCGAGGTCGTCGTAGGCCTGCCCCGCTCGCTCAGCGGGCGGGAGGGCCCGGCCGCGACCAAGGTCCGCGCCTTCGCCCGGGAGATGGCCAAGGGCATCGCCCCGGTCCCGGTCCGGCTGGTCGACGAGCGGATGACGACCGTCACCGCGACCCAGGGCCTGCGGGCCTCGGGCGTGAAGGCGAAGAAGGGGCGGTCCGTCATCGACCAGGCCGCCGCCGTGATCATCCTTCAGAACGCTCTTGAGTCCGAACGGGTATCAGGTAATCCGCCCGGTGAGGGCGTCGAAGTGGTCATCTGATCGCGATACGGTAACGTTCCGCGCGATGCGGCAGTGTTCGAACAGCTGCCGCACTACGTAGAGGCGGATCGTCCGGACGCCTCGCGGCTGTTTGGGGATCGATGACTGAGTATGGCCGGGGCCCGGGCTCCGAACCGTGGCACCCTGGGGACCCGCTCTACGGGGACCAGGGGTGGGAGGGCCAGCAGCAGTACCCGCACCCGCAGCAGCCGAGCCAGTACGGCCACGACGGTCAGGGCTACGCGGACCCGTACGGCCAGGGCGGTCACGCCGACCAGGGCTACGGGGGCGATCCGTACCAGCAGCAGGGTCAGCAGTACCAGCAGCAGCCGCAGCAGTACGGGCAGCCGCAGTACGAGCAGCAGCAGCCGCAGCAGTACGCCGATCCTCGGTACCAGCAGCAGTACCAGCAGGCGCAGCAGCAGTACGAGACGGGGTACCCGGGCGGCGGTTACGACACGCCCGGGAACCTCGGACAGCAGTACGACGGCAACTGGGAGACCGGTCAGGCGGCGATGGCCTACGGCGCGCCCCCGGCCGATCCGTACGGCGGCCAGAACCCGGACCTCTACGGCACGCCCGAGGCCTATCCGCCGCCCCAGCCGCCCGGCCGCCGGCAGCACCCGCCGGAGCCGGTCGTCGACTGGGCGCCGGAGGAAGAGGCGCACCCGGAGCCGGAGGAGGAGAAGCACCCCTTCTTCACCGGCGACGACGAGGCGGACGACGACGGCCACGACGAGGAGCCGGGACGCGGCCGCGGCTCCCGCGACGGCGACCGCGAGCGCCGGAGCAAAGCGAAGAAACGCAAAGGCAAGAACGGCGTGGCCTGCCTGGTCGTCGCCCTCGTCCTGGTCGGCGGCGTCGGCGGCGTCGGCTACTTCGGCTACCAGTTCTGGCAGGGCGAGTTCGGCGCGGCGCCCGACTACACGGGCAGCGGCAGCGGCGAGGTCCAGGTCGAGATCCCGAAGTCCGCGGGCGGCTACGAGATCGGCAACATCCTCAAGAAGGCGGGCGTCGTCAAGAGCGTCGACGCCTTCGTCTCGGCGCAGCAGAAGAACCCCCGGGGACTCTCGATCCAGGCCGGCGCCTACACGCTGAAGAAGGAGATGTCCGCGGACAGCGCGGTCACGCTGATGCTGAACCCGGCCAGCCAGGCCAACCTCATCATCCCCGAGGGCAAGCGCAACGCCTGGGTCTACGAGAAGCTCGACGAGCGACTGGACCTGAAGCCGGGCACCACCAAGGAGATCGCGTTCGCGAAGGCGGACTCCCTCGGGCTGCCCGCCTGGGCCAAGAACCACGAGGAACTCAAGGACCCGCTGGAAGGATTCCTCTTCCCGGCGAGCTACCCGGTCGCCAAGGGCAGCAAGCCCGAGGACGCGCTGCGCAAGATGGTGACCCGGGCGAACCAGGAGTACACCAAACTGGACCTGGAGGCGAAGGCCAAGGGCCTCGGCGTCAAGGGGCCGTGGGAGCTCCTCACGGTCGCGAGCCTGGTCCAGGCGGAGGGCAAGACCCACGAGGACTTCCGCAAGATGGCCGAGGTCGTCTACAACCGCCTGAAGCCGGAGAACCAGGAGACCGTCCAGCTGCTGCAGTTCGACTCGACCCTCAACTACCTGAAGGGTCAGAGCGAGATCAAGATCTCCGAGCAGGAGGCGAACTCCAACACGGACCCGTACAACACGTACAAGCACAAGGGCCTGCCGCCGGGACCGATCGGCAACCCGGGCAACGAGGCGCTCGCCGCCATGCTCAACCCCACGAACGACGGCTGGCTCTACTTCGTCGCCACCGACGGCATGAACAAGACCGAGTTCGCGAAGACCCTGGCCGAGCACAACAAGTTGAGGGACAAGTTCAATGCCAACACGGGCCAGTGAGACGCGTCGGCGCGCGGCCGTCCTCGGTTCGCCGATCGCCCACTCCCTCTCCCCGGTCCTGCACCGGGCCGCGTACGCCGCGCTCGGGCTCGACGACTGGTCGTACGACCGCTTCGAGGTCGACGAGGCGGCGCTGCCCGGGTTCGTGACCGAGCTGGACGAGACCTGGGCCGGACTCTCGCTCACCATGCCGCTGAAGCGGGCCGTCATCCCGCTGCTCGACGAGATCAGCGGCACGGCCGCCTCCGTGGAGGCCGTCAACACCGTCGTCTTCCGGGAGGACGGGCGACGGTTCGGCGACAACACCGACATCCCCGGCATGATCGCCGCGCTGGGCGAGCGGGGCGTCGAGAAGGTGGAGTCGGCGGCCGTCCTCGGCGCCGGTGCCACCGCCTCCTCCGCGCTCGCCGCCCTCGCCCGGATCTGCGGGGGACCCGTCACCGCGTACGTGCGGAGCGAGGCGCGCGCCGAGGAGATGCGCGGCTGGGGCGAGCGGCTCGGCGTGGACGTCCGCACCGCCGACTGGGAGCGGGCGGCGGAGGCCTTCGACGCGCCGCTGGTCATCGCGACCACCCCCGCCGGCACCACGAACGCCCTCGCGACCGCCGTCCCCGACGGCGTCGGCACGCTCTTCGACGTGCTGTACGACCCCTGGCCCACCCCGCTCGCCGCGGCCTGGTCCGAGCGCGGCGGGAAGGTGGTCGGCGGCCTCGACCTCCTGGTCCACCAGGCGGTCCTCCAGGTCGAACAGATGACGGGCGTCCCGAAGGGGCCGCTCGCGGCCATGCGCGCGGCGGGAGAGCGGGCGCTGGCCGCGCGATAGGCTGCGCCGCCACGTCGGGCGGAACACGGGGGAGTGCGACGGCATGAGCGAGGGACTGGTGCTCGCGTCCAAATGGGACGCGGCGGACGACGTCGTGCGCTTCCTCTGGCTGGTGACCTCCCGGCACCTGCCCGAATGGGTGCGGCATCCGCTCATCGCCATCGGTCTCACCCTCCTCGTCCACGAGGGTCTCCAGTGGCTGCGCACCCGCTTCGGCGAGTCGGACGAGGGGAACCGGCCCGTCCAGGAAATCGACTCCTCCGTCCGATAGCTGGACCGGAGGGCGGCTTCACCCCTCGGACGTGGGAGGATCGGGGGTGGCGGGCCAGGGCCGCGCACCCGGTCGTGCCGTCGCAGTGCCAGGCGCGAGCATGAGGAGCATCGTTGAGCAGGTTGCGTTGGCTGACCGCGGGCGAGTCGCACGGACCCGCGCTGGTCGCGACGCTGGAGGGTCTTCCCGCCGGCGTCCCGGTCACCACCGAACTGGTGGCGGACCACCTCGCGCGGCGACGCCTCGGCTATGGGCGCGGCGCCCGCATGAAGTTCGAGCAGGACGAGGTCACCTTCCTCGGCGGCGTCCGGCACGGACTCTCCCTCGGCTCCCCCATCGCCGTCATGGTCGGCAACACAGAGTGGCCCAAGTGGGAGAAGGTCATGTCGGCCGACCCGGTCGACCCCTCGGAGCTCAAGGAGACGGGCCGCAACGCGCCCCTGACCCGGCCCCGCCCCGGCCACGCCGACCTCGCCGGCATGCAGAAGTACGGCTTCGACGAGGCCCGGCCGATCCTGGAGCGCGCCAGCGCCCGGGAGACCGCCGCCCGTGTCGCCCTCGGCGCCGTCGCCCGGTCCTTCATCAAGGAGGCCGCCGGCATCGAGATCGTCAGCCACGTCGTGGAGCTCGCGGCCGCCAAGGCCCCGTACGGCCTCTACCCGATCCCCGCCGACGTCGAGAGGCTCGACGCCGACCCGGTGCGCTGCCTCGACGCCGACGCGTCGAAGGCGATGGTCGCGGAGATCGACCAGGCCCACAAGGACGGCGACACCCTCGGCGGCGTCGTCGAGGTCCTCGCCTACGGCGTGCCGGTCGGACTCGGCTCGCACGTCCACTGGGACCGGCGGCTGGACGCCCGGCTCGCCGCGGCCCTCATGGGCATCCAGGCGATCAAGGGCGTCGAGGTCGGCGACGGGTTCGACCTCGCCCGCGTGCCCGGTTCGAAGGCGCACGACGAGATCGTCCGCACCGAGGACGGCATCAAGCGCACCTCCGGCCGCTCCGGCGGCACCGAGGGCGGTCTGACCACCGGCGAGCTGCTGCGCGTCCGCGCCGCGATGAAGCCGATCGCGACCGTCCCGCGCGCGCTGGCCACGATCGACGTCGCCACCGGCGAGGCCGCGGCCGCCCACCACCAGCGCTCCGACGTGTGCGCCGTCCCCGCCGCCGGCATCGTCGCCGAGGCGATGGTCGCGCTGGTCCTGGCGGACGCGGTCGTCGAGAAGTTCGGCGGCGACAGCGTCCCCGAGACCCGCCGCAACGTGCGGTCGTACCTCGACAACCTCAACATCCGGTGACCGGCGGACCCCTGGTCGTCCTCGTCGGCCCCATGGGCTCCGGCAAGTCCACGGTGGGCGCGCTCCTGGCCGAACGGCTCGGCGCGCCCTACCGGGACACCGACGCCGACATCGTCGCCGCCGAAGGACGCGAGATCTCCGACATCTTCGTCGAGGACGGCGAGGAGCACTTCCGCGCCCTGGAGCGGGCCGCCGTCGCCACGGCCGTCGCCGAGCACGAGGGCGTCCTCTCCCTCGGCGGCGGCGCGATCCTGGACGCGGGGACCCGCGCCCTGCTCGCCGGGCTGCCCGTCGTGTACCTCTCGATGGACGTCGAGGAGGCGGTCCGCCGCGTCGGCCTGAACACCGCGCGGCCCCTGCTCGCCGTCAACCCGCGCCGCCAGTGGCGCGAGCTGATGGAGGCGCGCCGCCACCTGTACGAAGAAGTCGCACGTGCCGTCGTCGCCACCGACGACCGCACCCCCGAAGAGGTCGCCCAGGCGGTCCTCGACGCACTGGAGTTGAAGGACGTATGACGGACCAGGACCAGGTGACCCGAATCCAGGTCGGCGGTTCCGCGGGCACCGACCCGTACGAGGTACTGGTCGGACGGCAGCTCCTCGGTGAGCTCCCCGCCCTGATCGGCACCCAGGCCAAGCGGGTCGCCGTGATCCACCCGGAGGCGCTCGCCGACACCGGCGAGGCGCTCCGCGCCGACCTCGCCGAGCAGGGCTACGAGGCCGTCGCCATCCAGGTGCCGAACGCCGAGGAGGCGAAGACCGCCGAGGTCGCCGCCTACTGCTGGAAGGCGCTGGGCCAGACCGGCTTCACCCGCAGCGACGTCGTCGTCGGCGTCGGCGGCGGCGCCACCACGGACCTCGCCGGCTTCGTGGCCGCGACCTGGCTGCGCGGCGTGCGGTGGATCGCCGTGCCGACCACCGTCCTGGCCATGGTGGACGCGGCCGTCGGCGGCAAGACGGGCATCAACACCGCCGAGGGCAAGAACCTCGTCGGCGCCTTCCACCCGCCCGCCGGGGTCCTCTGCGACCTCGCGGCGCTCGACTCGCTGCCGGTGCACGACTACGTCAGCGGTCTCGCGGAGATCATCAAGGCCGGCTTCATCGTCGACCCGGTGATCCTCGACCTCATCGAGGAGGACCCGCAGGCCGCCCGCACCCCGGCCGGCCCGCACACCGCCGAGCTGCTCGTCCGCTCGATCAAGGTCAAGGCCGAGGTCGTCTCCGGCGACCTCAAGGAGTCCGGCCGCCGGGAGATCCTCAACTACGGCCACACCCTCGCCCACGCCATCGAGAAGAACGAGCGGTACAAGTGGCGCCACGGCGCCGCCGTCTCCGTCGGCATGGTCTTCGCCGCCGAGCTCGGCCGCCTCGCCGGGCGGCTCGACGACGCCACCGCCGACCGGCACCGGACGATCCTGGAGTCCGTCGGACTGCCGCTGACCTACCGCGGCGACCAGTGGCCGAAGCTCCTGGAGACGATGCGGGTCGACAAGAAGTCCCGCGGCGACCTGCTGCGCTTCATCGTCCTCGACGGGATCGGCAAGCCGACCGTCCTGGAGGGCCCCGACCCGGCCGTCCTGATCGCGGCCTACGGCGAGGTGTCCGCGTGAGCGAGGCGCGTCCGGGCCGCCCGGTCCTCGTGCTGAACGGCCCGAACCTGGGCCGTCTCGGCTCCCGCGAGCCCGACATCTACGGCGCGACCTCCTACAAGGGTCTCGTCGAGTCCTGCCGGAGCCTCGGGGCGGAGCTCGGCTTCGACGTCGAGGTGCGGGAGACCAACGACGAGGGCGAGATGATCCGCTGGCTCCACGAGGCCGCGGACGGCTCGATCCCCGTCGTGATCAACCCCGGCGCCTTCACGCACTACTCGTACGGGATGCGGGACGCCGCCGCGCAGCGGACCGCCCCGCTGATCGAGGTGCACATCTCGAACCCGTACGCCCGCGAGGAGTTCCGGCACACCTCGGTCGTCGCGGCCGTGGCGACCGGCACGGTCGCCGGGTTCGGGATCGGCTCCTACCGGCTGGCGCTGCGGGCGCTCGCCGAGGAGCTCACCGACTGACACGGCCTGACAGGGCACCAGGGGGAGCCCCCGGCCGTTCCCCCTCGGGGGGCCGGGGGCGGTAACGTTCCGCCGTCCACGGACACACCGGTCCGGGGATCCGACAGGCGTACGAGACGGAGTGGCACCGGATGCAGCACGCAGTGGGGGGCCCGCTGCCACCGCCCGAGCGGTCGGGCCGGACGACCGGCCCCGGACCGGGACCCGCCCCCGGTCCCGCACCGGCCCCCGGCGCCGGCGGCGGGGACCTCGGCGGGCAGCCGCCCGTCCCTCCGCCGGTCCCGCCGGGCGCTCCGTACGCGGGCCCGGCGTCCGGGCCCCGGCCCGGTGCGCACCCGACGGCCCAGGTCGGCACCCCCCGGCCCCCGCACGCCCCGCCGCCCTCGGCGCCCGGAGCGGGCTGGGGCGGTCCCGGGGGCATACCGCAGCATCCGGCGGCCCCCCAGCACCCCGCCGCACCCCACCAGGCCGGCGCGCCGCACCCGGGGCCTCCGCAGCATCCCGCCGCCGGGCCGCAGCATCCGGGGGCCCCGCAGCACCCCTCCTCCGTCCCGCCGCGCGCGGACCTGACCGGGCACGTGCCGCTGCCGCCCGTCAGCGCGCCCCTCGCGCCGCCCGTCGAGCACGGCGCCGGGACCGGCGCGGCCACCCTCGCCGTCCTGCTCATCGGCCCCGCGGGCGCGGGCAAGACGACCGTCGCCCGGCACTGGGCGCAGCGCCGCCGCGTGCCCACCGCGCACATCAGCCTCGACGACGTCCGCGAGTGGGTCTGCTCCGGCTTCGCCGACCCGCAGTCCGGCTGGAACGAGCACTCCGAGGCCCAGTACCGGCTGGCCCGCCGCACCTGCGGCTTCGCCGCGCGCAACTTCCTCGCCAACGGCATCTCCTGCATCGTCGACGACGCCGTCTTCCCGGACCGGCCCGTCGTCGGACTCGGCGGCTGGAAGCGTCACGTCGGCCCCGGTCTGCTGCCCGTCGTCCTCCTGCCCGGCCTGGAGGTCGTCCTGGAGCGCAACGCCGAGCGCAGCGGCAACCGGCGCCTCTCGGACGAGGAGGTCGCCGCCATCCACGGCCGGATGGCCGGCTGGTACGGCTCCGGCCTGCCGATCATCGACAACTCCACGTACGACGTGGAGACCACCGCACGCGTCCTCGACGACGTCCTCGCCCGCGCGATCGCGAGCCCGCCCACCTGGTGATCGCGCCCGGACGGCTCTTCTGAACAGGACGCCCCGCCCTCACGCTCGTAGGCTCGGAGCATGTCAGAGGTGTATGCGGACCGCCGTGTGCGGCTGCGCGACCGGTGCGCGGCCGCGGGCAGCCCGGCGGCCCTGGTCTCCCGTCCCGCCAACGTCCGCTATCTCGCGGGTGGTTCGCCGCCCGGCGCCGTCCTGCTCGTCGGGCCGGAGCCGGAGACGGACGTCCTGCTCTGCCCCGTCGCGCCCGGGGGCGAACCGGCCGACGGGCGGCTCGACGAGCTGCTCCGGCAGCAGGTGCTGCCCGCCGGGGGAGGCGATCCGGCGGTCACCGCCGTCGGCCTCGCCCACCGGGCCGGAGCCGACGCGCTCGCGGTCGAGGAGCACCACCTGACGGTGGCCCGGCACCGGGCCATGGGCTCCGCCGCCCCCGCGCTGCGCCTCGCCGACCTCTCCTGCGCCGTGGAGCAGCTCAGGATCGTCAAGGACGAGGACGAGATCGCCTGCCTGCGGATCGCGGCGGAGATCGCCGACCAGGCCCTCGGCGAGCTCCTGGAGTCCATCCTGGTGGGGCGGACCGAGCGCCACCTCGCCCTGGAGCTGGAGCGGCGGCTCGTCGACCACGGTGCCGACGGGGCCGCCTTCCCCACCTCGGTGGGGACCGGTCCGCACTCCGGGCGCCGCGGGCACCGGCCCACCGACCGCAGGGTCGAGGAGGGTGATTTCCTCTCCGTCTGCCTGGGCGCGGACTACCGCGGCTACCGGTGCGAGATCGGCCGCACCTTCGTCATCGGCACCACCCCCGCCGACTGGCAGATCGAGCTGTACGAGCTCGTCTTCGCCGCTCAGCGGGCCGGACGCGAGTCCCTCGCACCCGGCGCCGAGTACCGGGACGTGGACCGGGCGGCCCGCCAGATCCTGGACGCCGCGGGGCACACGGAGGCCGCCGTGCCCCTCACCGGGCACGGAGTGGGGCTCGAAATCGACGAGGACCCGCAGCTCTCACCCTCGGCCATGGGTAAACTGGACGCTTGTGTGCCGGTCACCGTCGAACCGGGGGTCCACCTCCCGGGCCGGGGCGGAGTCCGGATCGATGACACGCTCGTCGTACGCCAGGAGGCGGACGGCGGACCCGAGCTACTCACCATCACGACCAAGGAGCTGCTCGCGCTGTGAGGCGCGTACGCCTCCTCGGTCCACGTCAGTCCAGGAGATTCCGCAACCGTGGCTTCCACGAACGACCTCAAGAACGGCATGGTGCTCAAGCTCGAAGGCGGCCAGCTCTGGTCCGTCGTCGAGTTCCAGCACGTCAAGCCCGGCAAGGGCCCGGCCTTCGTGCGCACCAAGCTCAAGAACGTGCTGTCCGGCAAGGTCGTCGACAAGACCTTCAACGCCGGTGTGAAGGTCGACACGGCCACCATCGACCGCCGCGAGATGCAGTTCTCCTACATGGACGGCGACTACTTCGTCTTCATGGACATGGAGACCTACGACCAGCTGATGGTCGACCGCAAGGCCGTCGGCGACGCCGCCAACTTCCTCATCGAGGGCTTCAACGCCCAGGTCGCGCAGCACGAGGGCGAGGTGCTCTACGTCGAGCTCCCGGCCGCCGTCGAGCTGACCATCCAGCACACCGACCCGGGTGTCCAGGGCGACCGCTCCACCGGTGGCACCAAGCCCGCCACGCTGGAGACCGGCCACGAGATCCAGGTCCCGCTCTTCGTCACCACCGGTGAGAAGGTCAAGGTCGACACGCGTGACAGCAGCTACCTCGGCCGGGTGAACAGCTAACCGTGGCTGCTCGGAGCAAGGCGCGCAAGCGCGCCTTCCAGATCCTCTTCGAGGCCGACCAGCGCGGCGCCTCCGTCCAGGAGGTCCTCGCCGACCAGGTCAGGCTCGCGCGGTCGGACGACCGTCAGCCGCCGGTCAACGACTTCACCATGCAGCTGGTCGAGGGGTACGCGGCCCACGTGGCGCGGATCGACGAGCTCATCGCGACCTACGCGGTGGACTGGGACCTCGACCGGATGCCCGTCGCCGACCGGAACATCGTGCGCCTCGGCGCGTACGAGCTGATCTGGGAGGACGAGACGCCCGACGCGGTCGCGATCGACGAGGCGGTGCAGCTCGCCAAGGAGTTCTCCACGGACGAGTCCCCGACCTTCGTCAACGGCCTGCTGGGGCGCTTCAAGGACCTGAAGCCGCGCCTGCGCCGGGACGCGGACGTCTAGTCCCGTACGGCACGCGAAGGGGCCCGCAGCACTCGGTGCTGCGGGCCCCTTCGCGTGCCGTACGCACCCCTTCGCGCGGGGCCGGCCCCTCCGGGAGGGATCTCGGGGAAAAGCGCCGGGCCCGTGGACGTCGGATGACGTCCACGGGCCCGGCGGTACGTTTCTGCTGCGCCCTCGTAAGGGGTCAGTTCTCCTCGTGGGCGACCGCGCGGCGCGCGTCCGCGTCCAGGACGCCCCAGCTGATCAGCTGCTCGGTGAGGACCGAGGGGGACTGGTCGTAGATGACGGCGAGCGTGCGCAGGTCGTCCTGGCGGATCGACAGCACCTTGCCGTTGTAGTCGCCGCGCTGCGACTGGATCGTCGCCGCGTAGCGCTGGAGCGGGCCCGCCTTCTCCTGCGGGACGTGCGCCAGGCGCTCCAGGTCGAGGACCAGCTTCGGCGGCGGCTCGGCGGCGCCGCCCGGGGTCGTGCCCGGCAGGAGCTCCTGCACCGGCACCCCGTAGAAGTCCGCCAGCTCGGCAAGACGCTGCACGGTCACCGCGCGGTCCCCGCGCTCGTAGGAGCCGACCACGACCGCCTTCCAGCGGCCCTGGGACTTCTCCTCCACCCCGTGGAGGGAGAGACCCTGCTGGGTGCGGATGGCGCGGAGTTTGGCCCCGAGCTGCTTTGCGTATTCGCTGGACATAACGCTCCCGGACGCTGTGACGACATGCGGCTGCGCCGCGCGGCTGGTAACTCACTGTGAGGTTACGCAGCGTTACACCCACCCGTCAAGCCGAATGGTCCGTACCGCCCCCTCCCGAGGGACGGCGCCCGGAGGGACGGCAGGGGTGCACGAGAAACGGGGCGCCTACCCCTGGTAGAGTGAACGGCGCAAATCCGACGTCCTTTAAGAGCCGTCCCGTGAGGCGGAGAAGGAGGTCCGTTCACCATGGACACCCAGCAGCAGTACGGCGACGACGCGCGGCCCGTTCTCGAGGCCCCGGACATCGCGCGGGTCCTGACCCGCATCGCCCACGAGATCGTCGAGCGCGCCAAGGGCGCCGACGACGTGGTCCTCCTCGGCATCCCCACACGCGGCGTCTTCCTCGCCCGCCGGCTCGCCGAGAAGCTCGAATCGATCACCGGAACCAAGATCCCGGTCGGCTCCCTCGACATCACCATGTACCGGGACGACCTGCGGATGAAGCCGGCCCGCGCCATCGGCCGCACCGAGATCCCCGGTGACGGCGTCGACGGCCGCCTCGTCGTCCTCGTCGACGACGTCCTCTTCTCCGGCCGCACCATCCGTGCCGCCCTCGACGCCCTCGGCGACATCGGCCGCCCGCGCGCCGTCCAGCTCGCGGTCCTCGTCGACCGCGGCCACCGCGAGCTCCCGATCCGCGCCGACTACGTCGGAAAGAACCTCCCCACGTCGCTGCGGGAGACGGTCAAGGTCCAGCTCGCCGAGGAAGACGGTCGCGACACCGTCCTGCTCGGCAGCAAGCCCGCCTCCTGACCGGACCGGCACCCCCGACGGGGCCGGGGCACAGCCCTGCGCACCCGCATGCCCTCACCCTCCCACCACGGAGCGAAACCCCGATGATGCGTCACCTCATCTCGGCCGCCGACCTCACCCGCGACGACGCCGTCCAGATCCTCGACACCGCCGAGGAGATGGCCCGGGTGGCCGACCGGCCCATCAAGAAGCTGCCGACCCTGCGCGGCCGTACCATCTGCAACCTCTTCTTCGAGGACTCCACCCGCACCCGGATCTCCTTCGAGGCCGCCGAGAAGCGCCTCTCCGCCGACGTGATCAACTTCGCGGCCAAGGGCTCCAGCGTCTCCAAGGGCGAGTCCCTCAAGGACACCGCGCAGACCCTGGAGGCCATGGGCGTCGACGCGGTCGTCATCCGGCACAGCGCCTCCGGCGCCCCGTACCGGCTCGCCACCTCCGGCTGGATCGACGCCCCCGTCATCAACGCCGGCGACGGCACCCACCAGCACCCCACCCAGGCCCTCCTCGACGCCTTCACCATGCGCCGCCGCCTCGTCGGCCGCGACGCCGGCCTCGGCCAGGACCTCGCCGGCAAGCGCATCACCCTCGTGGGCGACGTCCTGCACAGCCGGGTCGCCCGCTCCAACGTCGACCTGCTCCACACGCTCGGCGCCGAGGTCACCCTGGTGGCCCCGCCCACCCTGGTCCCCGTGGGCGTCGAGACCTGGCCCTGCGACATCTCGTACGACCTCGACAGCGTGCTGCCGAAGTCCGACGCGGTGATGATGCTGCGTGTGCAGCGCGAGCGGATGAACGCCGCCTTCTTCCCGACCGAGCGCGAGTACTCGCGCCGCTACGGGCTCGACGGCCAGCGGATGGCGAAGATGCCCGAGCACGCCATCGTCATGCACCCCGGCCCCATGGTCCGCGGCATGGAGATCACCGCCGAGGTCGCCGACTCCGACCGCTGCACGGTCGTCGAGCAGGTCGCCAACGGCGTCTCGATCCGCATGGCCGTCCTCTACCTGCTGCTCGGCGGCAACGACTCCGCCGCCTCCGCCACCCCCGCCCGTACCGAGGAGAGCAAGTGACCATGAGCAAGACCCTTATCCGCGGTGCGAAGGTCCTCGGCGGCGACGTCCAGGACGTCCTCGTCGACGGCGAGGTCATCGCCGAGGTCGGCACCGGGCTCTCCGCCGAGGGCGCGATCGTGATCGAGGCCGACGGCCAGATCCTGCTGCCCGGCCTGGTCGACCTCCACACCCACCTGCGCGAGCCCGGCCGCGAGGACTCCGAGACCGTCCTCACCGGCACCCGCGCCGCCGCCTCCGGCGGCTACACCGCCGTCTTCGCCATGGCCAACACCCACCCGGTCGCCGACACCGCCGGCGTCGTCGAGCAGGTCTACCGCCTCGGCAAGGAGTCCGGCTACTGCGACGTCCAGCCCATCGGCGCCGTCACCGTCGGCCTGGAGGGCAAGAAGCTCGCCGAGCTCGGCGCCATGCACGACTCCGCCGCCGGCGTCACCGTCTTCTCCGACGACGGCAAGTGCGTCGACGACGCCGTGATCATGCGCCGCGCCCTGGAGTACGTGAAGGCCTTCGGCGGCGTCGTCGCCCAGCACGCCCAGGAGCCCCGCCTCACCGAGGGCGCCCAGATGAACGAGGGCGTCGTCTCCGCAGAGCTCGGCCTCGGCGGCTGGCCCGCCGTCGCCGAGGAGTCGATCATCGCCCGC
The DNA here is from genome assembly GCF_042874095.1 of Streptomyces sp. NPDC004266. Lineage (NCBI taxonomy): Bacteria > Bacillati > Actinomycetota > Actinomycetes > Kitasatosporales > Streptomycetaceae > Streptomyces > Streptomyces sp. NPDC004266. Next base: position 361,094 of record NZ_JBIAMM010000005.1, read on the forward strand.
GACGTCCTCCTCGCCGAGCACGTCGGCTCCCGCGTCCACATCTGCCACCTCTCCACCGCCGGCTCCGTCGAGATCGTCCGCTGGGCCAAGTCCCGCGGCATCGACGTCACCGCCGAGGTCACCCCCCACCACCTCCTCCTCACGGACGAGCTGGTCCGCTCGTACAACCCGGTCTACAAGGTCAACCCGCCGCTGCGCACCGAGAAGGACGTCCTCGCCCTCCGCGAGGCGCTGGCCGACGGCACGATCGACATCGTCGCCACCGACCACGCCCCGCACCCGCACGAGGACAAGGACTGCGAGTGGGCCGCGGCCGCCATGGGCATGGTCGGCCTGGAGACCGCCCTCTCCGTCGTCCAGCAGACGATGGTCGAGACCGGCCTCCTCGACTGGGCCGGCGTCGCCGACCGGATGTCCTTCGCGCCCGCCCGCATCGGACGGGCCCAGGGCCACGGACGCCCCGTCTCGGCAGGTGAGCCCGCGAACCTGACGCTGGTCGATCCGGCTTACCGTGGTGTCGTGGACCCCGCGGACTTCGCCTCCCGCAGCCGCAACACCCCCTACGAGGGCCGTGAGCTGCCGGGACGCGTCACCCACACCTTCCTGCGGGGCCGGGCAACGGTCGTGGACGGGAAGCTGGCGTGACACCACTCATCGCAATCGCCGCAGAGGCTGCCGAGCAGAAGTCGGCGGAGGTGACCGACTGGGCCGGGCGGCTCGGCTGGGTCGCCGGACTGCTCCTCTTCGTCGCCTTCGTGTACTGGCTCATGCGCCAGGGATGGAAGTGGCGAGGCAGCCTCCAGTCGGACCTGCCCGGGCTTCCCACCGCGCCCCCGGCGCCCGGTGAGGCGACACTGACTCTCAGCGGGCGCTACCACGGGTCCACGACCGCCGGGCAGTGGCTCGACCGGATCGTCGCCCACGGCCTCGGCACCCGCAGCCGCGCCGAGCTCACGCTCACCGACGCCGGGATCGAGGTCGTCCGCCCCGGGGCGAACGACTTCTTCGTACCGGCCACCGCCCTGCGCGGCGCCCGCCTCGACAAGGGCATCGCCGGCAAGGTCCTCGCCGAGGGCGGGCTCCTGATCGTCACCTGGGAGCACGGAGGCAAGCTGCTCGACTCCGGCTTCCGCTCCGACCGGGCGGCCGAGCACACCGCCTGGGTCGAGGCCCTCAACTCCATGAACGCCGTATCCACCACGACGGAAGGCATCGCACGATGACGACCTCCACCAGGGGAACCACCAAGGTTCCCGCCGTACTCGTCCTGGAGGACGGCCGCATCTTCCGCGGCCGCGCCTACGGGGCCGTGGGGGAGACCTTCGGCGAGGCCGTGTTCTCCACCGGCATGACCGGCTACCAGGAGACCCTCACCGACCCGTCGTACCACCGGCAGGTCGTGGTCATGACCGCCCCCCACGTCGGCAACACCGGCGTCAACGACGAGGACCCCGAGTCCGGCCGCATCTGGGTCTCCGGCTACGTCGTCCGCGACCCCGCCCGCGTCTCGTCCAACTGGCGCTCCCGGCGCTCGCTGGACGAGGAGCTGCGCGACCAGGGCGTCGTCGGCATCCAGGGCATCGACACCCGCGCCCTCACCCGCCACCTGCGCGAGAGCGGCGCCATGCGCGTCGGCATCTTCTCCGGCAACGCGCTCCCCGACGAGGGCACCATGCTCGCCGAGGTCCGCCAGCAGCCCGAGATGAAGGGCGCGAACCTCTCCGCCGAGGTCGCCACCCAGGAGACGTACGTCGTCCCCGCGATCGGCGAGAAGAAGTTCACCGTCGCCGCCGTCGACCTCGGCATCAAGGGCATGACCCCGCACCGGATGGCCGAGCGCGGCATCGAGGTCCACGTCCTGCCCGCCACCGCCACCGCCGAGGACGTCTACGCCGTCGACCCCGACGGCGTGTTCTTCTCCAACGGCCCCGGCGACCCGGCCACCGCCGACGGACCCGTCTCCGTCATGCAGGCCGTCCTGGAGCGCAAGACGCCCCTCTTCGGCATCTGCTTCGGCAACCAGATCCTCGGCCGCGCCCTCGGCTTCGGCACCTACAAGCTGAAGTACGGCCACCGCGGCATCAACCAGCCGGTGCAGGACCGCACCACCGGCAAGGTCGAGGTCACCGCGCACAACCACGGCTTCGCCGTCGACGCGCCCCTCGACAAGGTGTCCGAGACCCCCTTCGGGCGGGTCGAGGTCTCCCACGTCTGCCTGAACGACGACGTCGTGGAAGGCCTCCAGCTGCTCGACCAGCCGGCCTTCTCCGTCCAGTACCACCCCGAGGCGGCCGCGGGCCCGCACGACGCCGCGTACCTCTTCGACCGCTTCGTATCCCTGATGGAGGCCGAGCGTGCCTAAGCGCACCGATATCCAGTCCGTCCTGGTCATCGGCTCCGGCCCGATCGTCATCGGCCAGGCCGCAGAGTTCGACTACTCCGGCACCCAGGCCTGCCGCATCCTCAAGGCCGAGGGCCTGCGGGTGATCCTGGTCAACTCCAACCCGGCCACGATCATGACCGACCCGGAGATCGCCGACGCCACCTACGTCGAGCCGATCACCCCCGAGTTCGTCGAGAAGATCATCGCCAAGGAGCGCCCCGACGCCCTCCTGCCCACCCTCGGCGGCCAGACCGCGCTCAACACCGCGATCTCCATGCACGAGCAGGGCGTCCTCGAGAAGTACGGCGTCGAGCTCATCGGCGCCAACGTCGAGGCCATCCACAAGGGCGAGGACCGCGACCTCTTCAAGGGCGTCGTCGAGGCCGTCAAGGCCAAGATCGGATACGGCGAGTCCGCCCGCTCCGTCATCTGCCACTCCATGGACGACGTCCTCAAGGGCGTCGAGACGCTCGGCGGCTACCCCGTCGTCGTCCGCCCCTCCTTCACCATGGGCGGCGCCGGCTCCGGCTTCGCCCACGACGAGGAGGAGCTGCGCCGCATCGCCGGCCAGGGCCTGACGCTCTCCCCGACCACCGAGGTGCTCCTGGAGGAGTCCATCCTCGGCTGGAAGGAGTACGAGCTGGAGCTCATGCGCGACAAGAACGACAACGTCGTGGTCGTCTGCTCCATCGAGAACTTCGACCCGATGGGCGTCCACACCGGCGACTCGATCACCGTCGCCCCGGCGATGACGCTCACCGACCGCGAGTACCAGCGCCTGCGCGACATCGGCATCGCGATCATCCGCGAGGTCGGCGTCGACACCGGCGGCTGCAACATCCAGTTCGCGGTCAACCCGGACGACGGCCGGATCATCGTCATCGAGATGAACCCGCGCGTCTCCCGCTCCTCGGCGCTCGCCTCCAAGGCGACCGGCTTCCCGATCGCCAAGATCGCGGCCCGTCTCGCCGTCGGCTACACGCTGGACGAGATCCCGAACGACATCACGGAGAAGACCCCGGCGTCCTTCGAGCCCACGCTCGACTACGTCGTCGTCAAGGCCCCGCGCTTCGCCTTCGAGAAGTTCCCGCAGGCCGACTCCACCCTCACCACCACCATGAAGTCGGTCGGCGAGGCCATGGCCATCGGCCGCAACTTCACGGAGGCCCTCCAGAAGGCCCTGCGCTCCCTGGAGAAGAAGGGCTCGCAGTTCACCTTCACCGGCGAGCCCGGCGACAAGGCCGAGCTGCTCCGCGAGTCGGTCCGCCCGACCGACGGCCGCATCAACACGGTCATGCAGGCCATCCGCGCCGGCGCCACCCCGCAGGAGGTCTTCGACGCCACGAAGATCGACCCGTGGTTCGTCGACCAGCTCTTCCTGATCAAGGAGATCGCCGACGAGCTGGCCGCCGCCGAGAAGCTGGAGCCCGAGCTCCTCGCCGAGGCCAAGCGCCACGGCTTCTCCGACGTCCAGATCGCCGAGATCCGCGGCCTGCGCGAGGACGTCGTCCGCGAGGTCCGGCACGCCCTCGGCGTCCGCCCGGTCTACAAGACGGTCGACACCTGCGCCGCCGAGTTCGCCGCCAAGACCCCGTACTTCTACTCGTCCTACGACGAGGAGTCCGAGGTCGCCCCGCGCGAGAAGCCCGCGGTGATCATCCTGGGCTCCGGCCCGAACCGCATCGGCCAGGGCATCGAGTTCGACTACTCCTGCGTCCACGCCTCCTTCGCCCTGAGCGACGCGGGCTACGAGACCGTGATGGTCAACTGCAATCCGGAGACCGTCTCGACGGACTACGACACCTCCGACCGCCTGTACTTCGAGCCGCTGACGCTGGAAGACGTGCTGGAGATCGTCCACGCCGAGACCCTCGCCGGCCCCGTCGCCGGTGTCGTCGTCCAGCTCGGCGGCCAGACCCCGCTGGGCCTGTCGCAGGCGCTCAAGGACAACGGCGTGCCGGTCGTCGGCACCTCCCCGGAGGCCATCCACGCCGCCGAGGACCGCGGCGCCTTCGGCCGCGTCCTCGCCGAGGCCGGGCTCCCCGCGCCGAAGCACGGCACCGCGACCACCTTCGCCGGCGCCAAGGCCATCGCCGACGAGATCGGCTACCCCGTCCTCGTGCGCCCCTCGTACGTGCTCGGCGGCCGCGGCATGGAGATCGTCTACGACGAGGCCCGCCTGGAGTCGTACATCGCCGAGTCCACCGAGATCAGCCCCACCCGGCCGGTCCTGGTCGACCGCTTCCTCGACGACGCCATCGAGATCGACGTCGACGCGCTCTACGACGGCGAGGAGCTCTACCTCGGCGGCGTCATGGAGCACATCGAGGAGGCCGGCATCCACTCCGGCGACTCGGCCTGCGCCCTGCCCCCGATCACCCTCGGCGGCTTCGACATCAAGCGCCTGCGGGCCTCCACCGAGGCCATCGCCAAGGGCGTCGGCGTCCGCGGCCTGATCAACATCCAGTTCGCCATGGCCGGCGACATCCTCTACGTCCTGGAGGCCAACCCGCGCGCCTCCCGGACCGTCCCCTTCACCTCGAAGGCGACCGCCGTGCCGCTGGCGAAGGCCGCCGCCCGCATCTCGCTCGGCGCCACCATCGCCGAGCTGCGCGCCGAGGGCCTGCTGCCGAAGAACGGCGACGGCGGCACCCTGCCGCTCGACGCGCCGATCTCCGTCAAGGAGGCCGTGATGCCGTGGTCGCGCTTCCGCGACGTGCACGGCCGCGGCGTCGACACCGTCCTCGGCCCGGAGATGCGCTCCACCGGCGAGGTCATGGGCATCGACGCGGTCTTCGGCACGGCCTACGCCAAGTCGCAGGCCGGCGCCTACGGCCCGCTGCCCACCAAGGGCCGCGCGTTCATCTCGGTCGCCAACCGCGACAAGCGCTCGATGATCTTCCCGGCCCGCGAGCTCGTCGCCCACGGCTTCGAGCTGCTCGCCACCTCCGGCACCGCCGAGGTCCTCAAGCGGAACGGCATCAACGCCACGGTCGTCCGCAAGCTCAGCGAGGGCGAGGGCCCGAACGGCGAGAAGACCATCGTCCAGCTCATCCACGACGGCCAGGTCGACCTGATCGTCAACACCCCGTACGGCACCGGCGGCCGCCTCGACGGCTACGAGATCCGTACGGCCGCGGTGGCGCGCAGCGTCCCCTGCCTCACCACGGTCCAGGCGCTCGCCGCGGCCGTCCAGGGCATCGACGCGCTCAACCGCGGCGACGTGGGCGTCCGCTCGCTCCAGGAGCACGCGGAGCACCTGACCGCGGCCCGCGACTAGCAGCCCGTACCAGGAGGGGGACACCGGCAGGACCTGCGGTGTCCCCCTCTTCATGACCTGGAGCCACCAGCATGTACAAGTTCTTCTTCAACCTGGTCTTCAAGCGCATGGACGCCGAGCAGGCCCACCACATGGCCTTCCGCTGGATCCGCCTCGCCGCCCGGATCCCGGTCCTGCGCACCCTCGTCGCAGCCGTCCTCGACCCCCGCCACACGTCGCTGCGCGTCGAGGCCCTGGGCCTGCGCATGCACGGCCCCTTCGGACTCGCCGCCGGCTTCGACAAGAACGCCGTCGCCATCGACGGCATGTCGATGCTCGGCTTCGACCACGTGGAGATCGGCACCGTCACCGGCGAGGCCCAGCCCGGCAACCCCAGGAAGCGACTCTTCCGGCTCGTCCCGGACCGCGCCCTGATCAACCGCATGGGCTTCAACAACGAGGGCTCCGCCGCCGTCGCCGCCCGCCTCGCCGCCCGCAACCCCGTCTTCAGGACGGTCGTCGGCGTCAACATCGGCAAGACCAAGGTCGTCCCCGAGGCCGAGGCCGCCGCCGACTACGTGAAGTCCACCGAGCGCCTCGCCGCCCACGCCGACTACCTCGTCGTCAACGTCTCCTCGCCGAACACCCCCGGGCTGCGCAACCTTCAGGCCACCGAGTCCCTGCGCCCGCTGCTCACCGCCGTCCGCGAGGCCGCCGACCGCACGGTCACCGGCCGCCGGGTCCCCCTGCTGGTCAAGATCGCCCCCGACCTGGCCGACGAGGACGTCGACGCCGTCGCGGACCTCGCCCTGGAGCTCGGCCTCGACGGCATCATCGCCACCAACACCACCATCGCGCGCGAGGGCCTCGGCCTGAAGTCCGACCCCGCGCTGGTCAAGGAGACCGGCGGCCTGTCCGGCGCGCCCGTCAAGGAGCGCTCCCTGGCCGTCCTGCGCCGCCTCCACGCGCGCGTGGGCGACCGCCTGGTCCTGGTGGGCGTCGGCGGCATCGAGAACGCCGAGGACGCCTGGCAGCGCATCCTCGCCGGCGCCACCCTCGTCCAGGGCTACAGCGCCTTCATCTACGAGGGCCCGTTCTACGCCCGCGCGATCCACAAGGGCCTCGCGGCGCGCCTCGCGGCCTCCCCGTACGCCACCCTCGCCGAGGCCGTCGGCGCCGACAACCGAAAGGCCGCGAAGTGACTCTCTCCTTCGGCACCCGCCTGCGCTCCGCCATGGACGAGCGCGGCCCCCTCTGCGTCGGCATCGACCCGCACGCCGCCCTGCTCGACTCCTGGGGCCTGGCCGACGACATCGCCGGCCTGGAGCGCTTCACCTTCACCGTCGTCGAGGCCCTCGCCGAGACCGTGGCCGTCTTCAAGCCGCAGTCCGCCTTCTTCGAGCGCTTCGGCTCGCGCGGCATCGCCGTCCTGGAGCGCGCCACCGCCGATCTGCGCGCGGCGGGCGGCCTGGTCGTCATGGACGCCAAGCGCGGCGACATCGGCTCCACCATGGCCGCGTACGCGGAGACCTTCCTGCGCAAGGACTCCCCGCTCTTCTCCGACGCGCTGACGGTCTCCCCGTACCTCGGTTACGGCGCCCTGAAGCCCGCCGTCGACCTGGCCCGGGAGTCCGGCGCCGGCCTCTTCGTGCTGGCCCTCACCTCCAACCCGGAGGGCGCCGAGGTCCAGCGGGCGGTCCGCGAGGACGGCCGCACCATCGGCGCGACCATGCTCGCCCACCTCGCCGAGGAGAACGCGGGGGAGACCCCCATGGGCTCCTTCGGCGCGGTCGTCGGCGCCACCCTCGGCGACCTGTCCTCCTTCGACCTGGACATCAACGGGCCGCTCCTCGCCCCCGGCATCGGCGCCCAGGGCGCGACCCCCGCCGACCTCCCGGCCGTCTTCGGCCCGGCGGTCGGCAACGTCGTCCCGAACGTCAGCCGCGGCGTCCTGCGCAACGGCCCGGACGTGGCCGCCCTGCGGGACTCGGCGCACCGCTACGCGGACGAGATCCGCGCGGCCGTCGCCGGCTGACGCGTCTCCCGGACAATCCGCAGGTCGGAGCGGACGGGGTGCCCGGCGGTGAGCCGTCTCACTCCTTGACGAAAACTTGGCTCAAAACCGGGTCGATATGCCGGAAAAGTCCTGGTCGGTCGATGCTGACCAGGACTTTTCCGCTGTTCTCGCTGACTGGAGCGGTCTCGGCCGCTAGTCTCCGGGGCAGAGCAGGCGTTCAACGACCACTCCGTTGACCGTTGCTCCACTGGTGTGGGGCGTCCAGGTTCCTCACCGGTCCGTATCCGACAGATCGACATCCGAGGTGACGTAGGCGTGGCTCTTCCGCCCCTTACCCCTGAACAGCGCGCAGCCGCGCTCGAAAAGGCCGCCGCGGCTCGCCGGGAGCGGGCCGAGGTCAAGAATCGACTCAAGCACTCCGGCGCCTCCCTCCACGAGGTCATCAAGAGCGGCCAGGAGAACGACGTCATCGGCAAGATGAAGGTCTCCGCGCTGCTCGAGTCGCTGCCCGGCGTCGGCAAGGTCCGCGCCAAGCAGATCATGGAGCGCCTCGGCATCTCCGAGAGCCGTCGCGTCCGTGGTCTCGGCTCCAACCAGATCGCCTCCCTGGAGCGCGAGTTCGGCAGCACCGGCGCCTGATCCGGCGGCCGGTCCGGCCTCCGATCCGGGACGGGCGTCCCGGGCATGCCGGTAAAGCTGGAATAATCGCTGCATGGCAGCAGAGGTACGTCCGCGGCTGACCGTGCTCTCCGGCCCCTCAGGGGTGGGCAAGAGCACGGTCGTCGCTCATATGCGCAAGGTCCACCCCGAGGTCTGGCTCTCGGTGTCGGCGACGACTCGGAAGCCCCGCCCCGGCGAGAAGCACGGCGTCCACTACTTCTTCGTCGCGGACGACGAGTTCGACAAGCTGATCGCCAACGGTGAGCTCCTCGAGTGGGCCGAGTTCGCGGGCAACCGCTACGGCACCCCCCGCGGCGCCGTCCTCGAGCGTCTCGACGCCGGCGAGCCCGTGCTCCTGGAGATCGACCTCCAGGGCGCCCGCCAGGTGAAGGACTCCATGGCGGAGTCCCAGCTGGTCTTCCTGGCCCCGCCGAGCTGGGAGGAGCTGGTCCGCCGGCTCACCGGCCGCGGCACCGAGTCGCCCGAGGTCATCGAGCGCCGGCTGCAGGCCGCGAAGGTCGAGCTGGCCGCCGAGTCGGAGTTCGACACCACGCTCGTCAACACCTCCGTCGAGGACGTCGCACGCGAGCTGCTAACGTTGATGCACGTTGTCTGATCTTTTTTCCATCTTCGGAAGGTAGAGCGTGTCCTCTTCCATCACCGCGCCCGAGGGCATCATCAACCCGCCGATCGACGAGCTGCTCGAGGCCACGGACTCGAAGTACAGCCTCGTGATCTACGCGGCCAAGCGCGCGCGTCAGATCAACGCGTACTACTCCCAGCTCGGCGAGGGCCTGCTGGAGTACGTGGGTCCGCTCGTCGACACCCACGTCCACGAGAAGCCGCTCTCGATCGCCCTGCGCGAGATCAACGCGGGTCTGCTGACGTCCGAGGCCATCGAGGGCCCCGCGCAGTAAGCACAGCTTGTAACGCTTGTCACCACAGGCCCGGCGGAACATCCGCCGGGCCTGTGGTGTCTCATGGAGTCGTACGCATCCGAGTGCGGGGAGCAACAGTGAGCGTGGTGGCCAAGCCGAAGGTCGTCCTGGGCGTGAGCGGCGGCATCGCCGCCTACAAGGCGTGCGAGCTGCTGCGCCGGCTGACCGAGTCCGGCCACGACGTGCGCGTCGTGCCCACCGACTCCGCCCTCCACTTCGTCGGCGCCGCCACCTGGTCCGCGCTCTCCGGCAACCCGGTCTCCACCGAGGTGTGGGAGTCCGTCCACGAGGTCCCGCACGTGCGGATCGGCCAGGCCGCCGACCTCGTCGTCGTCGCCCCCGCCACCGCCGACATGCTCGCCAAGGCCGCCCACGGCCTCGCGGACGACCTGCTCACCAACACGCTGCTCACCGCGCGCTGTCCGGTCGTCTTCGCCCCCGCCATGCACACCGAGATGTGGGAGCACCCGGCGACCCAGGAGAACGTGGCCACCCTGCGCCGCCGCGGCGCCGTGGTCATCGAGCCGGCCGTCGGCCGCCTCACCGGTGTCGACACCGGCAAGGGCCGGCTCCCGGACCCGGGGGAGATCTTCGAGGTCTGCAGGCGGATCCTCGCGCGGGGCGTGACCGTCCCCGACCTCGCGGGCCGTCACGTGGTCGTCAGCGCCGGCGGCACCCGCGAGCCCCTCGACCCCGTCCGCTACCTCGGCAACCGCTCCTCGGGGAAGCAGGGCTACGCCCTCGCGAAGGCCGCCGCCGCCCGCGGCGCCCGGGTCACCCTCGTCGAGGCGAACACCGGCATCGCCGACCCCGCCGGAGTCGACGTGGTCCACGTCGGCACCGCCGTCCAGCTCCGCGAGGCCGTCCTCAAGGCCGCCGCCGACGCCGACGCGGTCGTGATGGCCGCCGCCGTCGCCGACTTCCGCCCGGCCGTCTACGCGCCGGGGAAGATCAAGAAGACGGACGACGGGGGCGCGCCCACGATCGAACTCGTCCGCAACCCCGACGTCCTCGCCGAGCTGTCCGCCGACCGCGCCCTGCCCGGGCAGGTGGTCGTCGGTTTCGCCGCCGAGACCGACGACGTCCTCGCCAACGGGCGCGCCAAGCTCGCCCGGAAGGGCTGCGACCTCCTCGTCGTCAACGAGGTGGGGGAGCGGAAGACCTTCGGCTCCGAGGAGAACGAGGCCGTCGTCCTCGCGTCGGACGGCGCCGAGACCCCCGTGCCGTACGGGCCGAAGGAAGCGCTCGCCGAGACGGTCTGGGACCTGGTCCTGCCGCGGCTGCGCCCCGCGACCTGACGCATCCCCGTCGTCTCCGGGGGCGCCGCGCCCCGCCGCCTCCGGGGGCGCGAACCGGTCCTCACGGAGGCGCGAAACACCGCCTGACGAGTGATTTGCGCCCCACCCGCGTGGGCAGGTCTGCCTTGCCGGAGGCCGGTTCCGCCCGTCCACCGGCATTCGCCAGGCGAGACACCTGGTCCATTGCACGACCACGACCGATAGACTGTTCGTGGAACGTCGCGGGGCGCAGCCCCCTGCCGGTCCGCGTCACGAGTAGCCAGCAGCCGCTGCAACCCCAGGGAGCGTTGTGTCCCGTCGTCTGTTCACCTCGGAGTCCGTCACCGAGGGCCACCCCGACAAGATCGCTGACCAGATCAGCGACACCATTCTCGACGCACTGCTGCGCGAGGACCCCACCTCGCGCGTCGCCGTCGAGACGCTGATCACCACCGGTCTGGTGCACGTCGCCGGTGAGGTGACCACCAAGGCGTGGGCGGACATCCCGACCCTCGTCCGGAACAAGATCCTCGAGATCGGTTACGACTCCTCGAAGAAGGGCTTCGACGGCGCCTCCTGCGGCGTGTCGGTGTCCATCGGATCCCAGTCCCCGGACATCGCCCAGGGCGTGGACACCGCGTACGAGAAGCGGGTCGAGGGCGACGAGGACGAGCTCGACAAGCAGGGCGCCGGCGACCAGGGCCTGATGTTCGGCTACGCGTCGGACGAGACCCCCGAGCTGATGCCGCTGCCGATCCACATCGCGCACCGGCTCTCCCGCCGCCTCACCGAGGTCCGCAAGAACGGCACCATCCCGTACCTGCGTCCCGACGGCAAGACCCAGGTCACCATCGAGTACGACGGCGACAAGGCCGTCCGCCTCGACACGGTCGTCGTCTCCTCGCAGCACGCCTCGGACATCGACCTCGAGTCGCTGCTCGCGCCCGACATCCGCGAGTTCGTCGTGGAGCACGTCCTCAAGCAGCTCGTCGAGGACGGCATCAAGCTCGACACCGACGGCTACCGCCTGCTCGTGAACCCGACCGGCCGCTTCGAGATCGGCGGCCCGATGGGCGACGCCGGCCTCACCGGCCGCAAGATCATCATCGACACCTACGGCGGCATGGCCCGCCACGGCGGCGGCGCCTTCTCCGGCAAGGACCCGTCCAAGGTCGACCGCTCGGCCGCCTACGCCATGCGCTGGGTCGCCAAGAACGTCGTCGCCGCGGGCCTCGCCTCGCGCTGCGAGGTCCAGGTCGCCTACGCGATCGGCAAGGCCGAGCCCGTCGGCCTCTTCGTCGAGACCTTCGGCACCCACACCGTCGAGACCGAGAAGATCGAGAACGCCATCGGCGAGGTCTTCGACCTCCGCCCGGCCGCGATCATCCGCGACCTCGACCTGCTCCGCCCGATCTACTCCCAGACCGCCGCCTACGGCCACTTCGGCCGCGAGCTGCCGGACTTCACCTGGGAGCGCACGGACCGCGTGGAGGCCCTGAGGCAGGCCGCCGGCCTGTAATCCAGGACTCGGACGACGAAGCCCGGCACCCCGTGGGGGTGCCGGGCTTCGGCCGTGTCCGGCTGTCGGCGGCGTCTGGTAGGTATGGGGCTGTGAGCAGCGAGAACGAGAAGTCCGACGAGCCCGAGCAGCTCGCGCTCATCCGGGAGACCGTCCGGAAGGCGAAGGTGCCGCGGGCCAAGCCGCGGACGTGGCGGGGGGCCGCGCTGGCCAAGGAGCTGCCGGTCGCGCGGGTCGTCGTGAACAAGGGGGCGCTCCACCTCGACCAGTTCTTCGACTACGCGGTCCCCGAGGAGCTGGACGAGGCCGCCCGCCCCGGGGTGCGGGTGCGGGTGCGGTTCGGGGCGGGGGCCCACCAGGTCAAGAACGGGCGGCGCGAGGGCGGGCGGCTCATCGACGGGTTCCTCGTCGAGCGGCGGGCCACCTCGGAGTACTCCGGGCCGCTGGCCGCGCTCGCCGACGTCGTCTCGCCCGAGCCGGTGCTCGGGCCCGAGCTGCTCGGCCTCGCCCGGGCCGTCGCCGACCGGTACGCGGGCAGCCTCGCCGACGTGCTCCAGCTCGCCGTGCCGCCGCGCAGCGCCAAGGCGGAGGGGCGGCCCTCGCCCGCCCCGCTGCCGCCGCCGAGGGCGCCGGAGCCGGGGAGCTGGACGCGGTACGAGCGGGGCCCGGCGTTCCTGGACTCCCTCGCGCGCGGCGGGGCGCCCCGCGCCGTGTGGAACGCGCTGCCGGGGCCGTACTGGGCCCAGGAGATCGCCCGCGCCGTCGCCGCCACCCTCGCCTCCGGGCGGGGCGCGCTCGTGGTCGTCCCCGACGGGCGGGCCGCGGGCCGGGTCGACGCGGCGCTGACCGAGGTCCTGGGGGAGGGGCGGCACGCGCTGCTCACCGCCGACGCGGGCCCCGAGAAGCGGTACGCGCAGTGGCTCGCCGTCCGGCGCGGCGCCGTGCGGGCCGTCGTCGGCACCAGGGCGGCCATGTTCGCGCCCGTACGGGACCTCGGCCTCGCCGTCATCTGGGACGACGGCGACGGCAGCCACAGCGAACCGCACGCCCCGCAGCCCCACGCCCGCGAGGTGCTGCTGCTGCGCGCCGCCCACGATCGGTGCGCCTTCCTGCTGGGCTCCACCAGCTGCACCGTCGAGGCCGCGCAGCTCGTCGAGTCCGGCTGGGCCCAGCCCCTCGTGGCCGGGCGTGACCAGGTGCGGGCCGCCGCGCCGCTCGTGCGGACCGTCGGCGACACCGACCTCGCCCGCGACGAGGCCGCGCGGGCCGCCCGACTGCCCACGCTGGCCTGGCAGGTGGTGCGGGAGGGCCTCAAGACCGGGCCGGTGCTGGTCCAGGTCCCCCGCCGGGGGTACGTGCCGAGGCTGGCCTGCGAGCGCTGCCGCACGCCCGCCCGCTGCCGGCACTGCGCCGGGCCCCTGGAGGCCCCCGAGCAGCAGGAGCTGCGGTGCGGCTGGTGCGGCCGCGGCGCCCCCGACTGGCACTGCGTGGAGTGCGGCTCGACCCGCCTGCGGGCCCAGGTGGTCGGAGCCCGGCGGACCGCGGAGGAGCTCGGCCGGGCGTTCCCCGCCGTCCCCGTACGGACCTCCGGGCGCGACCACGTCCTGGACAGCGTGCCCGGACGCCCCGCGCTCGTCGTCTCCACCCCCGGAGCCGAGCCCGTCGCCGAGGGCGGCTACGCGGCCGCGCTGCTCCTCGACGGCTGGGCCATGCTCGGCCGGCCCGACCTGCGGGCGGGCGAGGAGGCGCTGCGCCGCTGGATCGACGCGGCCGCGCTGGTCCGGGGGCAGGCCGAGGGCGGCACCGTCGTCGTGGTCGCCGAACCGACCCTCCGGCCCGTCCAGGCGCTCGTCCGCTGGGACCCGGCCGGGCACGCCCGGCGGGAGCTGGCCGAGCGGGCCGAGCTGGGCTTCCCGCCGGTCTCCCGGATGGCCGCCGTGACCGGGGCGCCGGAAGCCGTCGAGGGCTTCCTCGCGGCGGCCGGGCTCCCCGCCGACGCCGAGGTCCTCGGCCCCGTGCCGCTGCCCGTCGTCCGCCCAGGCGGGCCCCGCAGGCCCGGCGATCCGCCGCCGGGCGAGCAGTGGGACCGGGCCCTGGTCCGGGTCCCGCCGGGCAGCGGCGCGGCCCTCGCGACCTCGCTCAAGCAGGCCCGGGCCGGGCGCCTCGCGCGGGGTGGCGGGGACCCGGTGCGGATCCGCGTGGACCCGCCGGACATCGGCTGACGGGGCCCCGGCCGGCGGGCCCCGGAAACGCCACGGCCGCCCGTCCCCGGTGGGGCGGGCGGCCGTGCGGCGCTCGGCGGTCAGGCGTTGCGCGGGCCGGGGAAGGCCGACGGGCGCGGGTCCTCGCGGAAGGCGGAGCTGCCCGAGGTGGGCTGCGGCGGCATCGAACGGGCGGCGGGGACCGAGGGGAGCGCGCGGGCCACGCCCGGCTCCACCGCGTGGTCCTGGTCCACGGCCGCGCCCGGCTGGGGCGCGCGCCGGGCGCCGTAGCGCCGGTGGACGGCCTGCTTGGTGACCCCGAGCGCGGAACCCACCGCGTCCCAGGAGAAGCCGAGCGAGCGGTCGAAGTCGACGGCCGCGGTCACCAGGGTCTCGACGCTGTCCCGCAGCTCCTGGGCGAGGCGTACGGTCGGGGCGGGCGCGCGCCCGTAGACGACGAAGCCCGTGGACGGGCCGGAGCGGCGAGGGCGGTAGACATTGCCCAGCTGGGCCGTGAGCGTGCGCAGTGCGTCCACCTGCCGCCGGACCCGCTCGATGTCCCGCACCAACAGATGCAGACTTGCCCGGGCTTGGGCGTCGTGGGTTGCGTGGTCGGCCATGTGAAAGCCTCTCGAACCGGCGTTTAAGGGGGCGGGCCGCGGAGGGGGGGAACAGCGGCCCGATTCGGTCAATCTCTCTTGACCAACGCGCCACCGGGAGTTGGGTCACGCTGCGGGGGCGTACACGCATATGCGCGGGCCGCTCGTCCTCCCGTACGCCCCCTGCGCCCCGGCCGCCTAGACTGGTGCGCTGCCCGCAACGCCCCCGGAGAGACAGGCAGTCGCCACCCATGAAGCTCGTCTTCGCAGGCACCCCCGAGGTCGCCGTTCCCGCCCTGGACGCCCTGCTCGCCTCCGGGCGGCACGAGGTGGCCGCCGTGGTCACCCGGCCCGACGCCCCGGCGGGGCGCGGCCGGCGGCTCGTCGCCAGCCCGGTCGCCCAGCGGGCCGAGGAGGCGGGCATCGAGGTCCTGAAGCCGGCCAGGCCGCGCGACGAGGAGTTCCTCGCCCGGCTGCGGGAGATCGCGCCGGACTGCTGCCCGGTCGTCGCGTACGGCGCGCTGCTGCCCAAGGCCGCGCTCGACATCCCCGCCCGAGGCTGGGTCAACCTGCACTTCTCGCTGCTGCCCGCATGGCGGGGCGCGGCGCCCGTCCAGCACTCCCTGATGGCCGGCGACCAGGTGACGGGCGCCTCCACCTTCCTCATCGAGGAGGGCCTCGACTCCGGCCCGGTCTACGGCGTCGTCACCGAGGACATCCGCCCCACCGACACCAGCGGCGACCTGCTCACCCGGCTCGCCTTCGCGGGCGCCGGACTGCTCGCCGCGACCATGGACGGCATCGAGGACGGCACCCTCCAGGCCGTCCCGCAGCCGGTCGAGGGCATCACCCTCGCCCCGAAGATCCAGGTCGAGGACGCCCACGTCGACTTCGCCGCCCCCGCGCTCCGGGTGGACCGCGTGGTCCGCGGCTGCACCCCGGCCCCCGGCGCCTGGACCGTCTTCCGCGGCGAGCGCCTCAAGCTGATCCAGGTCGCCCCCCTCCCGGACCGCACCGACCTCGCCCCGGGCGCGCTCGCCGTCGGCAAGAACAACGTGTACGCGGGCACCGGCTCGTACGCCGTGGAACTGCTCTGGGTCCAGCCCCAGGGCAAGAAGCCCATGAGGGCCGCCGACTGGGCCCGGGGCGTCCGGATCGCCCCCGGCGAGCGGCTGGGGGCGTAGGGCGCGGGCGGCTCCGCGGGCGACGTAGGCTGGGAGCGTTCGACCCCTCATTTCGTCACGCGGAGCACCTTTGAGCGAGCAGGCACGTCGCCGTCCCCACAAGCCCTACCGGCGGCCCCAGAAGGACCCCGTCCGGATGCTCGCCTTCGAGGCGCTGAGGGCGGTGGACGAGCGGGACGCCTACGCGAACCTGGTGCTGCCGCCGCTGTTGAAGAAGGCCCGTGACAAGGGCGATTTCGACGGGCGGGACGCGGCGCTCGCGACCGAGCTCGTGTACGGGACGCTGCGCCGCCAGGGCACGTACGACGCGATCATCTCGGCCTGCGTCGACCGGCCGCTGCGCGAGGTCGACCCGCCCGTGCTCGACGTCCTCTCGCTCGGCGCCCACCAGCTCCTGGGCACCCGGATCCCGACCCACGCCGCCGTCTCCGCCACCGTCGAGCTGGCCCGGGTGGTGCTCGGCGACGGCCGCGCCAAGTTCGTGAACGCCGTGCTGCGGAAGATCTCGCAGCAGGACCTCGACGCCTGGGTGGAGCAGGTCGCCCCGCCGTACGACGAGGACGCCGAGGACCACCTCGCCGTCGTCCACTCGCACCCCCGCTGGGTCGTCTCCGCGCTCTGGGACGCCCTGGGCGGCGGCCGCGCCGGGATCGAGAGCCTGCTGGAGGCCGACAACGAGCGGCCCGAGGTCACCCTCGTCGCCCGGCCCGGCCGGATCACCACCGAGGAGCTGGCCGCCACGGCCGAGACCGAGCCCGGCCGCTGGTCGCCGTACGCCCTGCGGATGGCCGAGGGCGGCGAGCCCGGTGCCATCGAGGCGGTCAAGGAGGGCCGGGCCGGCGTCCAGGACGAGGGCAGCCAGCTCGTCGCGATCGCCCTCGCCGACGCGCCCCTGGAGGGCTCCGACACCCGCTGGCTCGACGGCTGCGCGGGCCCCGGCGGCAAGGCCGCGCTGCTCGCCGCGCTCGCCTCCGAGCGGGGCGCGGCGCTCCTCGCCTCCGAGAAGCAGCCGCACCGCGCCCGCCTCGTCGAGCGCGCCCTCGCCGGCAACCCCGGCCCGTACCAGGTGATCGCCGCCGACGGCACCCGCCCGCCGTGGCGCCCCGGCTCCTTCGACCGGGTCCTCATGGACGTGCCGTGCTCGGGGCTCGGCGCCCTGCGCCGCCGCCCCGAGGCCCGCTGGCGCCGCCGCCCCGAGGACCTGGACGGCTTCGCCCCGCTCCAGCGCGCCCTGCTCACCGAGGCGCTCGGCGCGGTGCGGGTCGGGGGAGTGGTGGGGTACGCGACCTGCTCGCCGCACCTCGCCGAGACCCGCGCGGTCGTCGACGACGTCCTCAAGAAGGTGGGCGGCGCCGAGCTGATCGACGCCCGCCCGCTGCTGCCCGGCGTCCCGGACCTCGGCGACGGTCCGGACGTCCAGCTGTGGCCGCATCTGCACGGTACGGACGCCATGTACCTGGCGCTGCTGCGCCGGACCGCCTGAGTCCCGGTCGTCCGGCCGTTCGACCGCCCGACCGTAATCTCCCGGTCTGTACGGGTCCCGGACTCGTCACTTCGTACCGAAAGTGGTCTGGACCGGATCCGAAACCGCTCAGCGGCAAAGAAGCGCCCAAGAACGTGGGAGGCTTGGCTCATGGCGCAGATCAACCCCAGCATCCTGTCCGCGGACTTCGCCCGGCTCGCCGATGAGGCGAAGGCCGTCGGCGGTGCCGACTGGCTGCACGTCGACGTGATGGACAACCACTTCGTGCCCAATCTGACGCTGGGCGTCCCGATCGTGGAGTCGCTGGCCCGCGCGACGGACACCCCGCTCGACTGCCACCTGATGATCGAGGACCCCGACCGCTGGGCCCCGCAGTACGTGGAGGCGGGCGCCGGCTCGGTGACCTTCCACGTCGAGGCCGCCGCGGCGCCGGTCCGGCTCGCCCGGGAGATCCGGGCCAAGGGCGCGCGCGCCTCGATGGCGCTCAAGCCGGCCACGCCCATCGAGCCGTACGAGGACCTGCTCCCCGAGCTCGACATGCTGCTCATCATGACCGTCGAGCCCGGCTTCGGCGGCCAGGCCTTCCTCGACATCATGCTCCCCAAGATCCGCCGGACCCGTGAACTGATCTCCAAGCACGGTCTGGAGCTGTGGCTCCAGGTCGACGGCGGGGTCGCCGAGTCCACGATCGAGCGGTGCGCCGAGGCCGGCGCCGACGTCTTCGTCGCGGGCTCCGCGGTCTACGGGGCGGCGGATCCGGCCGCGGCCGTCGCCTCGCTCAGGGCCCGCGCCGAGGCCGCGACCGCTTCCGCCGCGTGGGCGTGTGGCCACTGAGCCACCGGCGGATGAACGCGGTCCGTCGGGCCGCCGACAGGACTGATCAAGGCCCGCCGGATCTGACAGGATGAACGGCGAGTCCAGAGTGTGAACGACATCGGTATGTGACTTCCGTACGTGAACAGCGGTACGTGAACAGCAGTGAGGAGATCGCGGTGGCGGGTATGTCGGCGGGACGGTCAGCCCTGCGGATGGGCCCCGCGGAGCTGGTGCAGGCGGCGGCCATGGCCCGTCGCTTCTACCTCGAGGGCAAGTCCAAGATCCAGATCGCCGAGGAGTTCGGCGTGAGCCGCTTCAAGGTGGCCCGGGTCCTGGAGACCGCCCTGGAGCGTGACCTCGTGCGGATCGAGATCCGCGTACCGGCCGAGCTGGACGCCGAGCGCTCCGACGCGCTCCGCGCCCGCTACGGGCTCCGCCACGCCGTCGTCGTCGAGTCCCCGGCGGAGGGCGACGACGAGTCGCCCGACCCGGAGAACCTCGGCGAGGTGGCGGCCGACCTGCTCGGCGAGCTCGTCACCGAGGGCGACGTCCTCGGCCTGGCCTGGGGCCGCTCCACCATCCACATGGCGGCGGCCCTCGACCGGCTGCCGCCCTGCACGGTCGTCCAGCTCACCGGTGTGTACGACGCCGGGACCGCCGAGCGCGGCTCCGTCGAGGCCGTGCGCCGCGCCGCCCAGGTCTCCGGCGGCGAGGCCCACCCCATCTACGCGCCCATGCTGCTGCCCGACCCGGCGACCGCGGCCGCGCTGCGCAGCCAGACCGGCATCGCGCGGGCCTTCGAGTACTTCGACAAGGTCACCGTCGCCTGCGTCTCCATCGGCTCCTGGGAGCCGGGCATCTCGACCGTCCACGACATGCTCTCCGACGCCGAGCGCGCCCACTACGCCTCGCTGGGCGTCGCCGCCGAGATGTCCGCGCACCTCTTCGACGCCGAAGGACGCCGGGTCGGCCGCGACCTCGGCGAGCGCTGCATCACCGTCGAGGCGGACCGGCTGCGCCGGATCCCCGAGGTCGTGGCGATCGCCGGCGGCCAGCGCAAGGCCGCCGCGATCGGGGCGGTGCTCCGCTCCGGGCTCGTCACCAGCCTGGTCACCGACCGCGCCGCGGCGGACTACCTGCTCACCGAGTCCAGCCCCGGCACGCACCCGGCGCTCGAGCGCAGGGACCCCGACGGCAACTGAGCGGAGCCGCACGGCGGCAGGGGCCGGAGCCATCCCGTAACGGTATGTTCGGGACATGCTGCTCCGGCCCCTGCGCGTGCTCCTCGCGCTCGTCCTCGCCGTCTTCCTGGCCGGCTGCTCCTCGGCGGGCGGCGGCGCCCCCGTGGCCCAGGCCCCGACCCGCACCACCGCGGCCGCGCCCACCGGCACCTCGGGGCTCCCCACCGTACGGGTGTCGGAGCTGCCTCCCGAGGCGCGCGGGACGCTCGGCCTCATCGCGCGCGGCGGTCCCTTCCCGTACGCCAAGGACGGCGCCGTCTTCTCGAACTTCGAGCGCGTCCTGCCCCGGCACGCACGCGGGTACTACCACGAGTACACGGTGAAGACCCCCGGCGAGAGCGACCGGGGCGCCCGGCGCATCGTCACCGGGCGGAGCGGGGAGACGTACTACACGGACGACCACTACGAGACGTTCCGGGAGGTGGTCGCGGATGAGGATCGATGACGCCGTCGTCCTCGACCTGCACGGGGTCACCGACAAGACCGCCTTCATGAACCGCTGCGTGCGCGCGCTGCCGCTGCCCATCTGGTTCGGCCGCAACTGGGACGCCCTCGCCGATTCCCTCGCCGATATGCGCGAACCCATGGCGGTCGTCGTGACCGGCTGGCAGCCTTATGCCGAGGCCAGTCCCCAGGACTGGGCCATCGCCCAGGAGGTCTTCTCGGCGGCGGCCCGGGCCAGCTCCGCCGGCCTCGCGGTCCTCCTCTCGCTCGGTCATTTGGAGGATCCGACAGCACCCCCTGCCCAAGGCTCGGACGATTCGCCCGCACCGCCTGAGCCACCCCCCGTGGGACAATGAACTACGTGCTTTTTCCCCTGGCTGAAATGCCTAGGGGCCGATCCGAACGACTGGGATGTCAGCACGTGCGTTTCCTCAATGACGTCAAGCCGCCCTACGACCTGACGTACGACGATGTGTTCATGGTGCCGAGCCGCTCGGCCGTCGGTTCCCGCCAGGCCGTGGACCTCTCCTCCCCGGACGGGACCGGGACGACGATCCCGCTCGTCGTGGCCAACATGACCGCCATCGCCGGCCGCCGGATGGCCGAGACCGTCGCCCGCCGCGGCGGCCTGGTCGTCATCCCGCAGGACATCCCGATCGAGGTCGTCACCGACGTCATCTCGTGGGTGAAGAGCCGCCACCACGTGCTGGACACCCCGATCGTCCTGGAGCCGCACCAGACCGTCGCCGACGCGCTCTCGCTGCTCCCCAAGCGCGCCCACGACGCCGGTGTCGTCGTCGACGAGAACCGCCGCCCGGTGGGCGTCGTCACCGACGCCGACCTCTCCGGCGTGGACCGCTTCACGCAGCTCTCCGAGGTCATGTCCAAGGACCTGCTGCTCCTGGACGCCGACATCGACCCGCGCGAGGCCTTCAACACCCTCGACGCCCACAACCGCCGCTACGCCCCGGCCGTGGACGCGGAGGGCAAGCTCGTCGGCATCCTCACCCGCAAGGGCGCCCTGCGCGCGACCCTGTACTCCCCGGCCGTCGACGCCCAGGGCCGGCTCCGCATCGCCGCCGCCGTCGGCATCAACGGCGACGTGGCCGGCAAGGCCAAGCAGCTGCTCGACGCGGGCGTCGACACGCTCGTCATCGACACCGCGCACGGCCACCAGGAGTCGATGATCAGCGCGATCCGCACCGTGCGCGCGCTCGACCCGCAGGTCCCGATCGTCGCGGGCAACATCGTCGCCGCCGAGGGCGTCAAGGACCTCATCGAGGCGGGCGCGGACATCATCAAGGTCGGTGTCGGCCCCGGCGCGATGTGCACCACCCGCATGATGACCGGCGTCGGCCGGCCGCAGTTCTCCGCCGTCCTGGAGTGCGCCGCCGAGGCGAAGAAGTACGGCAAGCACGTCTGGGCCGACGGCGGTGTCCGTCACCCGCGCGACGTCGCCATGGCGCTCGCCGCCGGCGCGTCCAACGTGATGATCGGCTCCTGGTTCGCCGGCACGTACGAGTCCCCGGGCGACCTCCAGCACGACGCCAAGGGCCGTGCGTACAAGGAGTCCTTCGGCATGGCCTCGGCCCGCGCCGTCCGCAACCGGACCTCGGACGAGTCCGCCTACGACCGCGCCCGCAAGGCGCTGTTCGAGGAGGGCATCTCCACCTCGCGCATGTTCCTCGACCCGCAGCGTCCGGGCGTCGAGGACCTGATCGACTCGATCATCGCGGGCGTCCGCTCCTCCTGCACCTACGCCGGCGCCGGCTCGCTGGCCGAGTTCGAGGAGAAGGCGACCATCGGCATCCAGTCCGCCGCCGGTTACGCGGAGGGCAAGCCGCTCCACGCCAGCTGGAGCTAGTCGCTCGTCGCCGTACGCCGTGGGCCCCCGGGAGACCTCTCCTCGGGGGCCCACGGCGTTTCCGTCGCGTGCCCCGCCCCCGGCCCCGCCCGCTCCGTTCTGGGCGGGCGGGGTTCGGGGTCGTGCGTTCAGGAGCCCGCGTCCAGGAGCCCGCGCAGGGCCTCCGCCACCGCCTCCGCCATCCGCGCGTGCCCCGCGTCGTTCGGGTGGAGACCGTCCGCCAGGTGCTCCGGGCCGAGGAGGGGGCGGCCGGGGAGGACGTGGAGGTGGGGATCGCCCTCGGCGGCCAGGTCGCGGCCCGCCCGCTCCATGGCCCTGCGCAGCTCCGTGAGGGTGGCACCGAGGGCGTTGCGCGTGTGTTCCGCCTCCGGGCGCAGGACCGGCGAGACGATCAGGAGCGGTGTGTCCGGGTGGCCCCGGCGGACCAGGCCCACGAAGGCGCGGACCGTCGCGTAGAGCCAGTCCGCCGTGGCCGGAACCCGGGACCAGCAGTTGGTGCCGAACGCGAGGGTGATCAGATCGCCCGGCAGCCGGGCCAGGTGCTCCGCCAGGGGCAGCTCGCCCCTCGCCCCTCCCGCGTACCCCAGGTTCACCGTGTCCAGGCCCAGGAGGCGGCCCGCCGTCGCGGGCCAGGAGTGCGCGGGGCGGGTCGACCACCAGCCCTCGGTGATGGAGTCTCCGTGGACGAGCCAGCGGGGCCGGACCGGGGCGGGGGAGAGGGCCCCGCCGACGGCCCGCAGGGCCAGCGGCAGGGGCGCCTGGCCCTCCGGGAGGTGGACGGTGAACACCCCGCCCCCCGGGGGCAGCGGGAGCCTGACGACGGCCTCGGGGGCCGGGGCGGTGCACGTCTCGCCGACGAGCCGGGTGCCCTGCCAGAGGGCGAAGCAGTGGCGCAGCCCGTGCAGGGGGTCCTCGGGCCCCGGGACGGCCGCCCGGTAGCGCAGCTCCACCGCGCGCGTGCCGGGCGCGGCCGTGAACTCGATCCGTACGCCGATGGGCAGCGCGGCCCGCTCGGCGATGTCCCACGGCAGCCGGTCGAGGTCGTCGGGGTCGGCGCGTACGGGCCGGTCGCCGTCCAGCCAGGCCGTGCCGCGCAGGAACGGCGAGGGATCGAGCCACGGCACCGCGGCCTCCGATCGTGGGGCGGTCAGGGGCTCGCAGCGTCGGTCATCCGGCATGAGTAGTCCATGCGCGCGAGCGGGCCGGTTCACACCCGGATGTGTCGATTCATGCGGGGGCGCGCAATGTTCGCCCGTCTGTGCCCGAAGAGCGCAATGATCATCCGGCACTGCGCAACAACCCTGCATTACGAGTGCGAAGCTTCGCCCCTTAGGCTCATGCCTCGTACCAGGAGTGGCGGCGACCGCCTGCTCGGCGGTTTTCGTCCCCCGTGGGCCTGCTCAGGCATGCCCGTGCACCGCCGCGGTCGCCTCCGTACCCACAGGCAGCGATAAGGAGCCTCCGCAGTGCTGGATCACGGCGCAGCCCCACCGGTCGACGACACGACCACCCCGAAGACCTCCGCTCTCGGCGCTCTCGTCCGCCGCAAGCCGGTGGAACGCCTGGTCGACGAGGGTGGCCAGGGAGAGGGCGGCAGCCTCCGTCGTTCGCTCTCGATGTGGCAGCTGACCATGATCAGCATCGGTGCGACGCTCGGCACGGGCATCTTCGTCGTCCTCGGCGACGCCGTCCCGAAGGCCGGCCCCGCCGTCACGATCGCCTTCGTGATCGCCGGTCTCACGGCCCTGTTCTCGGCGCTCTCGTACGCCGAGCTGGCCGGCTCCATCCCGGTCGCCGGGTCCTCGTACTCGTACGCGTACGCAACGATGGGCGAACTCGTCGCCTGGGTCTGCGGCTGGTGTCTGGTCCTGGAGTACGGCGTCTCCGTCGCCGCCGTGGCCGTCGGCTGGGGCGAGTACCTCAACGAGCTGCTCGACGGCACGATCGGCGTCACCATCCCCGACGTCCTGTCGTCGGCCCCCGGCGAGGGCGGCGTCATCAACCTGCCCGGTCTGATCGTCGTCCTGCTCGCGATGGTCTTCCTGCTCGGCGGCGCCCGCGAGTCCGCCGTCGTCAACACGATCATGGTCGGCGTGAAGATCGTCACCCTCGTGATCTTCTGCGCGATCGGCTTCATGGGCTTCAAGTCCGGCAACTACCGGGACTTCATGCCGCTCGGCATGACCGGCGTCGGCGCCGCGAGCGCCACCCTCTTCTTCTCGTACATCGGCTTCGACGCCGCCTCCACGGCCGGCGAGGAGGCCAAGGACCCCAAGCGCGACCTGCCGCGGGCGATCATGCTCTCGCTGCTCATCGTCACCGTGCTGTACGTCCTCGTCGCGGCCGTCGCCGTCGGCGCCTGGCACTGGAAGGCCTTCGCGGGCTCCGAGGCCACGCTGGCCGCGATCATGAACGACGTCACCGGCCAGACCTTCTGGGGCACGATGCTCGCCGCAGGCGCGGTCATCTCCATCGCCAGCGTCGTCCTCACCGTGCTCTACGGCCAGACCCGCGTCCTCTTCGCGATGGCCCGCGACGGTCTCGTCCCCAAGGTCTTCGGCAAGGTCAGCGGCAAGACAGGCACCCCGCGCATCAACACGGTCATCGTGTCGCTCTTCTGCGGCCTGCTCGCCTCGGTCATCCCGCTCGGCAAGCTCGTCGACGCGACCAGCATCGGCACCCTCTTCGCCTTCGCCCTGGTCAACATCGCGGTCATCGTGCTCCGCTACACCCGACCCGACATGCCGCGCACCTTCAAGGTGGCCCTCGGTCCGGTCTTCCCGGTCCTCGGCTTCATCTTCTGCGCCTACAACATGTTCAGCCTCGACGCCGTCACCTGGGTGGTCTTCGGTTGCTGGATGGCCGCCGGGCTCGTGTTCTACTTCCTGTACGGCATGCGCCGCTCCCGACTGGCCACGGCCCCGGCCCTGGCAGAGGCTCCAGCAGAGAAGTGATCCACCCGTAGTGCGACTCAACGACCTCGACGAACGCATCGTCCACGCCCTCGCGGAAGACGCCCGCCGCAGCTACGCCGACATCGGCTCGCTCGTCGGACTCTCCGCGCCCGCCGTGAAGCGGCGTGTGGACCGGCTCCGGGCCGAGGGCGCCATCACCGGCTTCACCGTCCGGGTGGACCCGGCGGCGCTCGGCTGGGAGACCGAGGGCTTCGTCGAGATCTACTGCCGCCACAACACCTCGCCGGAGGACATCCGGCGAGGTCTGGAGCGGTATCCCGAGGTGGTGTCCGCGTCGACCGTCACCGGTGACGCGGACGCCGTCGTCCAGGTCTTCGCCTCGGACATGCGCCACTTCGAGCGCGTCCTGGAGCGCATCGCGGGCGAGCCCTTCGTGGAGCGCACCAAGTCCGTTCTGGTGCTCTCGCCGCTGCTGCGGCGCTTCTCCTCGGGCTCGCCTGCGTAGTCCCCCCCGGGGCAGCGGCCGGCCGGGGCGGTGCGGGCCGTGGTTCCCGCACCGCCCCTCACCCGCCTACCCCCGTGGGGCGGTCTATTCGGTCGGGTACTCGATCTGCCACGGCAGCACCGTGAAGTCGCCGGTGCCGGCCAGCACCTTCTCGAAGGGCGGCATGCTCTGGCAGGGCGGCAGTTCCGTGGTCTGGCCCCGGGTCATCCAGCTGTAGCCCAGCCGGTCGTGCCGGCCGAGGTCGTGCACGGACACCCCGACCCGCTTGTTCCGGAATCCCTCCACGTCGGTCTCGGTGACGACCCCCGTCACCACCGCGACCTTCCCCCCGGTGACCAGGCAGTCGACCTTCGCCACCGCGTAGCCGCCCTTCCCGTCCTTGTAGTGGCTGAACCGGAAGGTGCCGGTCGCCGACTCGGGGTCCTTGTTGTCCTTCGCCGCCAGATGCGCGTCGAATTCGAACGTGATGTCGTCCCCGGCCGGCCGGTACAGCTTGGCGGTGCCGGTCAGCGCGGCGGCCTCCCTGACGGTGGCGGCGGCCGGCGCGGGGGCGTCGTTCCCCGAGGCGACGGCGACACCCCCCGCCCCCAGCGTGAGCAGCACCGCGGCGGCTACGGCGACGATCTTCGTACGACGGTTCATCGTGGTCCCTTTCGGCAGGCCGTCCGGCAGGTCTTGCGGACGACCACCACTCTTCCGCCCGTGCCGCGGCCGGGCGTCGGGCCGCAGAAGGGTTCCCGTCTCCGCCGCGCGGCGGGGGAGCCCTCCGCCCCCGGGCGGAGCCGTACGCAACGAATCGACGCCCCGACCGTCGATCGCGCAACGGTTCGACGGTCGGTCCGCAACGCTGCCGCCTTGTCCCGGTGGAGCGCGAAACCGTACCGTTTTTGACGTCTTCCCCTTGTACTTTCGACCGCCGAGGATCGCCGATGCCCGCGCTGCGCACCGCCCTGCTCCAGAGCTCCGGTGAGCTCGGTGACGTGGCCGCCAACCTCAAGATCCTCGACGAGGCCGCCGCCCGTGCCGCGGCCGCCGGCGCCGACCTGCTGCTCGCCCCCGAGCTCTTCCTGACCGGCTACGCCATCGGCGCCGACATCGCGCGCCTGGCCGAGCCGGTCGACGGCCCCTCCGCCCGCGCCGTCGCGGCCGTCGCCGTGCGTCACGGCCTGGCCGTCGGCTACGGCTACCCGGAGCGGGACACCGAGCGGCACGGCGTCCTGTACAACTCCGCGCAGCTCATCGGCGCCGACGGCGTCCCGCTGATGCGGTACCGCAAGACCCACCTCTTCGGGGACTTCGAGCTGAAGTGGTTCACGCCCGGTGACCGCCCCGTCGTCCAGGCGGAGCTCGGCGGACTCACCGTGGGCATGATGATCTGCTACGACGTCGAGTTCCCCGAGAACGTCCGGGCGCACGCCCTGGCCGGCACGGACCTCCTCCTGGTGCCGACCGCGCTCATGCACCCCGCCGAGGTCGTCCCCCTGTCCGTGGTGCCGGTCCGCGCCTTCGAGAACCAGCTCTACCTCGCGTACGCCAACCGGACCGGCCCCGAGGGCGACTTCGAGTTCGTCGGCCTCTCCACCCTGGCCGGTCCCGACGGCACCGCCCGGGCCCGCGCCGGACGCGGCGAGGAACTCGTCCTCGGCGACGTCGACCCGGCCCTCCTCGCGGCCTCCCGCGCGGAGAACCCCTACCTGCGCGACCGGCGCCCGGGCCTCTACGGCTCCCTCGTCTGAGCCGCCGCCCCGCCCCCCTCCCCGCCTCACCCTTTTTCCGTGCAAGGAGTCCGTACCCCATGACGTCCACGGTGCCCACGACCGCCGTCCCGCACAGCGACGGCCAGCCGCCGATCACCATGTTCGGTCCGGACTTCCCGTACGCCTACGACGACTTCCTGGCCCACCCGGCCGGGCTCGGCCAGATACCGGCCACCGAGCACGGCACCGAGGTCGCCGTCATCGGCGGCGGGCTCTCCGGCATCATCGCCGCGTACGAGCTGATGAAGATGGGCCTCAAGCCCGTCGTCTACGAGGCCGACGAGATCGGCGGCCGGCTGCGCACCGTCGGCTTCGAGGGCACCGGCACCGAGGGCCTCACCGCCGAGATGGGCGCCATGCGCTTCCCGCCCTCCTCGACCGCGCTCCAGCACTACATCGACCTGGTCGGCCTGGAGACCAAGCCCTTCCCGAACCCGCTGGCCGAGTCGACCCCGTCGACCGTCGTCGACCTCAAGGGCGAGTCGCACTACGCCACCACCGTCGACGACCTCCCGCAGGTCTACCGCGACGTGATGAACGCGTGGAACGCCTGCCTGGAGGAGGGCGCCGACTTCTCCGACATGAACCAGGCCATGCGCGAGCGCGACGTCCCGCGCATCCGCGAGATCTGGTCGAAGCTCGTCGAGAAGCTCGACAACCAGACCTTCTACGGCTTCCTCTGCGACTCCGAGGCCTTCAAGTCCTTCCGCCACCGCGAGATCTTCGGCCAGGTCGGCTTCGGCACCGGCGGCTGGGACACCGACTTCCCCAACTCCATCCTGGAGATCCTCCGCGTCGTCTACACCGAGGCCGACGACCACCACCGCGGCATCGTCGGCGGCTCGCAGCAGCTGCCGCTGCGCCTGTGGGAGCGCGAGCCGGAGAAGATCGTCCACTGGGCGCAGGGCACCTCGCTCAGCTCCCTGCACGACGGCGCCCCGAAGCCGGCCGTGACGCGGCTGAACCGGACCGCCGGCAACCGGATCACGGTCACCGACGCCTCCGGCGACATCCGCACGTACCAGGCGGCGATCTTCACCGCCCAGTCCTGGATGCTGCTCTCCAAGATCGCCTGCGACGACTCGCTCTTCCCGATCGACCACTGGACGGCGATCGAGCGCACCCACTACATGGAGTCCTCGAAGCTCTTCGTCCCCGTCGACCGGCCCTTCTGGCTGGACAAGGACGAGGAGACCGGCCGTGACGTCATGTCGATGACGCTGACCGACCGGATGACCCGCGGCACCTACCTCCTGGACGAGGGCCCGGACAAGCCGGCCGTCATCTGCCTCTCGTACACCTGGTGCGACGACAGCCTGAAGTGGCTGCCGCTCTCGGCGAACGAGCGGATGGAGGTCATGCTGAAGTCGCTCGGCGAGATCTACCCGAAGGTCGACATCCGGAAGCACATCATCGGCAACCCGGTGACGGTCTCCTGGGAGAACGAGCCCTACTTCATGGGCGCCTTCAAGGCGAACCTGCCGGGCCACTACCGCTACCAGCGCCGCCTGTTCACGCACTTCATGCAGGACCGGCTGCCCGAGGACAAGCGGGGCATCTTCCTCGCCGGCGACGACATCTCCTGGACGGCCGGCTGGGCCGAGGGCGCGGTGCAGACGGCGCTCAACGCGGTCTGGGGCGTGATGCACCACTTCGGCGGCGCGACCGACGGCACCAACCCGGGTCCGGGCGACGTGTACGACGAGATCGCCCCGGTCGAGCTGCCGGAGGACTGATCCCCGTCAGGGCCTGGTCAGGGGCGTGAGCAGCATCCGCCCCACCAGGCCCACCGACCGGTCGAGGCGCTCGGTGAACTCGCCCGCGAGCTCGGGCAGGCCGCGCAGCTGCCAGAGCGAGCGGGCGGCGAGCCAGGCCCCGTCGCGGGCCCGGTCCAGGCTCCAGCAGCCGAGCAGATGCGTGAGCGGGTCCGCGACCTCCAGGAGGTCCGGGCCCGGCATCAGTTCCTCCCGGATGCGCTCCTCCAGGAGGACGAGGATGTCGCCGACCCGGTCGAACTCGTCCTCCAGGTCGGCCGGGGCGCACTCCAGGACCCGGCAGGCGTCCACCACCGCGAGCGCCAGGTCGTGGCCGATGTGGGCGTTGATGCCGGCCAGCGCGAACTGCAGCGGCCGTACGCCGGGATGGCGCCGGTAGTGGAAGAGGGGCCGCCAGCAGGCCGGTGCGGGACGGCCGCCGGCGACGGCGTCGACCGCCGCGAGATAGCGCTCGGCGAACCGTACGTCCAGGGTCGCGGCGGCCCGCCGGTCGGTGAAGGTGCCCGCCTCGATGGCGTGGCCGATCTCCTCGGTGACCGTCAGATAGACCCGGTTGAAGACGGCGACGCCGTCGGCCGGATGCCAGGCCGAGCGGAGCGCCCGCATCCGGTCCACCACGGGGTCGACCGCGACGAAGGGGCCGATGCGCGGTCCGGTCTGCTGCCCGATCTGCTGGGTCTGCGCCATGGGGGCAGGCTCCCAGCCGCCGGGCCCGGGAGGGAACTCCTCGGGCCCGGCTTCCCCAGAACGGGCGAATCACTCAGCTCTTCGAGACGCCGTCCGCGTCCGTCTCGTACGAGCTGGTGCCGGCGTCCAGGAGCGGCTCCTGCGTCTTGAGGTGGGCCGGGGCGAAGGCCCGCAGCACGTGGTAGCCGGTGATGACGACGATCGTGCCGAGCGCGATGCCGCCCAGCTCGAAGGTGTCGGTGAAGGTCAGCTTCACGCCGCCGACGCCGATGATGATGCCGGCGGCGGCCGGGACCAGGTTGAGCGGGTTGCGCAGGTCCACCCCGGCGTTGATCCAGATCTGTGCGCCGAGCAGGCCGATCATGCCGTAGAGGATCACGGTGATGCCGCCGAGGACGCCGCCGGGGATCGCGGCGACGACCGCGCCGAACTTGGGGCAGAGGCCGAAGAGGAGCGCGAAGCCGGCGGCGGCCCAGTAGGCGGCGGTCGAATAGACGCGGGTCGCGGCCATGACGCCGATGTTCTCGGAGTACGTGGTGTTGGGCGGACCGCCCACGCCGGTGGACAGCATCGACGCGACGCCGTCGGCGGCGATGGCGGTGCCGAGCTTGTCGTCCAGCGAGGCGCCGGTCATCTCGCCGACGGCCTTGACGTGACCGGCGTTCTCGGCGATCAGGGCGATGACGACCGGCAGCGCGACCAGGATCGCGGACCACTCGAAGCTGGGGCCGTGCAGGGTCGGCAGGCCGATCCAGTCGGCCTTGGAGACGCCGGAGAGGTCGAGCCGCCAGTGGTCGGTGATCTGGCCGCTCGCGGACTGCGAGTGGATCTTTCCGAAGACGAGGTCGAAGATCCAGGAGACGGCGTAGCCGAAGATCAGGCCGAGGAAGATCGCGATCCGGGACCAGAAGCCGCGCAGGCAGACCACGGCCAGACCGGTGAACAGCATCACGAGCAGGGCCGTCCACTGGTCCTGCGGCCAGTACGTCGCCGCCGTCACCGGCGCGAGGTTGAAGCCGATCAGCATGACGACCGCGCCGGTCACGATCGGCGGCATCGCCGCGTGGATGATCCGCGCGCCGAACTTCCGCACGGCGAGACCGGCCAGGAAGAGCACCCCGCCGACGACGAACACCGCGCCGGTGACGGTGGCGCTGGTGCCGCCCGAGGCCCGGATGGCGGCGGCGACGCCGACGAAGGAGAGCGAGCAGCCCAGGTAGGACGGGACGGTGCCGCGGGTCGCGAGCAGGAAGATCGCGGTGGCGACACCGGACATCATGATCGCGAGGTTCGGGTCGAGGCCCATGAGCACCGGGGCGACGAACGACGCCCCGAACATCGCGACGACGTGCTGGGCGCCGAGGCCGACCGTACGGGGCCAGGAGAGCCGCTCGTCCGGACGGACGACGGCTCCCGGAGCGGGTGTTCTCCCGTCGCCGTGCAGGGTCCAGCGCACGCCGAGGTTCATGAGGTCGCTCCCGTTCTCCGGTTCCGGCGGCCGCGTCGGGACCGCAAAAGATCAGCCATATGCTATGCGCCGCCGGCGGCCCGGGGCCTTCGGGACGCCGAGCCCCCGCGCTACCCCACCGGACCGGCGCTCCTCGCGGGCGCGGGCTTCCCCGACGCCGTCTCCCGCTCCCCGGTCCTGAGCACGCCCGCGCCGAGCACCAGACCCAGGGCCAGCAGGGTGACCAGGCCGAAGGAGAAGACCAGGGAGGTCGCGTCGGCGATCCCGCCGATCGCCGAGGGGGCGATGAGACCCGAGGTGTACGTGATGGTGGCGACGCCCGCGATGGCCTGGCTCGGGTTCGGGCCGCTGCGCCCGGCCGCGGCGAAGGCCAGCGGGACGACGACCGCGATCCCGAGCCCGATCAGACCGAATCCGGCCATCGCGAAGGCGGCGTGCGGGGCGAGGACCACCAGGACCCCGCCGAGGGTGGCGACGGCGCCCCCGACCCGTACGGTACGGACCGCCCCGAAGCGGTCCACCACCCGGTCGCCGGCCAGCCGGGCCACCGCCATCGTCAGTGCGAAGGCGGTCGTGGAGGCGGCCGCGAGCCCCGCCGAGCTGCCCAGCTCGTCCCGGAGGTAGACGGCCGACCAGTCGAGGCTGGCGCCCTCGGCGAAGACCCCGCAGAAGCCGATGGCCCCGATGACCAGCGCGGACCTCGGCGGCAGCGAGAAGCGCGGCGGCGGCTCCTCCTCGGGGGTGCTGCGCACGTCGAGCACGCCCTGGCAGAGGACCAGGCCGAGCGCGGTGAGGACGAGGGCGGCGGTCAGGTGGTGCAGCCGGGCGTCGCCGCCGAGGTGGGCGGCGACCGTGCCGGCGGCGGAGCCGAGCAGGGCGCCGACGCTCCACATCCCGTGCAGGCTCGACATGATGGACTTGCCGAGCCGGTTCTCGGTCTCGACGCCGAGCGCGTTCATCGCCACGTCGGACATGCCCGCGGTCGCCCCGTACACGAGGAGCGCGCCGCACAGTCCCCAGACGTTCGGGGCCAGCGAGGGCAGCGCGAGCGAGAGGGTCCACAGGGCGAGCAGGCCGCGCAGCGCCGTGCGGGCGCCGAAGCGGTGGGAGACGGCCCCGGCGAGCGGCATCGCGAGGGAGGCGCCGAGGGCGGGGAAGGCGAGCGCGAGCCCGAGCTGTCCGGCGCTCACGCCCGCGTGCTCCTGGATCCAGGGGATCCGGGTCGCGAAGCTGCCGGTCACCGCGCCGTGGACGCAGAAGACGGCGGCGACGGCGAAGCGCGCCCGCCGGAGGCGATCGGTGCTGGTGACGGTCTCCGCCGCCATGGGCCCTCCCTGGGGTCGTGGTGTGCCGTGGGCTGGCGCGTAAACTATCAGGAACCCTGCCTGATAAATAGACCGCAGGGCGGGCCCTCGCGTCTGAGAGGATCACCGCATGGCCGCATCCCCGAGCACCGCACGGGCCATCAACGACCGGTTCGCCCTGCGACTGCTCCAGGACGAAGGCCCGTTGACGGCCACTCAGCTCAAGACGCTCACCGGACTCTCCCGCCCGACGGTCGCCGACCTCGTGGAGCGGCTCCGGGATTCCGGTCTCGTCCACGTCGTCGGCGAGGCCGGAGCCGAGCGCCGCGGTCCCAACGCCAAGCTGTACGGCATCGTCGCCGACCGCGCCCACCTCGCCGCCCTCGACGTCCGCACCCGCTCGGTCTCCGTCACCGTCGCCGACCTCCTCGGCACCACGCTCGCCGAGGCCTCCGTCCCCGTCGGCGACGACAGCGGCACGGGACCCGCCGTCGAGAAGGCGGTCGCGCTCCTGGAGCGGGCCGTGAAGGAGGCGGGCGCCGACCGCCTGCACAGCCTCGTCGTCGGCGCCCCCGGACTCATCGACCCCGCCACCGGCGAACTGCGCGACTCCTCGGGACTGCCCGCCTGGCACCGCCGGCTCGTCGGCGTCCTCCAGGAACGGCTGCCCGCCCACGTCCTCGTCGAGAACGAGACCAACCTCGCCGCCGTCGCCGAGCTCCGCGAGGGCGCGGCCCGCGACCGCGAGGACTTCGTCCTGCTCTGGCTCGGCCAGGGCGTCGGCGCCGCCGTCGTCCTCGACGGCCGGCTGCGCCGGGGAGCCTCCGGCGGCGCGGGGGAGATCGGCTTCCTGCCGGTCCCCGGCACCTCCGGACTCCCCTCGGCCACCGGCTGCGACGGCGGCTTCCACGAGCTGGCCTGCGCGGCGGCCGTCGGGACCCTCGCCGCCGCCCACGGCCTCGACCCGGCCGACGCCCTCGCCCCGGGCCACGGACCCTTCCTCGACGCCCTGGCCCGCCGCCTCGCCGTCGGCGCGGCCGCCGTCGTCTCCGTCCTGGACCCCGGCTGCGTGGTCCTCGCCGGGGAGACCGGCCACGCGGGCGGCGCGGAGCTCGCGGCCCGCGTGGAGGCGGAGCTCTCCGCCCTCTCGCCCCTCCGCACGGAGGTCCGCCCGACGGCCCTCGGCGACGCGGCGGTCCTCCGCGGCGCCCTCCTCCGGGCCCGCGACGCGGCCCAGGACGAGCTGTTCCCGTAGGAGGGGGAGGGGCAGCCCTCCTGCCGGCGCCGCACCGGCTGAAGAGGTTGCGCGGACACCGGCTCGGGAATCCGGCCGCCCACGGCGAACGCGCACACGATCGTGAACGCGAACACGAGCGCGAGCGTGAACGCCACCGCGCCGCGCCCCGGACAGGGGAGCGCGGCGCGGTGGGCCCGGCGACGGCAAGGGCCGTGAGGTTCCGCCGCCGGGGGTCAGGGGAGGGGGCGCGTCAGCAGGTGCCGAGGTCCTTCCAGACGCCCCACTCGCCGGTCGTGCCCGGCTCCTCGTTCTGGGTCCACCACTGGGCCTTCCACTTGTGGCCCTTGTGGGAGACCTCGTTGCCCGCGTTGTAGACCGTGCCGGCCACGTACGCCGGGGCGGTGCAGCCCGTGGTGGGCGGCGTCGTCGGAGGCGTGGTCGGGGGAGTCGTCGGCGGGGTGGTGGGCGGGGTCGTCGGGGGCGTGGTCGGCGGAGTGGTGGTGCCCGGCTCCACGACCGTCGTGCCGCGCGCCAGGTCACCGGCGAGGGCGTACGTCGTCCCGTTGATGTTCACCGTCCAGTTGGAGGGGGTGGACACCGGCAGGTAGTAGTTGAAGGCGAGGTCGATCGTCGCGCCCGGGGCCAGCGACTGCCAGGCCGGGAGCTTCAGGGAGACGCGGTGGAAGTCGCCCTTCAGGCCGCCCACGTTGGAGCCCGTGTGGTCGCTGCTGATGACCTTCGTGCCGAATCCGGACTGGTCGGAGGCGTTGGCCGGGGCCGAGGTGGAGTAGTCGAACTGGAACTCCGTGCCGCCGGGCAGCGTCGTCGCCGTGTTGTTGGTGATCTTGATCTTCGGCGTGATCGGGTAGTTCGAGTCGCCGAGCTTGAACTCGGTGAACTGCGTGTCGATCTTCACGGCCCGGGTCGGCAGCGCCTTGTTCGACTTCTTCGCGCCGTACGGGGTGGCCGCCTTGAACTTGTCGTACATCAGCGAGGTGAGCGTGGAGCCCATCTCGTACTGGCCCTTGGTGGCGTTCCAGGCGTAGTCGCCGGCCATCTCCCAGACCATGGTGCCGCCGATGCCGCGGTCGACCACGTAGTCGGCCTTCGCGGCCACGGACTGCTCGTCCTCGGTGGAGAGGAAGACCTTCTTCTGCGCGTTCCACAGCCACGGCGCGACCAGGGTCGCGTCGTACTTGCGGGCGTAGGTGCCGGTCAGCGTGGTGTTCGCCGGGAAGCCGTACTGGGTGACGTAGTCGCCGACGATCCCCTTCTCGAGGTTCTTGGCGTGCCACATCGGGTTGGAGCCCGCGGGCGACTCGGTGCCGTTGGTGTCCTTGTCGTGCCAGAGGTTGTCGATGCCGGTGGCGCCGTCGCCGCACTTGGTCAGGCCCGCGCCGGCCGGGCAGGTGGCCGCGGAGGCCTTGCCCCACAGGCCGTCGGTGCCGCCCTGCACGTTCTTGTGGCCGCGGGTGTAGTAGGGCAGGCCGATGTTGATGCGGCCGGCGGGCATGGAGCCGCGGAAGTAGTGGTAGGCCCAGTCGGTGTTGAGGTAGCCGATGGAGCCGTACTGCGAGGAGCCGTAGACGTTGGCCGCGGCGAGCTCGGCGTCCTTGCCGTCGTCGAAGAGGGAGGCGTTGGGGCCGACGTACTCGTTCCAGGCGCCGTGCAGGTCGTAGGACATGATGTTGACGTAGTCCAGATACTTCTGCATCTGGAAGGTCTCCATGCCGCGCAGCAGGTAGCCGGAGGAGGGGGCGGCGACGGTCAGCAGGTAGTGCTTTCCGTCGGCGGCGCCGGCCGTGTCCAGCTTCTCGCGCAGGGACTTCATGAGGGCCGCGTAGCCCTGCACGAGCCCGGCGCGGCGCGCGTTGGCGAGCTGCCAGTCCAGCGGGTTGCCGGCGTCCTTCATCGTGGTCGGGTACTCGTAGTCGATGTCGACGCCGTTGAAGCCGTACTTGCGGATGAAGTCGACGGCCGAGGTCGCGAAGGTGTCGATCCCGGCCTGGTTGACCGAACCGTCGGCGTTGGTCGCCATCGAGTAGAAGCCGCCGGAGTTCACCCGGTCGCCGTTGTCGGCGAAGTAGCCGCCGGTCTCCGCCCAGCCGCCGACCGAGATCAGCGTCTTGACGTTCGGGTGCTGCTTCTTGAACTTGTTGAGCAGGTTGAAGTGGCCCTTGTAGGAGTACGCGGGGTCCATCTCGGCGCCGGCGACACCGGGCCAGGTCATCCCGGTGGCGGCGTTCTCCGGGCCGTCCGTGCCCACGGAGAGCTTGTTGTCGCCGCCGATGTGGCCGAAGGCGTAGTTGATGTGGGTGATCTTGTCCCACGGGATGTCCTTGGCCAGGTACGCGGGCTGGCCGTTCTTGCCGGTGCGCCAGCCGGTGAAGTAGCCGATGACCCGGCGCTGGTGGTCCGCGCCCATCTTCTCGCGGCCCTCGGTGTCGTAGACCGAGCAGTACGGGACGTCGACGCCCGGGGTCTTGTAGAGCCCGTCGGGGCGACAGGACTCGTTGTCGGCCGCGTACGAGACGCCGCCGGAGAGCGAGCCGAGCAGCAGCCCGGCGACGGCGGCACCGGACGCGAGCAGCGAGGCTCTCTTGGTCGTGGGGGACAGCACGATCGGTTCCTCCTGGGGCGGGGGAAAACACGCAACGAACAAGGGGGTGGTACGTGTTGGGTCCGTGGAGTGCGCACGCCGACGGACCGTTACCTCGGAGGTGACACGGAGATTAAGAGGACTAGACCAGTGCGTCAATAGGTCTGGACCATCGGAGATCCGCAGGGGGCCTGTGAGCCAACCCACAGGGTTCCGGCCTATCGCTCCCGGCGAGCCGTGGCACACTGGCCCTGTATCAGCAGCAGCGCACTCCGGGGTCGGTGTAATTCCGAACCGGCGGTATAGTCCGCGACCCGTCCGCAAGCCAGCGGCCGGTTGACCAGGTGAAATTCCTGGACCGACGGTGAAAGTCCGGATGGGAGGCAGTGCGCGGCGGGCGACCCCTTTCCAGGGGTGTGCCGGCCGTACGTCCGCTGGTCGCCGCGTTCCGTCGGCGCACCCGCAGACCTCCGGCCGTACCGGCACACCCGTGCGAAGCGTCGTACCCGCTCCCTGTCGTCATCGACAGGCCCCGGAGTCCGTGCCCGAAGAGGCAGGAGGACCCGGTGGCCCAGCAGGCCGACATCACCGCCATGCGACGCGCCGTCGAGCTCGCCGCACGCGGTCTCGGCGCCACCAGCCCCAACCCGGTCGTCGGGTGCGTCATCACCGACGCCTCCGGCCACCAGGTCGGCGAGGGCTTCCACCAGCGCGCCGGCGGCCCCCACGCCGAGGTCCACGCCCTGCGCGCGGCCGGCGTCCTGGCCCGCGGCGGCACCGCGTACGTCACCCTCGAACCCTGCGACCACACCGGCCGCACCGGCCCCTGCTCCCAGGCCCTGATCGAGGCCGGGATCAGCCGGGTCGTGTACGCGGTCGGCGACCCGAACCCGCAGGCCACGGGCGGTGCCGACACCCTCCGCGCCGCCGGCGTCGAGGTCGAGCAGGGCCTCCTGGAGGCCGAGGCCGAGGCCGGCAACATCGCCTGGCTCACCTCCGTCCGCGAGGGCCGCCCCTTCGTCCGCTGGAAGTACGCCGCCACCCTCGACGGCCGGATCGCCGCCGCCGACGGCACCTCCCGCTGGATCAGCTCCGCCGAGTCCCGCGCCGACGTCCACCGGCTGCGGGCCGAGGCCGACGCCGTCCTGGTCGGCGGCGGGACGCTGCGCGCGGACGACCCGCACCTCGCCGTCCGAGGTATCGAGAACGCCACCCAGCCGCTGCGGGTCGCCCTCGACACCCGCGCCGAGCTCCTGCCCACCGCCCGGATCCTCGACGACGCCGCGCCCACCCTGCTGGTCGTCGGCGAGGACGCCGACACCCGGCACCTGCCCGACGTCGAACTGCTCCGGCTGCCCCTGCACGACGGCCGCGTCGGCGTGCACGAGCTGCTCGCCCAGCTGCACGCGCGCGGCATCCGCTCCGTCCTCCTCGAAGGCGGCCCCACCCTGGCGGGCGCCTTCGTCGCCGGGGGCGCCGTCGACCAGGTCGTCGGCTATCTCGCCCCGGTCCTGCTCGGCGCGGGCCCGGCGGCCCTCGCCGACTCCGGAATCACCACCCTCACGCGCGCGTTGCGCCTCGACGTCATCGACACCGTGCGCATCGGATCCGACATCCGCGTCACCGCCGTCCCCGCCGTCACGACCCCCAAGGGAGCCTGACCGTGTTCACCGGAATCGTCGAAGAACTGGGCGAGGTCGTCGCCGTCGAACAGCTGGAGGACGCCTCCCGCTTCCGGCTGCGCGGCCCCCTGGTCACGGAAGGCGCCCAGCACGGCGACTCCATCGCCGTCAACGGTGTCTGTCTCACGGTCGTCGAGTTCGGCGACGGCGAGTTCACCGCCGACGTCATGGCCGAGACCCTCAAGCGGTCCAGCCTCGGCGCCCTCGAAGTCGGCTCCCGGGTCAACCTGGAGCGGCCCATGGCCGTCGGCGGCCGCCTCGGCGGCCACATCGTCCAGGGCCACGTCGACGGCACCGGCACCATCCTGGAGCGGACCCCGTCCGAGCACTGGGAACTGGTCAAGGTCGGCCTCCCCGCCCACCTCTCCCGGTACGTCGTCGAGAAGGGCTCGATCACGGTCGACGGCGTCAGCCTCACCGTCGTCGAGGTCGCCGACGACTGGTTCACCATCAGCCTCATCCCGACCACCCTCGACCTGACCACGCTCGGCACCAAGCGGTCCGGCGACCCGGTCAACCTCGAAGTGGACGTCATCGCCAAGTACGTCGAGCGGCTGCTCGGCACCGACGCCAAGGAGAACGAGAAGTGAACTGGCTCAACTCCGAGGCGTTCGCGGTCTTCGGCCAGCACATCATGTGGTCCGACATGATCGGCAACACGATCGGGCTCATCGCCCTCGCGCTCGGCTGGCGCCGCTCCATCCTCACCTGGCCCGCCCAGCTGCTCTCCGGCGTCGTCCTCGTCGGCGCCTACGCCTCCGCCCACCTCTCCGGCGGCGTCGGCAAGCAGCTCCTCGTCATCGGCGTCGCCGCCTGGGGCTGGTGGCAGTGGAACCGCGGCAAGCAGCAGGCCCAGGACGGCTCCATCGCCGTCCGCTTCGCCACCTGGAAGGAGCGCGGACTGCTCCTGGCCGGCGCGGCCCTCGGCACCCTCGCCGTCGGCGGCCTCTTCACCCTCTACCCGTCGCTCTCCTGGAGCCCCTGGGCCGACGCGTACATCTTCGTCGGCACCCTCGTCGCGATGATCGCCCAGGCCCGCGGCCTCGTCGAGTTCTGGTTCGCCTGGCTCCTCGTCGACCTCGTCGGCGTCCCGCTCGCCTTCAACAGCGGCCTCGCCTTCTCCGGCCTCGTCTACGTCATCTACTTCGCCCTCGTCGTCTGGGGCATGCGCGACTGGTGGCTCCGGACGCGTACGACCTCCGCTCTGGAAGGAGCCACGGCATGAGCGCGCTTCCGATCTGGGACGCCACCGACCTGGCCCTCGACCCCGTCGAGCAGGCCATCCGCGACATCGCCGCCGGCCGCCCCGTCGTCGTCGTCGACGACGAGGACCGCGAGAACGAGGGCGACCTCGTCATCGCCGCCGAGAAGGCCACCCCCGAGGTCGTCGCCTTCATGATGAGCGAGTGCCGCGGCCTGATCTGCGCCCCCATGGAGGACGAGGAGCTGCGGCGCCTCCAACTCCCGCAGATGGTCGAGCACAACACCGAGTCGATGCGCACCGCCTTCACCGTCTCCGTGGACGCGTCCGCCGACCACGGCGTCACCACCGGCATCTCCGCCGCCGACCGCGCCACCACCCTGCGGATGCTGGCCTCCGGCCGCCACGAGCCCGGCGACTTCGTCCGCCCCGGCCACATCTTCCCGCTGCGCGCCAAGCCCGGCGGCGTCCTCGTCCGCAACGGACACACCGAGGCCGCCGTCGACCTCGCCCGCCTCGCGGGCCTCCGCCCGGCCGGTGCGATCGTCGAGATCGCAGGCGAGGACGGCGTCATGCTCCGGCTGCCCGAGCTCGTCCCGTTCGCCCGCAAGCACGGTCTGACGATCATCTCCATCGAGGACCTGATCGCCTACCGCCGCTCCGCCGAGCCGACCGTCCGCCGCGAGGCCGAGGTCCAGCTCCCCACCGCGCACGGCGAGTTCACCGCGTACGGCTACCGCTCCACCGTCGACGGCGTCGAGCACGTCGCCCTCGTCCACGGCGAGATCGGCGACGGCGAGGACGTCCTCGTCCGGGTCCACTCCGAGTGCCTGACCGGCGACATCTTCCAGTCGCTGCGCTGCGACTGCGGCCCCCAGCTGGAGGCCTCCATGGAGCGGATCACCGAGGCCGGGCGCGGCGTCGTCGTCTACCTGCGCGGCCACGAGGGCCGCGGCATCGGCCTGCTGTCCAAGCTGCGCGCGTACGAGCTCCAGGAGCGCGGCCGCGACACCCTCGACGCCAACCTGGAGCTCGGGCTGCCCGCCGACGCCCGCGACTACGCGGCCGGCGCGCAGATCCTCGGGGACCTCGGCGTCCGCAGCCTGCGCCTGCTGACCAACAACCCCGACAAGATCGACGCCCTCACCCGGCACGGCCTGAGGGTCGAGGGCCGGGAGCCCATGCCGGTCCAGGCCGGCGAGCACAACCTCCGCTACCTGCGCACCAAGCGGGACCGGATGGGGCACGACCTGCCCTGGCTGGACGGCTCCCCGGCCTCCACCTGCGGCAACCAGTAACCACGTACGTACGAAATCGGCTGATCGTCTAGGAGAGACATGAGCGGCAAGGGCGCACCCGTCCTCAGCGTGAAGAACTGCGGCGACCTCCGGGTCGCGGTCATCGCGGCGCAGTGGCACGAGAAGATCATGGACGGTCTCGTCGACGGCGCCCTGCGCGCCCTCGGCGAGCTCGGCATCGACGAGCCGACGCTGCTGCGCGTCCCCGGCAGCTTCGAGCTCCCGGTCGTGGCGAAGGTCCTCGCCGGGCGCGGCTACGATGCCATCGTGGCGCTCGGCGTCGTCATCCGCGGCGGCACGCCGCACTTCGAGTACGTGTGCCAGGGCGTCACCCACGGCCTCACCCAGGTCTCGATCGACACCGGCGTACCCGTCGGATTCGGCGTCCTCACCGTCGACAACGAGGAGCAGGCGCTCGACCGCGCCGGCCTCGAAGGGTCCTCCGAGGACAAGGGCCACGAAGCGGTCACCGCCGCCGTCGCCACCGCCACCACGCTGCGCACGGTCAGCGAACCCTGGCGCTGAGTGGCGCCTCCCCACCCCGTACTCTTAGGACCATCATGGCGAACGGAACCCGTAAAAGCTTCGAAGAGCTCTTCGCCGAGCTCAAGCTCAAGGCAGAGACCGGCGACCCGGCGACGTCCCGCACCGCGGAACTGGTGGACAAGGGCGTCCATGCCATCGGCAAGAAGGTCGTCGAGGAGGCCGCCGAGGTCTGGATGGCCGCCGAGTACGAGGGCAGGGAAGCGGCCGCCGAGGAGATCTCGCAGCTGCTGTACCACGTCCAGGTGATGATGGTCGCCCGCGGGATCTCGCTCGACGACGTCTACGCCCACCTCTGAGCACCACCAGCTGCACACCCTCCCCAGAACTCCCAGGCAAAGGAAGCTCATCCCATGCTGCGCATCGCCGTCCCCAACAAGGGTTCCCTCTCCGGACCTGCGTCGGCAATGCTCCATGAGGCCGGCTACCGCCAGCGCAAGGAGTCCAAGGAGCTCGTGGTCATCGACCCCGACAACGAGGTCGAGTTCTTCTACCTGCGGCCGAAGGACATCGCGATCTACGTCGCCTCCGGGAAGCTGGACATCGGCATCACCGGCCGTGACCTGCTCCTGGACTCCGGCGCCAGCGCCGAGGAGATCCTCGCGCTGAACTTCGGCCGCTCCACCTTCCGCTACGCCACCCGCCCGGGCACCGCGAACGGCCCGGAGGACTTCGGCGGCATGACGATCGCCACCTCCTACGAGGGCATCGTCGCCAAGCACCTCGCCGACCAGGGCATCGACGCCTCCGTCGTCCACCTGGACGGCGCCGTCGAGACCGCGATCCAGCTGGGCGTCGCCCAGGTCATCGCGGACGTCGTGGAGACCGGCACCAGCCTGCGCAACGCGGGCCTGGAGGTCATCGGCGAGCCGATCCTGACCTCCGAGGCCGTCGTCGTCCGCCGCCACGGCGCCTCGGACGACCACCCGCAGGTGCAGCAGTTCATGCGCCGTCTCCAGGGCGTCCTGGTCGCCCGCTCGTACGTGATGATGGACTACGACTGCCGGGCCGAGCACCTGGAGCAGGCCGTCGCCCTCACCCCGGGCCTGGAGTCGCCGACCGTCTCCCCGCTGCACAACGAGGGCTGGGTCGCCGTCCGCGCGATGGTCCCCGCCAAGGAGGCGCAGCGGATCATGGACGACCTGTACGAGATCGGCGCCCGCGCCATCCTCACCACCGCCATCCACGCCTGCCGCCTCTGACGGCCGGCCCGCACGTCCACCAGGCACCGAGGAACCCGATGTCCCAGACCGCACCGCCCGCCCTCCCGGTCACCTTCCGTCCCGGGCGCACCCGGGCCGTCCTGCTGACCATGAGCGTCGCGATGTTCGTGGTCATCACCGCCGTCGCGATGATGCTGGAGCGGCTGGGAGCGGGGGAGCGCGCCAGCTTCGTGTTCACCGCCGTGCTGCTGTCCGGCGTCCTCGTCCTGCTGAGCCGCCCCAAGGTCGTCGCCGACGACGAGGGCGTCAAGGTCGTCAACATCGTCAGGACCCGGCGCCTCGCCTGGGCGGAGATCCTCAAGGTCAACCTCCGCCCCGGCGACCCCTGGGTCTTCCTCGACCTCAGCGACGGCACCAGCCTGCCGGCGCTCGGCATCCAGCCCGGCATCGCCAAGGAAGCGGCGATCCGCGACGCCCGCGCCCTGCGGGCCCTCGCGGACAGCCACGGGACGGGCTCGGAAACCCACTGAGACCCTGAGCCGGACCGGGGCGAACCCCGGTCCGTCCCCCATCCGGGGCCGACCCCCTGCCCCTCGGGGCGTTCACGTGACTACTCTGGAGACGGTGGTGCCGAGCGGCACCACCGTCTCGCGTGTGCAGGGCCGCTGCCGCGGCCCGCGAGACCACCCTTCGACCCGAGGAGTGACTCCCTCCAGCAATGGACGGATCGTCCGGTAGTACCTGCGCCGCCCCCTCCCTGGAGGCGGCGGCATGATCATCTCCCTTCTGCTGCTCTTCGCGGCCTTCCTCCTGATCCTCGCCAACGGCTTCTTCGTGGCCGCCGAGTTCGGTCTCGTGACCGTCGAGCGCGCCGACGCCGAGCGGGCCGCGGCCGAGGGCGACCGGCGTGCCCGCACCGTCGTCACCGCGCTGCGCGAGCTGTCCTTCCAGCTC
The DNA here is from genome assembly GCF_042874095.1 of Streptomyces sp. NPDC004266. Lineage (NCBI taxonomy): Bacteria > Bacillati > Actinomycetota > Actinomycetes > Kitasatosporales > Streptomycetaceae > Streptomyces > Streptomyces sp. NPDC004266. The sequence goes on from NZ_JBIAMM010000005.1 coordinate 404,067, forward strand.
TCCGGCACCCAGCTCGGCATCACGATCACCTCGCTGGTCGTCGGCATGCTCGCCGAGCCCGCGCTCGCCGGGCTGCTGCACGGGCCGCTCACCGCGACCGGACTGCCCGAAGGGGCCGTCTCCGGGATCTCGGTGGTGATCGGCATGCTGCTCGCCTCCGCCGTCCAGATGGTGGTCGGCGAGCTCGTCCCGAAGAACTGGGCGGTCTCCCGGCCGCTCCAGGTCGCCCGCTTCGTCGCCACGCCGCAGCGCCGCTTCTCGGCGCTGTTCCGGCCGGTGATCTCCCTGCTCAACCGGGTCGCCAACCGGCTGGTACGGCTCCTGGGCGTCGAGCCCACCGAGGAACTGGACTCGGTCCGCACCCCCGGCGAGCTCGTCTCGCTGGCCCGGCACTCCGCCCAGGCCGGCGCGCTCGAACAGGACACCGCCGACCTCTTCGTACGGACCCTGACCCTCGGCGGCCTCACCGCCGAGCAGGTCATGACCCCGCGCGTGAAGGTGAGCGCCCTCCAGTGGGACGCCACCGCGGCCGACGTCCTCAACCTCACCCGGGCCACCGGCCTCTCGCGCTTCCCGGTCTACCGCGACCGCATCGACGAGATCGTCGGCATGGTCCACCTCAAGGACGCGCTCGCCGTCACCCCGAACGCCCGCCTGCGCACCCCCGTCGGACGGATCGCGGTCCCGCCGCTCCTCGTCCCCGAGACGCTGCCCGCCCAGACGCTCCTGGAGCGGCTGCGCCGGGAGCAGCCGATCGCGGTGGTCGTCGACGAGTACGGCGGCACGGCCGGCGTCGTCACCCTGGAGGACATCGTGGAGGAGCTCGTCGGCGAGGTCCGCGACGAGCACGACACCGCCGCCGACGGGCGGCCCGAGCTGGCCGCGGCGCCCGCCGAGGACGGCCGTCCCGCCTGGGAGGCCGACGGCTCCTGCCGGGTCCACACCCTGCGCCGGATAGGCCTCGACGTGCCCGACGGGCCGTACGAGACCGTCGCCGGGCTCGTCGCCGATCTCCTGGGACGCATCCCGGCCCCCGGTGACCGGGCCGAGCTGCCCGGCTGGCGGCTCTCGGTGCGCCAGGTCGACCGCTACCGCGCCGAGCGCGTACGGATCGTCCGAACGGCCCCCGACACGGACCCGGCCGGGACGTCGGCCTCCGGCCCGGACGCGGTCGGGGCCCCGGTCTCCGACGCGGACCGGGTGAGGGCGTCGGCCTCCGGTCCGGACCCGGTCGGGGCCCCGGACCCCGGGGCGGGGCCGGGCGCGGTGGGCGCCGCCCCCGTGCCCGTTCCTGCGGAGGCGGGCCGATGAGCACCCTGCAACTCCTCTTCGCCGTCCTCCTGGTCCTCGCCAACGGCTTCTTCGTCGGCGCCGAGTTCGCCCTCGTCTCCGTCCGGCGCAGCCAGATCGAGCCGCTCGGCGGCGCCAGGGCCAAGCAGGTCCTGCACGGCCTGGAGAACCTGCCGCAGATGATGGCCGCCGCCCAGTTCGGCATCACCGTCTGCTCCCTGACGCTCGGCGCCGTCGCCGAGCCGACCGTCGCCCGGCTCCTCGAACCGGTCTTCCACGCGGTCGGCGTCCCGGAGGGGCTGATCCATCCGCTCGGCTACGTCATCGCCCTCGCCGCGGTCGTCTTCCTCCACCTCGTCATCGGCGAGATGGTCCCGAAGAACCTGGCGATGGCGGACCCCGAGCGCACCGCCCTCTGGCTCGCCCCCGGCCTCGTCGGCTTCGCCCGGCTCTGCCGGCCGGTCACGGCCGCGCTCGGCGCCTGCGCCCGGCTGGTCCTGAAGGCGTTCAAGGTCGAGCCGAAGGACGAGGTGGAGGCGGTCTTCACCAGCGTCCAGCTCGGCCGGCTCGTGGAGGACGCGGGCCAGGCGGGGCTGCTCGACCCGGTCGAGCAGGAGCGCCTGGAGGACGCCCTCGAACTGGGCAGCCGCCCGGTGACGGACGTCCTCATCGCCCCCGCCTCCCTCGTCACGGTCCCGCCGTCGGTCACCCCGCGCGAGATCGAGGAGCTGACCGTACGGACCGGTTACTCCCGCTTCCCGGTCCGCGCCGAGGGCCGGGCGACCTTCATGGGCTTCGTGCACGTGAAGGACGTCCTGGACCTGGAGGAGCGGGAGCGGGCGGTGCCGCAGCGGCTGTGGCGCCCGATGGCGACGCTCCGCGCCGAACTGCCGCTCGACGACGCCCTCACCGTGATGCGCCGCGCCGCCACCCATCTGGCGCAGGTCGCCGACGGCTCGGGCCGGGTCCTCGGCCTGGTCGCCCTGGAGGACGTCCTGGAGATGCTGGTGGGCGAGGTCCGCGACCCCGCGCACCGCGTCCAGTCGCCCTCCGGACCGGCTCGGGCCGCCGTTCCGGCTCGGGGGTAGGCCGTGTCCTGCCGGCCCGACCGGCAGGACACGGGCCGGCACGGGGCGGGCCCGTGACGTCCGCCGTCAGGTCAGGACGTCACGGGCCCGCCGAGCACCGAACGGCTCCGCGCCTAGGGCCTGTCTTTCGGATCGTGCCGGGCTCGCGGGGCCCGGTACGCACGCTCGCCGCGTTGTCGTCGGTCGCCGACGCTCCGCGTCGGCTCCCTCCTCCGCCTTGCGGGCGCACGTACCGGGCCCCGCTCCCTGATCCGGACTGATCCGAAGGACAGGCCCTAGCCTGGGAGCATGGGCGGCGGCGGTCTGACCGGACTGTTCCTCTGCGGAGACGTGATGCTCGGCCGGGGAATCGACCAGATCCTTCCCCATCCGCTGGATCCCGCCCTGCCCGAGCGGTACGTGCGGGACGCCCGCGACTACGTGGCCCTCGCCGAGGCGCGCTCCGGGCCCGTGCCCCGGCCGGTCGCCCCCGCCTACCCCTGGGGCGAGGCGCTCCGGCTGATCGACGAGGCCGGGCCGGACGCCCGCGTGGTCAATCTGGAGACCTCCGTCACCCACCACGGGGTGCCGACGCCCGGCAAGGCCGTCCACTACCGCATGTCGCCGGCCGATCTGCCCGCGCTCACCGCCGTCCACCCCGATGTCGTCGTCCTCGCCAACAACCACGTCCTCGACTACGGGCGGCGCGGACTGGACGACACCCTCGACGCCCTCGCCGACGCCGGGCTGCGCACCGCGGGCGCCGGGCGGGACGCCGAGGAGGCCGCCCGGCCCGCGGTGGTCCCGCTGCCGGGCGGACGCCGACTGCTCGTCCACGCGCTCGGCCTGGCGTCCAGCGGGGTGCCCCGGGAATGGGCCGCCACGGATCGCGGGGGAGGGGTGCACTACGCCGAGGGGCCGTACGACGGAGCCGCGACCCGGCTGGCCGGCCGGCTGCGCACGGACCGGCGCCCCGGAGACCTGGTCGTCGTCTCCGTCCACTGGGGTTCCAACTGGGGCTACCTCCCGGGCCGCGCCCAGGTCGCGTTCGGGCACGCCCTCGTCGACGCGGGCGCCGACATCGTGCACGGGCACTCCTCGCACCACCCGCGGCCCCTGGAGGCGTACGGGGGCCGGCTCGTGCTGCACGGGTGCGGCGACCTCGTCAACGACTACGAAGGGATCACCGGCCAGGAGCGGTACCGCGACGACCTGCGCCTGCTGTACTTCGTCACCGTCCACGACGAGGACGGCACCCTGGCGGAGGTCCGGCTCGTGCCGCTGCGCAGCCGGCGGCTGCGACTGGAGCGGGCCCCGCGGGAGGACGCGCGATGGCTCCACGACGTGCTCGGCCGGATCAGCCGCCCCTTCGGCATGCGGATCGACTCCGCGCCCGGGGGAGAGGACGACGGCCCGGCCCTGACGGCCCGGCCCCTGCGAGGGTCCTGAGACCCCGCGAGCCCGGCATCATCCGAAAGACAGGCCTAGTAGCCCGGCGGCTCCTGCTGGGGTCCGCGGTCGACCGGACCGCGGCCCGACAGGACCTCGCCGTACGCCTGCATGAGGTCGGCGAGCCGGAGGGTGGCGAGGTCCTCCCGGCTCGGGGTCCCCGGGTATCCGGAGAGCCGCAGGTCCCGGTAGGCGCAGGACTTCTCGTACAGGGTGCGCAGGAAGCGGCCGTTGCCGAGCTCGTCGATCCAGCCCTGGTCGACGACGTGTCCGCTGATCGAGCGGAGCTCGTCGAGGGCCTCCTCGTCCCAGCCGTCCCCGTTGGCCGCCGCGAGGACCTCGCCGATGGCGGTGAGTTCCAGCGGGCGGTACGAGGGGAAGTCGACGCGGGTGGTGAACCGGGAGGACAGGCCGGGGTTGGTGCTGAGCAGCCGGTCCATGCCCTCGGGATAGCCGGCCAGGATGACCACGAGGTGGTCGCGGTTGTCCTCGGCCCGCTTCAGGAGGACCTGGAGGGCCTCGTCCCCGTAGGCGTCGCCCTTGCTGTAGCCGGTGTTGGAGAGCGCGTAGGCCTCGTCGACGAACAGCACCCCGCCGACCGCCGAGTCGATCAGCTCATTGGCCTTGACCGCCGTCTGGCCCAGGAACTCACCGACCATGTCGGCCCGTTGGGCCTCGACGAGATGGTCGCCGCCGAGCAGCCCGAGGGCGTAGAAGACCCGTCCGAGGATCCTGGCGACCGTGGTCTTCCCGGTGCCCGAGGGGCCGGAGAAGACGAAGTGGCGCTTGGGCGGCTGGACCGGAAGGCCCTGCCCGGCCCGGAGCCGTGCCATCTCCAGCTGCGCGGAGAGGGCCTTGACCTGGCGCTTGACCGGTTCGAGCCCGACCATGCCCTCCAGTTCGGCGAGCGCCTCCGCCAGGAGCACCGGATCGGTGGGCCCGGCCGGGAAGCGCGGCGGGGAGGGCTGCCCGGGCAGCGGGGCCTTGTGCCGTACGGTCTCCGGCGGTACGACGGGGGCGGTCGGGGGCGTCGGTTCGGGCGCGAGCCGCAGCCCGTCGCCGAGTCCGCCCGCCTCGGGCTCGGCGCCCGGCACGGTGTCCACCGCGTCCTGTCCGAGGCCCCCGCCGAGGGTGCCCGTCGCGACCGTCGCGAGCCCGGCCGGGTCGTCCACCCCGTCGTAGCCCTCGAAGCCGTCGTACTCGGCGATCGCCGCGAGCCGCGCCGCCGTGTCCATGAACGCCGGGTCGATCCGGTGCACGGCCCGGTAGAGGGGCAGCGCGGCGGCGCTGCGCCCGGTGCCCTCGTGGGCGCGGGCGAGCCAGTAGCGCAGCTCCTTGCGCTGCGGCTGCTCGCTGCGGCACCGCATCAGCGAGGCCGACAGGAGCGGCTCGGCCTGGCTGTACATCTCCAGGCGCACCCGGGCCATGCCGCCGAAGAGCCCGGCCTCGATGCCGAGCAGCGGGTCGTCGACGAGGGTCTCGGTGTGCCGGACGAGCTGGTCCCAGTCCTTGACGAGATAGGCGCGGCAGGCGTGCAGGAAGCGCACCTGCGGATCGGTGTCGACCGGGGGGAGGCCCGCGAGGGCCCGGTCGAGCTCCGGCACGTGGCGGCCGTCGAGCCAGTGGGAGGCGTGCGCGAGCAGCAGGTCGCGGGGGCTCTCCAGGACCGGCTGCACCCACCAGCCCAGCCAGTACCAGGAGTTGAGAGTGCGCCGGTACCGGGTCCGCTGCTCGCCGAAGCGGTCGCGGTTGCGGTACATGCGCAGCAGCGCGGTCGTGGTGTCGACCCGGAGCGCGTGCAGCCCGAGCCAGGCGTCCGCCATCCCGGGATCGATCCGTACCGCCGTCCGGAACTCGTCCTCCGCCTGCGGATACGCGCCCATCGTGTAGGCGTCGACTCCGCGCAGCCAGGCGAGCTCGGCCGGGGCCTGCGACCCCTGTGTGCCGATGTCCATCGGGTCCCCCACAACCGTCATCGCATGGACGGGATTTGACCGCACCTGGGGGCATCGTACCTGCGCAGGGGGTGCGTGCTTAAGGAGAAGCGCATGATCCGGAAGCGGTGACCCTGGGTGAGCGTCAGGGGTGGCGAAGGGGGTGTAAGGGGGGCGCGGAGGGGGCTCCCGAGGGCAGAACGAAGCCCCCGATCACGGGGGAACAACCGGGGGCTTCGTGTCCGCGGCGGCTCCGAAAAGCCGCACATTCAGAACGTAAGACCTGTACGCCCCCTCGGTCAAGCGAAGTTGGGGGACTTGCGGAAGCGGACTTCCACCCCCTCAGATCACGGACAGGAAGCCGTCACCGTGCGTGATGATCTGGTGCGCGCCCGCTGTCACGGCCGGCCCGGGAAGCCAGTCGTACCCCTCCTGGCACTCCCGTACCAGGGTGTCGGCGAAGGGCCGGGAGGGGTCCTCGGCGAAATGGCGAGTCTCCGCCACGGTCCAGCCGTCCCAGAAGGAGGCCTGCTCCGGCCCGTCCCGCCGGCGTCCGCGCGCCCAGGAGTCCCCGGCGGCGCGCTCCATCCACAGCAGCCACGCCAGGAACGGCCGCACCGTCCGCCGGCCGGCGCCGACGCCCTCGACGAGGACCACCGGGGCCGGGGGCAGTGCCCGCGCCTCCCCGAAGCGCCGCAGCCGCCAGTCGTACGGGCGGTAGGAGGCGGTCTCGCCCCGGGAGAGCGGCTCCAGGACCTGTTCCCGCAGCCGGCCGGTCCACGCGAACGGCTCCTCGTGCGTGGCGAGGTCGTCGAGGTGGAGGACGGGGGCGTCGCCGAGGGCGGCGGACAGCCGGGCCGCCAGGGTGGACTTGCCGGAGCCCGCGTGGCCGTCGACCGCCACCAGCCGGACCGGTCCGCAGGAGGGCGGCAGCCGGAGCAGCGCGTGTGCCGCGCGGTCGAGGTCGTTCATGGCCCCAGGGTAGGGGAGCGGGAGACCGCCGCAGGTCAGCGAGGTGCCGCCGCCAGTGGTGGAGACCAATATTGGTGCGGCGACGCGAGCCGAAGTGCTGGCGGAGGCCCCGCGGAAGCCGGGATAGTGGGCCCGCGCAGCCCCGCACGTCCACCGGTGCGGAGGCGGTCCACCCTGCCTCGGCACCGTCGTACGCCCACATCCCGGCTCTCCCGTACGCCCACCGTTCTCGACTGGGGGTCACCGCCCATGACCAGCTCCACCCCGCGCAGAACCGTCCTCGCCGCGGCGCTCGCGGCCGCGGCGGGAACGGCCGCCGCCGCTCCCGCCACCGCCGCGGACCCCGCGACCGCCGCCGACCCCACCGCCTCCGACGGCGCGGCCGACGGCGCCGCGCGGGGTCACGCCCCCGCCGCCGGGCTCGTCGACAACCGCTTCTGGTCCTCGTACACGGACTGGAGGTGCGGCACGACAGCGGGTACGAAGGCGGTCGCCGGCCTCCGGCCCGGCCTGGTCCTCGCCACCCCCGCCGGGCGCGTCGACTACACCGACCCGCACACCGGCCGCACCTCCTCCTGGGAGTACGCGAGCTGGACCTCGCCCGTCCACACCCCGGCCGTGCCCGCCACCGAGGTCATCGCCTCCTGGAACGCCACCACCCCGCCCGGCACCTGGCTCCAGGTCGAACTGTCCGGCACGTACTCCGACGCCACCGCCACCCCCTGGTACGTGCTCGGCCGCTGGGCCTCCGGCGACGGCGACATCCGCCGCACCTCGGTCGACGACCAGACCGACGGCAGGAGCACCGTCTGGACCGACACCTTCGCGATCGACGACGCGGCGAGCGGCCTGCGGCTGAGCGCGTACCGCCTGCGCCTCACCCTCCACCGCGCCCCGGGAAGCGACGTCACCCCGACCGTCTGGCGGCTCGGCGCGATGGCCTCGGACATCCCGGACCGCTTCACCGTACCGGCCTCCGAGCCGGGCCTCGACCACGAGCTGGACGTCCCGCGCTACTCCCAGAACACCCACGTCGGCCAGTACCCCGAGTACGACAACGGCGGCGAGGCCTGGTGCAGCCCGACCTCCTCCCAGATGATCGTCGAGTACTGGGGACGCCGTCCCTCCGCCGAGCAGCTGGCCTGGGTGGACCCGGCCTTCGCCGACCCGCAGGTCTGCCACGCCGCCCGCTTCACCTACGACCACCAGTACCAGGGCTGCGGCAACTGGCCCTTCAACGCCGCCTACGCGGCCACCTACCCCGACATGAACGCCGTGGTCACCCGGCTGCGCTCGCTCACGGAACTGGAATCGCTGGTCCGCGTCGGCATCCCGGCCATAACGTCCCAGTCCTTCCGCAAGGAGGAACTGACCGGAGCCGGATACGGCACCTCGGGCCACCTGATGACCGTCATCGGCTTCACGGCGGCCGGCGACGTCATCGCCAACGACCCCGCCTCCCCCAGCAACGAGGCCGTCCGCCGGGTCTACCGGCGGCGCGAGTGGGAGAACATCTGGTTGAGGACAAAACGGTACGACGCAAACGGCAAGGTCAGAGGCGGTACGGGCGGTATTTGCTACATCTTCTGGCCGGTCAGGTCAGCACCAAGTCAGCACCGCGCACTGCAGGCCCTCGGCCTGGTGTGAGCATGTGCGGCCCGACGGCCGTGGTTGATGCGCTCGTGCGCTTCCGGGGCGCTCGTGGAAGCGGCCCTCTGCGCCGGCCAGTCGTCCGCGTGGCCAGCGCTACTGGCTACCTCCTCAAAGAGACGCCCCGCCCGAGGACCTGGCCGCCGCTGTACGCACCGCCGCCGCGGGCCGCACCACGCTCGCCCCCACCGTCGCGGACCGGCTGATGGACCGGCTGCGCGCCCCCGGCACCTCCCTGACCCGGCGTGAGGCCGAAGTGCTCTCCCTGGTCGCCGACGGCCTGTCCAACCAGGCCATCGGCGACCGACTCCACCTGACCGAGGGCACCGTCAAGTCCCACCTCGTCCGCGGCTACGCCGAACGCGGCGTCGACTCCCGCACCGCCGCGGTGGCCACCGCCACGGAACTCGGCCTCATCCGACGGCAGACGGCGTGCGGAATCCTTCCGTTCGCCGGGGCTGGGAGGGGACCGGGTGCGGTTCGGTGACGGTCAGCGTGTCCACCATGCGGTGCAGCCTGCCACGCGCTCGGGTGGCATGCGCGCGGGGCACCCGGATCTCGGCGGTGGCCCGGTCGGTGTCGCCCACCACGTACGAAAGTGCCAGTACCGGGATGCTGCTCAACGTGGCGGCGATCCGCCCCAGGACCCCAGGGCTCTCACGGAGCGTCAGGTTCAGCACGCATGCCGTCTCGCCGCTCGACGGCCTCGGTTCGACGGTGCCGTCACCGTCGATCCCGGCGCGCAGCAGGCCGTACGTGAAGGCGTCCTCCAGGGCCTGCCAGGACGCGGCGATGACGTTCTCGCCGACGCCGACCGTGGACCACTCGCCGTTGCCGTCGCTGGTGGTGATCAGGACCCGGGTCGTGGACTCGGTGCCGTGGCGGCCCTCCAGGATGCGGACCTTGTAGTCGACCAGCTCGAACTTGGCGAGCTGCGGGTAGATCCGCTCCAGGCCGGTCCGGATCGCCTTGTCGAGGGCGTTGACCGGGCCGTTGCCCTCGGCGGTGGCGACGATCCGCTCGCCCTTGGCCCAGAGCTTGACCGTGGCCTCGTTGGCGTGGGTGCCGTCGGGGCGGTCCTCGACGATCGCCCGCCAGGACTCCGTGCGGAAGTAGCGGCGGGCCCGGCCCTCGGCCTCCTCCCGGAGCAGCAGCTCGAAGGAGGCGTCGGCGGCCTCGTACGTGTAGCCCTTGAGCTCACGCTCCTTGACCCGCTCGACGACCCGGGCGACGAGCTCGCGGTCGCCGCCCAGGTCGACGCCGAGCTCCTTGCCCTTGAGCTCGATGGAGGCGCGGCCGGCCATGTCGGAGACGAGCATCCGCATGGTGTTGCCGACCAGCTCGGGGTCGATGTGCTGGTAGAGGTCGGGGTCCACCTTGATCGCGGAGGCGTGCAGTCCGGCCTTGTGGGCGAAGGCGGAGACGCCGACGTACGGCTGGTGGGTGGAGGGGGTGAGGTTGACGACCTCGGCGATGGCGTGCGAGATCCGGGTCATCTCGGCGAGCGCGCCCTCGGGAAGGACCTTCTTGCCGTACTTGAGCTCCAGGGCCGCGACGACGGGGAAGAGGTTGGCGTTGCCGACCCGCTCGCCGTAGCCGTTGGCGGTGCACTGGACGTGGGTGGCACCCGCGTCGACGGCGGCGAGGGTGTTGGCGACGGCGCAACCGGTGTCGTCCTGGGTGTGGATGCCGAGGCGGGCGCCGGTGTCGGCGATGACGGTGGCGACGACGGCCTGGATCTGGGCGGGGAGCATGCCGCCGTTGGTGTCGCAGAGGACGACCACGTCGGCGCCGGCCTCGTGGGCGGCGCGGACGACGGCCTTGGCGTAGTCCGGGTTCGCCTTGTAGCCGTCGAAGAAGTGCTCGCAGTCGACGAAGACCCTGCGGCCCTGGGAGACGAGGTGGGAGACGGTGTCGCGGACCATCTCCAGGTTCTCGTCGAGGGTGGTGCGCAGGGCGAGCTCGACGTGCCGGTCGTGCGACTTGGCGACCAGGGTGATCACCGGAGCGCCGGAGTCGAGGAGCGCCTTGACCTGCGGGTCCTCGGCCGCGTTGCCGCCGGCCCTGCGGGTGGCGCCGAAGGCGACGAGCTGCGCGTTCTTGAACGCGATCTCCTGCCGGGCGCGGGCGAAGAACTCCGTGTCGCGCGGGTTGGCGCCGGGCCAGCCGCCCTCGATGAAGCCGACGCCGAACTCGTCGAGGTGCCGGGCGATGGTCAGCTTGTCCGCGACGGTGAGGTTGATGCCTTCACGCTGCGCCCCGTCGCGCAGGGTCGTGTCGAAGACATGGAAGCCGTTGTGTGTCATGGCAGGTGTTTCCTGTTCAGGTCTGCCGGGCCGGGTAAGGCCGCTGCGTCAGGGCTGCTGATGAAGAAAACAAAAAGACCCCTCGCGGAACGCGAGAGGTCTGCGTGCGGGCGGTGAGCCGCCTGGGAGGGATTGCCCCCAGGTCACCTCCGTGCCGGCACGCTGGTGCTAATAATGAGCTGGCGCTGCATGGCGGCGATGCTCTCACAGGCCTTCCCGTAGGGAAAAGCCATCTCAAGATCTGGACGACGGTTATTTCTGGGCGGCATTGACGGAGGGACAGCGGAATCAGGTGTTGGCGGCCGAGAGGGAAGGGCGGGGCCCCGGCCGAGGCAGGGCCGGATCGTAAGAGGACGCCATGCCCAGAACTACTCCCGCCGTCGCTTTCGGCGTGTCCCCTTCCCGGTAACCAACGTTTCGTCACCGGTGCGCCCGCGCACCCGAACCAGGGCTTCGCCTGCCTCGCCGGGCTCGCTCCAGGACGGGATCCGTCCGCCGTCGTTCTCGGCTGCTCCGGCTCCCGTCTTGCTGCTGAGATCGTCTTCGACCAGGAGCCTTCGGGGAGCTGTTCGCCGTTCGAAACGCCGGTCATGCCCTCGGTCCCGAGGTGCTGGTGAGCGTTGAGTATGCCACCAGCGTTCTTGGAGTCCGTCTGGTCATGGTGCCAGGACCCAGCCGGGGGTGGACACGTTGCTGCGGACGGTATTCGAACAGCTCGGCTCCGACGCGGTGAGGGCGTAAACGTGCCACGTCCTGGGTGTGCTGGAGGCCAAATTCTCCGAGGCGTCAGTCCCCTTGGACACTGCCCAGCACGACCTGTCGGCCTTCGCGTCCTTCCCGGGCGAGGTCCGGAAGCAGATCTGGTCGAACGACTCGCAGGAGCGGCTGAACAAGGAGATCCGCCGCCGCACCGGTGCCGTCGGGAACTTCCCTGACCGCACCGCCGTGATCCGCCCGGTCGGCGCGGTCCTGCTCGAGCAGGACGACGAATGGACCGAAGCCCGTCGTCACATGGGCGTCACATGGGCCGAGAATTCCTCGCCAGGCCCGCCTCTACTCGAATTCTAAGTGGTCTTCGACCACGGCAGAGTCCCAGGGCAAGGAGGCCGGCGATGACGTGTCACGGTCGCGGTCAATACCTGGGGCGAGTGTCGACGTTCACGGAGCCGGTCCGGGCTGAGCGCGTTTCGGGTGCTGACGCGATTCGGCATGTCGGGTAGACGACAGCTCTTATCGGGTCACTGTCATTCATGCATTGGTTACTGGCAATGTCTGCCGCGTTCATCCGAAGTCGACGGACACCGCGTCCGGCAGGCGTTCTCCCCCACGAGGCGTGCTTGGCGGGCGGTGCGGTTCCTGCTGCTCGGGTGAGCTCCTGACAGGACGGCGCCGGCATCCCGCCCGTCACCCCCCTCGGCCTCGATCCGTATGTGGCCTTTGCTTAGGAGTATTTGAGTGACACTTACCACCACCCGCAGCGTGACCACCCGGGCCGCGGCTCTCACCGCCTGCGCCGCCATGGTCGTCGTCGGGATCCAGTCCGGTTCCGCGACCGCCAGTTCCGACGGAACGGCAGGGGCGACGGTGTCCGCGCCCGCTCCCTCCGAACGAATTGCCGCGCTGAAGTCCGCACAGGCCGAGGCGCGATCCGAGGCGAAGGCGCTCGGGCTGGACGACCGCGAGAAGCTCGTGGTCCGCGACGTGATCAAGGACGCGGACGGCACCGTGCACACCCGCTACGAGCGCACCTTCGACGGCCTGCCGGTGCTCGGCGGGGACCTCGTCGTCCACCAGAGGAAGGGCGGCAAGCGCTCCGTCACCAAGGCGACGGACGCCGGCATATCCGTGCCCGGCACGTCCGCCGAGCTGCCGGCCTCGGCCGCGAAGAAGACCGCGCTGAAGGTGTCGGGGAAGCAGGGGAACACCAAGGCGGCGGCGAAGAGCGCGCGCACGGTGATCTGGGCCGCCTCCGGCAAGCCCGTGCTGGCCTGGGAGACCGTGGTCACCGGCGTGCAGCACGACGGCACCCCGAGCGAGATGCGCGTCGTCACCGACGCGGCCACCGGCGCCGAACTGTTCTCGCGCGAGACCGTCCACACCGGCACCGGTACCGGTGACTACAACGGCACGGTCCCGCTGGCGACCACCGCCAACGGCAGCACGTTCGACCTCAAGGACGGGGCGCGCGGCGGTCACCGGACCTTCGACCTGAACCAGGGCACCTCCGGCACGGGAACGCTGTTCAACGACGCCGACGACGTGTGGGGCGGCGGCCGGCAGAACGCGGGCGTCGACGCGCACTACGGCGCGGCCGTCACCTGGGACTACTACAAGAACGTGCACGGCCGCAACGGCATCAAGAACGACGGCGCCGCCGCCTACAGCCGCGTTCACTACGGCGACAACTACGTCAACGCCTTCTGGTCGGATTCGTGCTTCTGCATGACCTACGGGGACGGCGACGGCAACAGCAAGCCGCTCACCGCGCTGGACATCGCCGCCCACGAGATGACGCACGGCGTCACCTCCAACACCGCCGGTCTCACCTACCGGGGTGAGTCCGGTGGCCTCAACGAGGCGACCAGTGACATCTTCGCCGCAGCTGCCGAGTTCTACGCGAACAACAGCAGCGACCCGGGCGACTACCTGGTGGGCGAGAAGATCGACATCCGCGGCAACGGCGCCCCGCTGCGCTACATGGACAAGCCCAGCAAGGACGGAGCTTCCAAGGATTACTGGTCCAGCACGCTCGGACAGATCGACGTGCACTACTCGTCGGGTCCGGCCAACCACTTCTTCTACCTGCTCTCCGAGGGCTCCGGCGCGAAGACCGTCAACGGTGTCGCGTACAACAGCCCGACCTTCGACGGCAAGCCGGTCGGCGGCATCGGCATCTCCAAGGCCGAGCGGATCTGGTATAAGGCGCTGACCGCGTACATGACGTCCACCACCACCTACCAGGGCGCGCGTACGGCCACCCTTTCCGCGGCGACCGACCTGTACGGCGCGGGCAGCGCCGAGTACCTGGCGGTCGACGCCGCCTGGGCGGCGGTCAACGTCAAGGCCACTTCCGGCACCAAGGGCAAGGGGGGCAAGCTCGCCCGGAACGGCGGCTGACCGACTGACCCGGAGTACCGGCTCCGGATGAGCCAACGGCCGTGCCGCACGATGTGCGGCACGGCTGCCCCATGTTTTCGAAGTGTTATTGCGTAATGTGCTCCGGCTCACATGGGCGATGTGGGACATCTGACATCATCTCTCCCGTCTGGAACGGCAAGTCGGAGGAGGATCCCATGGCGGAGTCCGAGCGCAGGGGTCGCATACTGCCGGTCGACGACCCCCTCCTGGAGCAGGTCTACGTCGAACTCGCCCGCTCGCCGTGGCACGACTCCGAAAGCCTGGCCGCCGCGACGGGGCTGACCCGAGGGGCGGTGCGCAAGGTGCTGGACCGGCTGCTGGAGATGGGAGCGGCCGAGGCCGCCACCGGTGTACCGCTGCAGGCGGCGGTCCGGCCGCCCGGCGCGGTGTCCGCCGAGTGGGTGAGCAGGATGGAGGAGCAGGTGCTCCTCTCCCACCGAGCCGTCGAGTGCCTCACCCAGCAGTATCTGGCGGCCCGCGGTGCGGGGAACGGTGCGACGGTCCGCTCCGTGCCCGCCGAGGAGTTGTTGCGTCTGTTCGTCGTCGGTCAGGACAACTGCCGTTCCAGCGTGCGCGGGATCGCGGCACCGCCCTTCGCGCAGGCGGTCGGCGCCAACGACGAACGCCAGATTGCCGCCATGGACCGGGGCGTGGCCTACCGCACCATCTACGCGGCGGACGCGCTGAAGTTGCCGGCCGTCCGTGCGAGCATGCGCCGCACCCTGGCCCGGGGCGAGGAAGGGCGTTTCATCGCCAGGACGCCGATGAAGCTGGTCATCTTCGATGACGACCTGGCGCTGGTGCCCGCGGCGTCGTCCAACCGCAGCTCCGAGTCCCTGGTGATCGCACGTTCCGCTCTGTTGGACGGCTTCATCAGCCTTTTCGAGACGGTGTGGGAGATGGCGATGCCGCTCGGCGGCGAAGGCGAGGTGGGCGTCGATCTCGGCGACCAGGAGCGGGAGCTGTTGTGCCTGATGGCTGCGGGCTCGACCGATCTGCGGATCGCCCGCCATTTCGGTGTCTCGCCGCGCACGGTCGAACGCCGGATCAGAGCGGTCCTGGACCGGCTGGGTGCCACGAGCCGGTTCCAGGCGGGTGCGCTCGCCGCCCGCCGGGGCTGGCTCTGACCGCTGACCACTCCGGTGGTGTTCGGTCAGCCGCGTCCCGTCGGCGGGTTTCCGGGCGGCGGTCTTGCGCGCCGTCCTGTCCGCGGGCGGGCGGTCGGCGCCGGGCCGCTGCCCGACCTGGTGCGCAAGAGCTGGTGCGTGATCGCGGGGTGGGCCGGTCAATGCCCCTGCGCGGTAGGGGCACTGTCGTGACCGTGTTCCCCGGGATGCGGATGCGGGTGGCGGGACGAAGGCCGACGCTGCCGTGGCCTCGGTCCCCTCGTCATCTCGGCCACTTCGCGTTCCCCCGGCGGTCGGCCGCCAGGCCGCACCGAGATGTGTGTCGACCTCTGTCCCGGTCCCTTCCTGCTCTCCACCGCCCCCGTCGCCCACTCAAGGACCAACGTCCGCGGCGACCCGTCCGCCGGGCACGGGCGGCGCCGCTGTGTTCCGCCGGCGCGATACTCCGCCGGCTGCGCGCGCCTTCTCCTGATGGTCCCGGCCGGAGGGCGGTGTCCGCCGTGTCGCACAGGCCGCGGGCGGTCGGCTGACGGCAGGCGACGCGGGCGCCGATTTCGGCCGTGGGCTCGCCTCGGTCCACGCGTACGCCGTGGACGGGTTCGCCCCGCATGCCACCAAGGGCACTCCGGTGCGGGCCGTCATGCTCGCTGGCACCAGATCTACCGGTGCATCGTGTGGACAGTCCTGTCCTCGACCCGCTCGCTCCGCTTCTGCCGGGTCCTCACGGTGCGTAGGCCTCGGTGAGACGGTCGGCCCGCAGCCGGGCCAGGACGGTCGTTCCGTGCTCTCTGAGGTGAAGTTCGACGTGATCCGCGTACGCCTCCACCAGGGCGAGCCCGCGGCCGCACTCGGATTCCTCGGCGTCGGTACGGCTGCCCTCCCGCCAACGGCCCTGGTCGTACACGCGTACTTCCACAAGATCATGCAAGACCGTCATCAGCAGGGCGACCTCGTGGCTGCCGCTGTGTCGGACGCTGTTGGAGACCAACTCGGTCACGATGAGGCGCACCGCCCACTCGGTGTCGTCGCACAGTCCCCACCGGCGGGCCGCCCTGACCGCGAGCGCGCGCAGTGCGGGAACGGCGTCGAGCGAGGCTTTCATGGAGCACCCCATACTCTGGGTCACGGCCGAGGACGCCGGCGGGCAGGGTGCGGGCGGTGGGGTATGCCGCGGGAAAACCCTGCCGGGCAGGGATTTCGCTGTCGCGGGCGACGGGAAGGGCGACGCGTCCGTGTGCGCGGAGGGGAAGCCTGTGAAGGTTGCCATCTGTAGTGCCTCCACGTCTGGTGGACTCATCGTCCACGACGGGAATAGGTCGACGTTTCCAAGAGGGAGGTAAGACATCCGATGTCGTCTCTTTGGAGGCTAATGTCCGCTTGGAGGTCGGTCAAGGCGTTCGGAGGCATGAAACGGTGCTGCCCGAACGGTTCGGGGTGGTGTCCGCGACGCCGTGCGAAGCGTTCGGGGGTGCCTGGTGCCACTCCGGCCGCGTGTGACATGGGCGTGACTCTCGGGCGGGCTCGGCGCGAGGGGTGTCAGACGTACGATGTCCTCGTATGGCACTTTCATGGAGGGTGTGAGGTGATGGGTGAGCGGACAGTGACAGCCCGTGTCGGCAGGCCGATGTTGCGGCAGGAGGTGTCCGAGGGCATCAAGCGCTACATCCTGGACCATCACCTCAAGCCCGGTGATCCCCTGCCCACGGAGAGCCAGCTCTGCGACGTTCTGGGGGCGAGCCGCTCCAGCGTGCGCGAGGCGGTCAAGATGCTGAACGCCCTCGACATCGTCGACGTGCGCCACGGGCACGGAACCTATGTGGGTCGCCTGAGTCTGTCGGCGCTCGTGGAGAGTCTCGCCTTCCGTGGTCTCCTCGACCCCGGAGACAACTGCCAGGTGCTGGCCGACCTCGTGGAGGTGCGGCAGCTCTTCGAGTCCGGTATGGCGGACCAGATCGTGGCCCGGCTCGACGAGGGGCATCTGGATGAGCTGGACCGCTTGGTCGACGCGATGCGGACGCAGAGTGGCGGCGGCTCGGGCGACCGGGCGGCCGGCCTCGTGGAAGTCGACCGGGCCTTCCACGCGGCGCTCGTGAGGCCTTTGGGCAACGAGTTGATAGGCAAGATGTCCACGGCTTTCTGGGACGTCTACGAGATCGTGGCGCCGCAGCTGTCACTGTTGACGCCCGCCGACGAGGTGGACATCGTCGCCATACACCAGGACATCGTGACCGCCGCCAGGGCGGGCGATACCGACGGGTTCGTCGCGGCTGTCGTGGCCCACTACGCCCCCCTTCGCCGCCGCATCCGCGAGTCCGCCGTCCGCCCTCGAGGTGACGGGGAACCCTCCTGAAGGAAGTCGCCGTCGGTCATCTCCGCAGGCGCAGCCGCCCCGCTCCGAGCGGGGCGGCTTTTCCGGTTGTCGGCCCCGGACCGCTCGGGTAGCGGCCGGGGCCGGCATCGCGATGCCGGTTCATCAACCTCTTGACGCACCTGTTCGCACTCCCTAGGGTCCGACAGACATCAGACGTCATGCGTCTGTTTTCTTCATTGCGAAGGAGCGATCGAACCATGAGCCGTAAGAGAAGGCCCTTCAGATCACGACTGGCCGGCACCGCCGCGGCCCTGATCCTCGGGGCCCTCCTGCCCGCCGTCGCGCCCTCCGCCGCCCACGCGGGCCCCGGCGAGCTGTCCGCCACCGTCAGTGCCGACTGCACCAGCGGCCGGCTTCAGCTGACGCTGAGCAACAAGTCCGGCGCCGACCAGACCTTCACGGTGAACGGTCCGGACGGTTCCGCCTCCTACACCCGGACGGTCCCCACCGGAGGCAGCTCGCTTCTGTACTGGACCCGCGCCGATGGCGCCCCGTACACCCTGACCGCGACCACGCCGGGCGGATTCTCCAAGACCGAGTCCGGATCCGTGGGGTGCGGGCTCGGCGCCGGGAAGCCGCAGATGAACAAGACCACCTTGTTCACCACGACCACCGTTTTCCACGGACTGAACCGCAAGAACGCCGACGGCACCCACTCCGAGACCGATGCCACGGTCAAGTCGGTCCGCATCCCCGCCATGGCCGTCACCAACAGCGGAACGATCATCGCGATGACGGACGCGCGCGTGAACGGCACCGCGGACCTGCCGGCCGACATCCAGATCGGCATGAGGCGCAGCACCGACAACGGCGCCACCTGGAGCCAGGCGGACATCATCCACCACGAACCCACGACCGCCGAGGGCGCGGGCGACGTCAGCCTGCTGGTCGACCGCAAGACCGGCCACGTCTACTGCTTCTACACCTACGCCCCGCCCGGCATCAGCTTCTGGTCCGCCGGATCCGGCCTCAACACCGCGAACGACACCAAGAGCCTGCACGCCCGGTACATCAAGAGCACCGACGACGGCGCCACCTGGGGCGCGCCCGTCGACCTCAACCCCCAGGTGAAGAACCCGGCCTGGCAGCAGCTGTTCACCTCCTCCGGCCACGGCATCCAGGCCAGTGACGGTCGCCTCGTCCAGCCCATCGCCTACCGTGACGCCTCCGGCGTCAGCCACGCCGCCAACATCTACAGCACCGACGGCGGCGCCACGTGGAAGGCCGGGGGCTCCGCCGGCGCCAACATCAACGAGAGCAAGGCCGTCGAACGCAGCAACGGGACCATCGTCCAGAACATGCGCCACGACACCGAGTACCGGCGCTACTACGCCACCTCCACGGACGGCGGCGCCACCTTCGGAACGGCAAGCGCCACGAGCATCACCGACGCCCGGTGCAACGCCGACGAACTCTCCTACCTCAAGCCCGCCGACCGCGGTGCGACCGGGGCCCCGCTGCGGACGGCCACGACGCTCTACAGCGGCAACCCCGGAACCACGCGCGACAACCTGACCGTGTGGCTGTCCGACAACGACAGCACCACCTGGCAGCCGGTCGGCGGCGCCGTCCTCGCTGCGGGCGCCGCAGGCTACTCCACCATGGCCGTTCTCGGCGACGGTTCGGTCGGCAACCTCTACGAAGTCGGCGGTACGGGCGGCATCTACTTCAGCCGCTTCACAACCGACTGGATCAGGAACGCCTGAGGGGTCGGCTGCCGGGCGCGGTGAAAGGCGCCCGGCGGCTTCGCGTCGGACTGGTGGGGCAGGCTGCGACTCCGCGTGGCCGCCTCACCCCCTCGCTGCCGGTAAGGGTGGTGAAGGTGCATGGCCTGCCGGATGTGAGCGGGGATCGGCAGGCCATGCGGTGGGGTGGGGCAGGCTTCCTAGAGCCCACCTTGTCAGGCATCGTACATCTGATGTCTTCTGTTGTGGAGAGGGTTGACAGAGCGAGCAGTCCTTGTCGAAGTCCCTCAGCGAGACCTCATCCAGCCAGGTGATCGACTCCGGAACCGGGATCGGTCAAGTAATGCAGCCGCCTCGGAACGTCGAACCCGACCAGCACGACGACCACGAGGCTCAGCCCGAAGGTCAGCACCGCGAGCGACGTCCCCAAAGCCATGTCCCGCGCCATCCACGCCCCGAGCACCGGCGCGACCGCACCGCCCAACGCCCCCACGTTGTAGGTGAACCCAAGCCCCGCCGCTCGCCGCTCAGGCGGGAAGTGGCCGCCGACATAGCGCGGCAGAAGTCCCGCGACGCCGAAGTTCAGCGCTTGGAGCACGAACAGGAGCACCCCGAGCAGGGGCAGGTTGTCGTCCACCGCGAACACCGGGAACACGAACGCGAGCGACGCGGTCAAGGTCCAGGCATACGCCCGCGAGAGGCCGAACCTGTCGCCGGTGAAACCCGACAGCCAGCACCCCGCCACCGTGCCGAACCCGGCGTAGTACAGCACCTGGGTCACCTGCTCCGGCGTGTAGCCCAGTTCCGTTTTCAAATACGTGGGCAGCAGAGCCTGCAAGGGCCAGCTGTACAAGAACGCGCCGAATACCGTCCCGATCAGGGCCAGATACAGGGTCCACCCCCGTCGGCCGCCCAACTGCACGGCGAACGCGACCATGACCGCGCCCGCCAGCGCTGCCAGCGGTGCCGTGGCACCGCCCGCCATGCCGGCGAACACCACAAACAGTGCCGCCAGAGCCACCGCCGACAGCACCGCGTTGACCACCGCGCGCGGCAAAGACGAGAACAGCGGCCGAAAGGGGCTCGGCCGCGTCGCCGTCTCCGCGACGGCCTCCTCCCAGTCCTTCGCCTCGGGCAGCGCTCTCCGCACCCAGAGAGCCGCTACGACCGGCAGCACACCGAGGTAGAACATCCAGCGCCAGCCGTGCTCCGGCACGACGAGGCTGTACGTCTGGGCCGCGAGGACCGTCCCCATGGGGAAGCCGGAGATGAGGAACCCGCTGGCCCGCCCACGCAGCCGGGGCGGCCAGCTCTCCATCACGTAGATCGCGCTCGCGCTGTACTCGCCCGCCATACCGAGCCCGACCACCAGACGCGCCGCGAAGAGACTCCCGTAGTCCCAGGCGAGGCCGCATGCCAGCGTGCCCAGAGAGAACAGGCAGATGCTGAGCACCATGGCGGCCCGGCGTCCGAATCGGTCACCGATCCCGCCCAGTACGGCGCCGCCCAGCCAGCGTGTGATGAAGGCGGCGGACACCAGGCTCGCCGCCTCCACCGCTTCCAGCCCGAACTCCTCGCTCACCTCGGTGAGCACCAGGGCGATCAGGACGAAGTCGAAGCCGTCGAGGAGGTACCCGACCCACGCTCCGGCGAACGCCTTCCAGCTGGTCTTCCCGATCTGCCGGTACCAGGGCCGGGGGTCCCGCGTGTCGTCGTCCACGGGGACAGCATGCGGGGCGTGGCCCTCTCCGCCCGGGAAGGCCACGCCCCATGACGCCGCCGGAGGCACCAGACCGTACCGCCGGCGACGGGATCAGCCCCGGCCCTCCGTGATGGCGGCCGTGAACCACCCGGTCAGGGTGGTGGGATGGGTGATCGCCGTGCCGACGACCACCGCATACGCCCCGTGCTCCAGCGCACGGGCCGCCTGCGCGGGGGAGTGGATCCGGCCCTCGGCGACCACCGGAACGTCAAGTGCCTCGGAGAGACGTTCCACCAGGTCGAGGTCCGGTCCGGTGGTCTTGCGGTCGTACGTGGCCGGGGTGTAGCCGGAGAGCGTGGTGCCCACGAGGTCGGCGCCGAGCGCGGCGGCCCGTACGCCTTCCTCGTACGTGGACACGTCGGCCATCACCAGGCCGCCGGCCGCCCGTACCGCGTCGATCGACTCGGCCAGGGGGCGCCCGTCGGGGCGGGGCCGGTCGGTGGCGTCCAGGGCGACGATGTCCGCCCCGGCCTCCAGCACGGCGAGGGCGTGTCGGGCCGTCGGGGTGATGTACACGCCCTCCGCCCCGTCCTTCCACAGCCCGATCAGCGGCAGGTCGAGGGCGCCGCGAATGGCCCGGACGTCGTCCAGGCCCTGAGCCCGGATGCCGGCCGCGCCGCCGTCACGCGCGGCCAGCGCCACGCGGCGCATGGTGTCGGGATCGCGCATGGGCTCACCCGGATACGCCTGGCAGGACACGATCAGCGTTCCGCGTAGCCGATCGACGACCGAGGTCTTGTCCGTACGGTCGGTCATCGCAGCACCTCCAGGGCGAGGCGGGCCGCGCCGAGGACGGCCGCGTCGCCGCCGAGTGCCCCCGTACGCAGTTCCACGTCCTTGAGAGGCGGCAGGACTTCCGCGGCGAAGGCCGCGCGCAGCGGTTCCCACCACTCCGGGCCGCAGTTGCTGACGCCTCCGCTGACGAGGACCAGTTCGGGGTCGGTCATGTTGACGATGCCTCCCAGGGCCTCGCCGAGTGCCCGTGCGCCGCGCCCGAGTACGTAGCGGGCCGCGCGGTCGCCGACACCTGCCCGGGTCGACACCTCGGCCAGCGAACCGGCGGGCGCCTCGCTGTACCGCAGGTACTCGGCGAGCAGTGCCGGTCCGCTCGCCACCGCCTCCGCGTGACCGGATCCGCCACAGGTGCAGGACACCCCGGCGGCCGACGGTACGGGCACGTGGCCGGCGTGGCCGGCGACCGACCGCGCGCCGTGGTGCACGTGGCCGTCGACGAGCTGCGAGGCTCCGATCCCGGTGCCGACGGCGACGAGCAGCACGTGGCGGCGGCCTGCGGCGGCCCCGAGCCATGCCTCGCCCAAGGCATGGGCGTGGACGTCGTTGTCGACCGCCACGGGAACGCCGAGCGCCTGCTCCAGGTCCTGGCGCAGTTCGGTTCCGGCCCAGCCGGGCAGGGCGTCGGTGGCCGAGACGATCCGGCCGGCGACCGGATCGACGACGCCGGCGCTGCCGACGCCGACCGCGGCCACCGGAGCGCCGAGGTCGCGTACGAGGCGCGCCGCGGCCGCCACGACGGCCGCGGGGCCGTCGGCAGCAGGGGTGGGCACGGTATGCCGGTGCTGGAGGGTGCCGTTCGCGTCGACGAGGCCGGCCGCGGTCTTCGTGCCGCCGATGTCGATTCCGGCGACGAGGGTCATCGCAGACCCGCCCGCTCCAGGATCTGGGCGATCCGCGCGGTCTCCTCCGCGTCGAGCGGGCGCATCGGCGGGCTGACGACGTTGGTGTCGATGATCCCGCGCACCTTCAAGGCGGTCTTGAACGCGCCGAGGCCGCCGGCGGTCGCGGAGGCGGTGCCGGGCTTGGCGACGGTCACGATCTCGAAGAGGCGGGCGATGCGGTCCTGTTCGGCCTTGGCGGCGGCCCAGTCACCCGCGGCGGCGAGACGGTCGAGGCGGACGTAGCCGTGCGGGTCGACGTTGCCGAGGCCCGGGACGGCACCGTCGGCGCCACCGAGGAGCATGGCGTCGACGACGACCTCGTGGCCGGTCAAGACGGAGAACTCGGGCAGCTCCCGGGCGCCGAGACACAGGTAGCGCAGGCCCACGTCGTCGCCGCTGGAGTCCTTGATGCCGGCCAGGACGCCGTCGGCGGCGAGCCGCAGCACCAGGTCGGTGGAGAGCTTGCTGTGGACGCAGACGGGAACGTCGTAGGCGAGCAGCGGGAGGTCGACGGCGTCGGCGATGAGCCGGAAGTGCCGGTCGATCTCGGTCTCGTGGGTGCGGGTGTAGAAGGGAGCGGTGGCGACGATCGCGTCGGCGCCGCTCTTGAGGGCGGCCCGGCCGCGTTCGATGGCGCGGTTGGTGGTCTGCTCGATGGTGCCGGCGACGACGGGCACCTGGCCCGCGTTGGCGCCGACGATGGTGTCGACGACGGTGTCCTTCTGGGCGTCGGTGAGGTAGGCGGTCTCACCGGAGCTGCCGAGGGCGAAGAGACCGGTGACCCCGCCTTCGAGGAGGAATCCGACGAGCCGCTCCAGGGAGGCGGTGTCGATCTCGCCGTCGGCGGTCAGCGGGGTGACCACGGGCGGGATGACTCCGGTGAAGCGGGGGGTACGGGCGTTCACGACGTGCTCCTGTGCAGGGGGACGAGGGGGGTGGGGGCGGAGGCTGCGGCGTCCGTCAGGGGATGGACGCAATGCCATTGGTGGCCGTCCGCGGCACTCTCCGCCGGAGGGAAGACGGTCGCGCAGGCGTCGTCCGCCTTCCAGCAGCGGGTGCGGAACGGGCAACCGGTGGGCGGGTTCACGGCCGAGGGCACGGGGCCGGTCAGGATGATCCGCTCGGTGTGCTCCAGCAGACTCGGTGTCGCGGAGAACAGGGCCTCGGTGTACGGGTGGGCGGGCGCCGCGGACACTGCGGGGGCCGGGCCTTCCTCGACGATCCGCCCCAGGTACAGGACGGCGAGGCGGTCGGAGAGGTGGCGCACGGTCTGGATGTCGTGCGAGATGAACACCATGCCGAGTCCCAGCCGCGCGCGCAGGTCGACGAGCAGGTTCAGGACCTGGGCGCGGACGGAGACGTCGAGGGCGGAGGTGGGTTCGTCGGCCACGATGATGTCGGGTTCCAGCGCGAGCGCCCGTGCGATCGCGACGCGCTGGCGCTGGCCGCCGGACAGCTGCCCGGGCAGGGCCCGCAGGGTGTGGCCGGGGAGGCCGACGAGGTCGAGGAGTTCCTCGACGCGTTCGTCGCGCTCCCGCTCGGTGCCGCGCTTGTGGACGTCGAGCGGGTCGCGGAGGATCCGGCCGACGGACATGCGAGGGTTGAGCGCGGTGGAGGGGTCCTGGAAGACGACGCCGACAGTGGCGCCGAACTCCTTGCGGCGGCGCGCGGCGGGCATCCGCCACAGGTCCTCGCCGCGGAAGCGGACCGTGCCCTCGGTGGGCTTCTGGAGGCCGGTCAGGACGCGGGCGAGCGTCGACTTGCCACAGCCGGACTCGCCGACGAGCCCGAGGATCTCGCCCTTCGCCACCTCAAGTGAGGCGTCGGTGAGGGCGTGGACCGCATGGTGGCGGAAGAGCCCGCCCCCGCGGGCCTTGTGGCGGACGTGGATGTTCTCCAGGCGGATCATCGGACCGCCTCCTTCTGAAGCTCGGCGGCCGTCGCCGGGTGGTGGCAGGCGAACCCGTGGGCCCGTCCGGTCGGCGCGGTCAGCCCCGGGGGCGTCGTACGGCAGAGCTCCGTCGCCGCGTCGCAGCGCGAGGCGAACCGGCATCCGTCGCCGAACTGCCGGGGAGCGGGGACCACACCGTGGATCTGGTGGAGCCGTTCCGCGCCGGCCTCCAGGGAGACGACCGAACCGAGCAGGCCACGGCTGTAGTGATGTGAGGGGGAGACGAGGACGGACCGGGTGTCGCCGACCTCGGCGAGCTGACCCGCATACATGACCGCGACCCGGTGGGAGAGGTCGCCGACGAGGGCGAGATCGTGGGAGACCAGGACCATCGCGAAGCCGAGTTCGTCGCGGAGCCGGACGAGGAGTTCCACCACCTGGGCCTGGACGGTGACGTCCAGAGCCGTGGTCGGCTCGTCGGCGATCAGGAGCTTGGGGCTGCGGGAGAGTGCCATGGCGATGAGGACGCGCTGGCGCTGGCCGCCGGACAGCTCGTGCGGGTAGCTGCGCAGGGTGCGCTTCGGGTCCAGGCCGACCAGTTCGAGGAGTTCGGCCGGGGTCCGCGTGCCGCCGCGGGAGGTGAGCTGGCTGAGCTGCCTGCCCACGAGGATCGAGGGGTTGAGGGACGACATGGCGTCCTGGTAGACCATGGCGATCTCGGGACCGGCCAGTGCCCGGCGCTCCTTGCGGTCCATCGTCAGCAGGTTTCGGCCGCGGTACTCGATGGTGCCGGAGACCTCGGCGTTGCGGGCGAGCAGACCCATGACCGCGAGGCTGGTGATGGACTTGCCGCAGCCGGACTCGCCGACCAGGCCGAGGGTCTCGCCCTCGCGGACGGTGAAGGAGATGCCGTCGACGACGTTCACGTCGCCGTACCGGTCGGGGAAGCGGATGGCAAGGTTTTTCACCACCAGCAGCTCGGCCGCGTCGTCGGCCACCGGCCGGGTGGCCGGCGGGGCGGCCTCGATGACCTCGGCGAGCCGGACGAGGGCGGCGTCGACCTCTTCGCGCGAGCGGGGATCCGCCACCGGGAGGGTGCTCTCGCGCTTGGCGTTCCCGTTCTCCGTGCGGGCCGCCTTCGGCGCGGCCGAGGCGTCGGTGAGGCCCTCGGAGAGGATGTTGAGCGCCAGGACGGTGACCAGGAGGACCAGGCCGGGGAAGAAGGTGGCCCACCAGCCGCCGGAGAGCATGATCTGGCGTCCGTACGACAGGACGTTGCCCCAGCTGGGGTTCGGGTCCTGCACGCCGGCGCCGATGAAGGACAGGCTCGCCTCGAAGGTGATCGCCTCGGCGACCAGGACGGTCGCGAAGACCATGACCGGGGCCGCGCAGTTCACGGCGACGTGCTTGAGCACGATGTGGCCGCGGCGGGCGCCGATGACCTTCTCGGCGGCCACGTAGTCCTCGCCGTACTGGGCGAGGACGTTGGCGCGGACGACCCGGGCCAGTGACGGGACGTACACGAAGGCGATACTGCCGATGATCACCGGGACGCTGGGCCCGAACACGGCCACCAGGACGGCGGCGAGCGCGATCGGCGGGAAGGACATGACCACGTCGAGGGTGCGCATGACCGACTCGTCGCCGAGCTTGCGCGAGGTGGCCGCGAAAGCGCCGAGGAGCGCGCCGCCGACGACGGCGAGAGCGGTGGCGCCAAGGCCGATGAGAAGGGAGTAGCGGGCGCCGTGCACGACCCGCGAGAAGACGTCGCGGCCGACGCGGTCGGTGCCGAACCAGTGCTCGGCGCCGGGGGCCTGTACGGGGGCGCCGGTGGCCAGCGGATCGGAGGCGACCAACGGTGCGAGGACGGCGGCGGCGGTGACGATCAGCAGGATGCCGACGGCGACGCGGGAGGTGAGCGGCAGTGCCCGGAAGCGGATGCCGGGTCGGGAGAGCCTCTGGGCGAGGCGACCGGTGAACATGCGTCACACCGTCCTGATACGGGGGTTGACGAGCAGGTACAGGAGGTCGACGACGACGTTGACGACCAGGAACGCGAGGGCGATGGTGAGCACGGTGCCCTGGACGAGGGCGGTGTCGCCTCCGGTGACGCCTTCGAGGATGAGCTTGCCCATGCCGGGCAGGTCGAAGATCGTCTCGATGACGACGGCGCCGCTGAGCAGGTAGCCGACCTTGATGCCGAGTACGGTCAGCGGGGTCACCAGGGCGTTGCGGAGGACTCCGCGGATGACCAGGGCCCGGGGGAGGCCGTTGCCGGTGGCGGTGCGGACGTAGTCCCGGTCGAGCTCGGCGACCATGGAGGTCCGGATGAGCCGGGCGAGTGACGCGGCGACGGGGACGGCCAGGGAGATTGCTGGCAGGGCCATGGCGCGCAGCCATCCGGAGAAGGACTCGGCCGGGTTGACGTAGCCGCCCGTCGGGAAGGCGGGCGTGTTGAGCGCGAACTGCTGGATGAGGACGACGCCGAGCCAGAAGGAGGGGATCGCGATGCCGGCCATCGACAGGATCCGGGTGACGTGGTCGGGCCAGCGGTCGCGCTGCACGGCGCCGGTCACGCCCATGGCGACGGCGAGTGCGACGGCCAGGACGAGGCCCAGCGCGGTGAGCTGGAGGGTGACGGGGAGCGCGATCGCGATCCGGTCGGCCACGGGCTGACCGGGTGGCATGGTGAAGCCCAGGTCGCCGCGCAGCAGCTGGCCGAGGAAGTCCACGTACCGGACGGGGAGCGGATCGTCGAGCCCGTGTTCCTCGGCGAAGGCGGCGCGGGCCTCGGGGGTGGCGCCCTCGCCGAGCGCGTTGAACGCGGGGTCGGCGGGGGAGAACTGCAGCACCACGAAGACCAGCAGGGTGATGCCGAGGATCATCACCGGCATGATCGCGATGCGGCGCATGGCGAGCCGGAGGAAGACAACCATCGTTCGGTTCCTAGCGGTTGGAGGGACACCCGGGCCGGCCCGGAGTCAGGGGCGGGCCGGCCCGGGGCCGGTCAGGAACGGCCGACGTTCAGGAACGACATGCCGGTGGTGGGCAGCGGGTTGAAGTCGGTCAGTGCCTTGTCGTTCCAGGCGGTGGGCAGCTTGCGGTGCAGGATCGGGTAGATCGGGGCCTCGTCGGAGACGATGTCCATGACCTGGTTCCACAGCCGCTTGCGCTCGGCCGCGTCGGAGCTCCGGGCCGCCTGGTCGAGCAGCGCGCGGACCTGCTTGTCGGGGGCGGTGCCGTTCCAGCGGTACCGCTTGGTCGGCCAGGTGCCGTCGTAGAACCAGCGGAGCAGCAGGTCGACGTCGTTGCCGAAGACGGACGGGTCGCCCGGTGCGACGAGGACCTGGTACCGGCCCTGATCGACCTTGCCGTACTGGGCGGAGGACTGGTTGATGTTCAGCGTGGTCTTCACGCCGACCGCGTCGAGGCTCTCCTTGATCAGCGGGGCGATGTCCTTGACCCAGCCGGTGTCGGTGGTGAGCAGCTCGATCGAGAGGTTGTTGACGCCTGCCTCGGCGAGGAGCTTCTTCGCCTTGGCGGGGTCGTAGGTGTAGACCGTGGACGCCTTGTGGAAGTCGGGGTGCGTCGTCTGCAGGTAGCCCTGAGAGGCGGTGCCGTTGCCCATCATCGCGGTGTCGATGATCTTGGGGACGTTCAGTGCGTAGTGGAAGGCCTGGCGGACGCGCTTGTCGTCGAACGGCTTCTGCCGGGTGTTGAACATCATGAAGAGCTGACCGAAGGACTGGACCGAGTCGACGGTGGTCTTCTGGGACAGGCGCTTCGCGTCGATGTAGGGGACGTCCTCGATGGCCTGGACACGGCCGGACTCCAGGGCGCTGACGCGCGCGGCCGGGTCGGACATCAGCCGCCAGGTCATGTTCTTGACCTTGGCCTTGTTGCGGCCGTTGTACTTGTCGTACGCCTCGAAGACGATCTTGTCTTCCTTGACGGCGGAGACCAGGCGGTACGGCCCCGAGCCCACCGGCTTGGCGTCGAACCCCTTGGGGTCGGCCAGAACCAGCTTCTTGGGGACGATCTTGGCGACGGTGACCCGCGACGGGAACAGCTCGAAGGGGTACTTGAGCTTGAACTCGACGGTCTTGGCGTCGACGGCCTTCACCTTGTCGAGGAACGGCAGGAACTGCGCCATGAGCGAGGCGTTCTTCGGGTCGAGGATGCGCTCGAAGCTGAACACCACGTCCTCGGCGGTCACCGGCGAGCCGTCGTGGAAGGTGGCGCCCGCGCGCAGGGTCACCCGGTAGGTGGTGTCGTCGACCTTGGCTGGCAGGGCGGTGGCGAGCGCGGGGCGGGCCACCAGGGTGGCCGGGTCGAGGTCGGCGAGCCCCTCGAAGACGTGCGTGTTCGCGGCGACGGGGGTGGCACCGGACGCCGTCATCGGGTCGAAACCGGTGGACAGCGCGTACGAGATGCCCGCCTCGATCGTGCTGGTGTTGCCACCTGCGCCGGTCGCAGAACCTGTGGAGGTAGGACCGCCACACGCCGCGAGAGTGCCGGTCAGGACGGCCGCCGTGCCGACGACACCGGTGTAGCGCAGGAAGCTGCGACGACGAAGTCCTGCGGGTGTCCGCTGCGACATGGGGTTCCTCCTAGGGGCAACGTTCACTCGGGGAGAGCCTGGAGTTCGGACGTCTGATGTCCGATGGCTGATAGTGTGTGAACGTAGCTGGACGAGGGAGAGGGGTCAATAGGTGGCCAGTCCTGAAATTTCGGAAGCGCGCCTGGGACGCGCGTCACTCCGCAAGACGGTCGCGGATGAGATCAAGCGGTTCATGCTGGAGAACCGGATGCGTCCCGGGGACCCCCTGCCCACCGAAGCGGAGCTGTGCCTCGCTCTGGGCGCGAGCCGTTCCAGCGTCCGTGAGGCGGTGAAAACCCTGGCAGCCCTCGACATCGTCGAGGTGCGCCACGGTCACGGCACCTACGTCGGCCGGCTGAGCCTCTCCGCGCTCGTCGAGTCCATGACCTTCCGCGGCATGCTGAGCCCCGACGACGACTTCCAGGTATATGCCGACCTTGTCGACGTCCGCGAGCTCTTCGAGCGCGGAAATGCCGACCGGATCATCAGGGCTCTGAGCCCGCAGCATCTCGATACTCTCGACAGCCTGGTCGCCGAGATGGAGGGGCAGGGCCCGGGCGACGGAAACCGCTTCATCGCATCGGACCGAGCCTTCCACGCCTTGCTGGTGGAACCCCTCGGCAACGATCTCATCAGCCAGTTGACGCTCGCATTCTGGGATGTCTACTCGATCGTCTCCCCCCATCTGAATCTGATGACCATCGAGGACGAGAAGGTGACGGTGGACGTGCATCGCCGGATCGTCAAAGCAGCACGCGCTGGCGACCAGGCCGCCTTCGTGGACGCGATCGCCGATCACTACGCCCCGGTGCGACGACGCCTTGCTGCCGCCCGGAGCCGGACAGGTCACGCGGCAACCTGATCGGTTCGCAGCTCGACGCGACATGACGGCGCCCCTGGCGGAACCTAGGAGGGCGTCGTCATGTTGTTGGATTACTCCTTGACCGATCAGCAGGGTGCTCCTTACTGTCTCCGGAAATCGGACATCATATGTCTGATTTCTACTATGGAGGAGACCCCCGTGCCCTTGACCGATCTGACCCTCGAGGAGTGCCTGGCATATCGGCCCGAACTGCCGATCGCCACCGACTTCGACGCCTTCTGGTCCCGCACTCTTGCCACGACCGCTGTCACGACTGTCGGCACTACTCCGGCGCTCCGCCCGGTCGCCAACGGCTTGACGCTGATCGATACCTACGACGTGACGGTCGCCGGCTTCGACGGACAGCCTGTACGAGGCTGGCTGCGCATCCCGTCTAATGCGACTGGCCCCCTGGGGTGCGTCGTCGAGTTCCTCGGATACGGCCGCGGGCGCGGCCTGCCCCACGAGAACCTCCTATACCCGGCCGCTGGATATGCTCACTTCCTTATGGACACGCGAGGGCAGGGCTGGTCTGCCGCCCCCGGCGTCACTGCCGACACGGCACCGGACCAAAGCGGCTCCGTCCCGGGATTCCTCACCCTCGGTGTATGCAGCCCTGAAACCCACTACTACCGCCGACTCTTCACCGACGCCGTTCGATGGACCGAAGCCGCTCGCTTGCTACCGATGGTTGACCCGCATCGGGTCGTCGTCACCGGCTTCAGCCAGGGTGGGGGCATCGCCCTGGCCGTTGCTGGACTGGTCCCTGGGCTGGCGGGAGTGATGCCCGATGTGCCGTTCCTCTGCAATATCAGGCGTGGCGCCCAGATTGCGCAAGAACCCCCGTATACCGAAATCGCCCAGTACCTAGCCCTCCACCGAGACCGTATCGATCAGGTATTCACCACCCTGTCCTACTTCGACGCCGCGCACTTCGCCGCCCGAGCCGACGCCCCTGCGCTGTTCTCAATCGCCCTGATGGACTCGATCTGCCCGCCATCCACCTGCTTCACCGCCTACCACCGCTATGCCGCGGACAAGGCGGTTGAGGTGTACGCCTTCAACGGCCACGAGGGTGGAGGTCGTGTGCACGAGCAGGTTCAGCTCGCCTTCGTGCATGATCGCATTAGCTGAACACCGTACTTAACTTGATTGGGTGATGTCGGAACCGTTCGCCTGGCGGCGGCCGGTCCGCTCCGGTAGCCCTGCAACATGAGGTACGCGCAGGGTGGAGGGCTGACCGACGCCGGGAGGGCCGCGCGGGAGCGGGTCCGGCTGCAGGCTGTGGAACGTTTCGAGGGCGGGCAGAAGAGCAGGGAGATCGCCGCCGCGCTGCGGGTCAGCGAGCGGTCGGTGGAGCGGTGGCGCCGTCAGTGGCGCGAGCGCGGTGAAGCGGGGGTCCTGTCGAAGGGGTCGCCGGGGCGGCCGAGGCTCAGCGACGCGCAGATCGCGAGGCTGGAGCGGGAACTGGAACGCGGGCCGCTGGTCCACGGCTGGGCGGACCAGCGCTGGACCCTCGCGCGGATCAAGACGCTGATCGGCCGGCTGTTCCACGTGAGCTACACGGTGGAGGGCACCTGGCTGCTGCTGAAGCGGCACGGCTGGTCCTGGCAGCAGCCGGCCCGGCGGGCGATCGAACGCGACGACGCGGCGGTCGAGGTCTGGAAGAAGGAGACCTGGCCGCGGGTAAGAGCACCGCGGCGGCGTGTGACGGCTGGATCGTCTTCGAGGACGAGGCCGGACAGTCGATGACTCCGCCGCGTGCCAGGACCTGGGGCCGGATCGGACAGACACCGGTCGTGAGGGTGCGGGGCCGGGGCTCCGGCCGGGTGTCGATGGCGGGCATGACCTGCTACAAACCCGGCAAACGGTCACGGCTGATCTACCGCATCCGCGAGCACCGAGGACGCAAGGACGAGCCGAAGGGCTTCGGGTGGCGCGACTTCCGGAATCTGATCGTCCGCGCCCGTATTCAGCTCGGGGCCCGATCGTGCTGGTCTGGGACAACGTCCGCCTCCACCTGACCAAGCCGATGCGGGAGTTCATCGCCGCGAACGCCGACTGGCTCACCGTTTTCCAGCTGCCCACCTACGCGCCGGACCTCAACCCGCTGGAGGGCGTCTGGTCGCTGGTCAAACGCGACATCGGCAACCTCGCCGCCGCCGACCTCGGCCAGATCACTCGGGCCGTGAAGCGCCAGCTCAAACAGATCCAGCATCACCCCGACCTGGTCGACGGCTGCCTCGCCGGGACCGGCCTGCTCATGGACGGCTGACCGACGCCGGGAACTCGTCCGGATCACGCATCCCAGTCCGGATAGTCTCCCATCGCCACGTCGTCGCAGAAGGTCTCCCAGAACCCGTTGCCCGCGAGAGCGGTCTCGTCGATGCCGGAGACGAGAACGCGCAGCTCTTCCGCCACCTCCCCGAACCTCTCCTCGTCGCCCTCCGCATAGAACGGGAAGCGTGCGATCACGGCCGCGACACATCGGTTGAAGGAGTCGAGGTCCCTGTTCACGTGACTGGCTGTCACTGACTCGACCTTGGGGATCTGCACCACACGACCACTGGCCACATCGACGGCGATACGTCCCAACAGGCCACTCGTCGCGATGGCGACCAGCCCCCGTTCGCCGATCCCCCCGAAGTACACCGGCTGGCTCAGCGGCCGGTACTCGTATCCGATCAACCCGCCTGGGATACCGGTCTCCCTGAGACCGACAGCGATCTGGGCGGGCACCTCGGGTGGGACCTCGACGGGGGTCAAGACGAACTCGGGCTTCTGCAACTGCGGCAGGGGCTGGCTCACGGGAGGATCCTCTCCCGACGGGCTGCCCGGCAACACCCATGGGACCGCGAGACGGGCGACTCATGCCGAGCGTCCAGCTCCGACATCACGCATTCAAGTTCAGTACCCGGGCACCGGACTCGTCATCCCGCACCGCCGGCAGCGCGGCCAGGCCGAACTCCCGGACTGGAAAGAGGAACACAACAAGTTCCACAAGCAGGTCCGAGCCCGTGTCGAGCACGTCTTCGCCCGGATGAAGACCTGGAAGATCCTCCGCGACTGCCGCCTCAAGGACGACGGGGTCCACTACGCCATGCTCGGCATCGCTCGGATGCACAACCTCGCCCTCGCCAGGTAGAGCAGCGAGCCGCACAGCGGCCAACGGTGCCCAAGGCGATACGAAGAGCATTTACGGGACAACCCATCCCCGCCTTCACCGAGGCCATCAACAATGTCAACCTCGGCCAGGCCGCCACCCCGGCCGGGCGAACGCGGGCTGGATCGAGGGAACGTTCAACTCCCCGCCGGGCATCGGCGGTGAGGACGGTGTCATGGTCGTTGGCGACGTGCGGACGCTGGCCCGGCAGTACTGCACCACCAGCAACAAGTCGATCAAGTAAGAGCAGTACAACCTGCTCAGTCACCAAAGTGCGGTGCCGTACTGGGCACCGCGCGATCGACTGGATCGACGACCGCTTCGCCGGCCGGACCGCCCCCACCAGCTGCGGCAGCATCCCCGCTGGTAACTCGCTGGCGCCGGAGCGGCCGACCGTCACGGGCTGACCCGCCTGGACGGCGGCAGTGCGGCCCCGCGTGTGATGGGACCGCACTGCTGTGAGGTGGCATGCGCTACGACAGGACCTTCCGCAGGGCCGCGAGCGCGAGCGCGAGTTCCTCCTCGGTGATGGTCAGCGGCGGTGCCAGCCGGATCGTGGACTCATGGGTGCCCTTGACCAGCACGCCTTCGGCGAGGAGCCGTTCGCTGATCCGCGGCCCAGGCCCGACTGGATCTCGTCCGCGATGAAGAGGCATCCCGCGCGTTGGGTCAGCTCGCGTACGTCGGTGAGGTAGCCGTCGTCGGGGATGACGACGCCGGCCTCGCCCTGGATGGGCGCGATCAGCACGGCCGCCGTCGTCTCGTCCATGGCGGCTTCGAGCGCGGCGAGGTCGTTGTAACTTCCACGGCCGCACGACGACGATCGTGAGCTTCTCGACGGACGAGACGGGCCGCGCCGGTTTCGGGCCCTTCACCCCCGGCGAGGCCGCCCTCCTGTGGACCCGCGGACTTCTCGCCGAGCACACGGGCGGACGGCCGAGGCCGTTGCGTCCTACGAACGCAGCGCCGCCGCGTACCGGGCGCTGCCCCGGCCGTACCACGCGGCCCGCACCGCCGAGGCCACCGCCCGCTCCACCCTCTCCCTCGGAGAGGACATCGCCCCGGCTGTAACCTGGCTCACCGACTGCGCCACAGCCTTCGACGCGCTCGGCGCATCCTGGAGTGCCGCCCGTACCCGCGCCGACCTGCGCCGGCGCCGGCCCGCGGCGGAACGTTGGCCTCCCGGCCGTCCCGGCTACGGCGACATGCTCTCGCCGCGGGAAGCGGAGGTAGCCGAACTCGCGGCAGACGGCATGTCCAACAAGGAGATCGCCACGACACTGCACCTGTCTCCGCCGACTGTCGAGCAGCACGTTGCCCGTGCCCTTCAGGAGACCGGTGCGCCCTCCCGCAAGAAGCTCGTGCAGGCCCTTGCTGCGGATTCTGATTGATTGCCTATCCGTGAATTCCCGCTTCCGGATAGGACGGGCCGTTCCATTCGCGCCATGATTGTCCCGGGCGGCGCCGCATCCGCACCCCGTGCGGTGCCGCAACGGGCCATTGGTCACCGCTGCGGCCCCATGCAGGCGCGCATTCCGGCCACCCGGACCAGGTCCGGCCAGGATGCACGCCTGCAGGCCTCTCAGTCCGGCGACACCGGTCAGCGGAGGGGGACGTTCAGTTCCGCGCCGCCCGCGAAGTCGATCGCCTGGAACGCGGTGTTGTAGTTGTTGTAGAGGGTGTCGACACCGTCGATGACGAGGGCGAGTCGGTTTCCGGCGGGGACGTCGTAGGCGGTGGAGGACATCTCGACGTCGAGGGTGAACGGCTGCCCCGGCGTCTTGCCGTGGAAGCTCACGGGGCCGTGGCTGACCAGCTCGCCGATGCCGAGCCCGTTGACGCTGTAGAGGTAGGCGACCACCGTGCCGTCGGACCGGTTGCTGGTGACGGTCGCGCGCATGGTCGGCGTGCCGCGTACCTTCTGGACGGTGTCATAGCGCTCGGTCTGCCAGACGGCCGCGCTGATGCTGGGCAGCAACGGGATGGACACCGTCGGGGAGACCCGGGCGAACTGGTCCAGCATGCTGGACAGGAAGGAGATGCCGGCGTTCGCGCCGGACTCCAGCTGCGGGAGGATGTCCTCGTCGTCCGTGAACCGGAGGTTCTGCGTGCGGCTTGGGACGGCGGCCCAGCTCGCGTAGCCCTCGTACTCGCCGCCGGAGCGCGACTTGAGCTGGACGGGCTCCTCGGTGTCGATGCCGTTCTGGACGCCCTTGAGATGGTGGTCGAACCAGCGGAAGGTGTTGTTCCAGACGTCGTTGGGCAGCCCGAGCAGGCCGAGGCCCTCCGCGGTGGCGTGGTCGCCGGGGCGCAGCTCCAGGCGCTTGGGGCCGCTCAGCTTCTCGTAGAAGGACGCGTACTGGTTGGGGGCGAAGAACGAGTCGCCCCATGCGTTGGCCAGCATGATCGCGGTGTCGTTGGTGTTGAGCCGGTCCACCTGGTGTACGACGGAGCGCTGCTCTGCCCAGGGGATGACCTCGTCGATGCGGTCGGTCTTCCCGCTGAGCATGATCTCCATCTTCTCGGCGGCCTCGGCGCTGGGTCGGCCCGTCGCGTAGCCGAGGCTGGCGAGTATCGCGGTGGCCTGCGTGTGCTGTGTCTCGCCCTTGTACAGGGACTCGACGAGGTCCGCCCAGCCGCTCATCGCGGATACGGCGTCGACGCGGGCGTCCTGGGCGGCCGTGAGCAGGCTGATGCCCGCGCCGTAGGAGACTCCGGCCATGCCGATCAGCTCGGGGTCCGCGGCGGTGTTGGCCAGGGCCCAGTCGATGACCTTGCGGGCGTCGGCGACGTCCTTGGGACCGGCCACCTCGATCTCGCCCTCGGACTGCCAGAAGCCGCGTACGTTGTACGAGACGACGACGTAGCCCTTCTCGGCCAGCTTCGTCGCCTGTGCGATGTACTCGATCTGCGGCATCGCCCAGCTCGTGGGGAGCACGATGACCGGGTAGTCGCGGCTGGTGTCGGTGGGGGCGACGACGTTCGCGGCGAGTGTCACGCCCTCGTAGCCGGCGATGTCGACAAAACGCGTCGTGGTGGGAAGCGTCTGGGAGGCCGTGGCGGCCGTCGGGGCCTCGACGGCCTGCGTGACGGGTGCGAGGCTGATCCCCGTTCCCGTCACGATAGCGGCCGTCAGCGCGGTGGCGGCGATGCGGGATCTGTGGGGACGGAGAGGGGCGGTGGGGGTGATGCGGCTCATGTGACGCGACTCCTGGACTCGGTGCCGTCGGCAGGTGGGGATCGGCACGCAGCGGAAGTACGCCCGCCGGGTCCGATGCCGACGGGTTCTCGCCTCGTTACCCGCCCGCGAACCGAGGGTTACCGGCAGGTAAGTCGTCGCTCCAGGATGGGGCCGAGTCGGCCAAGATCCGCTTGGTTCCACCGTTAGAAGTTTTCGGGGGAGTTGGTGACAGGTCACAAAGAATCGGGGGCGTCATACGCCACCATAGCCGCCTGCACCCGTGCCAGATCCGCTGGCCGGGTCGCGTCGAGGCCCGTCAGAGCAGTGATCCGCCGCAGCCGGTAGTCCAGGGTGTTGGGATGGACGCTCAGCCGCTCCGCAGCGCCGCGCCGGTCCATGCCGCTGGACAGATAGGCCCTGAGCGTCGCCAGCAGTTCAGGCTTCCCGGCCAGCGGTGCGAGCAGCGAGGAGAGCTGTGCCAGTGCGGGCCCGGGACGGGTCAGCTGGTACTCCAGCACCACGTCCGTCAGCCGGTACGGTCCCGGTGGGCGGCCCACGGCCTGGGCGACCTTGCGGACGTCGTCGGCCAGCCGTGCCCCGTTGCGCACACCGTCCGGCGCCGCGATCACGATCCCCGCGGTGATCGTCGCACCCGACACCCGCATCATGTGCCCGAGGACGCCGTCCACCCACTCCGCCATGGCCGCCGGTACGTCACCGGCCAACCCGGCCGCGCCCTCGCCGGTCGGGTCGCCCGGAACCGGCAGCAGGGCCAGACCACCGTCCACGGACAGTGCCGACAGCACCACTCCGCTCACGTGCCGCTCCAGCTCCATCCGCAGCCGCCGCAGTTTGCGACGCCCGGCGATCGCCGGGTCCACGCCGGGCGTCCGCTCGTCCGGATGCGCGTCGACGGCCAGGCTCAGCACGAGGAACCGCGCTGGCAGAGCGATACCGGCCCGGTCGGCCGCTTCCCGCGCGGGTGAGCCCGCCAGCAGCGCTTCCAGCAGCGCCTGCTGGGCGAAGTGCTCGACACCGAACGCCGCCTGCCGCTCCTGGAAATAACCTCCCACGCCGGCCGCCGTGACGCGCTGCAGGTACTGCATCAGCACCCGGTTCAGCGCGAGGACGTCCTGTACGTCCTGCGGCCTCACCGACGGCGCCAACGTGTCGATCACCACCTGCGCGCCCAGATGGTAGGCACTGATCACCGAGTCGAGCATCAGCCCCTCCTCGGCACGGTGAGCCGCCGCCTCCCGGATGACGGCGAGCCGCTCACGCCCCGGCAGCTCCCCGGTGCGGAGCACCTCGGCGAAGCCGTGAATGCCTTGGTACGCCACCCTCATGGTCTCGTTGCGCAGCTCCTCCGAAGGCAGTGCGCCGTACGCGGGCAGCTGGCCCACGAGCTCGTCCACCACACGCCTGGCGAGGTCACGGGCGTTTGCCGAGAGCTGCCGGTGCACCGGTACTCCGCCGAAAGAGATGTCCGCGAGGTGAGGATCGGTCACACGACGACTGTCGCAGACGGCGATTGTGCGGTGGCGGATTTGAGGTGATGGTCACAGTGGCGGAGACCAAGGTTCAGCGGTCGGTTGCTCCGGAGACCTCGGTCGGGGCGAGGAGCCGTCGGCGGAAGAGGTCGAGGACCTTGCGGGTGGGTTGGCCGGCTGGCTTCCTCGAGTCCGTACCGAAGGCGGGTCAAGGTGGACTCAGCTCGTTCCAATACGTCGCGGAGTTGGACGAGTTCTGTTCGCAGTTCGTCGTCGCTGCGTGGATCCTAGGCGATCAGGAAGGCGCTTACGTCGGCATGCTCGGCGATCTTGGCTTTCATCTCATCCGCGAGGTCGCTGTACATGCGCTTGAGCTGAGGGGGCGGTGAGGCCAGTGCCGGAGAAGGGCGCGATATGCGTCACCGGCCTGGCCTCGGCCCCACGCGGTGCGTTCTACGAGGATCCCGGATCGAGGGCCTGCCCTGGCCGAGGTGTCGCCGTCTCCGCATCGGCTTGCGCGAATGCCCGGCAGAAGGGGCACAGGCTCTGTTGACGGTCTTCTCTCTCGGGTGAGTCCCTCCAGTAAGGGTCCGCAGGTCCGGTGCGTACCCCGGAGACGTACTCGTCATGTTCGCGTGGATGTTTCTTCATGCTTGGCCAACGGCAACCAGGCGGTAATGGGGATGAGTCGTGCCGTTCGCTGACCGGAACTGAACATTTGCGGATCATTGAAACGAATCTGTCTTCATCCGGTCATAAAAGGTTGAGTTTGGCTCTGTTCGGCGTGGGAGCTGTGTCATGAACAAGGCTCGGGTCCTGCTGATGCCGCCTTCGGCATCAGCAGGACCCGAGCCGGGACGAACAACTCCAACTCGCCTATGCGAGACCACATCGGCCTACCGCCGCTGTCTCGCCGCGGTTCCTTCTCCACGCTGCTGCCTTTCACTCGTCCCCGCTGGGAGAACGCTGTCGTGGACCGGCTCTGCGCACGATGTGACTCGCGCCACCAGCCAGAACCCGCAGAATGATCTGGTCCCAGGCGAAGACGATGCGCCGCCGGGCAATCCCAGGCCCTGGTGAATGGAGGCGATGTCCTGGGCGCGGCGGGAAGGCTCTGTCAGAGGCGAAACGATCACTGAACCGCACAATGCCAGGGCGCCGGTGGTGACGACCTGGCAGTGAACGAGGAATCCGTCGCGGCAGCCATCCCGTCACCAGAGCACTCGCGGAGACATGAGAGCGTGACGCTCAGGATCCGCGGCGCTCGGGCGCGCCCCGGCAGGCTTGCGAAGACACCATCGGAGAGGTGCCCGTACACAGGGCCGTACCACCACTCACCAGAGTGACCGCGTCGCGTCGGAACACCGGGCTTCGTCTCCGGCAGTGTGCCGGTCCAACAGAGCGCAACCACGGGCTGCCCCCAAGTGGGCCTGCCTGCTGTGTCACCGGGGTGATCTCTGGCTACGAAGATCTCGACAGAGCCACGTTCATGTGTACATCGGCAGCCCAGGGCCCTTCGGCGGGTCGAGGCAAAAGCCCCTCACATAGGAGTGGCAAGCCGGGCGAGGGCGGTACGGGAGTGGAACAGGCCGTTCAGAGCGCCGGGCGGACCGCTTGCGAGCGTGGTGTGCCGGCGGCGTGGTGGCGGGTGTGGGGGACGTCTGCCGCCTCCGCGGTGCCCGGGGACGGGGGAGTGGGCGTCACCTCGATCACGTCGACGAGCCTGCGCAGTTTGTGCTGGGCGCGCAGGGCGTCGGACTGTGCCACGCATACGACGGCTGTGGCCGTGTTCGCCGGTGCGGTGGTGTAGGTCAGGTCCAGCACGTGGTGGTTGTTGAGGGTGGCGGCGAGCCGCGCGAGTGTTCCGTGGCCGGGCTGGAGCGTGACGGTGAGCCGGGTGTGTTCCATGGGTGGTGGTCCTGTTCACGGGGCCCTGGTGGGGCCGGAAAACGGAAAAGACCCCTTGCGAGGTGCGAGAGGTCTACGTGCGGGCGGTGAGGGTCACTTTCCCGGACTCGCTGCCGACACGCTGCCGCTGATGATCAGCTGCTGCCGCATGCCCGGCATGCCGGCACGATCCGGCCATGGACCGGAAGGCCATCTCATACTGCGGGCGGCCTGAGAGGGGTGGCCCCTGCACCGAAGGGGCCACCCCTCGTGGCGGCTGCCGGTTCAGTGCATTGACGCCGGCAGCCGCAGGCGTCCGTCGTGGACTTCGGCGATCTGATCCACGTCGGTGAGGTGGGTCCGGTCGTGGGTGACCAGGACGGTGGCAGTGGCCTGCTGGTGGGTCAGGCGAGTGATCAGATCAAGGACGGCGGCGCCGCGTTCGTGGTCGAGGGCGCTGGTGGGTTCGTCGACCAGGAGGACGGTGGGCTCGTTCATCAGGGCGCGGGCGATGTTCACGCGCTGGCGCTGACCGCCGGAGAGCTGGTGGGGGCGGCGCCCGGCCTGGTCGGCCAGGCCGACCGCGTCGAGGAGTTCGAGCGCGCGGGCACGGGCGGTGCGCGGTTTGCGGCCGTCGATCTGGGCCATGACCTGCAGCTGTTCGGCGGCGGTGAGGGAGGGCAGCAGGTTGGGCTGCTGGAAGACGATGCCGATCTTGTGGCGGCGCAGCTCGGTCAGTTCGCCGCGGGTCATGCCGGTGGTGGAGGTGCCGTCGAGGGTGACGGTGCCGGAGTCCGGGGCGATCAGGGTGGCGGCGACCGCGAGGAGGCTGGACTTGCCGGAGCCGGAGGGGCCCACCACGGCGGTCAGGCTGCCCTGGGGCACATCGAGCGTGACCTGGTCGAGGGCGGTCAGGCGGGAGTCGCCGTCGGGGTAGGTGAGGGTGATGTCGG
The DNA here is from genome assembly GCF_042874095.1 of Streptomyces sp. NPDC004266. Lineage (NCBI taxonomy): Bacteria > Bacillati > Actinomycetota > Actinomycetes > Kitasatosporales > Streptomycetaceae > Streptomyces > Streptomyces sp. NPDC004266. The sequence continues at coordinate 444,521 of NZ_JBIAMM010000005.1, forward strand.
TCAGGGTCAGGCTCATCGGGCGCTCCCCAGGGCGGTCAGCGGGTCGACGGAGGTGATGCGGCGGATGGACAGAGCAGCTCCGAGGGCACCGAGGAGGATCATCACGGCGGCCGGAAGCAGGACGGTGGCGGGGGTGAGGAGGAACGGCACCGCGCTGCCGGAGACGAGTGCTCCGAGGCCGGCGGCGATGCCGGTGCCGAGCAGGGTGCCGCCGGCGAGCAGGATCACGGCCTGGCCGAGGGCGTCCTTGAGCAGGTTGGCGGTGGAGGCACCCAAGGCCTTCAGAACGGCGACGTCACCGCTGCGCTGGATGGTCCAGACGGTGAAGAAGGCGCCGATGACAAGAGCGGAGATGGCGAACAGGAAGCCGCGCATCAGCTGCAGGGAACCGTTCTCGGAGGTATAGGAGCCGATCGCGGACAGCGAGTCCTCGATGGAGACCGTCTTGGTACCGGTCTGCTGGTCGGTGGCCGCCGTATCGGACCCGGAGGTGGTGCTCAGGGCGATGACGGTGGCGGTTGAGTCATGGCCGCTCCCGGTGGGCGGTGCGACCTTCTGCCAGGTGTCCAGGCTGGTCCAGACGACCGGGGTGTGACTGAAGGACGCGTCGCCTTGGACTGCGGCCACCTTCACCTGCTGACCGGCCAGTGTGAGGGAGTCGCCGGCCGCCACGCCGAGGTCGTCGGCGGCTGCGGTGGACAGCACCACCGCGCTGCCGCTGATCTTGTCGCTGTGCGGGGCGAGGCGGGAGCCGGGCTCGACGCCGAAGGCCGAGACCCCGGTGCTCTTGTCCCCGGCGGTGGCCTTGGTGACGGTGATCCCCAGCGGGTCGGCGCTCTCGACGCCCGGCGCCGTGGACCACTTCTGCCACTGCTGCTCGGTGACGGTGGAGTTGGAGTACGACAGGGCCTGACCGCCGCTGGGAGCCTGGAAGACGATTTTGTCGGCGGGCAGTCCCGTGATCGCGGAGATGTTCTGCTGGCCCAGTCCGGCGGTCAGTCCGGACAGCAGCCCGACCAGCAGGGTGATCAGCACGATGACGGTCCCCATCAGGGCGAAGCGCCCCTTGGCGAACTTCAGGTCTCTCCAGGCGACAAACACGGCCTCGGCCTGTCCTTTCCAGCGGTGGAAGCGGTATGACCCCACCGTCGCCGCCACCCCCCTGCCTGCGCGTCTGGCGCAGGACTGCACTTGGCGGGCCGAAAGACAGCACACGGGTTCTAACTTTCGATGGAGCCCCCAGGACGCCGGCCTCCGTAACCTGGACCGCACTGTGAACACCACTGCTCCTGCCCTGACCCCCACCACCCGGGCCCTGGCCTGGTGCCTGCACCTTCTCGTCGTCGGACTGCTCGCACTGGCCGCCGGCCGGGCCGCGACCGACGATCGGCCCCACGCTGGGTGGATCGTCGTCGTGGCCGCAGCGTGTGGCCTGATCTATGCGGTCGGCCCGGCGCTGCCTGGGGTGAGCCGCTCGCGGCGGGCCGCCGCGCTGTGGCTGGCCGCCGTGGGGGCGTGCTGGCTGGTGCTCCTGGCCCTGTCGGCCGACGGGGTGTGGGTGGCGTTCCCGCTGTACTTTCTCCAGCTCCACCTGCTGCCCCGCCGTGCCGGCGTGGCCGCCGTGGCCGCCACCGCAGTGGTGGCCATCGCGGGTTTCGCCGTGCACCAGGACTCCTTCAGCCCCGCGATGGCGATAGGGCCCGCCCTTGGCGCCGCCGTCGCGGTGGCCGTGGTGTGGGGGTACCAGGCCCTGTACCGGGAGAGTGAACACCGCCGCAGGTTGATCGAGGAACTCACCGCCACCCGCGCCGACCTGGCCGCCGCCCAGCACACCGCCGGCGTGCTCGCCGAACGTGACCGCCTGGCCCGCGAGATCCACGACACCCTCGCCCAGGGCCTGTCCAGCATCCAGCTGCTGCTGCGCGCCGCCGAACGAGCCCTGCCCCAGGCACCGCAAAACGCGGCCCGCTACGTCGACCAGGCACGGCAGGCCGCCGTCGACAACCTCGCCGAGGCCCGCCGCTTCGTCGCCGCCCTCACCCCACCCACGCTGGAAGGCACCACCCTGGCCGGCGCCCTGGAACGCCTGTGCACCACCACTTCCGCCCGGCACCGGCTCACCGCACGCTTCCACCTCACCGGCAACCCCGCCCCGCTCGCCACCGCACACGAGGTCGCGCTCCTGCGCATCGCCCAGTCCGCCCTGGCCAACACCGTCCGCCACGCCGAAGCCACAACTGCCGAAGTCACGCTCAGCCACCTCGGTGACCACATCGCCCTCGACGTCGTCGACGACGGACGCGGCTTCGACCCCGCCCGCCTGCCCGCCCCCGACCCCGAAAACGGCGGGTTCGGGCTGGCCGCCATGCGCGCCCGCGTCCAGGCCCTCGGTGGCACCCTCACCATCGAAACCGCCCCCGGCCACGGCACTGCCCTGGCCGCCCAGCTGCCCCTCACCCCATCAGCCGAGACCGAGCCCGAGGCCCGCCCGTGACCGACGACACCCCCATCCGCCTGCTCCTGGCCGACGATCACCCCGTCGTACGGGCCGGGCTGCGCGCCGTACTGGAAACCGAGCCCGACCTCCTCGTCATGGCCGAAGCCGCCACCGCCGAGGACGCCGTCACCCGTGCCGCCGAGGGCGACATCGACGTCGTGCTGATGGACCTGCAGTTCGGCAGAGGCATGGGCGGTGCCGAAGCCACCGCCCAGATCACCGCCCGACCCGGCGCCCCCCGTATCCTGATCGTCACCACCTACGACTCCGACGCCGACACCCTGCCCGCCATCGAAGCCGGCGCTACTGGCTACCTCCTCAAAGACGCCCCACCCGAGGACCTGGCCGCCGCTGTACGCACCGCCGCCGCCGGACGCACCACGCTCGCCCCCACCGTCGCCGACCGGCTGATGAACCGGCTACGCGCCCCCGGCACCACCCTGACCCGACGCGAAACCGAAGTCCTCGCCCTGGTCGCCGACGGCCTGTCCAACCAGGCCATCGGCGACCGACTCCACCTCACCGAAGGCACCGTCAAGTCCCACCTCGCCCGCATCTACGCCAAACTCGACGTCGACTCCCGCACCGCCGCCGTCGCCACCGCCACCGACCTCGGCCTCATCCGCCGCTGACCGTGTGGTTCTCACCGATGACCAGTTGCGAGAGTTCTGCGCCAGCCCCGATCGGATCACGTTTCCGCAGGTCGGGATTCGCGGAGAACCTCTCGAAGCTCCGGCGTTCTGCGAGACGGTTCCGACAGGCTTCCGGAGTGAATCCGACGCCCGATCAAGCCTGGATCACCGTAGAACGAAACAGTCTCATGAGGCCGCGGCAGATTGGTCTGCATATTTCCTCAACCACGCGTTGAGACCACCCGCGCCGACTCTACGAGGACAAATGGAACGGCAGGTCACGCCGACATCAGAGAACTCACCGGGTGCAGTGAGGGGAGTTGTCGTGTGGCAGACGTATTCGGCCGGTTCGAGCCGTACGAGCGCATTCTGCGCTGATCTTCCAGCCGTCTCCTGGCTTCCGCCGATGAGAACCGAACTGGCCAGCTTGCATGGAAGCTCGGCATTTTTTCCTTGAGACGGTTGCCGTACGCCGAGGAAAGACGGCCCCACCGAGCGGGTGGAGGACTGTCGCGCGTCGAGGGCCCCGGAGTCAGCACCGATCCAGCACGACGCACCCGAACGGACCGGAACGGACGCCGGCGGAAGTCAGCACCAGGTCAGCACCAGCGCGTTCGCGCTCGACTTGCCTCGTGCGGCACATTCCTCTGACCTGCATGTTTGCGCGGGAGGGTGCCGCGTGGTAAGCGGCGCCCTCCCATTTGGAGAACATCTGGCTGCGGACCAAGCGGTACAACGCGAGCGGCAAAGTGGTGTCGGGCACAGGAGGGGTCTGCTACCTCTACTTCCCCGAGCGCCCCTCGGCCGCCCAGCGCAAGGCGTTGGAGGCCCTCGGCATCGTCTGACGCGGCTCGGCGGTCCCGGGGGACGTGACCGACGTCTCTACCCCCGGGCCGCCCCGGTGTCGCAAGGTGGTCGGCATGACCTCCACCACCCACTCCCGCCTCCTCGTCCGCGCGCGGACGGGCGGCCCCCGCGACGCCGGCCCCAAGATCCTGGAGCACGTCCTCGGCTGGACCCTGGTCGTCCTGCTCGCCGTCCTCGTCACCCGGGCGGGCCTCATGTAGGGCGGCCACGGCGCACGGGCCCCCTGCCCCCGTGTGCGCCCCGGCTTCCCCGGCGCCCGCGTGCGTCCCGGCGCCGGCGCGGCCCCCGGCAACCGTGTGCATCCCCGGCGTCCGTGTGATGCTCCGGGCCGGAACGGGCATACTCCCCGCGATCTCGGCACTCCGCGCGCGCCCGCGCGTCCGGCAGGGAGGAGCGTCCGGCCATGACCGACAGCGCCGCGGACGGTGTGGAACGCCGGCTGCCCACCGACGAGGCCCGGGAACTGCTCTCCCTGGTGCGTGACATCGCCCGGCGGGAGATCGTCCCGCGCGCCGCCGAGGAGGAGGCCGCCGGCCTCTTCCCGCGCGAGCTGTTCGCGCTGCTCTCCCGATCCGGGCTGCTCGGACTGCCGTACGACCCGGAGCACGGCGGGGGCGGTCAGCCCTACGAGGTCTACCTCCAGGTCCTGGAGGAGTTCGCCGCCGCCCGGCTCACCGTCGGGCTCGGCGCGAGCGTCCACACCCTGGCCTGCCACGCGCTCGCGGGCCACGGCACCGACGGGCAGCGGGCCGCGCACCTGCCCGGGATGCTGGGCGGCGGCCTCCTCGGCGCGTACTGCCTCTCCGAGCCCTCCGCCGGATCGGACGCGGCGGCCCTGCGGACCCGGGCCGTCCGGGAGGGTGGGGACTGGGTCCTCGACGGCACCAAGGCCTGGATCACCCACGGCGGGATCGCGGACTTCTACACGGTCATGGCCCGTACCGGCGGCCCGGGCGCGCGCGGCATCACGGCCTTCCTGGTGCCCGGGGACGCACCGGGGCTGAGCGCCGCCCCTCCCGAGCGGAAGATGGGCATGAAGGGCTCCCCGACCGCGCAGCTCCACTTCGACGGGGTGCGGGTGGCCGACGACCGGCGGCTGGGCGGGGAGGGACAGGGCTTCGCGATCGCCCTGGACGCCCTGGACTCGGGGCGGCTCGGCATCGCCGCCTGTGCCGTGGGGCTGGCCCAGTCGGCCCTGGACGAGGCCGTCGCGTACGCGAGGGGGCGCCGCCAGTTCGGCCGGCCGATCGCCGACTTCCAGGGACTCCGCTTCCTGCTCGCCGACATGGCGACCCGGATCGAGGCGGGCCGGGCGCTGTACCTGGAGGCGGCGCGGCTCAAGGACGAGGGGCGGCCCTTCGGCCGGCGCGCGGCGATGGCCAAGCTCTTCTGCACGGACGCCGCCATGCAGGTCACGACGGACGCCGTGCAGGTGCTCGGCGGCTACGGCTACACGGCGGACTTCCCCGTGGAGCGGTACCTGCGCGAGGCGAAGATGCTCCAGATCGTCGAGGGGACCAATCAGATCCAGCGCGTGGTCATCGCCCGTCACCTGGTCGGACCAGAGTCCCGCTGACGCGTACGGTGCGGTCCGCCCAGACCGGTCCGGCGGCGAGCCTGGCCCACTCCTGGTCGCGGTGGCCGGGCAGCGTGCGGCCCTGGCTGGCCCAGAGGGAGAGCACGTCCCGGTAGATGGGCGGGTCGGCGGGGGCGGGGGGCTTCACCTGCGGCTGTCCCTGCGTCGGCAGGGGAACCGGGACGGGCGCGGGGGCCGGCGCGGCCACGGGGGCCGGCGCGGACGCCGGGGCGAGCGCGGGTGCCGGGGCGAGCACCGGGGCCGGGGCGGAGGCCGGGGCCGGGGCCCGCTCCGCCGACGGCGACTGATGAACCGATTCTTCACCGCGCGGTTCGGCCTGCCGGTGCCGACCGTAACCGCTGGGAGTGGTGTACAGCGTGGTCATGCCCGGACCAACGCGCCCCGGCGGCCGGGGTCACCGCCGAGCGGATTCGAGCGGCAGTTCACCCGGTACCCGGTGCACGGCCCTGGCCCCCCGGGCAAGACCTGACGTACCGTCAGATCCCACTCGCCGCTCAGGAGGTCAGCCGTGGACGACGACCGGCCCGTCGCGCTCGACGAATACCCCGTGCACCAGGCACCGCTCTCGATGAAGCACCACGTCAGCGGCGACCGGAACGCCTACGACCGGTGCATCTTCCACGTCTTCGACCACGACGGCCGGGCCCTGCTCATCGCCGGCCTCGGCGTCTACCCCAACACCGGGGTCGTCGACGCCTACGCCACCCTGCGCACCGGCGACCGGCTGCACGCCGTCCGCGCCTCCGACGCCCTCGGCGACGACCGGACGAACCTCTCCGTAGGCCCGTTGACCATCACCGTCGACGAACCCCTCCGACGCCTCTCCCTGCACTGCGCGGCCGACCCCGGCGACCCGGACGGGCTCTCCTTCGACCTCACCTGGACCGGTGACTTCCCCGCCGTCTGGGAGCCCCACCACATCCAGCGCCACGGCGGCCGGCTCACCCTCGAAGGCCGGCGCTTCGTCCAGGCCGGACACTGCTCGGGCACCATCAGGGCCGGCGGCGAGGAGTTCACCGTCACGGCGGGGGAGTGGACCGGCACCCGCGACCGCAGCTGGGGCGTGCGCCCCCTCCCCGGCGAGGAACCCGGCCGCGCCGCCGAGTTCCGCCCCGAGGGCTTCCACTGGCTCTGGATCCCGATGCGCTTCGAGGACCGCTTCCTCATGGTCATCGCCCAGGAGGACGCCGACGGCTACCGCACCCTCAACGAGGCCCTGCTCGTGCGGAACGGCCACCGTGACGCCCAGCTCGGCTGGCCCCGCACCGAGATCACGTACCGCCCCGGCACCCGTCACCCCGAGCGGGCCACCGTCCACCTCGTCGACCCGGCCGGAAAACCCCTGGAGATCGGCGTCGAGATCCTCGCCTCCTCACCGCTCGCCGTCGGCGCCGGCTACCCGCCCGCCACCGACTGGCAGCACGGGACCTGGCAGGGCCGAGGCTGGACCGACCGCCGCGTCTACGACCTCTCCGACCCCGCCGCCCACCCCATGGCCGCCTACGGCGTCACCGACCACGCCGCCCGCTTCACCCTCGACGGCCGCATCGGCCACGGCGTCTTCGAGCACGGCTCCTTCGGCCGCCACGACCCCAGCGGCTTCGCCGACCACACGTCAACCGCCCCCTGAGGAGCGCCCCTTGGCCACCGCCCCGCGCCCCCGCACCACCACCCGCGACCCCGAGGAGCTCGGCCGGCGGCTCACCGCCTGGCTGGACCGGCACCTGCCCGGCGCCGGGATCACCGGCCTCGCCGTCCCCGGCTCCAACGGCATGTCCAGCGAGACCCTGCTCTTCGACCTCGACCACCCGGACGCCCCCGTGCGCGGCTGCGCCCTGCGGCTCGCCGCCGACCCCGCCGCGTACACCGTCTTCCCCGTCTACGACATGGCGCGCCAGCACCGGGTGATGCGTCTCGTCGGCGAGCACACCGACGTCCCCGTGCCGCGCGTGCTCTGGCTGGAGGAGGACCCGGAACCGCTCGGGGCGCCCTTCTTCGTGATGGCCCGGGCCGAGGGCCGCGTCCCGCCGGACGTCATGCCCTACACGTACGAGGGGAACTGGCTGCACGCCGCCACGGACGCCGAACGCGACCGCCTGGAGGCCGAGTCGGTCTCCGTACTGGCCAGGCTGCACGACCAGTTCCCCGCGAAGGAGGCCGAGTTCCTGCTGCCCGAAGGCGCCGGGAGCCCGCTGCGCCGGCACGTCGACGCCCAACGCGCCTACTACGCGTGGGTCGTGGAGGGGCTCGCCCCCTCACCGCTCATCGAGTCGGCCTTCGACCGCCTGGAGGAACTCTGGCCGGCCGACGAGGGGCCCGCCGTCCTCGGCTGGGGCGACGCGCGCATCGGGAACATCGTCTACGACGGGTTCACCCCCGCGGCCGTCCTCGACTGGGAGATGGCGGCGTACGTCCCCCGCGAGGTCGACCTCGGCTGGACCGTCTACCTGCACCGCTTCTTCCAGGACCTGACCGTCGGCTTCGGCCAGCCGGGGCTGCCCGGCTTCCTGCGGCGCGACGCGGTCGAACGGCGGTACGCGGAACTGACCGGGCACACCCCGCGCGACATGGAGTTCCACACGCTCTACGCGGCGCTGCGGCACGCGATCGTGATGCTCAGGATCGCGTACCGCCAGGCCCACTTCGGCGAGGTCGAGGTGCCCGGCGACCCGGACGGCCTGATCCTGCACCACGCCACGCTCGCGGCGATGGTGCGGGGGGACTACTGGTAGCCGGAAGGCTCAGGCGGCGCGCCGCATCTGCGGCACCCGGATCGGACGCGAGCCCGGACCGCCGACGTGCGAGAAGGGCTGCGTGCGCCAGTCGAGTCCCTGGGGGAGCGTCAGGAGCAGTGCGGTGTCCTGCTCCTGGACCCCCAGGACGTCGTCGTCGGCGGGGCGGGCGTCGGCGGCCGGGAGGCCCGTGCCCGGGCAGACCGTCAGGACGAAGGGGTTCCACGGCGACGGGCAGAGCGCGTGCTCCGGCAGCGCGTCCTCGTCCGCGAGCAGCGCGATGGGCTGCACGCACTCCGGGCAGACGACCCGGAACATCTCAAAGGTGTCGTACGCGTCGAGCTCGTCGGACGTGTCGACCGAATCAACAGGCTCCTGCATTGGGAATCTCCCCCTCGGCTGGGTCGGCCGGATCTGTGCGGCCTCGACCACAGCAAGCACTTCCCATGCGGAACTCCGCATAACCGTGAGGCGGCACCTCGGGCCGGACGCAAACCTGTGGCGTTCGTCACATGCCCGTCGCAGGTGCCCCGTGACGGCCCATAGCGCCCCATACGGGCCGCCCCCGGCTGTGCCCCCGGCCCCGCGGAGCAATAGGGTCACCGCATGGAGGAGCTGGATCGTCAGATCGTGGAGTTGCTCGTCAAGGACGGGCGCATGAGCTACACCGACCTGGGCAAGGCCACGGGCCTGTCCACGTCGGCGGTGCATCAGCGCGTCCGCCGGCTGGAGCAGCGCGGGGTCATCCGCGGCTACGCCGCCGTCGTCGACCCGGAGGCCGTGGGCCTGCCGCTCACCGCGTTCATCTCGGTCAAACCCTTCGACCCCAGCGCCCCCGACGACACCCCCGACCGGCTCGCCGACATCCCCGAGATCGAGGCCTGCCACAGCGTCGCGGGCGACGAGAACTACATCCTCAAGGTCCGCGTCGCCACCCCGCTGGAGCTGGAGCACCTGCTCACCCGCATCCGCTCCCAGGCCGGGGTCTCCAGCCGCACGACCGTCGTCCTGTCCACCCCGTACGAGGCCAGACCCCCGCGCATCTGACGCGCCGAGGCCGCACAGGAGGGACCTGCCGGACAAACCGCGTCCCGGCAGGTCCTAGCCTGGTGCCATGAGTGAGTCCATGCCGCTTGCGTCTCCCGGCGAACACCGCACCGTGCTGCTGCGCGGTGGAGAAGTCCACAGCCCCGCCGACCCCTTCGCCACCGCCATGGTGGTGGAGCGCGGTCACGTCGCCTGGGTGGGCTCGGAGGGCGCGGCCGACGCCTTCGCGTCCGGCGTGGACGAGGTCGTCGACCTGGAGGGCGCGCTCGTCACCCCGGCGTTCGTGGACGCGCACGTGCACACCACCGCCACCGGCTTCGCCCTCACGGGGCTCGACCTGTCCTCCGCCGCCTCGCTCGCCGAGGCCGCGGAGCTGATCCGGGCGCACGCCGCCGCCCGCCCCGAGGACCGCATCCTCATCGGCCACGGCTGGGACGCCTCCCGCTGGCCCGAGCGCCGCCCGCTCACCCGCGCCGAGCTCGACGGGCTCACCGGCGGCCGTCCGCTCTACCTGACCCGCATCGACGTCCACTCGGCCGTCGTCACGACCGCCCTCCTCGACCTCGTGCCCGGCATCCGGGACCTGGACGGCTTCCACGACGGGCAGCGCCCGCTCACCGGCGACGCCCACCACGCCGTGCGCGCGGCCGCCTTCGCCGCCGTCTCCCCGCTCCAGCGCACCGAGGCGCAGCGCGCCGCCCGGCTGCGGGCCGCCTCCCTCGGCATCGGCACCCTGCACGAGTGCGGCGGTCCGCGGATCTCCTCCGAGGAGGACTTCACCGGACTCCTGGACCTCGCGCGCGAGGAGGCCGGCCCCCGGGTCGTGGGCTACTGGGCCGACCTCGACGTCGAGCGGGCGAGGGCCCTGGGCGCCCTCGGCGCGGCCGGCGACCTGTTCGCCGACGGCTCCCTCGGCTCCCACACGGCCTGCCTCCATGAGCCGTACGCCGACCACGCCGGGCACAGCGGCTCGGCCCACCTGGACGCGGCCACCATCGCCCTGCACGTCGTCGCCTGCACCGAGGCGGGCCTCCAGGCCGGTTTCCACGCCATCGGGGACGCGGCGGTGACCGCGGTCGTCGAGGGCGTCAGGGCCGCCGCCGAGAAGCTCGGCCTGGCCCGCGTCCGGGCCGCCCGGCACCGCGTCGAGCACGTCGAGATGCTCACCCCCGAGACGATCGCCGCCTTCGCCGAGCTGGGACTCACCGCCTCCGTCCAGCCCGCCTTCGACGCCCTCTGGGGCGGCGAGGAGGGCATGTACGCCGACCGGCTGGGCGCCGAGCGGGCCCGCACCCTCAACCCGTACGCCGCGCTGCTGCGCGCCGGGGTGCCGCTGGCCTTCGGCTCCGACAGTCCGGTCACCCCGCTCGACCCGTGGGGCACCGTCCGGGCCGCCGCCTTCCACCGGACCCCCGAGCACCGGATCTCCGCCCGGGCCGCCTTCACCGCCCACACCCGGGGTGGCTGGCGGGCCGTGGGCCGGGACGACGCGGGGACGCTGGTCCCCGGAGCCCCCGCCGACTACGCGGTCTGGCGCACCGAGGAACTCGTCGTGCAGGCGCCCGACGACCGGGTCGCCCGCTGGTCCACCGACCCGCGCTCCGGGACGCCCGGTCTGCCCGATCTGTCGCCCGGTGTCGATCTCCCCGTCTGTCTGCGGACGGTGGTGTACGGGCAGACGGTCTTCGTACGGCCGAACGACTGATACAGGGATATTTCGGACTCGGGCGGCCGTCCCGCACGCCTGTCCCCGACCTGCGGATTCTCCCCTCCGGCCTGGCCTTTTGAAGGGTTTCCGCAGGTCAAGAGGGTATTGACAGTCGCCCGCAGGGGGCGGGTAGGTTCACCGCGTCCACCACAGGACGTCCGACCGGACCGCCCCCACGCCGTAGCCGAACGCCGCCCGCGCCTCGGCCGCGAGGGAAGGCTCCTCCGGCGGAAGGTGCGACCCGGGTGGGGCCCGGACGTTCAGTAGACAACGGCTCTCGGTCGACCCGCAGCCAGCGGATCCCAGGTCGGACCGAAGGACGCCGGGCCCCGCACCGCACGTCACCCGTCCCCGTGGCCCCTTCCGTCCGGCCCGTCACCCGGACCATCCGACCCGCCGCGCCGGAGCACGCGGGGGACCTCGCTATGGTGGGGTCCTGCGTATGTATCCGAAGGGGCAGTAGTGAACGACGGTGGCCAGAGGCGTTACGGCCCGCTCGGCAAGGCCTTGGTGATCATTCCGACCTACAACGAGGCGGAGAACATCAAGCCGATCGTGGCACGGGTGCGGGAAGCCGTGCCCGAGGCGCACATTCTCGTCGCGGACGACAACAGCCCCGACGGCACGGGAAAGTTCGCGGACGAGATCGCGTCCGAGGACGACCACGTGCACGTCCTGCACCGCAAGGGCAAGGAGGGGCTCGGCGCCGCCTACCTCGCCGGCTTCCGGTGGGGCATCGAGCACGGCTACGGCGTCCTCGTCGAGATGGACGCCGACGGCTCCCACCAGCCCGAGGAGCTCCCGCGGCTGCTCACCGCCCTCAAGGGCGCGGACCTGGTCCTGGGCTCCCGCTGGGTGCCGGGCGGCCGGATCGTGAACTGGCCGAAGTCCCGCGAGTTCATCTCCCGGGGCGGCAGCCTCTACTCGCGCGTGATGCTCGACGTGCCGATCCGCGACGTCACCGGCGGCTACCGGGCCTTCCGCAAGGAGACCCTGGAGGGCCTGGGCCTGGAGGACGTGGCCTCGGCGGGCTACTGCTTCCAGGTCGACCTGGCCCGCCGCGCGGTCGCCGCAGGCTTCCACGTGGTCGAGGTCCCGATCACCTTCGTGGAGCGCGAGGTCGGCGACTCGAAGATGAGCCGCAACATCGTCGTCGAAGCGCTGTGGCGGGTCACCGGCTGGGGCCTGACGGCGCGCGCGGAGAAGGTCGGCAAGCTGCTCGGCCGCAAGCCCTCCTGACGTCCGTACGGCCCCTCCCGCACTGATCCTTCCTTTACGACGTTCCGGCGGGGTGCCAGGCACACTGGGGTCCATGACGACCGGCGCAACGCCTTCCCCCGCCCCCAAGCGCTCACGCGCGCGTACGTTCCTCCCGCTCGCCGTCGCCGCCTGGCTGGTCCTGGAGATCTGGCTGCTCACGGTGGTGGCGGACGTGGCGGGCGGACTGACCGTCCTCGCCCTGCTCGTCGGCGGTGCCGTGCTCGGCGCCGCCGTCGTGAAGCGGGCGGGCCGCCGCGCCTTCCGGAACCTCACCTCGACCTTCCAGCAGGCCCAGGCGGCCGCGCGGACCGGTGCGGCGCCCTCGGCCGCCGACCGGGCCGGCGCGGACGACCGCAACGGCTTCCTGATGCTCGGCGGCCTGCTCCTGATGATCCCCGGCCTGCTCTCGGACGCGGCCGGTCTGCTCCTGCTGATCCCGCAGGTCCGCTCCTTCCTCGGACGGTACGCGGAGAAGGCCGTCGAGCGCCGGATGGGCGCCGCGCCTCCCGGCAGCCTCCAGGACGCCTTCCAGCAGGCCCGTATCCACCGGCCGGACGGAAAGGTGGTCCAGGGTGAGGTCGTCCGCGAGGAGGCGCCCCAGGGGCCCCGTCGGCCCGAAGCGCCCCGTCCGCCGCTGACGCCCTGATCCCACGCCCTGCCCCGCTCCCTCCCGGAGGGAGCGGGGCAGGGAAACGCCGCGGGGCCCGGTACACGATGTGTACCGGGCCCCGCGGCGTCGTGGTGCTCCTGCGGCGGTCCGCTAGGCGGACTTGCGGCTGTCGCGCGGATGCACGGCGATGTTCATGGCGCCGGAGCGCAGGACGGCCAGCCTCTCGGCGAGGACCTCCTCCAGCTCCTCGCGGGTGCGGCGCTCCATGAGCATGTCCCAGTGCGTACGCGCAGGCTTGCCCTTCTTCTCCTCAGGTCCGTCCCCGTCCACCAGGAGTGCCTGGATTCCGCAGACCTTGCACTCCCACTCCGGCGGAATCTCCGCCTCGACCGAGAAGGGCATCTCAAAACGATGTCCCTTCTCGCATGCGTACTCCACCGCCTGGCGCGGGGCCAGATCGATGCCGCGGTCGGTCTCGTAGCTCGTCACCACGAGGCGCGTGCCGCGAAGAGCTCGCTCACTCATGAATCGTGCCTCCCGGGCTTGTCGCCCACAGGACAGGTGTCGCTGTCGTCGTTATCCGGTCAACGTCCGGTCGGCGGTAAAGATTCCCGTGCCGGGTCATGCGTCGCCCGTCGTGCCGCCCCTTGTTGTACCCACCAGTGCCCGTTTTGTCACATCTGACGGCAGATGTGACCCGGTGTCTTCACCAAAGCAGCACGCAGTAACGGTCCGCCTGGCAGGCCAAACGCGTACACTACCGCCCTTTCATCGCCACGTCTAAATACGCTCGGGTATCGGGTTCCCCGCGGCCTCCACCGCACGCCTGACCGGGACCCGGGCGAGCAGCGCGAAGCCGACGGCGAAGAAGATCACCAGGGAGATGATGGCATCCCGGTAGCTTCCGGTCAGCTGGTACGCGAGCCCGAACACGAGCGGACCCAGCCAGCTGAGCCCCCGGTCGCTCATCTCGTAAGCCGAGAAGTACTCCGCCTCCTTGCCGCGCGGCACCAGGTGCGAGAACAGCGAGCGCGACAGGGCCTGGCTGCCGCCCAGGACCAGACCGATCGCGGCCGCCAGACAGTAGAAGAACACCGGTGAGCCGGCCGGCAGGAAGTACCCCGCCGCCAGGATCAGCGTCCAGACCGCCAGCGAGCCCAGAATCGTTTTCTTGGCGCCGTACGACCGGGCGAGTCGCCCCATCCCGAGGGCGCCCGCCACCGCCAGCACCTGGACGAGCAGGACCGCCGTGATGAGCGTCGTCTGGTCGAGGCCCAGCTCCTCCGAGCCGTAGATCGAGGCCTGCGAGATCACCGTCTGCACGCCGTCGTTGTAGATGAGGTACGCCAGGAGGAAGGAGAGCGTCAGCGGATGCCGGCGCATGTCCTTCAGCGTGGCCCGCAGCTGGCCCCAGCCGCTGCCGACCGCGCCCTCGCCGGGCCGCTGGGACCCCTCCGGCCGGGCCCGCCGGTCGCGCAGCCGGCGCAGCGGCACCAGCGTGAAGGCGCCCCACCACAGACCGGCCGAGGCCAGACAGACGCGGACCGCCTCGCCCTCCGTGAGGCCGAAGGAGTCGTGCCCCGAGTAGAGGACCAGGTTCAGGACGAGGACCAGCGCGCCGGACGTGTAGCCGAAGGCCCAGCCGCGCGAGGAGACCGCGTCCCGCTCGTCGGGCTCCGCGATCTGGGGCAGATAGGCGTTGTAGAGCACCATCGAGACCGACAGCGAGGCGTTCGCGACGATCAGCAGGAAGGTGCCGAGCAGATACCGGTCGCCCGCGAGGAAGAACATCCCCGTCGTGGCCGTGGCCCCCAGGTACGCCGCCGCCGCGAGCAGCGGCTTCTTCCGGCCCGTGCGGTCGGCCGCCGCGCCCGCCAGGGGCATCGCCAGGATCGCGACCACCAGCGAGGCGGACACGGCGTACGCGAAGAGCGAGCCGGCGCGCACCGGGATCCCCAGCGGGTGCACGAACCCCTCGGCGTCGGCCGCCGCCCGTGCCACGGACGTCAGGTACGGGCCGAGGAACACGGTGATCACGCTCGTCGAGTACACCGAGCACGCGAAGTCGTAGAAGTACCAGCCCCGCTGCTCGCGCCGCCGCTCGGCGGGGCCGGCGGCGTACTCCTCCGGCTCGGTGGTGTCAGCGGTCACGGCCGCGCCCTCCTCGTTCGTCCCCCCGTGGCCGGGACGCGGCTCAGATCCACGCTCCCCGATCGATGAGCACGCCGCGCAGCGTCTCCAGGTGATCGGTCATGATGCCATCCACCCCCAGGTCGAGGAGAGAGTTCATCCGGGCCGGATCGTTCACCGTCCACACGTGGACCTGGAGCCCGCGCGCGTGCGCCTCCCGGACGAACCGGCGGTCGACCACGGGGACCCCTGCCTGGCGCTCCGGGACCTGCGCCGCCACCGCCCCGGCCCGCAGCGCCGCCGGGATGCCCCAGGAGCGCAGCCGCAGCCCCACGACCCCGCGCACCCCGTACGAGGTGGCCAGCTCGGGGCCGGCCGTCCGCTGGGCCCGCGCCACCCGGGACTCGGTGAAGGAGCCCACGCAGACCCGGTCCCAGGCCTTCTTCCTGCGGATCAGGTCGATCAGCGGGTGCAGGGCCGACTCCGTCTTGAGGTCCACGTTCCAGCGGGCCTCGGGGAACTCCTCCAGGAGGTCCGCGAAGAGCGGCAGCGGCTCCTCGCCGGCCACGCGGGCCTCCCGCACCGCCGACCACGGCAGGTCGCGGATCCGGCCCGAGGCGTCCGTCACCCGGTCGAGGGTCGCGTCGTGGAACGCGACGAGCACCCCGTCGGACGTGGTGTGCACATCGGTCTCGAAGTAGCGGTAGCCCGCCGCGGCGGCCTGGCGGAAGGCGGCCGCGGTGTTCTCCAGGCCGTTCGCCGTGCCGCCGCGATGGGCGAACGCGAGGGGGAAGGGGTGGTCGAGGTAGGGGTGGCGTACGCGAGTCACGGCCGCAGTATGGCGCCTTCCGGTGTCCCGGCGGCGACCGAGGGGGGGACGGGGCCCGGCTCGGGGGTGAGCACGGGGCCGCCGGAACCGGACCCGGGGGCGGTCTCGGAGGAGGATGTCGTGCCGGCGGGGCCCGGCTCCGGGAGGGCGAACCGGCGCAGGAAGAACTGGGCCAGCGGGCCGATCGCCAGCGCGTACAGGACCGTGCCGACGCCGACCGAACCGCCGAGCAGGAAGCCGGTGGCGACCACCACGACCTCGATCGCCGTCCGCACCAGCCGGATGGACCGGCCGGTGAGCCGGTGCAGACCGGTCATCAGGCCGTCGCGCGGGCCCGGACCGAACCGCGCCGCGATGTACAGGCCGGTGGCGACGCCGTTGAGGACGATGCCGAGCACGAGCAGCGGCACCTGCCCGGCCAGGCCGTGGACGTCCGGGACCAGGGCCAGGGCGCCGTCCATCGCCAGACCGATCACGAACACGTTGGAGACCGTGCCCAGCCCGGGCCGCTGCCGGATCGGGAGCCACAGCAGCAGCACCACCGCGCCGACGACGATCGACACCACGCCGATGGACAGCCCGGTCTTCTCGGCGAGGCCCTGGTGCAGGACGTTCCAGGGCTCCAGGCCGAGCCCGCTGCGCACGAGCAGCGCCGAGCTGACCCCGTACAGCGTCAGTCCGACGTACAGCTGGACGAGCCGACGGGCGAGGTGCCGGCCGTGGAGGCCGGAGGCGATGGACAAGGGACTGCCCCCCAAGGTGGTGGTAGTGGACTGACCCATGACACTCTGTGGCGGGAGATCGGATGTCAACCATGGCCAATTCGAGGAAGGTGGACTGATTTCCATGGCTCAGTGGACTTCGGCGGTGGGACCGGCCCAGCTCGCCCGGCAGCTCCAGGCGCAGCAGCCCCGGCCCGCCGGACCCGGCACCCGCAAGCCGCCCGCCTACCGCGCCCTGGCCGACGG
Organism: Streptomyces sp. NPDC004266; assembly: GCF_042874095.1. NCBI lineage: Bacteria > Bacillati > Actinomycetota > Actinomycetes > Kitasatosporales > Streptomycetaceae > Streptomyces > Streptomyces sp. NPDC004266. The sequence continues at coordinate 461,398 of NZ_JBIAMM010000005.1, forward strand.
CATCCGGCTGCTCGTCCTGGAGGGCCGCGTCCCGGTCGCCGCCCGCCTGCCCGCCGAGCGGGAACTCGCCCTCGCGCTCACCGTCAGCCGCACCACGGTCGCCGCGGCCTACGAGGCGCTGCGCACCGAGGGCTTCCTGGAGTCGCGGCGCGGCGCCGGCAGCTGGACCGCCGTGCCCGCCGGGAACCCGCTGCCCGCGCGCGGCCTCGAACCGCTGCCCCCCGAGTCCCTCGGCTCGATGATCGACCTCGGCTGCGCGGCGCTGCCCGCGCCCGAGCCCTGGCTCACCCGGAGCGTCCAGGGCGCGCTGGAGGAGCTGCCGCCCTACGCCCACACGCACGGGGACTACCCGGCCGGACTGCCCGCGCTGCGGCAGATGCTCGCCGACCGGTACACCGCGCGCGGGATCCCCACCATGCCCGAGCAGATCATGGTCACGACCGGCGCCATGGGAGCCATCGACGCCATCTGCCACCTCTTCGCCGGGCGGGGCGAGCGGATCGCCGTCGAGTCTCCCTCGTACGCCAACATCCTCCAGCTGATGCGCTCGGCCGGTGCCCGGCTCGTGCCCGTCGCCATGGCCGAGGGCCTCGGCAGCTGGGACCTGGGCCGCTGGCGGCAGGTGCTGCGGGACGCGGCACCCCGTCTCGCGTACGTCGTCGCCGACTTCCACAACCCGACCGGCGCGCTCGCCGACGAGGACCAGCGGCGGCAGCTCGTCGAGGCGGCCCGCTCGGCCGGCACGGTCCTCGTCGTCGACGAGACCATGGCCGAGCTGCACCTGGACGAGGACCTGGAGATGCCCCGGCCGGTCTGCGCCTTCGACCCGGCGGGCGCCACCGTCCTCACGGTCGGCTCGGCCAGCAAGGCCTTCTGGGCGGGCATGCGCATCGGCTGGGTCCGGGCCGCCCCCGACGTCATCCGTTCCCTGGTGGCCGCGCGCGCGTACGCCGACCTCGGCACCCCCGTCCTGGAGCAGCTCGGCGTGAACTGGCTCATGGGGACGGGTGGGTGGGAGGAGGCCGTGAGCCTGCGCCGCGAGCAGGCCAGGGAGAACCGCGACGCGCTCGTCGCCGCCGTCCGCCGGGAGCTCCCGGAGTGGGAGTTCGCGGTCCCGCGCGGCGGTCTGACCCTCTGGGTCCGCACCGGCGGTCTGTCCGGCTCCCGGCTCGCCGAGGCGGGGGAGCGGGTCGGCGTCCGGGTTCCCTCCGGCCCCCGCTTCGGTGTCGACGGCGCCTTCGAGGGCTTCGTCCGGCTGCCCTTCACGGTCGGCGGCCCGGTCGCCGACGAGGCGGCCGCCCGGCTGGCCGCCGCGGCCCGCCTGGTCGAGTCCGGCGTCGGCAGCGGGGGAACGGAGCCGCCGAGGTCGTTCGTGGCGTAGCGGTCCGCACGTACGTCGGGAGGGCTCCACGCGCGCGTGGAGCCCTCCCGACGTACGCGGTCCGTCCTCCTCCTCAGCCCTCCGCCGGGACGGGCGTGTGGAACGGGGCGGGGCCGGAGTCCGGTTCGGCGCGGGGCGCCGGCGCCGGTTCGGGGGCCGAGCCGGGGAGCGTCTCCACCGCGGCGGCCGAGATCGCCACCGCGTCCTGGGAGGTGACCGCCACCGGGGCCGGGGCCTTGACGGTGGCCGTCTCGTGGGTCGGGACCGGGGCGGTCGCGACCGTGACCGTCTCGTGGGACGTGACCGGGGCCGGCGTCCTGACCGTGACCGGGTCCTGGGACGTGACCGGATCCTGGGACGTGACCGGGGCCGGGGCCTTGACGGTGACCGTGTCCTGAGCCGCGACCGGAGTCGGCGCCCTGACCGCGACCGCGACCGGATTGGCCGCGACCGCCACCGGGGTCTTGGTCGTGACCACGGGCGGGTGCGCGGGCGGGGCCGGGGCCGTGATCGCGCGGCGCTCCGGGAGCAGGGCCAGGACCGCCTGCCGGTGCGCCTCGCTCGTCGCGTCGTCGTACGGGTCGGGCGTCGCCGGCACCTGGAGCCGCAGGACCGGCCCGGTGCCCAGGCGCGCGTAGCCGCGGCCCGCCGGGACCTCGGGCGTCGGGGTGGTGTGCGGCCGGGCGCCGAGGACGGCCGCGATCTGCTCCGGGGCGGCGGGGCCGAGGACGATCCGGGCCCGGGTGTGGGTCAGCACCGCCTCGCTCAGCGTCTCCGTGCTGTCGAACTGCTCGGCCACCACCACCGTGACCTGCGCCGTGCGCCCGTGCCGCAGCGGCACCTGGAGCAGCTCCTGCGGGTCTGGGCGGCCGTCGGCGGCGGCCAGGTGGCCCAGGACGCTCGGCCGGTCGAGCAGGATCCACAGCGGACGGCGGGTGTCCTCGGGCGCGGGCTGCCCGGCCTGCCGGGCCCGGTTCGCGGCGATCAGCCGCCGCTCCGTCTCGTGCGCCGCCCACTCCAGGGTGGCGAGGGCCCCGGAGAGCCCGCACTCGACCGCGAGGACGCCGGCGCGGCCGGTCAGGCAGGCGTACTCGCCGGTGCCGCCGCCCTCGACGATCAGCACGTCCCCGTGGGGGAGGGCCTGGAGCGCGATCGAGCGCAGCAGGGAGGTGGTGCCGCTGCCGGGCTGCCCGACGGCGAGCAGGTGGGGCTCGGCGGAGCGGGGGCCGGTGCGCCAGACGACGGCCGGCGCGTCCTCCGTGCCGTCCGCCGAGACGACCGGCACGGTCCGCTGCACGGCGTCGGCGTCGGTGAACCCGAGGACGGTCTCGCCCGGCACGGTGACGAAGCGCTGGGCGGCGATGGTGGTGGGCAGGGCGGGCAGCACGCTCATGACGAGCCGGTTGCCCTCCTCGTCCCAGTCGAAGCGGTACTCGCGGCCGCGCCCCGACTTGGCGTGCAGCAGCTGCTCGATGCGGGCGCGGGCGGCCGGTTCGCCGTCGGTGAAGTACGGGGGGTAAGCGATCTGCAGCCGGGTCAGCCGCCCGTCCTCGTCGAAGGCGTACTCCCCGAAGGCGCCGCTCCACTCGCCGCCGTGGGCGAAGAGCGGTGCCGGGTCCTCCGGCACGGAGAAGTACGGCACCAGCGCCTCGTACAGGCCCTTGAGCCGGGCGATCTCCGCGTCGTCGGGTCCGGTCTTCACGACCGGGCGCTCCCGGCCCAGCCAGGCGGCCACGGCCATGAGCAGGACGAGCGCGAGGAGCGGCCCGTACGGCATGAGGGCGACGACCAGGACGCAGGCCGCGACCAGGAGCAGCGTGGGACCACGCCGCTCCTTGGGGGTCGCGGCCCACCTGGCGCGCGCGGTCGCGGCCAGCTTCCGCAGACCACGGGAGACCGTGATCAGCGGATGGAGCACGTCGGTGGCGCTGTCGGCGGCCGTGCGCGCGATCTCTCGACTGCGAGCGATCTGTGCGCTGCCGCTGCTCAGAATGCGGGGGAGTGGTCGCCGGGCCACGAAGTACTCCTGAATCGGTGGAAGGGACTGAAGGGCGTCAGAACTTGATCCCGCCCAGGAGGCCGGCGAGGCTCTGGCCGCCCGCCGTGATGCTCGGGGCGATGGCGGTGCCCGCGAGGTAGAAGCCGAACAGCGAGCTGACGAGGGCGTGTGAGGCCTTCATGCCGTCCTTCTTGAAGAACAGGAAGCAGATGATGCCGAGCAGGACCACGCCTGAGATGGACAGGATCATTGGTTGTTCTCCTGGTTGAGGGGACAGTCACCATGAGTTCTTCCAGGTTCACGGGAAGTATCTATGTGATAAAAGGTGCATTAGAGTGAAAAACTGCCGATTTCACTTGACCGGCGGACGGCGGACGCCTCGCCGGGTGGCGAAATGCCCGGCGTGCGCTAGGGGCGGATCCCGGGGCGGGACGACGTGATCTTTGCCTCGGTCGGGCGCGGTCATGTCGCCGGACGGGCAGTACCCTGTCGATTCACTCGTACGGCCGCGCTTGCCGTGCACAGGCCGACAACGCAGGAGAGAGGCGGTTCCACCCGATGAGCGAGACTCCGGACCCCGAGGTCGTCGAGCTGGCGTCGAAGGTCTTCGACCTCGCGCGCACGGGTGACGCCGACGCCCTCGCCGCCTACGTCGACGCGGGCGTCCCCGCGAACCTCACCAACGACAAGGGCGACACCCTCGTCATGCTCGCCGCCTACCACGGCCACGCCGCCGCGGTCGCCGCCCTCCTGGAGCGCGGCGCCGAGGCCGACCGCCCCAACGACCGCGGCCAGACCCCGCTCGCCGGCGCCGTCTTCAAGGGCGAGGACGCCGTGATCCGCGCCCTCCTCGCCGCCGGCGCGAATCCGGAGGCAGGGACTCCGTCCGCGCTCGACACCGCCCGCATGTTCGGCAAGACCGAACTCCTGGAGCTCTTCGGAGCCAGGTGAACGGCGGCTGAACCCCAGGTGGGAGCAGGGTCGTAAATGTGGTCGCGGTGGCGAAATGGGTGGGTCATCATGACGTCGGGCCCGGCAAAACGGGCCACCGACGAGAGGCTGAGGAAGATGGTCACTGGCAGGCGAACGACGACGGGCGGCCCCGAATGTTGCCGCGCGGCCTAGGCGTACGGGCGATGTACCGCCCGACCGGGTTCCCCCCGGTATCCCCCGGTCGTGTCGACAGCTTGATGTGAGGCGTCTTCCCATGTTCGATCCAGTCATAGCGCCGAGCGGCACCCTGCTCGGCCTGCTGCAGCGGGGCCGCGGCGACGGCACCCTGCACGCGCTCGCCGCGCCACGCGCCGAGGCCCTCGCGGCCCTCAACCACTGCGTTCTCGACGACCCCCGCCACGACTGGCAGGTCGAGAACCGCTCCCTCTACTACGCCCGTCTCTACCTGGACCTCCACGGAGGCCTCGACGAGATCGAGGCGCACCTCCTGGGTGCCGAGGACCACCTCGACACCGAGGAGTCCCGGACCGGGCTCGCGCTCGCCGTCCTGGGGCACCTCGCCTCCTACGGCCGTCAGGACGCCCTGCTGCTGCTCCGGCGGTACGCGGCGACCGGCGCGAACTGGGCCTGGGCCCTGGACGAGCTGGCCCTCCGCGACGACGACGCCGGACTCCGCGCGCTCGCCCTGCCCGTACTGGCCCGCTTCCCGGCCGACGCGGACGGCGACGCCGAGCTGGCGCGCACCGTCCGCGACGCCTTCGAGCCCCGCCCCTGGCGGCTGTGGGCCGAGGACCCGCGCGAGGCCGTCGGCGCCCGGGTCAGGGCCGCCCGGGAACAGGGCTCCTTCGACCGCTGGCAGCGCCAGATGCGCCCCGCAGGGCCCCGCCCCGGCTGGAGCGTCCGGGCCGTCCTCGACTGGGCGCAGGAGGGGTACGAGCGCGGAGCCGTCCTCTACGGCCCCGCCGCCCGCTGCCTGACCGCCGTCGCCGGACCCGAGGACCGGCCCGAGCTCCTCGCCGCCGCCCGGCACGGCGCCACGGGAGCCCGCGGCGCCGCCCTGCACCACCTCGCCGAGTCGCAGGACCCCGCCGTCCTCGACCTCGTCGAGGCCGCGGCCGACGGCGACTCCCGCGAGGTCGCCGACGCCGCCGTCGCCGCCTACCGGCGGATGTGCGGCGAGGACGCCGTGGCCCGCGCCCGCGCGTGGGTCCGGCGCGCCGACGCCCTCGGGACGGCCGCCGCCGAGGTCCTCGCCTGCCGCGGCACCGCCCAGGACGTCGGCCTCGTCCTCGGCGCCCTGCGCGACACCGTGCGCTCCGCGGGCCCCGACGCCCCCGAGCTCGCCTGCCTCGTCGACGGCGCGGGACGCCTCGGCATCGTCTGCGCGGCACCCGTGCTGCGCCACGTCTACCGCGAGACGACCTCCTCCCGGCTGCGCGGCCACGTGGCCCGCGCCCTCGCCGTCACCGACCCCACCTTCGCGACCGGCTTCGCCGTCGAATGCCTCTGGGACTGCGAGGAGACCACCCGCGAGATCGCGGCCCAGCACGCCGAGACCGGTGACGTGCGCGTCGCCGAGCGATTGCGCCGCCTCGCCGCCGACCCGGCCGAAGAGGTCGAGGTCCAGGCGGCGGTACGCAACCGGATAGGGCCGGACCTCCAGGTCTGACCCCGGCTCCGGGGCAGCGACAGGTCCGACCAACCCCTCCCGGCCCGACCTCGCGCACCCGAGCCACCCGCCACCCGGCCCCCGGGGCGGCGCGGCCTGCGGCGGAGACCCCGCCGACCGTGGCCCCGCCCCGGGGGCCGGGGCGTCCCCGGGCCGGGGCGGGGGCCCGTGTTCGAGCCCGGCCTTCTCCGGGCCCGGCCCCCGCCCCACGCTCCCGGGGGAAACGCTCACGGGACGTTCCCTCCCCGTCCAGATCCACGTCGGCGGGGGCACGCCGAGCGCGACGACAACACCCGTATGCGTGTCGTCATCGTCACCGAATCCTTCCCTCCCGACGTCAACGGTGTGGCGCACTGCGCCCTGCAGACCGCGCGCCACCTCGTCCGGCGGGGGCACACCCCGCTCGTCATCGCCCCCGCCGTCGCCGACCCGGCCGCGGACGCCGACGCCCCCTGCGCCGTCGTCCGGGTGCCCTCCCTCCCCCTGCCCGGCTATCCGCAGGTGCGCGTCGCCCTGCCCAGCCGCCGGGGCGCCGCCGCCATCGCCGCCCACCGCGCCGACCTCGTCCACCTCGCCGGGCCCTTCGTGCTCGGCGTGCGGGGGATGACCGCCGCCGCCCGGCTCGGCATACCCGCCGTCGCCGTCTACCAGACCGACCTCGCCGGCTACGCGCGCACGTACGTCGGGACCGGCGAGGGCGCCGCCTGGCGCCGCCTCCGCGCCGTGCACGGCGCCGCCGACCGCACCCTCGCCCCCTCCTCGGCCGCCGCGCGCGACCTGGAGGCCCACGGCATCGGCCGCATCCGGCTCTGGGGACGCGGGGTGGACACCGCCCGCTTCCGCCCCGGACTGCGCGACACCGCCCTGCGCCGGGAGCTCGCCCCCGACGGAGAACTCCTCGTCGGCTACGTGGGCCGCCTGGCGCCCGAGAAGCGGGTGGACCTGCTCGCCGGAGCCCGCGCGCTCCCCGGCGTCCGGCTCGTGGTCGTCGGGGACGGGCCGAGCGCGCCCGCCCTGCGCGCCGCCCTGCCGGACGCCCGGTTCCTGGGCCGCCGCACCGGCACGGACCTGGCCCGGATCTTCGCCTCGCTCGACGTGTTCGTCCACACCGGCCCGTACGAGACGTTCTGCCAGACCGTCCAGGAGGCCATGGCGAGCGGGGTCCCCGTCGTCGCCCCGGCCGCAGGCGGGCCCCTGGACCTGGTCGACCACGGCCGCACGGGCCTGCTCGTCCCGCCGGGCGACCCGGACGCGCTGCGCGAGGCCGTCGCCGCGCTGGCCGCGGCGCCCGGGACGCGCGCCGCCCTCGGCCCGGCCGGGCGTGCCGCCGTGGAGGGACGCACCTGGGAGGCGCTCGGCGACGAACTGATCGGCCACTACCTGGAGGTGCTGCGCGAGCGGACGGCGGTGGCGGCGTGAACGGCGCCCGTACGGCGGACCGCACCGGGCTCCGGATCGTGCGGCTCGCGAACTTCGTGACGCCCACCTCGGGCGGCCTGCGCACCGCCCTCGACCAGCTCGGCCGCGGCTACCTGGCCGCCGGGCACGAGCCCGTCCTCGTCGTCCCCGGCGACGCCGCGAGCGACCGCCGCACCGAGCAGGGCCGGGTCGTCACGCTCCCCGGCCCCGTGCTGCCCGGCACCGGCGGCTACCGGGTCCTCGCCGACCGGCGCCGGGTCCGCCGGCTCCTCGACGAACTCGCCCCCGACCGGATCGAGGTCTCGGACCGCACCACGCTGCGGTGGACGGGGGAGTGGGCGCGACGCGCGCGCGTGCCGTCGGTCATGGTCTCCCACGAGACCGCGGACGGGGTGCTGCGCACCTGGGGCGTGCCGCCCGCGCTCGCGGCCGGCGCGGCGGACCGGCTCAACCGCCGCACCGCGTGGGCCTTCGCGCGGATCGTGTGCACGACGGAGTGGGCGGAGCGCGAGTTCGTGCGGATCGGGGCCCGCAACGTCGTACGGGCCCCGCTCGGCGTGGACCTGGACCGCTGCCGGCCCGGCCGCCGCGGCGCCGTGCCGCGCGCCCGGTACGCCGGCGGGGAGCGGGTGCTGCTCCTGCTGTGCTCGCGCCTCTCGGTCGAGAAACGGCCGGGCACGGCCCTGGACGCCCTGGAGGAGCTGCGGGCCTCGGGGACCGCGGCGGCGCTCGTGGTCGCCGGGGACGGGCCGCTGAGGGGCGCCCTGGAGCGGCGGGCGCGCGAGCGGCGGCTCCCGGTGCGGTTCCTCGGCCACGTCGCCGACCGGGAGGACCTGGCGGACCTCCAGGCGGCGGCCGACGTGTGCCTGGCGCCGGGACCCGCGGAGACGTTCGGCCTCTCCGCCCTGGAGGCCCTGGCCTGCGGGACCCCCGTCGTGGTCAGCGCCTCCTCCGCCCTGCCCGAGGTCGTCGGCACGGCCGGGGCGGCCGCCGCCGACACGCCGGGCGCCTTCGCCGACGGGGTGCGGAGCCTTCTCGCGGTCCCGGAGGACGTCCGCCGGCGGGCCGCACGCACGCGTGCGGAGCTCTTCTCCTGGGACCGCGCCGTCACCGCCTTCCTCCGCGCCCACGACGCCCTCCCGGCAGTCCGGCCGCGCCTCCCCGAGGAGGCCCGCCGATGACCGGGGAGAGGGCGGGGGCGGGGACGGCCACGAAAGCCGCCGGGGCCGTTCCGGGGACCGCGCCCGGGGGCCCGGCCGCGCGGGGCGGTGCCACCGTCCCGCGCGGCTCCGCCGGCCCCCTCCGGTTCGCCGTGGTCGGGGACTCGTTCAGCGAGGGCGTCGGGGACCGGGTCGGCGGGACCTGGCGGGGGTGGGCGGCGCTGCTCGCCGAAGGACTCACGGCCGAGGGACGGGGGACGGCCTTCCTGAACCTCGCCGTCAGCGGGGCGCTCAGCGCGGACGTCGCCGACGAACAGGCGCCCCGCGCCCTCGCGTTCCGGCCGCACCTCGCCTCCGTCGTCGTCGGCGTGAACGACACCCTGCGCCACACCTTCGACATCGGGCTCCTCGCCCGCTGCCTGGACCGGGTCTGCGCCGACCTCGACGCCGTCGGAGCCGTGCTCCTGACGGCCTGTCTTCCCGATCCCGGCCGGATGCTCGGCCTCCCACCGCCCCTGGCGCGCCCGCTCGCCCGCCGCCAGCGCTCCGTCAACGCCGTCGTGCACGCGCTGTCCGACCGGTACGGAGCCGTCCACCTTCACCTGGCCGATCCCGTCTGGACCGAGGACCGCGCCCTGTGGAGCGCCGACCGCCTGCACCCCGGCGAACGCGGCCACCGGGCCGTCGCCGCCGGCTTCCACCGGCTCCTCGCCGCACGGGGACTCGCCCACGGCGCACCGCCCCGGACGGAGCCCGCCCAGCCGTCGCCGACCCGTAGCGAGGCCCTGCTCTGGCTCGCCACCGCCGGCACGGGCTGGGTCCTGCGCCGCAGCCGCGACCTGCTCCCGCAGCTCCTCCTGCTCGCGGGCGCCGAACTGCGCCATTGGGCGGACGGAACCGGCACGGAACCCCTCGACGCGCGCGCGGACGCGGCCCTCACGGCCGCGCTCGCGGCCACAATGGGGAGATGAGCGGGCGCTGGGAGTTCTGGATCGACCGGGGCGGCACCTTCACCGACGTCGTCGGGCGACGGCCCGACGGCCGGCTCGTCAGCCGCAAGGTGCTCTCCCACGACCCAGCCCGCGGCCAGGACGCGGCCGTCGCCGGCATCCGCCTCCTCCTCGGCCTGGACCCCGGCGAACCCGTCCCCGCCGACCGCGTCGCCCTCGTCAAGATGGGCACCACCGTCGCCACCAACGCCCTCCTGGAGCGGCGCGGCGAGCCGACCGTGCTCCTCATCACCGAGGGCTTCCGCGACGCCCTCCGCATCGCGTACCAGAACCGGCCCCGGCTCTTCGACCGGCACATCGTGCTGCCCGAGGCGGTGTACGCGCGCGTGATCGAGGTCCCCGAGCGGGTCGACGCCCGGGGCCGTGTCGTCCGTCCGCTGGACGAGCCCGCCGTCGCCGGAGCGCTCGCCGCCGCGCACCGCGACGGCTTCCGCGCCGCCGCCGTCGTCCTGCTGCACGGCTACCGGCACCCCGAGCACGAGGCCCGGGTCGCGGCGGCGGCCCGCGCCGCCGGCTTCACCCAGATCAGCTGCTCGCACGAGGTCAGCCCGCTCATCAAGCTCGTCCCGCGCGGCGACACCACCGTCGTCGACGCCTACCTCTCGCCGATCCTGCGCCGGTACGTCGACGAGGTCGCCCGCGAACTCGCCGGAATCCGCCTCATGTTCATGCAGTCCAACGGGGGCCTCCGCGAGGCGGCCCACTTCCGAGGCAAGGACGCGGTCCTGTCGGGCCCGGCGGGCGGCGTCGTCGGCATGGCCCGCACCTCGGCGCAGGCGGGGCACGACCGTGTCATCGGCTTCGACATGGGCGGCACCTCCACCGACGTGTCGCACTACGCGGGCGCCTTCGAGCGTGAACTCGGCACACAGGTCGCCGGGGTGCGGATGCGGGCGCCCATGATGAGCATCCACACCGTCGCGGCGGGCGGCGGCTCCGTCCTCCACTACGACGGGCGCCGCTACCGGGTCGGCCCCGACTCGGCCGGCGCCGTCCCCGGACCCGCCTGCTACCGCCGCGGCGGCCCCCTGACGGTCACCGACGCCAACGTCATGCTCGGGCGCGTCCAGCCCGACCACTTCCCCGCCGTCTTCGGCGAGACCGGCGACCGTCCGCTCGACGCCGAGGTCGTACGGGAGCGGTTCACCGCCCTCGCCGAGGAGGTCGGCGGCGGCCGCACCCCCGAGGAGGTCGCCGCGGGCTTCCTGGAGATCGCCGTCCTCGACATGGCCAACGCCGTCAAGAAGATCTCCGTGGAGCGCGGCCACGACGTCACCCGGTACGCCCTCACCAGCTTCGGCGGCGCCGGCGGCCAGCACGCCTGCGCCGTCGCCGACGCCCTGGGCGTCGACACCGTCCTCGTGCCCCCGCTGGCCGGAGTGCTCTCGGCGTACGGGATCGGGCTCGCCGACGCCACCGCCATGCGGGAGCGGTCCGTCGAGGCCGAGCTCGACGCCGCCGGCACCCCCGAGCGCGTGACCGCCCTCTGCGCCGAACTCGCCGACCGCACCCGCGAGGAGCTCCGCGCCGACGGACTGCCGGACGAGGCGATCACCACGCACGCCCGCGTGCTCCTGCGGTACGCGGGCACGGACGCGAGCCTCCCCGTCGACCTCGCACCGCCCGACGAGCTGAGAAGCGCGTTCACGGAGGTCCACCGGGCGCGGTACGCCTTCACCCTGGACCGGCCGCTCGTCGTCGAGACCGTCACCGTCGAGGCCGTCGGAAGCGCCGGCCCGCACGGACCGGTCCTCGTCGACACCGCGGAGCGGAGCGGCCCCCTCGCCCCCGTGGCCACCGTCCGGATGCACAGCGCCGGCACGCCCCGCGACGCCCCGCTCCACCGGCGCGAGGACCTGCGGCCGGGCGACGCCGTGGACGGGCCCGCGATCCTCGCCGAGGCCGACGCCACGACCGTCGTCGACACCGGCTGGCGGGCCACCGCGACCGACAGCGGCCACCTCCTGCTGCGCCGTGTCGCCCCCCGCCCCGCGCGCACGGCCGCCGGCACGGACGTGGACCCCGTCCTCCTGGAGGTCTTCAACAACCTCTTCATGTCCATCGCCGAGCAGATGGGCGTCCGCCTGGAGAACACCGCCCAGTCGGTCAACATCAAGGAACGCCTCGACTTCTCCTGCGCCCTCTTCGACGCCGAGGGCAACCTGATCGCCAACGCGCCCCACATCCCCGTCCACCTCGGTTCCATGGGGGAGTCCATCAAGGAGGTGCTCCGCCGGCGCGGGGACGACCTGCGCCCCGGCGACGCGTACGCGATCAACGACCCGTACCACGGCGGCACCCACCTCCCCGACGTCACCGTCGTGACCCCGGTCTTCGACGACACGGGCGAAGAGCTCCGCTTCCTCGTCGCCTCCCGCGGCCACCACGCCGAGATCGGCGGCATCACCCCCGGCTCCATGCCCGCCTTCAGCCGGACCGTCGACGAGGAGGGCGTCCTCTTCGACGACTGGCTGCTCGTCCGCGACGGACACCTCCGCGAGACCGAGACCCGCGCCCTGCTCACCGGCGCCCGCCACCCCTCCCGCGACCCGGACACCAACCTCGCCGACCTGCGCGCCCAGATCGCCGCCAACGAGAAGGGCATCGAGGAACTGCGCCGCACGGTCGAGGAGTTCGGGCTCGACGTCGTCCAGGCCTACATGCGGCACGTCCGCGCCAACGCCGAGGAGTCCGTACGGCGCATCGTCGCCCGCCTCCACGACGGCGAGTACCGCTACGAGACCGACGGGGGCGCGGTGATCCGGGTCGCCGTCCGGATCGACCGCGAACGGCGCTCCGCCCTCGTCGACTTCACCGGCACCTCCGCCCAGCTGCCCGGGAACGCCAACGCGCCCACCGCCGTCGTCATGGCCGCCGTCCTGTACGTCTTCCGCACCCTGGTCGACGAGGACATCCCGCTCAACAGCGGCTGCCTGGAGCCCCTGGAGGTCCGCGTCCCGCCCGGCTCCATGCTCGCCCCCGTCCACCCGGCGGCCACCGTCGCCGGGAACGTCGAGACCTCCCAGGCCGTGACGGGCGCGCTCTACGCGGCCCTCGGCGTCCAGGCCGAGGGCTCCGGCACCATGAACAACGTCACCTTCGGCAACGCGCGCGTGCAGTACTACGAGACCGTCGCGAGCGGGTCGGGCGCGGGCGACGGCTTCGACGGCGCCGACGCCGTCCAGACCCACATGACCAACTCCCGGCTCACGGACCCCGAGATCCTGGAGTGGCGCCACCCCGTCCGGGTCGACGCCTTCGCAGTACGGGAGGACAGCGGCGGGCGCGGCCGATGGCACGGCGGCCGCGGCGTGGAGCGGCGCCTGCGCTTCCTGGAGCCGATGACGGTGGCCCTCCTCACCGGCCACCGCAGGGTCCCGCCGTACGGGATGGCCGGCGGCGAGCCGGGCGCCCTCGGCGAGAACCTCGTGGAACGCGCCGACGGCACCGTCGAGCACCTCGAAGGCGCCGCCACCACGGAGGTGGGCCCCGACGACGTCCTGGTCCTGCGCACCCCCGGCGGCGGGGGCTACGGCCCGCCGCCCCCGTGACCCTCACCGCACCGGCACGAACCGCACCGGCGTCCCCGGCACCGCCTGCGCCGCCGCGCCCAGATCGGCCTCCCGCACCACCGCGACCACCGGATAGCCCCCGGTCGTCGGATGGTCCGCCAGGAACACCACAGGGCGCCCGTCCGGCGGCACCTGCACCGCGCCCAGGACCATGCCCTCGCTCGGCAGCTCGCCCGGCACGGCCCGCTCCAGGGCCGGGCCCTCCAGACGCAGCCCGATCCGGTTGCTCGCCGGCGACACCCGGTACGCGCGCGTGGAGAAGGTCCGGACCGCGTCGGCGGTGAACCAGTCGTCACGGGGACCGAGCCGGACACGCAGGACGAGCTCGGCCGCCGGGCCCGGCCACGGCGGGGCGTCGACCGGCACCCGTACGCCCGTGTCCGCCCCCAGCGGCAGCACCGCCCCCTCCGCGAGCGGCGCGGGACCGAGGCCCGACAGCAGGTCGGAGGAGCGGCTGCCGAGCACCGGCGCGACGGCGATCCCGCCGCCGAACGCCACGTACGAACGCAGTCCGCGCACGGCCGCGCCCACCTCCAGGACCGACCCGGCGCCGACGCGGACCGTCGTCCCCCAGGCGGCCGGGCGGCCGTCGACCCGGACCGGGCACGGCGCGCCGCCCACCGCCACGGTCACCGCGCACCGGGGCCGCAGCGCGCACCCGCTGACGGTGGTCTCCAGGACCGCCGCGTCCTCCGCGTTGCCGACGAGCCGGTTGACGAGGCGCCCGGCCGCCGGGTCGAGGGCGCCCGAGCGGGGCACGCCGAGGTGCGCGTACCCCGTGCGCCCCAGGTCCTGGACGGTGGTCAGCGCCCCGGCCCGGACCACGGCGACGGCCCGGTCGCTCATCGCCCGCCCTCCGCCGTGAACCGGACCCGGGTTCCGGGCGCGAGCAGCGCGGCCGGGTCCCGTCCGGAGTCCCACAGCACCACGTCCGTGGTGCCGATCAGCTGCCAGCCGCCGGGGGAGGAGCGCGGGTACACCCCCGTGTACGGGCCGGCCAGGGCGACCGACCCGGCCGGGACGGCCGTCCGCGGGGTGGCCCGGCGGGGCACCCCGTACCGCTCGCCGAGCCCGGTCAGATAGCCGAAGCCGGGCGCGAACCCGCAGAAGGCGACCCGGAACTCGGCCGCCGTGTGGATCCGCACCGCCGCCTCCACGGACACCCCCCAGAGCGCGGCGACCTCCGGCAGGTCGGGCCCGTCGTAGCGCACCGGCACTTCGACGGCCTCGCCCGCGCGCGCGTGGAGCGGTCCCGGCTCCCAGCCGGTCAGCTCGGCCGCCAGCCGCTCCGGGTCGTCCACCCCGTCGAGGAGCACCGTCCGCGCCGCCGGCACGATCTCCCGTACGGCGGGCAGCGCACCGGCCGCCCGCCGCCGCAGCAGCTCGGCGTGGAAGGCCTCGGTGGCGTCGCCGCCCTCCAGCTCCACCAGGAGGGCCCGGTCGCCCGCCCTCAGCACCCTCACGCGAAGGCCTCCACGCGCACGCCGGAGGCTTCGAGCCGCTCCCGGACCCGCCGGGCGAGGCCCACCGCCCCCGGGGTGTCCCCGTGCAGGCAGAGCGACCGGGCCCGCACGGCGACGGGGCTCCCGCAGTGCGCCGTGACGACCCCGGACCGGGCCATGGACACCGAGCGTTCGACGACCTCGTCCGGGTCCGTGACGACGGCTCCCTCCTGCCCCCGTGGCAGCAGGGAGCCGTCCGCCCGGTAGGCCCGGTCGCCGAAGGCCTCGGTCACGACCGGCAGTCCGGCCGCAGCGGCGGCCTCGTGCAGCCGGGACCCCGGCAGCCCGAGGACGGGCAGCGTCCGGTCGGCGAGCAGCACGCCCTCGACGACCGCCGCCGCCTGCTCCGCGTCCCGGACCACCCGGTTGTAGAGCGCCCCGTGCGGCTTCACGTACGAGACCCGCGAGCCGGCGGCCCGGGCGAAGACCTCCAGGGCGCCGATCTGGTACGCCACCTCGGCGGCCAGCTCCGCCGCCGGGACGTCCATCGCCCGCCGTCCGAAGCCGGCCAGGTCGCGGTAGGACACCTGGGCCCCGATCCGTACCCCGCGGGCCGCCGCGAGCTCGCAGACCCGCCGCATGGTGACCGCGTCCCCGGCGTGGAAGCCGCAGGCCACGTTGGCGCTGGTGACGACGGACAGGAGCTGCTCGTCGTCGGTCAGCGTCCAGCGGCCGAAGCCCTCTCCGAGGTCGGCGTTGAGATCGATCGGGACCGGGGTCATGCGGTGCTTCCTCTCCCACCCGGTGGTGCGGTGGTGCTCAGGGACGCGCCGTGCGGTTCACACGGCGACGCGGTAGTGGTCGTCCCGGACGCCGGTGACGGACGTCCGGTCCGGGGGCGTGGGTGAGCGCGAACGGCGGGCACGCGCGCGCCTCGCGCGGATCGAGAACCGCCGTCCCGCTCATACGAGTTCCCTCCCCCGGGTCTCGGGCAGTCCGAACAGCGCGAGCACGGCCAGGCCGTAGCCGACGGCGCCGAAGACCAGCGCCCCGCCCACGCCCCAGCTCCCGGCGAGGAAGCCGACCAGGGTCGGGAAGACGGCTCCGACCGCGCGCCCCGTGTTGTACGTGAGCCCCTGCCCCGTGCCGCGCACCGGCGTCGGGTACAGCTCCGCGAGGAAGGAACCGAAGCCGCTGAAGATGGCCGACATGCAGAAGCCGAGCGGAAAACCGAGCAGCAGGAGGAGGGTGTTCGCCCCGGCGGGGAGGTGGGTGTAGGCGAGGACGGACACCGCGGACAGCACGGCGAAGAGGGCGATGTTCTTCTTCCTGCCGAGCCGGTCGGTGAGGTGTCCGCCGGTCAGGTAGCCGGTGAAGGCCCCGGAGATCAGCAGGGTCAGATACCCGCCGGTGCCCACCACGGTCAGGCCGCGCTCGGTCTTCAGGAAGGTCGGGACCCAGGTGGCGAGCGTGTAGTAGCCGCCCTGGACGCCGGTCGAGAGCAGGGTCGCGAAGAGCGTGGTGCGCAGCAGACCGGGCCGGAACACGGCCCCGAGCGAGCCCCGTCCGGCGTCGGCCCTGCGGGCCTCGGCGGCCCGCGGGGCGTCCTCCACGTTCCGCCGCACGTAGACGACGAGGAGAGCGGGCAGCGCTCCCGTCCAGAAGAGGATCCGCCAGGCGAGGTCCGGGTCGGCCCACCGGAACACCAGGGTGTAGGCGAGCACGGCGAGCGCCCACCCGGCCGCCCAGGCGCTCTGGACGGCGCCGAGCGTCCGGCCCCGGTGCCTCGCGGAGGCGTACTCGGCGACCAGGATCGCGCCGACGGCCCACTCGCCGCCGAAGCCCAGGCCCTGGAGGGCCCGGAAGACCAGCAGCGTCTCGTAGTTCGGGGCGAAACCGCACAGGACGGTGAAGACCGCGTAGGTGACGACCGTGATCATCAGCGCCCTCACCCGCCCGACGCGGTCGGCCAGGACGCCGGCGAGGACGCCGCCCACCGCGGAGACGACGAGGGTGACGGTGGTCAGGAGGCCGGTCCGGCCCTTGTCGAGGCCGAAGTGGGCGGCGATGGCCACCATCGACAGCGGCAGGGTGAAGAAGTCGTAGGAGTCCAGGGCGTATCCGCCGAAAGCGCCGCCGAAGGCGCGCCGGCCGCGGGGCCCGAGGCCGCGCAGCCAGGCGAACGCGCCCGTGTCGTCGGGCCGTTCGCCCTGGGAGTGCTGCCGGGTCTGTGTCGTGCTCATCTGCACCTCGCAGGAGTGGGAGGCGTGCCTGAGAGACGTACGAGGGAACCGTGCGGTGCCGTCAAGGTAGAGGATTGTTCAACGATCCGACAAGAGGCGTGTTGTCGCCTCCCCGTTTCTGCGGTTGACTCGGCCGTTCCGCGGTCGACCCGGCCGCGGGCGACGGAAGGGGCGAGGCGCTGTGGACGTGAGCGGGACCGGCGGGCTGACGGACGACCGCGTGCTGCTCGGACGCACGAGCACGGCCGAGCGGGTCGCGGACATCCTGCGCACCCGGATCGCGGAGGGCTACTTCCCGCCCGGCGTCCGGCTCTCCGAGGAGAACATCGGCGGTGCCCTCGGTGTGTCCCGCAACACACTCCGCGAGGCCTTCCGGCTCCTCACCCACGAGCGCCTGCTCGTGCACGAGCTCAACCGGGGCGTCTTCGTCCGCGTCCTGGCGGTGGGTGACGTGGACGACATCTACCGCACCCGGCGGCTCGTCGAGTGCGCCGTCGTACGGGGTCTGGGGCAGCCGCCGTTCGCCGTCGAAGGCCTCGCCGCCGCCGTGGCCGAGGGCGAGGCCGCGGCCCGCGCCGCCGACTGGACGGGCGTCTCCACGGCCAACATCCACTTCCACCGCGAACTCGTCGCCCTCGCCGGCAGCGCCCGTACCGACGAGCTGATGCGCGGCGTCCTCGCCGAACTCCGCCTCGCCTTCCACGTGGTCGACGACCCGCGCGCCCTGCACGAGCCCTATCTCCGGAGGAACCGGGAGATCCTGGACGCCCTGCGCGCCGGTGAACGGGCCTCGGCGGAGCGACTCCTCGCCCGCTACCTCGACGACTCCCGCACCCGGGTCGCCGCCGCCTACGCCCGGGCCGTCGACGACCCGTCGGGCTCCGCCGGCTGACGGCAGAGGCCGTACGAGGCTACCGAGGGGGCCGGTCGTATCTGCGCCGTTTCGACCGTTGTCAGGGTGAGGACCTAATCTGTGCACCGTGACTTCGCCTGCCTCGACGGACCTCGCTCCGCCCCAGCTCAGCGCGGGGCCGCGCCCCGCGCAGGGCCCGGCCGCCGACGAAGGGCTCGCGCGGCGGCTCCGCGCGCTCGCGTGCACCGCCCCGCTGCACGACCTCGACGCGCGCAAGGCGAACCTGGCCGGCGAGTACACGGTCTACGCGATGGCCGAGGTGGCCCTCGCCGCGATCGACCTCATCACGCTGAACATGGACTTCGACACCGGCGCCGACCACGAGCAGATCGTCGCCCGCCTGCTGCCCCGCGTCGCCGCCCAGGCACCCGCCCGCCCCGCCGCCGAGCACGAGCGCGTCGCCCGCTGGGTCCTGGAGAACCTGATCAACGTCGGCAGCGTCGACCGCGGCTTCCGCGCCGTCTACGGCACCTTCGGCACCGACGGCGTCTACGTCCGCCGGGACTACGACTTCAAGCTCATCGAAGAGGTCCCGGGCTACGGCGGCGGGGTCTACCTCCGCACCACCGACGAAGCGGTCAACGTCCTCGTCGGAGCCCTCGACACCGACGTCACCAGCGCCCAGATCGCCGCCGAGGTGAAGCTGGAGGTCCTCATCAACCGGGGCCGCCTGGCCGACGCCCAGCTCGCCGCCGAGCAGGCGCGCTACCGGACCGTGCAGTACGCCGAGACCCTCCGCAAGACCCTGGAGGCCACCCGGCGCAACGTCCGCGCCGTCGACTGGCTCCACACCGTCCCCGACATGATCGCCGAGGCGCTCGACCACGTGGCCGACCGCTACCGCCACGAGAACGCGATCCTCACCAACATCCGCAAGGCCCGCGACGAGGCCGAGGCCACGAACGACGCGAAGACCGCGGAGCACAAGCGGCGCGCGGCCGAACTCGTCGACATAGTCAAGGACTGCATCCGCCGTCACACCCAGCTCCAGTCCCGCCTCCTCGAGGCCGGGCCCCTCTTCCGCGCCGAGCAGGACCGGCAGGCCTTCGCCGCCCCCACCGCGTACACCGGACTCGACCTCTACGGTCAGCTGGTCGCCCCCGTCCTGCCGCTCCCCGTCGAACAGGCCACCCGCGTCACCGACGCCTTCTTCGCCCGCGGCACCGGACTGCGCACCCCCGCCTCCGTCCGCCTCGGCGACCTCGTCGACCTGCTCCTCACCCCGCCCGTCGAGCGCGAGCACCTCGGCGCGGAGATGCCCGAGCCGGACCTCATCGCCACCCCCGACGACTCCCGCTTCAGCGAGGAGCAGCTCGCGAGCGCCATGCGCCTGCTCGACCTGGAGCACGACGCCCCGCGCCGCCTCTCCGGCCTGCTCGCCGAGGCCCGCCGCCTCGACCCCGACCTTCCGTACCTCGTCGCCCTCCTCGCCGTCCACGCGGCGAGCCCCCCGGTCGGCACCGCCTACCGCCAGGGAGAGGAGCGGCTCCTCTTCGCCGTCGACGACGGCACCCCGCTCGACGACCCCGAGTTCGGCGGCGCCGACCTCATCGTCGGTACGGCGATGCTCGACGCGGCGGGCATGGCCGCGGACCGCACGGAGGCCTCGTGACCCTCGTCCCCCAGGCCCCGGCGACAGCCACCGACCCGACCCTCCCCGACCCGCCGGCGACCGCCACCGACGGGGCCGCTCCGGTGCCGGAGCCGCTGCCGGAGTCCGAGCCCGTACGACCGGAGTCCGAGCCCGTACGAGAGGCCGGACCCGTACGCGCGTCGGTGCCGGCGCCCGCGCCGGAGTCCGAGCCGGTACGAGAGCCCGCACCCGAGCCCGTGCCCGTGCCCGTCCCCGTGCCCGAGCCCGTACGAGAGGCCGAGCCCGGCCGGGAGGCGCCCGCGGCCGTCGGGCGGCCGCGGTTCGGGACCGTGTCGGTGCCGGAGCCGGCCCGCACCCCGCCCGCGCGGCGCCGGGACCTGCCGTCCGTGCGCGCCGTGCGGCTCACGGACGAGCCGTCCGCGCCCGCCGACCGCCCCGGCCCCGCCGCCGCGCCGGCGTCCGTCACCCCCGTCCCGCTGCCCGTACCCCGACCCGCCGCCCGCGCCGTACCGACCGAGAGCCGTACCGAGGAGCCCCAGCCGTGAGCGAAACCCACGCCGAGTACACCGACGCGTGGAGCGAGCAGGAGCCCCCGCAGCCCCCGGCCGCGTCCGCCGCCTCCGCCGTCACCCCCGCGGACGCCGCCGACGCGGCCCGGCTCGTCTCCTTCGGCCTCCAGCCCAAGCTGCTCCCGGCCCGCGACGCCGAGTACACCGATCTCCTGCGCCGCTACCGCGAGGACCCCGCCTTCGCGCGCCTCGCCGACGCCGTCGCCACCGGCCTCGGACTCGTCGTCCTGGAGGTGTCCCCGCGCGCGGGGATGGCCGTCACCGCGGGCGAGGACTCCGTCTTCGCCGTCCGCATGGGCGACTACGCCCGCCGCGCCTCCACGGACTCCGCCGACCGGTTCCTGCACGGCCTCGCCCACCTCGCGGTCGCCGCCATGGCCTTCCCCCGGCCCGAGGACCTCGCCGACGACGCGTACATCGGCCGGCTCACGGTCAACGGCGTCGACGCCTTCGTGCGCCAGGCCTGTCTGCGCCTGGAGCAGCGCGCCGAGGAGCAGGGCGAGAACACCGACCCGGCCTCCGACGCCCCCGGCCTGGAGGCCGCCTGGCGGACCTACGCCCGCCGCAGCGCCACCGGAGCCACCAAGGACGCCCGCCGCCTCGCCGGTTCCACCACCGGCATCGTCGGCAAGGCCGCCGCCTTCCTCACCGACTCCGGTTTCCTCCAGCGCACCGGCGACGAGGGCGGCGGCTCCTACCGCACCACCGCCCGCTACCAGCTCCAGGTCCGCGACATGGCCGGCTCCGCCGCCATGGCCGAGCTCCTCGACCTCGGCGTCGTCCCCGTCAGCGACGGCTCCGCGACCCTCCTGCCGCCGCCCGAGGGCGACGACCTGGAACTCGCCGCCGACGCGGGACTCCCGTTCCACGCGTAACCGCCCCGCGCCACCGACCACTTCCAGTACGAGAGTCCGCCGCATGTACGAGCTGTCCCGGGTCCGCCTCTACTCCATCGGTCCCGCCGGTGCGCGCTACGCCGACACCGTCCTGGACCTGCGCGGAGTCGGCGCGCCCGTGCCCCACCCCGCCCCCACCCAGGCGGAGTTCTTCGAGGAGGAGCCGGTCGGCCCGCCGCGCCGCCCGGCCCCCGCGGGCGTGCTCTTCCTGGAGAACGGCGGCGGCAAGTCCGTCCTCCTCAAGCTGATCTTCTCGGTCATGCTCCCCGGCCACCGCAACACCCTCGGCGGCGCCAGCTCCGGCGTGCTGCGCAAGTTCCTCCTGGCCGACGACTGCGGCCACGTGGCCCTGGAATGGCAGCACACCCTCACCGGCGAACTCGTCGTCGTCGGCAAGGCCAGCGAGTGGCGCGGCCGCCAGGTCTCGAACGACCCGCGGAAGTTCGCCGAGGCCTGGTACTCCTTCCGTCCCGGCCCCGGACTCAGCCTGGACAACCTCCCCGTCGCCGAGGCGACCTCCGTCCGCCCGCCCGTCGAGGGCGCCTCCGGCGCCACCGGCCGCCGCCGCACCATGAAGGGCTTCCGCGACGCGCTCACCGAGGCCGGGAAGGCGTACCCGCACCTGGAGGTGGTCTGGGAGGAGATCCACGACCGCTGGAACGAACACCTCGGCGACCTCGGCCTCGACCCCGAACTCTTCCGCTACCAGCGCGAGATGAACGCCGACGAGGGCGAGGCCGCCGGCCTCTTCGCGGTCAAGAAGGACTCCGACTTCACCGACCTGCTGCTGCGCGCCGTCACCGACACCCGCGACACCGACGGCCTCGCGGACCTCGTCGGCGGCTTCGGCAACAAGCTCGGCCGCCGCGCCGAGCTGACCGCCGAGCGCGACTTCACGGCCGGCTCCGTCGACCTCCTCGGCCGGATCGTCGAGGCCGCCGGGACCCGTGCCCACGCGCGCGAGGTCCACACGGGCGCCGAGCGCCGCACCCGCACGCTCGCCCGCCGGCTCTCCGCCCGCGCCGCCGAGGAGCGTGGCCGCGCCGCCGAACTCGCCCAGCAGGTCACCTCGGCCGGGCACGCCGTCGCCGAGGCCGAGACCGCCCGCGGCCGCAGCTCCCTCATCGCCGCCGAACTCGCCTACCGCCACGCCTCCCTGGCGCTGACCGCGGCCGAGAAGGGCGCCGCCGCCCAGCGCCGCGAACTCACCGACGCCCGCACCCTGCACTCCGCCTGGCAGGCGGCCGAGGCGGTGCTGCGCCACCGGGCCGCCGGCGACCGCTCCGCGCGCGTGGCCGCCGCCATCCGCGAGGCCGAGCGCGACGCCGCCCCCGCCCTGGCCGCCCGCGCCAAGGCCGCCGCCGACCTCGTACGGGCCCTCGCCGCCGCCGCCGAGGAGGGCGAGCGCCACGCGGCGGAGGAGGAGGAACGCTCCACCGCCCTCCAGGACGCGAGCGAGACCGCCCACCGGGACGCCACCGCCGCCGCCACCGAGGCCCAGCGGGCCCGCAGCGAGGCCGGCCACCTGCGCCAGCGGCTCGCCGAGGTCGAGCAGGAGACCGCCGAGGCCGTCCGCGCCGGCTGGCTCGACGACACCGCCCCGGACGCCGACCCGGCCCGCGCCGCCCTCGCCGCGAGCGACGCCGAGAAGACCACGGTCGCCGCCTGGGACACGGCCCGCGAGGCCGCCCGCACCGCGGCCGAGCGCGCGCGTGAGGCGGCCGGCGCCGAGTCCCGCGCCGAACTCGCCGCCGCCCGCGCCGCGGACGCCGCCGAGGCCGCGGGGAACGCCTACGACGCGGAGCGCCGCGCCGCCGAGTCCCTCGCCTCCGAGGAGCGCCTCGCCGAACTCCTGAGCCTGCCGTCCTCCGGCTCCCCGCTCCCGGGACAGCGCGCCGCCGGTCCCGGCGCCGAGGCCCCCGAGGAGGACACGGGCGCCGGGAGCACGCCCCAGGGCCCGCTCACCGTCACCGACTTCGACCGGTACGCCGACGAGCTGCGCGGCCTGCTCGACCAGGCCGTCGCCTCCGCCGAGAGCCGGCTCTTCGAGCTGCGCACCGCCGCCGCCGACGACTCCCGCATCCTCGGCGCCCTCGGCGACGGCGGCCTGCTGCCGCCCGGTCCCGACGTCCTCGCCACCGTCGAGTACCTCGGCGAGCACGGCATCCCCGCCCTCCCCGGCTGGCGCTACCTCGCCCAGGCCGTCGACCCGGCCGACCACGCGCGCGTGCTCGCCGCCCGCCCCGAGCTCGTCGACGGCGTCGTGATCACCGACCCCGTCTCGTACGGCCGCGCCCGCGAGGTCCTCGGCACCGCCGCCCTGCTGCCCCGCTCCGCCGTCGCCGTCGGCACCGCCGCCGCCCTGCTCGCCCCCGTACCCGCGCAGGAGGCGGCCGACGACACCGGCGTCTTCCTGGTGCCGCCGAACCCGGCCATGCACGACGAGCACGCGGCCGACGAGGAGCGCCACGCGCTGCGCGCCCGCGCCACCGCCCGCGACGAGGAGATCCGCACCCTCGCCGCCCGCCTCGCCGGCGACCGCTCCCTCGCCTCCCGGATCGGCGCCTGGCGCGCCGACTGCCCCTTCGGGATGCTCGCCGAGCTCGCGTCCGTCGCCGCGACCGCCCGCGAGACCGCCGAGGCCGCGGCCGCCGCCCTCGACGCGGCCCGCACGGCCCGTACGGAGGCCGACGAGGCCGCCTCCGAGGCCGCCCGGCTCCGGGACGAGCGCCAGGAGGCCGCCCAGCGGGCCCGCCGGGTCGCCGACGCGCTCGCGGGTCTCGCGTTCCGGCTGCGCGAGCGGTCCGCCTGGCAGGCCAAGCTCCGCGAGCTCGCCGACGACGCCACCGAGGCCGAGGCCCGCGCCCAGACCTGCCTGGAGCGCGCCCGCGCCGCCGACGAGGACCGCCGCGCCGCCCAGCGCGCCGCCGACGACGCCCACCGTACCGCCCGTGCCCTGCGGGCCGAGCGCGCCGAGATCGCCGGCGCCCCCGATGCCCTCCCCGAGGAGGACCCGGCCGCGCCCCGCGCCGCGCTCCCCACCCTCCGCGAGGCCTACCGGGCCGCGTCCCAGCTGTACGAGAAGGTCGGCGTCGGCGCCGACCTGCGCGCCGAGCAGGCCCGTGCCGAGAGCGACGAGTCCGCCGCCCTCGCCGAGCTCGACCGCCTCACCAACAAGGTCCGCACCCGCGCCGAACAGCTCCTGGAGTCCACCGACGGCGCCGACGGCCCGTCCCGGCAGGCGGCCGTCGCCCGCGCCGAGGCCCTGGTCCAGATGCTGGAGACCCGCGCCTCGGAGGCGAGCGAGAAGCTCGGCCGGCTCCGCGGCGAGGCCGAGCGCCTGGCCCCCGAGGACGGCGAGGCGCACACCGAGCTGCCCGAGGAACTGGTGCCCGCCGACGCCGAGCGGGCCCAGGCCCTGCTCCGTACCGCCACCGCCGAACTCGCCTCCCGCACCGACGCCCTGGAGGCTGCACGGGCCGCCCACGCCGGCCTGCTCCGGGACCACCGGACCGCCGAGGACGCGGCCGGCGGCTTCGACGAGACGGCGGCCCTGCTGCGCGACCTGCTCCGCGACCACGCGGACGAGGAGCGGGAGGAGACCGAGCCGTACCCGGGCAGCCTGGAGGAGGCCCGCACGACGGCCGCCGAGGCACGCCGCGCCCTGCGCGCCTGCACGGCCGAGCTGTCCGCCGCCGACGCCGCGGTGCGCGAGGCGAGCGACATCCTCGTCCGGCACGCCAACTCCACTCGCTACGAGCAGGTCCGCACCCCCGCCCGCCAGCAGATCCGCGAACTGCCCGCGTCCGCGCTGCCCGAGCACGCCGCCAAGTGGGCCGAGGCCTTCGCGCCCCGGCTGCGGGTCCTCACCGACGAGCTGGAGCAGCTGGAGCGCAACCGGGACTCGATCGTGGACCGGCTGAGGGGCCTCGTGGAGTCCTCGCTCGCGACGCTCCGCTCCGCCCAGCGGCTCTCCCGGCTCCCCGAGGGCCTCGGCGAGTGGTCGGGCCAGGAGTTCCTCCGCATCCGCTTCGAGGAGCCCGACCAGGCCACGCTCGCCGAGCGGCTCGGCGAGGTCGTCGACGAGGCGACCCGTGCCGCCGTCAGGAAGAACTCCGACCTGCGGCGCGACGGCATGTCCCTGCTCCTCAGGGGCGTCCAGGCGGCGCTCGAACCCAAGGGCGTCTCGGTCGAGATCCTCAAGCCGGACGCGGTGCTGCGCGCCGAGCGGGTCCCCGTCGGGCAGATGGGCGACGTCTTCTCCGGCGGCCAGCTGCTCACCGCGGCCATCGCCCTGTACTGCACGATGGCGGCGCTCCGCTCCAACGACCGGGGCCGCGACAAGCACCGGCACGCGGGCACGCTGTTCCTCGACAACCCGATCGGCCGCGCCAACGCCACGTACCTCCTGGAGCTCCAGCGGGCCGTGTCGGACGCGCTGGGCGTCCAGCTCCTCTACACGACGGGCCTGTTCGACACGACCGCGCTCGCCGAGTTCCCGCTGGTGATCCGGCTGCGCAACGACGCGGACCTGCGGGCCGGACTGAAGTACATCAGCGTGGAGGAGCACCTGCGCCCCGGGCTGCCGCAGCCGGCCGCGGAGGGGGAGACGATCCACGGCGAGATCACGGCGACGCGGATGTTCCGCCGCCACCAGTCCGACGACGCGGCTCCGGCGGACGAGGCGTAGTCCCCGGTCGTACGCCGTGCAACGGCGAGCGGCCCGGCCCCCTCTCGGGGGCCGGGCCGCTCCTCTTCGCCGCTCTGCTCACGCCGCTTCGGACAGCGGCGCCGTCTCCGTCCGGCCCTCGTCGTGCCGCGCCCGGATCTGCGGACGGGCCGCGCTGCTCGGCTCCGA
This sequence comes from Streptomyces sp. NPDC004266, assembly GCF_042874095.1. Taxonomy (NCBI): domain Bacteria; kingdom Bacillati; phylum Actinomycetota; class Actinomycetes; order Kitasatosporales; family Streptomycetaceae; genus Streptomyces; species Streptomyces sp. NPDC004266. The sequence continues at coordinate 487,077 of NZ_JBIAMM010000005.1, forward strand.
CACCACGCCGTTGCGCTGGCGCCACACCTGACGGGTGATCCAGACGTCGAGGACGCTCCAGGTGGCCACGACCGTCGACGCCACCGCGGTGACCGTCACCGGAAACGCCAGCCACGCGCCCGCGACCGTGCAGAAGAAGGCCACCACGGCCTGAATGAGTGTCACCGACGTGATCATCACGGCCCGCACGGCGGCGTTGCGCACCGGATCGGGCATCCGCCGTCGGCCCCGCTCCTCCTCCACCCACAACTGCCGCGCCGACCGCGCCTCGTGTTCCATTGTCCCGTCACTCCCCACCACTGAACGACCTCAGGGACGGCTGCCCGTCTTGAGCGCCTTTACACGGACAGGACCCTCCCCGTACTCATTGACGCACGAGAGAGGGAAAAGGTTTCGCCCGGGTGGGGGCGAGCGGGACCCACGCACCGGCGGAACGGACAGTTCCAGCCATCTGCGCAGGCCGGAGAAATGGCACGCCATCAGGTGTCCTACGCCACAGTGGTCAATCCCAACTCCAGCAATACCAGGACATCTCATGATCAAGACTCACTCGACAGGCTGAAAATCGCTCGGACACGCCTTCGGAATGGCCGTGATGCAGTAGTAGGCTCGCGCCGCCGTTTGTTGAAATTCAAGGTTGACGCCGCGTGTTGACGCCGGCGGTCACGAACGTGAAGGTCCCCCGTGGCGCAACGGGGGCCGAGCTGGGGGAGGCCATGCGCTTTCGCGGGAAGTCCATCCGCAGGAAGATCGTGGCGTTGCTGCTCGTACCGCTCGTCTCCCTCACCGGCCTGTGGGGCTTCGCCACGGTCCTGACGGGCCGCGAGGCCGACCAGCTCCTCGACGTCGGCTACATCGTCGACAAGGTCGGCTACCCCCTGGAGGACACCGCCCGGGTCATCCAGATCGAACGCCGCCAGTCGCTCATCTACCTCGCCGACCCGCGCGGCTCCAACGCCCTCGCCTCCCTGCGCGAGACCCGCCGCGCCACCGACCGGCAGATCGCCCGCATCCGCGCCAACGCCGCCGACCCCGGCGTGCGCGAGGAGATGCGGCCCGTCACCACCCAGCGGCTCAACTCCCTCCTCGACGCCCTCGACGGCCTCGCCTCGCTGCGCCGCTCCGTCGAGGGCCGCGACATCGGCCGCATGCAGGCCCTCGAGTTCTACAACCGGCTCGTCGACCCCTGCTACAGCTTCCTCATCACCCTCCACGCCCTCGAGAACGTGGAGATGGACAAGCAGGGCCGCGCCCTCGTCGGCGTCACGCGCGCGCGGGAGCTGCTCTCCCGCGAGGACGCCCTCGTCCTCTCCGCGCTCGTCGCGGACCGCGTCACCTCCGAGGAGATACGCGCGATATCCGACCTCGTCGCCAACCGCGTGGCGTTCTACGAGGTCAACCTCGAACTCCTGCCCTCCGCCGAGCGCGAGCGCTTCGAGAAGTACTGGCGCAGCCCCGACACCCAGCCGCTGCGCACCGCCGAGAACGCGCTCATCGAAGAGGGCCCCACCGACCACCCCCGCGCCATCACCGCCGAGCGCTGGCAGGACCAGGCGAGCCCCGTCCTCGACGACCTCGCCCGCGAGAACACCGCCGCCGGCGACCGCTACCAGGAACGCGTCCAGCCCGCCGCGTACAGCGTCCTCCTCAAGGTCGGCGTCGCCGGCGTCCTCGGCTTCCTCGCCCTGCTCGCCTCGATCGTCATCTCCGTCCGCGTCGGCCGCGAACTCGTCCGCGACCTGCGCCGCCTGCAGAAGGAGGCCCAGGAGGTCTCCGGCGTCCGGCTGCCCAGCGTCATGCGCCGCCTCGCCGCCGGTGAACAGGTCGACGTCGGGACCGAGGTGCCCCACCTGCGGTACGGGGAGGACGAGGTCGGCCAGGTCGGCCAGGCCCTCAACACCCTCCAGCGCGCCGCCGTCGAGGCCGCTGTCAAGCAGGCGGAGCTGCGCCGCGGGGTCTCCGAGGTGTTCGTCAACCTCGCCCGCCGCAACCAGGTCCTGCTCCACCGCCAGCTGACCCTCCTCGACACCATGGAGCGGCGCACGGAGGACACCGACGAGCTGGCCGACCTCTTCCGCCTCGACCACCTCACCACCCGCATGCGCCGGCACGCCGAGGGCCTCGTCATCCTGTCCGGCGCCGCCCCCTCCCGCCAGTGGCGCAAGCCCGTCCAGCTCATGGACGTGGTCCGCGCCGCCGTCGCCGAGGTCGAGGACTACGAGCGGATCGAGGTGCGCCGTCTGCCCCGCCTCGGCGTGGGCGGCCCCGCCGTCGCGGACCTCACCCACCTCATCGCCGAACTCCTCGAGAACGCCACGGTGTACTCGCCCCCGCACACCGCCGTCCAGGTCCTCGGCGAGCGGGTCGCCAACGGCTTCACCCTGGAGATCCACGACCGCGGCCTCGGCATGAACCCCGACGCCCTGCTCGACGCCAACCTCCGGCTCGCCGAGACCCCCGAGTTCGAGCTCTCGGACACCGACCGGCTCGGCCTCTTCGTCGTCAGCCGGCTCGCCCAGCGCCAGAACGTCCGGGTCTCGCTCCAGACCTCCCCGTACGGCGGGACCACCGCGGTCGTCTTCATCCCGGCCGCGCTGCTCACCGACGCGCCCGAGACCCAGGGCGCCGGATTCCGGCTCGACCGCAAGACCCTGGAGGGCCCGGGGCGGACCGACGACGCGTCCGCCGCCGGCGCCCTGCCCACCCGCAGGCCGGCCCTCACGAAGGTCCCCGACGTGACCGAGGCGCCCGGACCGCTGGACGGCCCCGTCGAGCTGGAGGCGCCGCTCGGCACCGAGGACTTCGACGTCCTCCTCGACCGGTCCGCGGACCTCCTCGACAGCGACAGCGAGCGCGGCGGCCTCTTCCGGCCCCGCGACCGGCGCCGCACCGGACTCGCGCCCGCCGGCGAGCAGCACGAGCAGGCCCCGGACCGGACGACGGGCCGCGGCGAGCAGGACGCGCCCGCCGACGGCACGCTCCGCGGGCCCGCGCAGCTGCCGCGCCGCCGCACCCCGACGCTCGTCGTGGACCACGGCCGCCGCCTCGACGAGCCGGACGGCGCCCACGCCCAGGCCGACCGCGCGCACCCGCAGCCGGGCCGCGCCCACGCCCAGGCCGACCGCACCCAGCCGCAGCAGGACCGCGCGCATCCGCAGGAGCACCGGGCGGACCTCCCGCAGGACGACCGGCGCGGAGTCCGCCCGGGACACCCGCACGGCGACGGGCGCGCCACCCCGCCGGGGCCGGGCGCCGGTCCCGTCCTCGTCCCCGTACCACCGGAGGGGCCCGTGCCGCCGGAGAACCCGGAGCCGTTCGGCGGCCTGCCCCGCCGCGTCCGCCAGGCCAGCCTCGCGCCCCAGCTGCGCGAGGCCGAGGGCCCGGCCGGCCGCGGTGCGGGAACCCGCGCCGAGGCCCGTACGGGCACCGGAGCGCGGTCCGAGGGGCCCGACTCCTTCGAGCGCGACGCCGAGGAGGTACGCGCCCGCATGGCCGCCATGCAGCGTGGCTGGCAGCGGGGCAGGCGGGACACCACAGAGCCGGACGACCCGACAGCACCAGGAACGACACCCGAGGGGGACGGTCGATGACCGCACCGAACGCCGCAGCACCCAGCACGACCTCCGGACCCGGACGCGGAAACGGCGAGCTGAACTGGCTCCTCGACGAGCTCGTCCAGCGCGTCGGCTCCATCCGCAAGGCCCTGGTGCTCTCCAGCGACGGACTCCCCACCGGTGCCTCCCAGGAGCTCACCCGGGAGGACGGCGAGCACCTCGCCGCCGTGGCCTCCGGCTTCCACAGCCTCGCCAAGGGCGTCGGCCGCCACTTCGAGGCGGGCAAGGTCCGCCAGACGGTCGTCGAGCTGGAGGACGCCTTCCTCTTCGTCACGGCCGCCGGCGACGGCAGCTGCCTGGCGGTGCTCGCGGACGCCGACTCGGACGTCGGCCAGGTCGCCTACGAGATGACGCTGATGGTGAAGCGGGTGGGGGCCCACCTCACGACGGCTCCCCGGACCGGCCTGCCCTCGGGAGGGTGAGTGGGACGGCATGAGTGACGAAGCCGAGCGCGGCCGGCGGGAAGCGGGCCAGACCCCCGGCCCCCACCACTGGTTCGACGACGAGGCCGGCCCGGTGGTCCGTCCGTACGCGATGACCCGCGGCCGGACGAGCGCCGCCGGCCGCCATCGGCTCGACCTGATCGCGGTGGTCGTTCCCGAGCCCGCCGCCGACGACCCCGGCCGGGACCAGACGCTCTCCCCGGAACACGTGGAGATCGTCGAGCGCTGCTCCGAGCAGCCCCAGTCGATCGCCGAGCTCGCCGCCGGACTCGACCTCCCCGTGGGGGTGGTACGGGTCCTCGTCGGCGACCTCGTCGAGGACGAACTCGTCCATGTGACCCGCCCCGTTCCGCCGGCCGAGCTGCCGGACGTGAGCATCCTTCGCGAGGTGATCAATGGCCTTCGGGCGCTCTAGCCGCAAGAAGCCCTTCGTCGAGCCGGTGACCCTGAAGATCCTCGTCGCGGGCGGGTTCGGGGTCGGCAAGACGACGCTGGTGGGCGCGGTCAGCGAGATCAGGCCCCTGCGGACCGAGGAGATCCTCAGCGAGGTGGGGCGGCCCGTCGACGACCTGCACGGCGTGGAGACCAAGACGACCACCACGGTCGCCATGGACTTCGGCCGGATCACCCTCCGCGAGGACCTCGTCCTCTACCTCTTCGGCACCCCGGGGCAGGACCGCTTCTGGTTCCTGTGGGACGAGCTGGCCCAGGGAGCCCTGGGCGCGGTCGTCCTCGCGGACACCCGCCGCCTGGAGGACAGCTTCGCCGCCATCGACTACTTCGAGCGGCGCGGCATCCCGTTCACGGTGGCCGTCAACTGCTTCGAGGGCGCCCAGCGGTTCCCGGCGGAGACGGTGCGCGGCGCGCTCGACCTGGACCCCGAGGTGGAGCTGCTGATGTGCGACGCCCGGGACCGCGAGTCCGTGAAGAACGTCCTCGTGGCGGTCGTCCAGCACGCCCTGGTCCTCGCGGACCGCGGCCCCGCCGCCGTCACGACCTGACGGCGGGGCGCCCGGCCCGCTCGCCGGGGGCCCTGCCGAGCGGGCCGGGCCCGCGGGGCACGGTCCCGGCCGGCTCAGCGCACCGCCACCACCGCCGAGCCGTGGCCGAACAGGCCCTGGTTCGCGGTGATCCCGACCCGTGCCCCCGGCACCTGCCGGTCGCCCGCCGTGCCGCGCAGCTGCCGGGTCAGCTCGCAGACCTGCGCGATCGCCTGGGCGGGCACCGCCTCCCCGAAGGAGCCGAGGCCGCCGCTGGTGTTGACCGGCAGGCGCCCGCCGAGGGCCGTGGCGCCCTCCCGCAGCAGCTTGGCGCCCTCGCCCCGCGGACAGAGCCCGATGTCCTCGTACCACTCCAGCTCCAGGGCGGTGGACAGGTCGTAGACCTCCGCGAGGGACAGGTCCTCGGGTCCGATCCCCGCCTCCTCGTAGGCGGCGCGGGCGATCGAGGCGCGGAAGGCGTGCGGGGCGGGGGAGACGGCCGCCGCCGAGTCGGTCGCGATGTCGGGGAGGTCGAGCACCGCCTTGGGGTACGTGGGGGAGACCGTGGACACCGCCCGTACCCGGACCGGGTCGGGCTGCCCGTGCCGACGGGCGAACTCCATGCTGGAGAGCACGAGCGCGGCGCCCCCGTCCGAGGTGGCGCAGATGTCGAGGAGCCGCAGCGGATCGGCGACGACGGGGGAGGCCGCGACCTCCTCGGCGGTCACCCGCCTGCGGTAGCGGGCCAGCGGATTGAGCGCGCCGGCCGCCGCGTTCTTCACCTTCACCCGGGCGAAGTCCTCGGCCGTGTCGCCGTACAGCGCCATCCTGCGGCGCGCGTAGAGGGCGAAGTACGCCGGGTTGGTCGCCCCCAGCACCCGGAACCGCAGCCAGTCCGGGTCGCCGGGCCGCTCGCCGCCGGCCGGGGCGAGGAACCCCTTCGGCGTCGAGTCCGCCCCGACGACCAGGACCGCGTCCGCGAGCCCCGCGAGGATCTGGGCCCGGGCGGTGCCGATGGCCTGGGCGCCCGAGGCGCAGGCGGCGTACACGCTGGTGACCCGCGCCCCCTGCCAGCCGAGGGCCTGCGCGAAGGTCGCCCCCGCCACGTATCCCGGGTATCCGCACCGCATGGTGTCGGCGCCGACGACCGAGTCGATGTCGGACCACCGCAGACCTGCGTCGGCGAGCGCGGCGCGGGCGGCGGCCGTCCCGTACGAGACGAAGCTCCGGCCCCACTTCCCCCAGGGGTGCATCCCGGCCCCGAGCACGGCGACGTCGTTCACGACCGCTCCTCCCGCCGCTCCCCGGCCACCGGCCGCCAGTTCCAGGTGGTCCAGGTGTGCCGCTCGTCCTCGTCGAGGACGCCCGGCACCACCTCGACCTCGGTCCCGACGGCGAGGTCGGCCGTCGTCACGCCCGGCGCCGCCTGCCCGAGGACCACCATCGCCTCGGCCGCGAGCTCGACGGCGACGAGGGTGTACGGCTCCCAGGGGGCGTCCGGGTCGGAGACGTACGGGGCGGGCGGACGGTACCGGCCGTCGGTGTACGACCAGACCCGGCCGCGCGGCGAGAGCGGGACCTCGGCCAGCTCCCTGCCGCCCGGGCAGCCGGGGTTGCGGCACCAGTCGTCCTCCCGCGGGAAGAAGACCGACGCGCAGGCCGTGCAGCGGGTGCCGAGCAGCCGGAACTCCGCCTCCGGCACGGTGTCGTCGGTGAACCATCCGGCCACCACCGGTCTGCGCGTCCGTGCCATCGGGACCTCCCGTGATCTGACGAAGCGTCAGAAGTCTGCCACGGGTGCCCGGTGCTGAGAAGGGCTCAGTGCCCGGCCACCGACCTCCGCGCCACGGGGAAGTCGAAGAACGTGCCCGGGAACGGCTCCGGCTTGAAGGTGAAGTGCCACCACTCCTCGGGCAGGTTCACGAACCCCTGCTCGGCCAGCGCCCCCTTGAGCAGCTGCCGGTTCGCCCGCTGCGCGCCCTGGATCCGCGGGTCGTCGGTGTGCGAGCGCGTGTCGAAGCAGTCGTACCCGGTCCCCATGTCCACCGAGTTGTCCGGGAACCGCTCCGCCTGCGGCGCCCAGCACTCCACCAGCTCCTCGCCCGGCACGTACGCGCGCGTGGGCGCCGCCGGCAGCCGCACGATCGTGAGGTCCACCGTCGAACCCCGGCTGTGCCCCGACTTCTCCGCGATGTAACCGTCCGCGAACAGCCTCGACTTGTCGACGAGCGGATAGAACTCCTTCTTCATCCGCTCGTCCTCCAGGTCCTTCGCCCAGCGCCCGAAGTGGTCCACGGCCCGCTGCGGCCGGTAGCAGTCGTACACCTTCAGCGTGTACCCCCGGGCCAGCAGCCGGAGCTGCGCGCGGTGCAGCGCCTCGGCCGCAGGACGGGTCAGGATGCACAGCGGCTGCCGGTAGCCGTCCACCGGTTCGCCGACGAAGTTGTGCCCGGTCGTGTAGCGCATCTCCTGGAGGATCGTCCGGTCCACGGAGCTCAGGGCCACGAACTCCCGCGGCGCCTTGGGCTCCGGCGCGGCCGAGGCCGGGGGAGCGGGCGCGACGACGGAACCGGTGACGGCGAGGAGTCCGGCCGCGGCCACGACGGCGAGGGTGCGGAAAGCGGTTGCGAGTCCAGTCATGCGCACCGTCTATCAGTTCCGGCAGCGCCGGGAAAGGGCGATCGCATACCGTCGGGCCGTGAAGGACTCCCACTGCTCCTCCTGCGGCGCCGCCCACCTCCCCGGCGCCGGCTGGCCCCGCACCTGCCCGGCCTGCGGCCACACCGCCTACCGCAACCCGCTGCCCGTCGCCGTCGCCCTCCTCCCCGTCACCGACGCGGAGGGCACGGGCCTCGTCGTCGTCACCCGCACCATCGAGCCCGCGCGGGGCGGGGTCGCCCTGCCCGGCGGCTTCATCGACCACGGCGAGGACTGGCGCGCCGCCGTCGTCCGCGAACTGCGCGAGGAGACCGGCATCCCCGCCTCGGCCGAGGAGGTCCGCCTCGCCGACGCGCTGAGCTCCCCGGCCGGCCACCTCCTCCTCTTCGGCCTCCTTCCGCCCCGCCCGGCCGCGCAACTCCCCCCGTCGGCCCCGACGGACGAGACGAGCGGCCACCACGTGCTCAGGGCACCCGGGGAGCTGGCCTTTCCGCTCCACACGGAGGCGGTACGGAAGTGGTTCGACGGGGCTTACGGGTGATCGGGTGCCGGAGGCTGGAGCCACCCCCTCACAGCCCCCGCACCCGCACCGGCAGCCCCGGCTCCTCCACCCCGTCGTCCGTGACGCGCTCCACCACCACCCGGCCGTCCACGAGCCGCGACTGGTACCGCTCGATCGAGGCCGACTCCCAACCGTCCCCGGTGTCCCGCACGACGAGCCCGCCACCGGTCCGCCCGGCGGCGGGCGCCCACACCTCCAGGACGAGCTCGTCCCCCTCGCCCCGCACGGGCAGCACGGCCCCCGCCCGGGCCAGGACCGGCAGCCGGGAGAGCGGCGCGTCGAGCAGCCCCTGCCCCGGGCCCTCGTACGCCCGCCCCGTCGCCGTGTCGTACCAGCATCCGCGCGGCAGCCGCACCGCCCGCCGGTCCGCGCCCCGCGTCAGCACCGGCGCCACCAGCAGCCCGTCGCCGAGCAGGAACGCGTCCTCGCAGTCGCGCAGCGCCCGGTCCTCGGGCGTCCCCCACCACACCGGGCGGACGTACGGCGCGCCCGTCATCCGGGCCAGCCGGGCCAGCGTCGTGAAGTACGGCCGCAGGCGCTCCCGTTCGGCCAGCGCCACGCGCGCGTGCTCCAGGACCTCGGGACCGAACTCCCACGGCTCCCGCCGCCCGGCGTCGATCGCCGCGTGCGTACGGAAGAGGGGGAGCCACGCGCCCAGCTGGTACCAGCGCAGGAACAGTTCCGGCGAGGGACTGCCGTCGAAACCGCCCACGTCCGGCCCCGAGTAGGGCACCCCGCACAGCCCCAGGCCCAGGACGAGGGCGAGCGAGGCCCGCAGCCCCGGCCACCCCGTCGCCACGTCGCCGGACCACGTGCCCCCGTACCGCTGCATGCCCGCCCAGCCGGAGCGCGAGAAGAGGAAGGGCCGTTCGTCGGGGCGCAGCCGGCGCAGCCCCTCGTACCCGGCCCGGGCCATCGCGAGCCCGTACACGTTGTGCGCCTCCCGGTGGTCGCCGCCCCGGCCCTCCAGCGCGTGCCGCGCCGAGCGGGGCAGCGTCGGGTCGCCGAAGGGGACGAAGGACACCGGCTCGTTCATGTCGTGCCACACCCCGGCGAAGCCCTGCCGGAGGCGCTCCTCGTACAGGCCGCCCCACCACTCCCGCACCGCGGGGTCCGTGAAGTCCGGGTAGGCGCACTCGCCGGGCCACACCACCCCGCGCACCTCCTGGCCGCGCGCGTCCTTGACGAAGGCGTCCACCGCCGCACCGCCGTCGTACACCGGGTCGCCGGGTTCGGCCCTCACCGCCGGGTCCACGATCGACACCAGGCGCACGCCCTGCTCCCGCAGCTCCTCCGCGAGCCCCGGCAGGTCGGGGAACCGCTCCCGGTCGACCGTGAACACCCGGTGCCCGTCGTAGTGATCGATGTCCAGGTGCACGGCGGACAGCGGCAGCCCCCGCTCCCGGTACCCGGCCACCACCCGCCGCACCTCCCGCGCGCTGCCGAAGCCCCACCGCGCGTGCTGCGGCCCGAGCGCCCAGGACGGCGGCAGCGCGGGCGCGCCCGTCAGCGCCGCCCAGCCGTGCAGGACGCGCGCGGGGGTGCCGACGACCACCCAGCAGCGCAGCGGCCCGCCCGACATCCGCACCTCACTGGCCCCCGGCCGGTCGTGCCCGGAACCGGCCCCCTCCTCGCCCTCGGTCAGGGTGACCCGGCCGTCCCAGGAGTTGTCGTGGAACGCCAGGTGCGTGCCGGCGTCCGAGACCACGAACTGGACGGGCATGGTCAGGTAGAGCGGATCGTCCCCGGGGTCGAAACCCCTCTGGGGGTCGGTGTTCCACAGCCGGTACGAGCCGTCCCGCAGGCGCGGCCCGCCCGCCCGCCCGCCGAGACCGAAGAAGCGGGCGTCGGCCGGCACCTCGCTGCGCTGCACCCACCGCGCGCCCCCCGCCCCCGCCGACCCGGTGCTCCCCGCCCCCGCCGACCCGGTGCTCCCCGCCACCACCGGCCCGGCACCCTCGTCCGCCACCGGCTCCCACCAGCGCGGCGGCAGGTCCCGGCGGAGCAGCACCCCGCCCGGGGTCCGGAGCTCCACCGCCCCGTGCCGGGAGACCGTCACCGTCACCCGCTCCGACACGATCCGCCACCCGCCGTCGGTGTCCGGTTCGAGGGAGGCCCGCGGATCCGCCTCGGGCGCCTCGCCCGCCAGGGCGTACGAGGGAAGCGGCTCGGCCCCGTCCCACCCCCAGAACACCGTGCCGCCCGACGACACGCGGATCCGGAGCGAGGACCGGGCGAACCGGACGGTCCCCCCGCCCGGAGCCGGCTCCGCCTCCACCGCGAGCCCCGGCACCCTGGCCCGCTCCGCCCCCCTGGGCGGCATTCCCCACGCGTCCGTACGGCGCTGCCGCCACGCCGACCACACCGCCCGCAAGCCCTGTACCGAACCGAACACCTTCATCGAACGCACCAGTTCACGACCGTCCATGCAGCTCACCCTGCCATCCGCCGCAGCGCGAACCGGCTCCGTTCAGCTGCCGTTCACCCGTGGTGGGAGCACATGTTCAACTGCCCGACCATGTGCCGGCAGACCTGGTGCGAAAGACGATCACATGGCATCGTCCTGTCAGCCGCGTCACGCGCACACCCCCGCACGTGCGCGAGACACACGCAGACCCGCGTACAGCCAGGGAGCCGCCCCAAATGACATCCGCAGCGCCGACCGAGCCGCTCTGGCAGCCGGACGAGGAACGCATCGCCACGGCCGCCGTCACCCGCTTCCAGGCCTGGGCCGCCGAGCACCACGGAGCACCCGCCGAGGGCGGGTACCCGGCGCTCCACCGCTGGTCGGTCGAGGACCTCGAAGCCTTCTGGCAGGCCGTCGTCGAGTGGTTCGACCTCCGCTTCTCCACCCCGTACGAGCGGGTCCTCGGCGACCGTTCCATGCCCGGCGCCGACTGGTTCCCCGGAGCCACCCTCAACTACGCCGAGCACGCCCTGCGCGCCGCCGACGAGCGCCCCCATGACACGGCCCTGCTCCATGTGGACGAGACACATGAGCCCACGCCGGTCACCTGGGGCGAGCTCCGCCGCCAGGTCGGCTCCCTCGCCGCCGAGCTCCGCGCCCTCGGCGTGAACCCCGGCGACCGCGTCAGCGGCTACCTGCCCAACGTCCCGCAGGCCGTCGTCGCCCTCCTCGCGACCGCCGCCGTCGGTGCCGTGTGGACCTCCTGCGCCCCCGACTTCGGCGCCCGCAGCGTCCTCGACCGCTTCCAGCAGGTCGAGCCGGTCGTCCTCTTCACCGTCGACGGCTACCGCTACGGCGGCAAGGAGCACGACCGCCGCGACACCGTCGCCGAGCTGCGCGCCGAGCTGCCCACCCTCCGCGCCGTCGTCCACATCCCGCTCCTCGGCACCCCCGCCCCCGAAGGCACCCTCGCCTGGTCCGACCTGGTCGCCGCGGACGTCGAGCCGGTCTACGAGCAGGTGCCGTTCGCGCACCCGCTGTGGGTCCTGTACTCCTCCGGCACGACCGGCCTGCCGAAGGCGATCGTGCAGTCCCAGGGCGGCATCCTCGTCGAGCACGTCAAGCAGCTGGGCCTGCACTGCGACCTCGGCCCCGAGGACGTGTTCTTCTGGTACACCTCCACCGGCTGGATGATGTGGAACTTCCTCGTCTCCGGCCTCCTCACCGGCACGACCGTCGTCCTGTACGACGGCAGCCCCGGCTACCCCGACACCGCCGCCCAGTGGCGGGTCGCCGAGCGCACCCGCGCCACCCTCTACGGCACCTCCGCCGCGTACGTGATGGCCTGCGCCAAGGCGGAGGTCCACCCCGGGCGGGACTTCGACCTCTCCGCCGTGAAGTGCGTCGCCACCACCGGCTCCCCGCTGCCCCCCGACGGCTTCCGCTGGCTCCACGACGAGGTCCGCGAGAACCTGTGGATCGCCTCCGTCAGCGGCGGCACGGACGTCTGCTCCTGCTTCGCGGGCGCCGTCCCCACCCTGCCGGTCCACATCGGCGAGCTCCAGGCCGCGGGCCTCGGCACCGACCTGCAGTCCTGGGACCCCTCCGGGAAGCCCCTGATCGGCGAGGTCGGCGAGCTCGTCGTCACCAACCCCATGCCGTCCATGCCGATCCACTTCTGGAACGACCCCGACGGCAGCCGCTACCGCGACAGCTACTTCGAGATGTTCCCGGGCGCCTGGCGCCACGGCGACTGGATCACGATCACGGACCGCGGCTCGGTCGTCATCCACGGCCGCTCGGACTCCACCCTGAACCGCCAGGGCGTCCGGATGGGAAGCGCCGACATCTACGAGGCCGTCGAGCGCCTCCCCGAGATCCGCGAGTCCCTGGTCATCGGCCTGGAGGAACCGGACGGCGGATACTGGATGCCGCTCTTCGTGCACCTCGCGGACGGCGCCACCCTGGACGAGGAGCTGGTCGACCGCATCAAGCGGACGATCCGCAGCGAACTCTCCCCGCGCCACGTCCCCGACGAGATCATCGAAGTCCCGGGGATCCCGCACACCCTCACGGGCAAGCGCATCGAGGTCCCGGTCAAGCGCCTCCTCCAGGGCACCCCCCTGGCCAAGGCCGTCAACGCAGGCTCGGTGGACGACCTCGGTCTCCTCCACTTCTACGAGACCCTCGCGGCCGACCGCCGGGGCTGAGCACACGACCGGGGCCCGCCGATCCGACCGGATCGGCGGGCCCCGGCCCTTTCCCGGTCAGCCCTTCGGCAGCTCGCCGCGCACGGGGGCGGACGCCTTGGCGAGCACGGCCGAGACCCCGAGGACCGTTCCCGCCCGCCCGGCCGACGTGTCCTCGGTGAGCACCGTGCGCTCGCCGAGGAACGCCGACGTCGTCCGGTCGAAGATCCACTGGGTCTGCTCGCCGTGGGAGGCACGGGCCACGGCGACGCCCTCGCGACCGGCCGCGTCCTTCGCGGACGGCAGCACGGTCACCCCGGGGATCCGGGCCGCCGCCCCGTACAGCGCGGCGGTGACCTCCGGCGGTGCCCAGGTCTCGGCGAGCAGGGTCCCGATCGCGGTGAACGCCCGCTGATCGGCGTCACCCCCGTCCGTGCGCGTCTGGTCCCGGATCAGGCGCAGCAGCACCGCCGGATCCGTGGGAAGGGTCGCCACGTACGCGTGCGTCGGGTTCGTGACGGAGGGCGGCGCCGTGGCGGCGGTGGTCCTCCGGGGCGTGGCGCCGCGATGCTCCAGCTCGTACACGGGCAGCTCGGCGCCGAGCTCCGTGTCGGCGGCGCCGGGCTCGCGCAGCAGACCGGGCCGGCTGCCGTCGGCGGAGAGCCACACCTCGCGCTGGTGCGCGGGCGGAAGCGCGGCGGGACCTCCGGCCGCGTCGCGCCCCGCGTGGGCGACGAGGCTCTTGACGTAGACGTACTCACCGGGCCGGGCGTCCGGCGCGGGGGCGGCGGCCGCGGCGAGCGCGGCGCCGGACAGGACCCGCACGGCCTCGGACGAGGCGGGCTGCCCGGTCGAGACGCGGCCCGGGGAGCCCGCAGGCCCGTCCTGGGGCGCGAGCACGGCGACGCCGGCGACGACCGCGCAGGCGGCCATCGGCGCGGCGATCCAGCCGAGCCGGAGCCCCTGGCGCGGCCGGCGCGCGCGCACCGGACGGGCGGCCGCGCCGTCCTGGGCGGCCAGGGCGGTCCGCAGGACGGCGTGCCTGAGGTGCTGGTTCCGCTCCGCCGTCAGATCGGGCACCGGAGGCGGGGGCAGCAGCTCGGTGAGCTCGGCACGCAGGAGCTCGTCCGCGTCGGCGTGCGGCGGGCGGGGGGCGAAGGCGTTCATGCCTGGTTCTCCGAGGTGGGTCGGGGCGCGAGGGCCGGGCGGACGGTCGAGCGGACGGAGGGGGAGCCGGGTGGGGCGGAGGGGGACGCCGGCCCCGCGAGGGGGCGGAGCATGTCCTGCGGCGAGGACGCCGACACCGCCGAGGACGCGGGCCCCGCCGAGGGGGCGGGCACCGGTCCCGGCATGGACACGGACACGGGCAGGGTCAGGGGTCCGGGCACGGCGCTCGGCGACGGCACCGGCACCACGGGGGATCCGGACGCCGCGGGGGATCCGGGCACTGCGGGGGACCCGGACGCCTCGGGGGCCCCAGACGCCGCAGGAGCTCCGGGCCCGGCGACGGATCCGCGTGCCCCCTCGGCGGCGTCGGACCAGCCGCCCGTCCCGGCCGGGACGCCGCCGGGGGCGGGCCGTCCGGTCGAGCGGACCGCCGCGGCGGCGGACCGTTCCCGGCGCCGCGCCGCGCGCAGTTCGGCCTCGGCGAGCTTCCGGAGCCGTTCGCGGGCCCGGGACAGCCGGGAGCGGACGGTGCCCACCGGGATCCCCAGCGCCTCCCCGGCCGCGGCGTAGTCCAGGCCCGCCCACACCACGAGCGTGAAGACCTCGCGCTCACGCCGCCCGAGCCTGCCGAGCGCGGCACGGGCGGCGCGGATCTGCTCGCCGTCCGTCATCCGGGCGAGGACGTCGTCGGCGAAGTCCGGCAGGACGCCGCGTTCGGGGATCCTGGCGAGCGCGGCGTCCCGCCTGCGCGCCTCGCGGGCCGCGCCGCGCATGATGTTGGTCGCGATGCCGAGCAGCCACGGCCGCAGGCTGCCGCCGTCGGCGTGCACCTTCCCGCGGCAGCGCCAGGCCTCCAGGAACGCGGCGGACACGACGTCCTCCGCGGCCGCCCGGTCCCCGCACACCCGGTAGGCGTAGTGGTACAGCACGCGTGCGTGCTCGTCGTACGCCTCGCCGAGCGCCGTGGGGTCCCCGGCACGGAAACGATCTCTCATAGGTGATTCCACATCTGGCACTGGGCGGTGGTTCGGCAGGGTTCCCGTGACCTGGACCACAGGCCCCGCCGCGCCCCGCCGATGTGGCCCAGGTCACGGGAACGCCCCGCCCGCGGCGAGCAGTGCTGGGCATGAACGATTCCTCCGCATCCCGCAGCACGTGCAGCACGTCCTGCGTATCCGGCCCCCGCGCCATCGGCCGCCGCACGGTCCTGCGCGGCCTCGCCCTCGCCGCGGTCCTCGCCGGAACGGCCTTCTCGGCCCTGCCCTCGGCCGCCGTGGCGGCGTCCGCCACCCCGGAGACCTACACCCTGACGATCCGGCACCTCGACCGCGCGGGCACCGCCACCGGCGGATACAGCACCCACGTCACCGGCATCTCGGGCCCGGGCGCACAGGAGGAGGCCACGCCGTACGACGCGTCCGGCACGGTCACCGTCCGCCTGCCCAAGGGCCGCTACCTGCTCGACTCCACGCTGTACGGCTCCGGTCCGGCCACCGGAACCGACTGGGTGGTCCAGCCCCGTCTGGACCTGGACGGCGACACCACCGTCACCGTCGACGCCCGGACGACCGCCCCGGTGGACGTCCGCCCGCCGGAGTCGGGCGCCCGCTACCTGAACGGCATCGGCTTCGTCGAGGTCACCCACGAGGGGAGGACCCGCTCCGCGAACATCATCACGGCCCGCGAGGGCCTGCGCGTGGCCCATCTCGGCCCGGCCTCCGAACCGGGTTCGGTCAAGGAGTGGTTCGACACCTACTGGTCGGGCGCCCGCAAAGACTACGGGCTCGGCTACACCTTCACCTCGGACCGCGCCCTGACCGGCCTCGTCCGGCACCCGGCGGCCGGCGGTCTGGCCACCCTCAAGATCCGTGGAGCCGTCGCCGAGGGCGCGACCGGGACCGGGTTCGTCTCCGTCCAGCCGAGCGCGGGCCCCACCGTCGGCCTCGCCCAGTCCCTCGATCTGCCCGCCACCGCGACCGTCCTGGTCACCCCGGAGCGCGGCCGCTGGGACGTCGAGTACACGGGCCCGGCCGCCCCGGAGACGCCGCCCAACCGCTACGTCGCGGACGGAATCGCGGTCCACGCGGGCGCGACCAGCACCCACACCTTCGGCAACGCCGTCTTCGGCCCCGCCCTCGACACCGCGCCCGGCGCCCGGCCGGCCGGTGTCCGCGACGGCGACCGGATCGCGCTCGACATCCCGCTCCTCGCCGACGGCGACGGCCACGCCCCGAGCGCGCCGCGCTTCCACGCCGCGACCACCACGCTGCACCGCGACGGCGTCCTGATCGGCACCCGCCGGGGCGCACCCGGCCGCGCCGAGTTCACCACCACCCCCGGAGCGGCCTCGTACCGGCTGACCGCCTCGGCGACCCGGGGCGACGGCTCGGCGTCGAGCGGGCGCGTCACCGCCGCCTGGACCTTCGCCTCGGCCGCCGCGGCCCGCCCCGAAGCCCTTCCCCTCAGCACCGTCCGCTTCACCCCGGACCTCGCCCTCGACGGCACCGCCCCGGCCGGCACCACGCTCCGCGTGCCGGTCGGCGTCCAGGGCGCGGCCGTCGAGACCGGCGTCCGGTCCCTGACCGTGTCGACGTCCGTCGACGACGGCACCACCTGGACCCGGGTCCCCGTCGTCGACGGCCGGGTGAGCTTCCGCACCCCCGGTCCCGGCCGGGCCGTCTCGCTCCGCGCCGAACTCACCGACGCCCAGGGCAACACCCTGACCCAGACCCAGCGCAACGCCTTCCGCACGCGCTGAACCGCCCCCGCCGGACGCCCCCGGGGAAGGCCGACGCCTTCCCCGGGGGCGTCCCCGCGTCAACCGGCGGTCATCCGCCGTACGTCGCCTGGGCGTCCCCCAGGACCTCGGCGAAGTCCGCCGCGAGGCGCGGGGCGTCCGCGGGCGCGAGCCTCGCCGTGGTGATCCGTACCGCGGGCGGGGCCGCCACACGGAAGCGCGCCCCGGCCGCGACCCACCAGCCTTGCGTCCGCAGCCCGTTGACCACCGCCGACTCGTCCCGCACGGGCACCCACACGTTCAGGCCGCTCGCCCCGACCGCACGGACGCGGTACGCGCCGAGCGCGTCGATCAGCGCCGTGCGCCGCTCCGCGTAGGCCTCCTCGCCCGCCGCCACCAGGTCCCGTACGTCCTCGTCGGCGAGCAGGCCGGCCACCGTCTCCTGGAGGACGTGGCTGACCCAGCCCGAGGTCATGACCATCCGACGGTCGTGCCGCGCCAGCGTCACCGCGTCGCACGCGACCCCGGCCCAGCGCAGGTCGATGCCGAGGTGCTTCGACACGGTCCGCACCTGAGCCCACCGGTCGAGCCCCGCCGCCGCGAGCGTGTGCGCCGCGGCGCCGCCGACCTCCGCGTTGTGGTCGTCCTCGACGACGAGCACCTCGGGGAAATCCCTGAGCACCGCCACCAGTTCGTCCCTCCGCGCGCGCGTGAAGAACGCCCCCGTCGGACACTGTCCGCGCGGGCTGCACACCACCGCGCGCACCCCGCCCCGCAGTGCGGCCCGCAGCGACTCCGGTACGAGCCCCTCGCCGTCCACGGTCACCGGGACCGCCCGCAGCCCCAACGCGGGGACCAGGTCGAGCACATGGTGGAAGCCGGGATCCTCCACCGCCACGGCGTCGCCGGGCCGCAGCTCCGTCGAAAGGAGCCGCGCGATGCAGTCCAGGGCGCCGTGCGCGAACGTCACGTGCTCCGCCGCCACCCCGTCCCGCTCGAACCAGGCCCGGGTCAGCGCCTCCAGACGCGTGAGCCGGGGCGCGGCGCGATGGGAGCCGTACACCGGGTCGACGGCCGCCGGGGGCCGCAGTACGGGGAGGAAGGCGGGGTCGGGGAACCCGGCGGACAGGTCCACCAGGCCGGCGGGCACGCGCGGGGGGCGCCGGGAGGCCGCCGACGGCACCTCCGCGACCACGGTCCCGCCCCGGCCCCGGGTGACGATCAGCCCCCGCTGCCGCAACTCCTTGTAGGCCGTGGCGACGGTCCCCGGACTCACCCCCAGCTCGTCGGCGAGCCGTCGCACCGGGGGGAGGGCGTCGCCCGGGGCGAGCCCGCCCTCGGACACGCCCCGCTCCACGGACGCGGCAATCCCCTTGGCCGTCGCCCCTTCGATCGCATATTGTGCTGCCACGTAATCAATTATGTATCAATACAAAGCAGTTCGCAAGGGGGACCCATGAGCCGCAGCACCGCACGACCCGCCCGTCCGCCCCTCAAGGACCGCATCCCCGGCGGCACCGACGGCCGCCGCATGCTCCTCGTCGGCTTCATCGACAAGTGCGGCACCGGACTCTGGTCCACGGCCATGGCCCTCTACTTCACCTACGTCACCGGCCTCGGCCTCGGCCAGGTCGGCCTGCTCATCGCCCTCTCCGGCGCCGCGGGCATCGCGGGCGCCCCCCTCGGCGGCCGCCTCGCCGACCGCTTCCCCCTCGTCCGCGTCATCATCTGCACCCAACTCCTGCGCGCCGCCGCCCTCCTCGCGCTCCTCACCACCGACGACTACCCGCTGCTCGTCCTCTTCTCGGCCGCCGGCGCCCTCCCCGACCGCGCCACCAACGTCCTCACCAAGCTCTACGCGGCCCGCGTCGCCGGCCCCGACCGCGTCCGCTACCAGGCCGTCAACCGCACCACCTCCAACATCGGCTGGACCCTCGGCGGCCTCGGCGCCGCCGCCGCACTCGCCGTCGGCTCCACCACCGCCTTCCAGCTCCTGCTCGTCGGCGACGCGCTGTCCTACCTCGTGATGGCCGCCCTCACCCTCCGCTGCGCCGAACCCCCCGCCCCCGCGGCCTCCCGCGTCGCCGCCGCCTCCACCGACCCGGCCCCCGCCACCAAGCCCTCCAACCCCTGGCGCGACCGCGGCTTCCTCGCCTTCACCGCCGGCGAGGCCGTCTTCTTCCTCCACGACTCGATCCTCCAGGTCGCCCTGCCCCTCTGGATCGTCCACGCCACCGACGCCCCCGTCGGCCTCGCGCCCCTCCTCATGGTGATCAACAGCGCCCTCGTCGTGCTCTTCCAGGTCCCGCTCTCCCGCTTCGGC
This sequence comes from Streptomyces sp. NPDC004266, assembly GCF_042874095.1. NCBI lineage: Bacteria > Bacillati > Actinomycetota > Actinomycetes > Kitasatosporales > Streptomycetaceae > Streptomyces > Streptomyces sp. NPDC004266. Next base: position 506,157 of record NZ_JBIAMM010000005.1, read on the forward strand.
ACCACCACCGACGCCGCCCGCCGCCTGCTCCGCCCCCTGGCCGGCCTCTTCGCCGTCGGCACGCTCGCCCTCGCCGTCTCCGCCCTGGGCGGCCGCGTCCTCGCGATCACCGCCCTGATCACCGCGGCCGTCGTCCTCACCTTCGCCGAGATGATCCACACCATCGCCTCCTGGGAGATCTCCGTCGCCCTCGCCCCCGACGACGCCCAGGGCGCCTACCTCGGAGTCCACGGCCTCGCCCAGTCCACCCAGCGCTTCGCGGGCCCCCTCCTCATGACGGGCCTCGTCTCCGCGGGCCCCCTGGCCTGGCCCTTCCTCGGCGCCGTCCTGGTCGCCACCACCGCCGCCCAGAACCGCCTCGTCCGCCGACGCCTCACCGGACCGTCACTGTCAGTGCCGAAGGTTACGGTGAGTGAGCACTGATCGGAGCGTCACCAGGGGGAGACATGACCCGCACCGGCACCACCACCGCACACCTCCGCCGCGCCCTGCGCCGCGAGGTCCCCAGCACCGTCGGACTCCTCGCCGACGAGCACGACTTCGCCGCCATGCGCCGGTACCGGACCTTCGCCTTCGACGACCACGCCACCTACCTCCGGCAGGTCGAGGCCCTCCTCAGGACCCTCTCCACCCAGGGCGGCCACACCACCGTCACCCTCTTCGACCCCGAGGAGTACGCGGCGTGGTGCGCCGAGACCGGCACCGACCCCGACCACCCCGCGAGCCGCAGCCGGTTCACCGCCCACCTGGCCACCACCGGCGCCCGCGTCACCTACACCGGCCAGCCCCTCACCACCCTCCTCCCCGAGCTCGTCGACACCGCCGTCCGCCAGGCCACCTGGGAGTACGCCACCACCGTCCTCGCCACCGCCGGCGACTGCGCCGACTGCGGCAAGGACATCGGCGAAGCCGCGTACGCCAGGGCGGGCCGTCTGCTCCTACGACTCCTCGAAGCCGCGGGACCGGGCACCCACCACCTCGTCTGCAGCGTCCGGGCCGCCGACGACCAGCTCCTCGCCGTCCTCCACACCCACGGCACGACACCCCCCGAGGACGCCACAGGACCGGAGTTCACCGCCGTACTCGCCGCCGGCATCGCCCTCGCGGCCCCCGGCGGCGTCGTCCTGCGCACCACCACCCCCGGCGCCCCCGACCGGCTCCACGGCTGGCGCCTCACCGACGGCACCCTCACCCCGCTCACCGAGGCCGAGGTCTTCGCCGCCTACTGCACCGACGCCCGCACCGGCGAGCCCCTCTCCCCGGAACCGGGCGTCGAGTACCGCGCCGGCCTCCCCCTCGCCCCCGACCCCGACGACGACCGGCCCGCCCGCCACTGACCCCGCCCACGACGAAGGGGCTCCCCGCCACCGGATGACGGAAAGCCCCTTCGTCGAACACCCCGGGAAATCACTCCCCGGACAGCACCGCCTGCGCGGCGAGCCGGGCGTCGTGCGCCGTGTCCGCGGCACGCGCCGCGGCCGCGGCCCGCTCGCACTGCGCCAGCGTGTACTTGGCGAGCGTCGCCCGCACGTACGGAATCGACGCCGCACCCATGGACAGGGAGGTGACACCCAGGCCCGTCAGCACACACGCGAGCAGCGGATCCGAAGCGGCCTCACCACAGACACCACAGCTCTTGCCCTCGGCCTTGGCCGCCTCGGCGGACAGCGCCACCAGGTCGAGCAGCGCCGGCTGCCACGGGTCCTGGAGCCGGGACACCGCACCGACCTGACGGTCGGCCGCGAAGGTGTACTGCGCCAGGTCGTTGGTGCCCAGCGACAGGAACTCGACCTCCTGGAGGATCGAGCGCGCCCGCAGCGCGGCCGAGGGAATCTCGACCATCGCACCGAACTTCGCCCGCAGCCCCGCCTCACGGCACGCGTCGGCGAACGCCTTCGCGTCCGTGCGGTCGGCCACCATCGGAGCCATGACCTCGAGGTACACCGGCAGCCCCTCGGCCGCCTTCGCCAGCGCCGTCAGCTGCGTCCGCAGCACCTCCGGGTGATCGAGCAGCGACCGCAGCCCCCGCACACCGAGCGCCGGGTTCGGCTCGTCCGCCGGAGTCAGGAAGTCCAGCGGCTTGTCGGCACCCGCGTCGAGCACCCGCACGACCACACGGCCCTCGGGGAACGCCTCGAGAACCTTGCGGTACGCCTCGACCTGCTTCTCCTCCGACGGCGCCTTCTGACTGTCGTCCAGGAAGAGGAACTCCGTACGGAACAGACCGACACCCTCGGCGCCGGCCTCCACCGCCGCGGGCACGTCCGCCGGACCGCCGACGTTGGCCAGCAGCGGCACCTTGTGACCGTCGGAGGTCGCGCCCGGACCGCTGGACGTGGCCAGCGCGGCCTTGCGCTCGGCGGCGGCCTTCGTCAGCTCCGCCTTCTTCTCCTCGCTCGGCTCCACGAAGATCTCACCGGTGGAACCGTCGACCGCGATGAGCGTGCCCTCGGCCAGCTCACCCGCGCCCGGCAGCGCCACGATGGCCGGCACACCCAGCGCCCGCGCGAGGATCGCGCTGTGACTGGTCGGCCCGCCCTCCTCCGTCACGAACCCGAGCACCAGCGTCGGGTCGAGCAGCGCCGTGTCGGCGGGCGCCAGATCCCGGGCGATCAGCACGTACGGCTCGTCGCTGTCCGGCACGCCCGGCATCGGCACGCCCAGCAGCCGCGCGACGATCCGGTTGCGCACGTCGTCCAGGTCCGCGACCCGGCCCGCCATGTACTCGCCGGCACCCGCGAGCAGCTCGCGGTAGTGCGAGAAGGCGTCGTAGATCCCGCGCTCGGCCGTGCTGCCGACCGCGATCCGGCGGTCGACGTCGGCGATGAGCTCCGGGTCCTGGGCGATCATCGCCTGGGCCTCCAGCACCGCCTGGGCCTCGCCACCGGCGAGATTGCCCCGGGCGATCAGGTCGGCGGCCACAGCCTCCACGGCCTGACGGGCGCGCCCCTGTTCGCGCTCCGCCTCGTCCGGGGGGATCTGCTTGGCCGGCGGCTCCAGCACGGCCGTACCCATGTGCCGAACCTCGCCGATCGCCACTCCGTGGCTGACGCCGACGCCTCGCAGCGTTGTCTCCATCTCACCCGTCTCCGATTGAGCGACGGCCCCGGCCGCCGCGTTGAATGTCGAACTCGCGGTCGTCACGAGGACGGACCGGCTCAGTGCCAGCCGAAGAGCACGTCTTCGGCCTTCACATCGCCGTCCTCGACGACCTCGGAGAGCGAGTCCGCGGTGGCCTCCAGGGCCACGACGGGACAGATCGGGGACTTGCCGGCGGCCTCGACCTCGGCGGGGTTCCACCGGACGACGGCCTGTCCGCGCGTCACCCGGTCGCCCTTGCCGACGAGCAGCTCGAAGCCCTGGCCGTTGAGCTGGACGGTGTCGATGCCGAGGTGCGTCAGCACACCGTGCCCCTCGTCGTCGACGACGACGAAGGCGTGCGGGTGCAGGGAGACGATGACCCCGTCGACGGGGGAGACGGCCTCCGACGCCTCACGTACGGGATCGATGGCGGTACCGGGACCGACCATCGCACCGGAGAAGACCGGGTCGGGAACTGCGGCGAGACCGATGGCGCGTCCAGCAAGCGGCGACGTCACGGTTGTCATGGGAAGCCTCCCAGGGGCGGAGATCGTGTGGCGCCGTCGCTGCCTGTCCTGGACGGCGCATACTGTTCTGAAGCGTATGTCATACGAAGTCCCGGTTCCGCACGAGACGTACCAATTGTGCGGAGCTAGGGACTACCGGAACGATTTGCCTCTACTGACGGTGGGATGTACTGTCGTACTCCTGCCTGACCCCAACGCGGCCTTGAGTCGCGGGTCGGCAGCACCTATCAAGCCAGATCCTAACCCCAGTGGTCTACACCTCTGCGTGCTCGCAGGGGAGTGGTCGGGGGGACCGAGAAAGCCTGGTAATGTTCAACCCCGCCGGGAACGGAAAGCGCGAATAGCGAATTCCAGCCCTGGCAGCCCGCTCCAGCGGGTGGCGGAAACGGAAATCGGGTCTGCTAAGCTGGAAACGAAGGAAGCGCCCGGAGGGCCCGGAAACGGGACCGAAGGAAGCGTCCGCACCTTGAGAACTCAACAGCGTGCCAAAAATCAACGCCAGA
>NZ_JBIAMM010000006.1:0-245825 GCF_042874095.1 Streptomyces sp. NPDC004266
TGGGCCTACGCCCGGCCCTACCGGTCAGAACAGGAACGACGCGACGCCTTCCCGAGCTGGCTGCACTCCTACAATCACCACCGCGGACACACCGCACTCGCAGGCAAACCACCCGCCAGCCGCGTCCCCAACCTCACTGGGCAATACACCTAGGCGGCCGCCCGCTGCTTGCGGGCCGCCATCCAGGCGTACACGAGGACGCCCGCGAAGAGGAACAGGACGCCCTGGTAGACGGCGGCGTAGCCGGAGCCCGCGACCAGCCAGAGGGAGAAGCCGAAGGCGGCGAGGGCGAGGACGGCGTCGCGGGCGAGCCGGGCCCGGGAGACCTCCTCGGACCGGCCCGAGAGCAGGAAGTAGACCTGGGCGGCCGTGGACAGCAGGTAGGGCACGGTGGCGGTGAAGGTGGTGACGAGGACGAGGATCTCGAAGACGCCCTTCGTGCCGGCCGTGTAGTTGTAGACCGTCAGGAACGAGGCGAGGACGACGGTGACGAGGACGCCGACGGTCGGCACACCGCGCCGCTTGACCGTGAACGCCTTGGGGAAGAGGCCGTCGCGGGCGGCCGCGTAGGGGGCCTGGGCGCTCAGCAGGGTCCAGCCGTTGAGGGCGCCGAGCATGGAGACCATGGCCATGCAGGCGACGGCCGCGCCGCCCCAGGAGCCGCCGAACATGGCGTTCACGGCGTCGGAGAAGGGCGCGGTGGAGGTGACGAGCTCGTCGTGCGCGACGGTGCCGAAGACGGCGAGGGTGCCGAGGAGGTAGACCGCGGCGGCGCCGAGGGTGCCGAGGACGGTGGCGCGGCCGACGTTGCGGCGCGGGTCGCGGACCTCGCCGGCGCTGACGGCGGCGGACTCGACGCCGAGGTAGCTGAAGAGCAGGATCGCGGCGGAGGCGGAGACCGCGCCGAGCGCGCCGCCCTCGCCCGGGTGGAACGGCCCGAGGTTGGCGCTGTCGAAGAAGAACAGGCCGCCGACGGCGACGAGGATCAGCGGGACGAACTTGAGCACGGTCGCGACGAGCTGCACCGCGCCCACGTAGCGGGTGCCGGCCAGATTGGCGAGCGCGGGCAGCCACTGGAAGAGCAGGGCGGCGGCGATGGTGGCGGGCTTGGACCCGTGGACGGGCACGAGGACGTCGAGGTAGCCGACGGCGGCGACGGCGAGGGCGGCGTTGGAGACCCAGGCGGTGATCCAGTACGACCAGGCGGCGAGGAAGCCCGCGAAGTCGCCGAAGGCGGCGCGGGCGTAGACGTAGGGTCCGCCGGTCTGCGGCAGGCGGTGGGCGAGCCGGCCGAAGACGAGGGCGAGGGCGATCGCGCCGAGGGTGAGGACGCCGAAGGCGAGGAGGCTGATGGTGCCGTAGGGGGCGACGGAGGCGGGCAGCAGGAAGATCCCGCCGCCGATGATGTTGCCCATGACCAGGGCCGTCGCGATGGGGAGGCCGAAGCGGCGGGCGTGCCGGTCGGCCGGCGGGACGTCCGTCCCGGGTCCGCGCTGTGGAGTCGTGGTGGCCGTGCTCATGGGGTGGTGCGCCTTCCGTCGTACAAATCCGGACCATCGTCCGGTAACGGCGAACAGGCGTCCAAATCAGCGGTCTTTGTCCTGCGGGACGGGGTCATCGACCGGAAGAAGTGATTCCGCATAGCTCGTGGGCGGGGAAATCTCCGGCGACCCCGGCGACCCCGCCTGCCCGATCGGCACCTGCGGCCCCGAGGACTCGCGCAGCCAGCGCCGCAGCACCCGGTGCACCTGCTCCGCCCCGACCAGCTCCTCCCCCGCCCCGACCGGCGGCGACAGGTCCGGCGGCGACAGGAGGAAGGCGTGCGACTGCTCCCCGCCGAGACCGCCGTGCGAGCCGATCTGCTCCTCGAAGGCGTGCACGCTGCCCGTCGCCGGGTCGTACATGGAGTTGACCATGATGTCCGCGACGTGCGGGAAGCCGTCCGTGCGCCGCACCGCCCGCGCCGCGCCCCGCCCGAAGACCGCGAGCGGTCCGTCGTCCGCGAGCTCGGCGACCGGCACCTCCACCCCGTCGCGGGCGAGCACCACCGAGCCGTGCTCGGAGCTCGCCACCAGCACGAAGCCGACGCCCGGATGGTGCGCGAGGGTGCGCAGGAGAGCCGGATGGCGCCGGTCGATCTCCTCCCGGGTCATCCGGTGCGGCACGTCGGGGAAGGAGACGAGCCCCAGGTTGCCCGAGGCCAGGACCACCGGCTCGGAGGGCCGGGCGGGCAGCTCCCGGGCCGCCTCGTCGCTCTCGTCCACCGGCCGGTGCAGCGCGCTGCGCAGCGCGTCCCTGGCCGCGTCCCGCGCCTCCGCCCCTCCCCCGGACTCCGTCCGGGGGTGCCCCCAGCGGGTGCGCCGCACGCGGCGCGGCACCGGCAGCCCGCATCCGGCCCGTACGAGGTCCTTGAGCGTCAGCCCGTACGCCGACTCGAAGGTCTCGCCGGGGCTCTGCCCGTGGTCGGAGAGGAGCACGATCCGGTACGGCCGCGGGGCGTGCTCGGCGACGGTGGCGATGAGCGCGATCGCCCGGTCGAGGCGCGCCAGGACCTGGTCCGTGTCGCGGCCGTGTGGCCCCGAGTGGTGCGCCACCTCGTCGTACGCGACGAGGTCGGCGTAGACGGCGGTCCGCCCGGCCAGCATGTCCCCCATCACGGCGGAGACCACGACGTCCCGCTCGACGACCGTCGCGAAGGCGCGGACGAAGGGGTACGTGCCGCCGCGCGAGACCCTCGGCGACTCCCGGCGCAGCCGCGCCCGCGTCGACTGGTACACCTCCCGGACGCACTCGGCGACGAGCGACCCGGCGGTGCGGACGGCGTTGGCCGGGTCGGAGAAGTAGGCGAAGTAGCCGGCTCGTGAGCGGTTGCGGCGGCCGCGCCGGGCGGCCATCGACAGGACGAGGGCGAGCTGGTCGGCGCCGCCGCTGAAGAGGTTGCCCCGGGAGGCCCCGTCGACGGTCAGCAGACCGCCGTCCCCGGTGCGGCGCACGGCCCTGCGCTGGAGCTCGACGGCGCTCGCCGGGCGGTTCGACACCATGAGCCGGCCGGTGTCCTTCTCGTACCAGCGGAAGGCGGGCACGTCCTCGTTGGAGCCGTGCAGGATGCCGAGCTGGCTGGCGCCGGTCTGGCTGGACCAGTCGGTGCGCCACGGGGTGAGCCGGTGGCCGGCCTCCAGCCATCCCGCGACGGTCGGCATGAGGCCGTCGGCGACGGCGCCCCGCAGCACGTGGTGGCCGACGCCGTCGAGCTGGAGGAAGACCGTGCCGGGCACGGACTCCCCCGTGTCGCCGGGGTCACGGGGGCGGGTGCGGCCGGTGAGCCGGTAGAGCCGGCGCCGGTAGGCGTCGTCGTCGCGGACGGCGAGGGCCGTGGAGGTGCCGGAGGCCACGGCGGACATGACGGCGGCCACCACGACGGCGGTCTCCGGGGCGGCGGCGCCCCGCCCGTCGGGGATCAGCCACAGCGCGACGAGCAGCAGCGAGCCGTTGAGGAAGAAGACGAGCAGTCCGAGGACGAGCGCCGGGACGAGCAGCAGCGCCCGCACGATCAACGGCCAGACGAGCGCGCCGAGCAGACCGAAGGCGCCTGCGGCCGTGGCGGCGGTGAGGGCGGTCCTGGTGAAGCTGTCGCCGTCGGCGGACTGGAGCTGGAAGTCGGGCAGCAGCCCGGCGAGGAGGAGCATCGTGAGCGTGGAGACCGCCCAGACCACGAGCACCCGCGCCAGAGTTCTGCCCGCGGACCGCCAGCGGTCGGCGCCACCCCATCGCCCGTCACCCACGCCCGCTTCGCCTTTCGCCCGTTTCCTGCCCCCAGCGTGGCACAACGGCCGCGGTCGGGCGGGAAAGGGGGAAGTCCGCACCGGGACGGGGCGTCGGGGGCCGGTCAGGGAGACGGCCCGAGAAGTCGGCCCGAGGAACCGGTCCGAGAAAACGGTCCGAGGGGACGGTCCGCGGAACCGGTCCGAGAAGACGGTCTCAGGAGCCGTCGTACCCGGCGGTGGGCATCGAGAGCCGCCGGTGCACGCCCGCCTTGGCCGCCTTGTCGTACGGAGGTTCGTCAAGTCCGACGGTCTCCACCCGCACGCCGCGCCGCTCGCACTCGGCGCGGAAGCCCGGCACGGAGGTCAACGCGCGGGCGAGGACCCGTTCGTTGGGGGCCACGAAGAGGTCCACCGTCCCGGCCTCCACATCGGCCCAGAGAGCCGCGTGGTCCGGGCGGATTCCGTAGCAGAACAGCTGGCGGGCGAGCACGTACCCCTTGTCGTCGGCCCAGCGGGCGCACACCGCGTGCTGGCCCCGCGTGTCGACCAGGAAGGGGTCGCTGTCCAGCTCTTCGAGCGGGGTGAGGCTGGCGATCGCCGCCACCCGAACGTCGTCCATGGACCGACCCTACTGCCGGAAGGTGACGCCCGAACATCCTCCGGAGCGCGCTCCGGACATTTACTCTCGTTACGACAGACGTCTGACGAGACGGACAGGCGGACGGACGGACAGGCGGACGGCGGAAGGACGGCATGCCGGTGGAGGTCACCTGGTGGGGGCACGCCACCTGCACGGTCGAGGACTCCGGGGTCCGTTTCCTCACCGATCCGCTGTTCGCGCGGCGGCTCGCGCACCTGCGCCGGCGGCGCGGCGCCCTGCCGCCGCCCGAGGCCGCCCGCGCCGAGGCCGTCCTCGTCTCGCACCTGCACGCCGACCACCTCCACCTCCCCTCGCTCGCCCGGCTCCCCCCGGGGACGCGGGTCCTCGTGCCGCGCGGCGCGCCCGCCGCCGTGCCCGGGCTGCGCAGGCTCGACCGGAACGGGCTGCGGCTGACCGAGGTGGAGCCGGGTGACGCGGTGACGGTGGAGGGCCTGACGGTACGGGCCGTCCCCGCGCTCCACGACGGGCGGCGGCTGCCCGTGGGACCGCACCGCTCCCCCGCGCTCGGGTACGTCGTCGAGGGCGAGGCGCGCACGTACTTCGCCGGGGACACCGGCCTGTTCGACGGCATGGCGGACGCGGTGGGCCCGGTGGACGTGGCCCTGCTGCCGGTGGGCGGCTGGGGGCCCTACCTCGGACACGGCCACCTCGACGCGGGGCGGGCGGCCCAGGCGCTCGCCGCGCTCTCGCCGGCGGCGGCGGTGCCGGTGCACTACGGCACGTACTGGCCGATCGGGCTCGACGGGGTCCGGCCGCACGAGTTCCACGCGCCGGGCGACGAGTTCGTCCGGCACGCGGCACGGCTCGCGCCGAAGGTGGCGGTCCACCTCCTCGGCCACGGCGACCGGGTGCGGCCGGAGGTGGCGCGGTGATCCCCGGTGTCACCGGGCTGGTCACGGCGGTGCGCGAGCTGCCGCCGGAGTCGACGCAGCAGGCGGTCGGCTATCCCTCGCTGTTCCTGCTCGTGGCGCTCGGCGCGCTGGTGCCGGTCGTGCCGACGGGCGCGATCGTCAGCTCGGCGGCGGTGGTCGCCTTCCACCAGTCCTCGCCGTTCTCGCTGCTCTACGTCTTCCTGGTGGCGGCGTCCGCGGCGTTCCTCGGCGACACGGCTCTCTACTGGCTCGGGCAGCGCGGGGTCCGTTCCCGCAACGGCTCGCGGTGGCTCGCCGCGCTGCGGTCCCGGGTGACGCCGGAGCGGCTCGCGCACGCGCAGGAGCGGCTCGACACCCACCAGGTGTCGGTGCTCGTGCTGTCCCGGCTCGTGCCGGCCGGGCGGATCCCGGTCATGCTGGCGTGCCTGCTCGCCCGGATGCCGCTGCGCCGCTTCGCGCGGGGGGACGTGGCGGCCTGCCTGGCGTGGGCGGCGACGTACCAGCTGATCGGCGTCCTGGGCGGCTCGCTCTTCCCCGAGCCCTGGCAGGGCGTGCTGGCGGCGGTGGGACTGACCGTGCTGGTCAGCGCGGTCCCGACGCTGTGGCGGCGGCTTCGGGGCACCGGGGCCGCGTCGGGGCCCGGGCACCGCGAGGGCTCGCCCGGCGCGTCGGGGCAGCAGCGCGAGGGCTCGCCCGGCGCCTCAGGGCACGAGCACCCGTGAGGCGCCGACCGGCAGGTCCCACAGGTCCTCGCGGGGCAGGCCGGCCTTCTCCCAGGCGGCCCTGACCCGGGTGAGGGGTTCGAGGACCGGCTCGGAGGACAGCACGAACGTGGCCCAGTGCATGGGCGCCATCCGCCGCGCGCCGAGGTCCTGGTGGGCGCGGACCGCCTCCTCGGGGTCGGTGTGGACGTCGCTGAGCCACCAGCGCGGGGCGTACGCGCCGATCGGGAGCAGCGCCAGGTCGATGCCGGGGTAGCGGCGGCCGATCTCGGCGAACCAGTGGCCGTATCCGGTGTCCCCGGCGAAGTGGATCCGGCGCCCGGCCCGGTCGGTGAGGACCCAGCCGCCCCACAGGGAACGGCAGGTGTCCAGGAGCGTGCGCTTGGACCAGTGGTGCGCGGGGACGAAGTCGAAGCGCACTCCGCCGAGTTCGGCCGCCTCCCACCAGTCGAGCTCGGTCACCCGGCTGAACCGGCGGCGGGTGAACCAGCGGCCGAGTCCGGCCGGGACGAAGACCGGGGTGTGCCGGGGCAGCCGCTTGAGGGTGGGGCCGTCGAGGTGGTCGAAGTGGTTGTGGCTGATGACGACGGCGTCGACGGGCGGCAGGTCCTCCCAGCGGACCCCGACGGGGGTGAGGCGGGCCGGCGTGCCGAAGATGCGACGGGACCAGACGGGGTCGGTGAGGACGGTCAGCCCGCCGACGCGCAGGACCCAGCTGGCGTGCCCGGCCCAGGTGACGGCGAGGGTGTCGGGCCCGGCGGGCGGCAGCGGACCGGGCTCGAAGGGCAGCAGGGGGATGTCACGGAGGCCTTCGGGGCGGGGGCGCAGGGCCCCTTCGCGGGCGAGGCGCGCCAGGGCCCGGACGCCGGGGAGGGGCGCGGTGAGCCGGTCGGCGAAGGTGCGGGGCCAGTCCTTCCGCAGCCGGCCGACGGGCTGCAGGGCGGGGGGCTCGGCCCGGCCGGGGAGCTGCGGGGCCGGGGCCTGTCCGGCCCGGGCGGGAGGTGCCGTCCGTTCGGTCATCTGCGGGCTCCGTTCCGCTCGTGCTCGACACGTCGTGGAGGGGCGGTGGTCGCGGGGCGCCGGCCCGCGGACCCGGTCACCGGAGTTCCTCCAGGGCTCCTCCGAAGTCATCCAACGCACGGGCGACGTGCGGCAGTTCCACGGGATCGGCCACCCCGAGGGCCTCGGCGCGCTCCTCCTCGGTGGCGCCCAGGAACATGCCGGTACCGAACCTGACGCGCAGCGCGCCGAGTTCGTCGCCGAAGCGGTGGCCGCCGGTCGCCGGGGCTCCGAGCCGCGCGGTGAGGTGGCTCTCCAGCTCCAGGGAGTCGGTGACGCCCCGGGCGGCGAGCCCGGCGCGCAGCGGCCCGAGGTCGGCGTAGAGGTGGCGGCCGGCCTGCGGCGGCCGGGCCAGGGCTCCGGCGGCGAGGACGGCGCGGTGCGCGGCCCCGGCGAGCCGGCCGTGGACGGCGGCGGCGCTCCGGGCCCGTACGGTGACGTCCTCGGGTTCGTCGAGGGCGTGGGCCATGGCGGGGGCCACGGGCCCGGGGACGAGGGCCCCGAGGACGGTGAGCACGTCGAGGGCCCGGGCCCTGCGGTCGGTCCAGCGGTCGGCGCGGGACGGGTCGGTGGGCGGGAAGCGGGCGACGGCGCAGGGCCAGGCGGCGGGGGTGAGGGCGCCGCCGAGGTCGGTGAGGACCGTGACGTCGTCGGGGCACATCTCGGCGGGGCTGAGCAGCACGGCGCCGCCCGGCTGGTGGAGGGTGTCGCGCCAGGTCTCGTCGCTGATGACGTGCAGGCCTTCGGCGACGGCCGCCTCGCAGGCCTCGCGGACGAGTTCCGGCGCGGCGACGGTGGCGGTGGGGTCGTCGGCGACGGAGAGCAGCACGACCCTGGGGTCGCCGCCCTCGGCGCGGATCCGGCGGACGGTCTCCAGGAGGGCGTACGGATCGGGGACGCCGCCCGCCTCGGCGGGGGTGGGCACGTGGTAGGCCGGGCGGCCGAGGAGCCGGGCCTGCGGGGTCCACCAGGCGGGGCAGGGGCGGGGCAGCAGGAGGTCGCCGCCGTGGGCGGCGATCAGGGCCAGGAGGAGCGCGGGGGCGCCGGGGGCGGCCACCACGTCCTCGGGGTGGGTGCGCAGGCCGCGCCGCCACCAGTAGCCGGCGGCGGCCTCGCGCAGGACGGGGCCGCCGCCGGGCGGTTCGGGGGTGGTCCGTCCGGAGGCGGCGGCGAGCAGCCCGGCGAGTCCGGGCAGGACGGGGAGGCCGGTGTCGGGCGCGGGAGGTCCGTAGCGCACCGGCCCGCGGCCTTCCGGCGCCGTCTGCCGCATGTCCCGTACCTCCTGAGCGCGCGGGGGCGCCGGGTGGGCACCCCCGTGCCCTTTATACGAAGGTTCGGGCGTTCTCGCCCCTTCAGACGACGGTGACCGGGTGACGCACGACCGCGTTGAAGAGGTATCCCTGCGTGTTGTGCACGGCCCGCTCCGGCTGGGTGTTCCCGGCGGCGTCGGTGGTGCGGGAGAGCAGCGTGACCTGTCCGGTGGTGCGCGGGCGCCACGGCACGCTCCAGCGGACCCAGCCGTCGCGGCGCGGGGTGTCGTGGAGCCGGGCGGGCCGCCAGTGGGCCCCGCCGTCGGTGGAGACCTCCACGGTCCGTACGGGCGCGAGGGCGGACCAGGCGCGGCCGGTGAGCCGGTGGGGGCGGTCGGCCTCCAGGGTGGCGCCGAAGGGCAGCTGGTAGGCGGACTTGAGGGTCTGGCGGCTGATCGGGGCGCTCCCGCCGGCGGGGTGGGCGTCGCCGAAGAGGCGGTACCAGGTGGTGGACCAGGGCGAGGTGAGCGGCTTGGTGGAGACCTCGATGTCGCCGAGCCACTTGATGGAGGCGATGCCGACCCAGGAGGGCACGACGAGCCGGACGGGGTGGCCGTGGTCGTACGGGAGGGGCTCGCCGTTCATCTCGTACGCGAGGATCACGTCGTCGAGCGCCTTGGCGACCGGCAGGGGGCGGCGGACCCGGCCGAAGTCGACGCCGCCGGAGACGTACGGGTCGTCCAGGCCGCGGGGCTGGAGGTCGACGGCGTCGCGGGCGATCCCGGCCTTCCGGAGCACGTCGGAGAGGCGGACGCCGCGCCAGCGGGCGGCTCCGACGGCACCCAGGGTCCAGGCGGTGCCGGTGACCGGCTCGCCCTGCTGGGTGGCGTAGAGGCTGCGGCCGTTTCCGGCGCACTCGATCAGGGCCGTACGGGTGACGGAGGGCAGGTCCCGCAGCTGCCCGTAGGTGAAGTGGACCGGGCTCCGGCCGTGGAGTCCGTCGCCCCAGAGGGTCAGTCGCCAGTCGGCGGCGTCGAGGACGGGGGTGGAGGTGTGGTTGCGGACGAAGAAGCGGTCGGCGGGGGTGAGGAGGCCGGTGTCCCCGAGCCGGTCGAACCGCGCCTCGGCGTTGGTCCCGCGGACCGTGAAGTACTCCGGCGGGAGCGCTTTGACGATCCCGGGCGCGGCGTCCGCCACGACGTCCATGGGACCAGCGTACGCGGGGACGGTGGCGAGGCCGCCGAGGGCGGAGGCCGCGGGGCCCGCCGCGAGCAGCTTCAGCAGGGAGCGGCGGGCGGGCGCGGGCGAGTACGGCACGGGGCTCCTCGGCACAGGACAAGGGACGGACCATCGGGCGACGGGCCCCACCCTAGGGGCGCGGGGACGGTCCGGACGGTCCGTTCACAGGGCTGTCACACGGGGTTCGTCGGATCGGGGACGGAGGGGTGCGCGCGGGAAATCGCGAGCGGCCATGAGGGCCCCGGGCCGAGAATGCGGCATGCCGATACGTGAAGCGCTTCCCGAGGACGCCGCGGCCCTCGCCTCCGTGCACGTCCTGTCCTGGCGGGCCGCCTACCGCGACCTGCTCCCGGGCCCCTACCTCGACGCCCTGGACGTCGAGGAGCGCGCCGGCGTCTGGCGCGCCCGCCTCGCGGCGCCGGACCGGCCCACGGTGCTGGTGGCGACGGGGGACGGCGGGCGGATCGTCGCCTTCTCGTGCTTCCGGCCCTGGCCGGACGGGGAGTTCGCGCCCGGGAGCACGGCCGAGCTCGCCGCGCTGTACGCCCTGCCGGAGGTCTGGGGCACGGGTGTCGGGCGGGCGCTCCTGACGGCGTCCACCGAGGCGCTCGGCGCGGCCGGGTTCCGGACGGCAGCGCTGTGGGTGTTCGCGGGCAACGCCCGGGGGCGGAGGTTCTACGAGGCGGGGGGCTGGCGGCCGGACGGAACGGCGGTGCGGGAGGAGACGGGCGGCCGGACGCTGGAGGAACTCCGCTACCGGCGGGCCCTGTCGGACTGACCCGATATCCACATGACAAGACACGGGTCTCATCATTCGGCCGCGCCGCTTACGGTGGGGGCACGCACCCACACCGAGGGAGACGCTTCGATGACGCACGCCTCCGCGCAGCCCGCGGCCTCCGAGACCGCCGTCTACACGCACGGCCACCACGAGTCGGTCCTGCGCTCGCACAGCTGGCGGACCGCCGCCAACTCCGCCGCCTACCTGCTGCCCGAACTGCGCCCGGGCCTGGACGTGCTGGACGTGGGCTGCGGGCCCGGCACCATCACGGCCGACCTGGCCGCGCTGGTCGCGCCGGGCCGGGTCACCGGGGTCGACGCCGCCGAGGACGTCCTGGCGAAGGCCCGCGGGGGCGCCGCCGAACGCGGCCTGGAGAACGTCGAGTTCGGGGTCGCCGATGTCCACGCCCTGGACTTCCCCGACGACTCCTTCGACGTCGTCCACGCCCATCAGGTGCTGCAGCACGTCGGCGACCCGGTCCAGGCGCTGCGCGAGATGCGCCGGGTGTGCCGGCCCGGCGGTGTCGTGGCGGCCCGCGACAGCGACTACGGGGCCTTCGCCTGGTTCCCCGAACGGCCCGCCCTGGACGGCTGGCTGGACCTGTACCACCGGGTCGCGCGCGCCAACGGCGGCGAACCGGACGCGGGACGGCGACTGTTCTCCTGGGCCCGGCAGGCCGGCTTCACCGAGATCACGACGACGGCCGCGACCTGGTGTTTCGCCACCCCCGAGGAGCGGGGCTGGTGGAGCGGCCTGTGGGCGGACCGTACGACCGCCTCCGGCTACGCCGACCTGGCCGTGGACGGCGGGCACGCGACCGCCGCCGAGCTGGAGTCGATCGCGGAGGCCTGGCGGGAGTGGGGCGGGCAGGAGGACGCCTGGTTCATGGTCCCGCACGGCGAGATCCTGTGCCGGGTCTCCTGACCCGTACCGCGGCGGACCCGCCCCGTCCCCGGCCCCTCAGTTCGGGCGCGTCCTGAACTCGTAGGCGTCCGGCAGGGGTTCGTCGGTGATCTCCGCCCAGACCTCGCCGAGGGTCTCCGCCCCCTCGCGCAGGTCCGCGACCTCGAAGCCCTCGTCGAAGACGGCACGGGCCTCGTCCCTCCGGCCCTCGGCGAGCAGCAGCCGGGCCTCCAGGAAGCGGAAGGCGCCCCTCCCCCGGACCTCGTCCGGCAGCCGCGCCCACAGCTCCCGTGCCGGACCGGGCCGGCCCGTGGCGAGCAGTGCCTCCGTGGCCTCGCGGCCGAGGGCGGCGGCCACCAGCTCGCCCCCGTCGTGGTCCGCGTGGTCGGCGAAGGCCTCCGCGAACCGCTCGGCGGCCCGCCGCGGATGCCCGTCCTCCTGGTCGGCGACGGCCAGGCAGTACAGCAGGGGCCAGCGCGCCTCGGCCCGGTGGAGTCCGCGCTCCCAGCTCCGTACCGCCTGGGCGCGGTCCCCCGCGTGCCACTGGGCGATGCCGAGGTGGTACTCGGTGGACGGGTCGGCGGGGGCGGTCTCCAGCATGTCCCGCCAGGGGGCGGCGACCAGCGGCGCGCCGGGTCCCGCGCCCTTCGCCGGGGGCGGCAGGACGCCGGTGCGCAGGAGCTCCCGCCAGGGCCCCTGGTCCGGGCCCAGGGTCGACTCGGGGAAGGGCGTACCGGGCAGCGCGTGTCCCCCGCGCAGGACTTCGAGGGCTCCCCAGCCGGAGCCGGCCGCGAGGACGGTCTCCGGTCCGGCGTCGGCGGCGCCCTCCCGCCAGGCGGTGTACGCCGCGTCGACGGCGGCGCGGGGCAGTGCCGCCGCCAGCTTCGCCTCGACGTCGGTGCGGGCGGCGGCCCAGTCGTCGCCGAGGGCCGCGACGGGGTCGGCGGCGAGCGGCCCGTACGCCTCCAGCCAGCTGAACTCGGCGCCGCCCGCGAGCTCCAGGTGTTCCAGCTGGGTGCGGGCGAGTCCGGCCTGCACCTCGGCGTAGCCGGGGGTGCCGGGCCGGGTCAGCCACTCCTGCCAGCGCCGGCCGCCGCGCCCGGTGCCCCACAGGAAGAGCTTGCGGCCGCGCAGCGCGTCGGTGGAGGTCTGGACGAGTCCGTGGCCGTCCGCGTCGAGGGCGGCGATCCAGCGGCGCTGCCCCTCGGGCAGGTCGTAGAAGTAGTCCGCGGCGTGGGCGCCGTTCAGCGGGTACGAGCGGTCGGTGCCGTCCCCGGCGACCGGCACGGGGAGGCGGTCCAGGCCGCGTTCGTGGCCGTGGTGCCAGGCCGCGTCGGCGGGCGCGAGGATCCTGCGCTCCTCGGGGACGGCGGTGTTGGACCACCAGTAGGCGGGGACGGTCCGCTCGTGGGGGTTGCGGACGCGGACGCCGACGTACAGGAAGTCGGAGCCCTCCGGGAGCCACAGGTCGACCTGGAAGGGCAGGTCGCGGAGGCGCTCCCACTCCCACAGGCGGAGCATCGGGCCGCCGTCGGGGGCGCGGACGGTGGCCGCGTGGAGGGGCGAGCAGGAGAGGGCGGTGTGGCCGGTGGCACCGATGTTCCACTCGATGCCGCCGGAGAACCAGGCGCCGTTGAGGGCGAAGGCGGCGGGCTGGAGGACGGGGTTGCGGTAGAGGAGTTCGCGGCCGGTGGGCTTGTGGTGCAGGGAGTGGACGCGGCCGCCGAGGCCGGGCAGCACGGTCACCCGGAGCCGGTCGTTCTCGACCACGATCGCGTCGAGGTCCACGGGCGTGCGCTCGCGGCCGTAGCCGTCCCGCACGGGGGCCGGGAGCAGGCTGCGCAGGGGCGCGCGTCCGATGCCCCGGGCCATGTCGCGCGGGAGCTCCGCGAGGGTCCGGGCGTCGACCGCGTGGGCCCCGGCGCTGGCGGGGGCCCGCAGTGCGGGAAGGGGGTTGTCCGGGCCCAACGGGGCCGCGGGCAGCGTCAGTACGGCACGTCGTACGGTCGTCATCGATCCATGGAACACGCCGGAGCCGGTCCTGACCAGGGGTTCTCCACGTCAGGCTTCGTTCAGGCCCCGGCAGGGCGGCCGGGGCGGGGCGCCCGGATATTCCCGGCGACGGCGGTGCCCGCCGCCGTAGTGTGGAGGGCCGGCCCGCCGCCCGGGCGGGCGGGGACCAGTGGCACAGGGAGTACGAGGAATGGGCACGCAGCACACCTACCGGGTCATCGTGCGCGGCACGTTCGACGGTCTGTCGGAGGAGAGCCGGTCCCGGCTGCTCGCCGAGGTGGACGCGCACGGGCTGACGGCGATGCAGTTCACGGAGGAGGGCTCGCTGACCTACGACCGGACGCTGAAGCACTTCTCGTACCGCCTGGTCGTCGTCTCGGACGCCGAGGACGGCGACGAGATGGCGGGCGCGATCGCGGAGGACCGGGTGGAGAAGGCGCTCGGCGAGCTGGGGCACGGGTACAGGGCGCTGCGCTCGACGGTGACGGACCTCGACACGATGAAGATCAACCGGAAGCGCTAGGGCCTGTCTTTCGGATCAGGCCGGATCGGGGAGCGGGGCCCGGTGCGTGCGATCGCAAGGCGGAGGAGGGAGCCGACGCGGAGCGTCGGCGACCGACGACAACGCGGCGAGCGCGCGTGCCGGGCCCCGCGAGCCCGGCATGATCCGAAAGACAGGCCCTAGTAGTGCTTCGTTAGGTTCTGAGTCTGGTTCTGTTGCGGGGCAGCGGTCGGCCGCAGGTGGTGCAGGTGCCGGTCCAGCACTGCAGCAGGTCCTGGAGCGTGTCGAGGACCTGGTAGAGGGTCAGGCCGGCGTGTGGGCTTTTGGGTCGAGCCGCCGCAGGGTGAGGAAGGCCTGGGCGGCGGTGACGAGGGTGACGTGGTGGTGCCAGCCGCGCCAGGTGCGGCCCTCGAAGTGGTCCAGGCCCAGGCCGTGTTTGAGTTCGCGGTAGTCGTGTTCGATGCGCCAGCGCATCTTCGCCCAGCGGACCAGGTCGGTGACGGGTGTGGTGGCGGGCAGGTTGGTCATCCAGTAGCCGGTCGGCCCGTCCGCGTCTTCGGGCTGTTCGACCAGCAGGGTCCGCAGCGGCAGGACACCGTCCCAGCGGCTTCGGCCTCCGGCCTGTTCCTGAGCGGTGCGGCAGGCTTCCTTGCCCGACGGCCTGACCTCGACCACGGCGAAACGCGAGGTCATCCGGCCCTTGCTGCCCTGCCGCCAGACGACCTCTTCGAATGGGGTGTCCGTGGTGACGAACGAGGTCAGGGGCCGGGCCGACTCGCGATAGCGGGGCAGCGTGGGCGGCCCCAGACCACCGTAGGCCGGCTGGAACGGCTCGGCCGCGACCGGGCGGGCGATCTCCTTCGGGTCCACTGCCATCACATAGGACCAGCCGCGTTCCTCCAGCGCCAGCCGGAAAGAGACGCTGCGGCCGTAGCCGGCGTCCGCCACGATCACCGGCGCTTCAAGGCCCTGCGCGGCCAGCCGGTCCAGCAGCCCCAGAGCCAACCGGCCCTTGGGGACATGCCCCACCTGGTCCGGGACCCCGGCCCGCCGGCGCCGCCGGTCATCACGGGCCCATTCCTCGGGCAGGAACAACTCCCACTCCAGCGGGCACGATGCCGTGTCGGTGGCCGCGTGGACGCTGACCGCGACCTGGCAGTTCGCCCGCTTGCCCAACGCTCCGCAGTACTGCCGGGCCACCCCCACCGACGCCGTGCCGCACTTGGGAAACGACACATCGTCGATCACCCATACCTCGGGCGCGATCGCCTCGCTCAGCCGTTCGGCGATCCGCCGCCGCACCGGCAGCGGATCCCATGGCGACTGGTTCACGAACTGCTGCAGGGCCTGCATGTTTCCGTCCGGCAGCCGCTCGGCCATCGGCTGGATGGACTTGCGCCGCCCGTCCAGCATCAGACCCCGCAGATAACACCCGCTCCACCGCCGCTGATCCCGCCGCGGAAGCGAGGCGAACACATCGGCAACGAACTCCGATAACTCACCCCGGAGCCGTTCCACCTCCCCCAGCCTCATGACCGGAAGATGCCCACCACCAGGCGAGATCACTCGACGTAACGAAGCACTACTAGTCGGATGCCGTGATCGCCCAGCGTTCGTGGTCCCGCCAGGCCCCGTCGATGTGCAGCATCGCGGGCGAGAAGCCCTCCAGGCGGAAGCCCGCGCGGCGGACCAGGGCGCGGGAGGCGGTGTTGCCGGGCTGGATGTTCGCCTCCAGCCGGTGCAGCTCCAGGGGGCCGAAGGCGTGCTCCAGGACCAGTCCGAGGGCCTCGGTGAGGAGTCCGCGCCCGGCGGCGTGCGCGAAGGCGCCGTAACCGAGGGCGCCGCTGCGGAACGCGCCGCGGACGATGTTGTTGATGTTGACGAAGCCGGCGATCCCGTCGTCGGCGCGCTCGCAGACCAGGAAGCCCGCGCGCGCCGGATCCGCGATCAGAGCGGCCGCGTAGGCGGCGTACGCCTCGGCCGTGCACGGCGGGAAGAGCCAGGGGCGGTGGAGCTCCCGGCTCTCGCGGGCGCGGGCGGTGAACTCCTCGGCGTCGGCGAGGGAGAAGGGGCGCAGGCCCACGCGGGGCCCGACGGCGAGGTAGGCGGCGGGTTCGTCGGACATGCGGCCAGGCTAGGCGGGCGGGGGACGGAGGTCACGGGCTTTCGGCCGCGCGCGGCGGCGGGGCGCGGGCTTGCGGCGGCGGGCGGGGTGCGGACGTTCGGCGGCGGGGGCGGGGCCGGTGGAGCGCGGGGCCTTTCGGCGGCGGGCGCGGGGCCGGCGGGGCGCGCGGCCCCTCAGCGGCGGGCGTCGCGGACGCGGGGCGGGCAGGTCTCCCCCTTGCGCACGACTCCGATCATGACGGTGGTCCGCCGGTCGAGGGCCGTGCCCGCCCCCGGGTACTGGGTGCAGACCTCCCAGCACGGCGGCCAGAGCACCCGCCGGTCGCGGCCGCTGACATCGTGGACGTCGAGCCGGGTCCGGCGGTCGAGGCGGGTGAAGACCTGCCACAGGCCCCGGCCCAGGAAGTCCGGCATCGGCCGGGCCCCGGCCTCGTCTCCGGGCGTGGCGGCGCCCTCCGCCGAGGAGGCGGCGACGGCCGCGAGCGCCAGGACCGCGCCGACGCCGATGACGGTGGCCCTCCTCACTTCCGCCCCCGGACGGCGAAGCGGGAGCCGCGGCCCGCACCGAGGAGGGCGGTCACGAGCAGCGCCCCGCAGAGCGGCGGGGCGACCTCGGGGACCAGCGGGCGGATCTTCACCTCGCGGGTGTTCTCGAAGACGAGGGCCGGGGCGAGGACCGCGACCGCGGTCATCGCGATCCGCCCCGGGGTGAGGGCTCCGGCCGTCCGGGACGCGCCCCCGCCCGCTGCCCGTGACGCCTGCTTGGGACTCATGCCCGGCCCCTCTCCTCCGTCGTGCCGTCGGTCGTACCCGGCCGCAGCCGTGGGACCAGAATGGGACGCGGGGCGCCTCCCCGTGACGGCGAGCAGAGCCGTACGGGTGACTTGTCAGACAACGTGGGCCGACTACCGTGGTGCGAAGACCGGCGCGGAGCGAGCCGGGGACGAGACGAGGAGGGGCCGTGGCGGTCAGCGGACAGCGGCGGCGACCGGTCGTGGCGCTCTACGAGCGGATCGCGGACGCCGTCCACGACGGCACCTACCCGCCGGGCTCCACGCTCCCCTCCGAGCCGAAGCTCGCCGCCGAGCTGGGCGTCAGCCGGCCGGCCCTGCGCGAGGCGCTGCTGCTGCTCCAGGAGGACGGCGTCCTCACGGTGCGGCGCGGGGTGGGCCGTACCGTCAACGACCGTCCGCCCCGGCGCGGCTTCGAGCACGTCCAGCCGCTGGAGGAGCTGATCGGCGCGGGCGCCCCGCTGCGGGTGCGGGCGCTGCTCAGGACCGTCGAGGAGCCGACCGACTTCACCACCCAGCACCTGCTCGCGCCCGCCCGCGCCGAGCTGCGGTTCTGGGAGTCCGTACTCGGCGGGGAGGGCACGGCGACGGCGCTGAGCCACGAGTGGGCGGCGCCCGACGAGCTGCTCGGCCGGGTGCACCCGGAGTTCGCGCGGGCCCTGCGGGCCGCGGAGCCGGGCACCAGCGCCGGCGGCGCGGTCTCGATGCTGGCGGTGCTGGTGGGGGCCTCGCGGGAGACGGCCCTGAGCGGGCACAGCGGGATCACGGCGACACTGCTCGGGCGGCGGCGCGGGGAGCAGCTGGGGCGCCCGGCGGACACCCCCGCCGTCCTGGTCACCCAGGTGGTGCGGGTCGGCGAGACGCCGGTCCTGGCGGCCAAGCACATGCTCCCCACGGGCACGGCCGCGCTGCCGGTGCTGCAGTCGTACTGAGCGGGGGACGGGGAGCGCCTCGCCCGTCCCGACCGCCGCCCCCGACCGCCGCTCCCGACCGGCACCACGGCCGCCGCCGGACCGAGCGGGAACGGGGGCCCGCCCGGGCCCTGGCGGTGGGCCACGGCGGGGCGACTCCGCGCGCCGGAGCCGCGAGCCGTGAGGCCCGAGGGCGGCCCGCGCAGGAGCGGAGTTCCCGGCCGGCCGACCGCCCGTCGAACCCGTCACAGCGCCCCACGCGCCCTTGGCGTACACTTCCCCGCCATGCACTTGTCTGACAACCCTGCCACGCCTGCCGCCGCCACCGTCTCCGAGTGGATCCGCCGGGCCCCCAAGGCCGTCCTCCACGACCACCTCGACGGCGGACTGCGCCCCGCGACCATCGTCGAGCTGGCGCGGGAGTGCGGCTACACCGCGCTGCCGACCGAGGACCCGGCCGAGCTCGCGGTCTGGTTCCGGGACGCCGCCGACTCCGGTTCGCTGGAGCGCTACCTGGAGACCTTCGCCCACACCTGCGCGGTCATGCAGACCCGCGAGGCGCTCGTGCGCATCGCGGCCGAGTGCGCCGAGGACCTGGCGGCGGACGGCGTCGTCTACGCCGAGATCCGTTACGCCCCCGAGCAGCACCTGGAGGGCGGCCTGACCCTCGACGAGGTCGTCGAGGCGGTGAACGACGGCTTCCGCGAGGGCGAGCGCCGCACCGGCGGCCGGATCACGGTCCGCACCCTCCTCACCGGCATGCGCCACACCGACCGCTCCCTGGAGATCGCGGAGCTCACGGTCGCGCACCGGGACAACGGCGTGGCGGGCTTCGACATAGCCGGCGGCGAGATCGGCAACCCGCCGGCCCGCCACCTGGCCGCCTTCCAGCACCTGAAGCGGGAGAACTGCCACTACACGATCCACGCCGGCGAGGCCGTCGGCGCGGAGTCGATCCACGAGGCCGTGCAGGTCTGCGGCACCGAGCGGATCGGCCACGGCGTGCGGATCACGGACGACATCGCCGAGGACGGCACGCTGGGCCGGCTCGCCTCGTACGTCCGGGACAACCGCATCGCCCTGGAGGTCTGCCCGACCTCCAACCTCCAGACGGGCGCCGCGAAGGACTACGCCTCGCACCCGATCGACGAGCTGCGCCGGCTCGGCTTCCGGATCACGCTCAACACCGACAACCGCCTGGTCTCCGGCACCACCATGAGCGAGGAGTTCCAGCACATGGTGGACGCCTTCGGGTACGGCCCCGAGGTCTTCGAGGAGTTCACGGTCGCCGCCCTGGAGGCCGCCTTCCTGCCGCTGCCGGAGCGGCAGCGGCTGATCGACGAGGTCGTCCGCCCGGGGTACGCGGCGCTCTGAGGCGTCCTAGCCGACCCTGCCCTCCACCAGGGGCAGGGAGAGCGTCCCCGTGGACTCGGGGGCGCTGACGACGGTCACCGGCTTGATCCCCCGGTTGCCGGAGTACGCGGTGTCGCTCGCCGCGACGACGAACTCCAGCCGGTGGCCCGTCTCGTACCGGTGGACGATGGCCGGCAGCTCGACGGTGAAGGGACGCGTGACGTCCGGGACGCGTACCGGCGCGACCAGCCGGTTGACCAGGGTCTTCGCCCCGTCGGGCGCGACGTCGTACAGCTTCGCGAAGAGGACGAGCTTGTCGGCGGCGTCGCCCGAGTCCTGGACGCGTTCGGTCGCCGGGGACACGACCCGGAGGGTCGCCCTCGGCGCGCCGACGAGGTCCACGGGCGCGGTGAGCGGGGCGCTGGCCCAGCCGAGGTAGGTGCCCGGGGTGTCGTACGGCCGGGGGTCGGGGAGCCCGATCGTCCCGGCGAGCGAGGACTCGGAGTGGCTGGTGGGGACCAGCCGGTTGCCGTACTGCCGGGAGCCGCGGACGACCTTCGCACGGTCGTCGACGAGCTTGCCGTCGCCGGAGAGGTACAGCTTCTGGCTGAGCGCCGGGACCCGGTCGGCGGTGCCGTAACCGCTCCGCCCCTCGCGGTACCAGGCGAAGGCGGGTCCGGTGTCCGCGGCCGGGTTCTTCCGGAGGTGGCGGTCGAACCAGGCGAGGACGCGCCGCCCGACGTAACTCCCCTCCGGGTCGCCGAGGTCGAGCTCGCCCGGCCTCTGTCCTCCGCTGTGGCCCCAGGACTGCCAGATCATCCGGGTGTCGACGCCCCGCTCGCGCAGCCGGTCGTAGGTGGCGCGCGCCTCGTTGAGGTTGAACAGGCTGTCGGACTGGCCCTGGACGATCAGGGTGGGGGCGGTGATCCGGTCCAGGTAGGAGACCGGTGAGACGCTGCGGGCGTACGTGAGCATCTTCTCGGTCTCGGCGGCCGGGTAGCGGCCGGAGTTGAGGAGCCTCACGGTGTCGCAGGCGTCGGTGACGAAGTGCAGACAGCCGAGGGAGTTGATCCGGCTGGGGTCGAGGGACGGGGAGAGCAGGGGCTGGCCCTCGCCTATGAGGTAGAAGCCGTTGGCCCACTGCCGTTTGAAGACGCCGGGGGTGGCGCGGTCGGCGGCGTTGGGGGCGAGCGAGTACGCGAGGTCGTTCCAGGTGATGAGGGGGACGAGGGCGTCGACACGGGGATCGACGGAGGCGGCCGCGAGTTGGACGGCCCCGCCGTAGGAGCCGCCGATCATGCCGACGCGCGGGTCTCCCGCGCCGTCCCGGGTGACGAAGTCGACGCGGGTCCCGTCGTCGGCGGCCCGGCCGCCGGCGAGGAAGTCGACGAGGCGGGCGGCGGCCCGGCCGTCGGCCTCCGGGGCGTCGAGGGAGATCAGACAGCCGGACTTCCCGAAGCCGAGGCCCGAGTAGACGAGGCCGACGTAGCCGCGCTCGGCGAAGGCCTTGCCGATCGCGGCGGTGGAGCCGTCGCTCTTGCTGCCGCCGAAGCCGTTGGTGGCGAGGACGGCGGGCGCGGGGTGGACGGCGTCCGCACCGGCGGGCCGGTAGAGGTCGGCGTCGACCGCGCAACTCCGGCCACCCGCCTCGACGGTGAACCGGAGCGGGGTGACGGTGTACGCGCCGGGGCCGGGGACGGCCTCGGCGCCGCTCGCGGGCGCGGCCAGGGCGAGCGGCGCGGCGAGCGCGGCCGCGCCGGCCACGAGCGCGAGGGCCTTGCGGGATCGGGGCACGGCACGGGACACGGGGGACCTCCACGCTGAGGACGGCACCGAGAGGCCCGGCACCACCTACCGACTGGTAGGTACCCGGGCAGCGCCCATGCTGTGACACGTGTCATGAGGCCGTCAACGCGCCGGACGAAGGTTGTTGACGGAGATTCAGTGAAGGCGGCGCTCCCCGCACGGACGGCCGGGTCCCGCGGACAGCCGCCGCTCGCCCCCCGATGGGAGAATGGCCGCATGACAGGCGCTGAGGAATTCAGACCCGAATCGGAGCGGGTGACGCGCGTCCTGCGCGATCAGATCATCGACGGGACCCGGGCCCCCGGCAGCAGGCTGGTGGAGCGCGAGATCGCGGCCGAGCTGGACGTGAGCCGGCTGCCCGTCCGCGACGCCCTGCGGGACCTGGTCGCGGAGGGCCTGGTGACGCCCCGCCCTCGCACCTGGGCGGTGGTCCGCGAGTTCACGGCGTCCGACATCTCGGACCTCGGCGAGGTCAGGTCCGCCCTGGAGATCCTCGGCTTCCGGCTCGCCGCGCAGCGCCGCACCCGGGCGGGGCTCGCCAAGCTCCGCGCCGACCTCGACGCCGAGCTGGCGGCCGCGGCCAGGGGCGACGGGCAGGCCGCCCGGCGGGCGGCCGCCGACTTCCACGAGACCGTCACGGAGCTGGCCGACAACGCCCTGCTCAGCGAGCTGAACGCGACGCTGCGCAGCCGGATGCGCTGGCTGCTCGGGCAGCACGACGACTTCACCGTCGTCGCCGAGGAGCACGCGGAGCTGTACCGGGGGATCGAGGCGCGGGACGTGGAGCGCGTCGAGAAGCTGGCCCTGCGGCACCTGGAGACGAGCCGGGACGAGGCCGCCGCGCACCAGCGCAGGACGGCGTCGGAGTAGGAACCCGGCGCGGGCGGAGGCGCGGCCGACCGGTTCCGGGCTCGCGGCGGGGCGCTCCCGTCCCCCGCCGGGACGCGCCCTCACCTCCGCTTTCCGCGGGGGCGGGGGCGCGTCTTCGTCGTACGGGCACGGGTCCGGTCAGCGCAGGGCCGGTGCGTCCAGGGTGAGCGTGCCCGTGTCCGCGTCGAGGGCGGCGGGCAGGCCGAGCGGCATGGTCAGCGCGGTCGTGCTGTGCCCGAAGCCCATCTCCTCCACGACCGGCACCCCGAGGCCGCCGAGCCGGTCGGCGAGCACCGCCCGCACCTCCTCGTACGGACCGCACTCCTCCCAGGAGCCGAGACCGATGCCCGTGACCCCTTCGAGCCAGCCGGAACGCAGCAGTTGGGTGAGGATGCGGTCGAGGCGGTACGGCTCCTCCCCCACGTCCTCCAGGAGCAGCAGCCCGCCGCGGGCCGAGGGCCGCCCGTGCGGGGTGCCGAGGTCGGCGGCGAGGAGGCTGGCGCAGCCGCCGAGCGTCACGCCCCGGGCGCGGCCCGGCACCAGGGCCCGTGCCGTCTCCGGACCGAGCGTGAGGACGGTCTCGGGCTCGAAGAGGGTGGCCCGCAGCGACTCCCGGGTGCGCGGGTCCGACAGGAACGTGCCGGCGGCGACCATCGGCCCGTGCAGGGTGGCGAAGCCCGCGCGGACGGCGAAGGCCTCGTGCAGGGCGGTGACGTCGCTGTAGCCGACGAACGCCTTGGGCCCGGCCGCCCGTATCGCCGTCCAGTCGACCAGGTCCACCATGCGCTGGGCCCCGAACCCGCCGCGCGCGCAGAGCACGGCGGAGACCGACGGGTCGCACCAGGCCTCGGTCAGATCGCGGGCGCGCGCCCGGTCCGCCCCCGCGAGGTGGCCGAGCGCGGGGTGGGCGTCCAGGACGTGCGGGGCGACCACCGGCTCCAGGCCCCAGCCGCGCAGGATGTCGAGTCCGGCCGTGAGCCGCTCCTCGGGGACGGGACCGCTGGGGGCGACGACGGCGACCCGTGCCCCGGAGCCGAGCCGCTCGGCCCGGGCCAGGGGTTCGACGGCGGAGGACGGGCCGGTCACGTGCGGTACTCCAGGTCCGGCAGGTCCGTTCGGTCGATGCCGAAGGCCCGTGCGTACAGGGCGAGTTCGGCCTCCAGGGCCTGGACCATGGTGTCGGCCCTGCGGAAGCCGTGCCCCTCCCCCTCGAAGGCGAGGTAGGCGTGCGGGACTCCCCGGCCGGCCGCGCGGGCGAGGAGGCGCTCGGCCTGCGCGGGCGGGCAGATGACGTCGTCGAGGCCCTGCAGCAGCAGGAACGGGGCCGTGACGCGGTCGACGTGCTCGATCGGCGAGCGCTCCTTGTAGCGGGCGGGCACCTCGTCGAGCGGTCCGACCAGTCCGTCGAGGTACCGGGACTCGAAGTCGTGGGTCTCGTCGGTGGCCCAGCTCCGCAGGTCCAGGACGGGGTAGATGATCGTGCCGCAGGCGTACACGTCGGTGGAGACGAGGGACGCGGCGCTGGTCCAGCCGCCCGCGCTGCCGCCGCGCACCGCGAGCCGGGCGGGGTCGGCGGTGCCCTCGGCGGCGAGGGCCGTCGCGACGGCCGCGCAGTCCTCGACGTCGACGACGCCCCACTGCTCGCGCAGCCGCTCCCGGTACTCGCGGCCGTAGCCGGTCGAGCCGCCGTAGTCCACCTTGGCGACGCCGATGCCCCGCGAGGTGAAGTAGGCGGTCTCCAGGTCGAGGACGAGCGGTGTGCGGCCCGTGGGGCCGCCGTGGGCCCAGATCACGTAGGGCGGCAGCTCGCCCTCGGGTCCGGTGAAGCCGGGGTGGCGCGGCGGGTACACCTGGGCGTGGATCTCCCGCCCGCCGGGACCGGTGAAGGTGCGGATCAGGGGCTCGGGGAGGTAGGCGGGGTCGACGGCGTCGGTGTGCGCGGCGCCGACCACGCGGCTGCGGCCGGTGCGGGTGTCGAGCTCGACGAGCTCGGCGGAGCGGTGCGGTGCGGCGGCGACGCCGACCACCCGGGTGCCGTGGGCGGCGAGGGTCGCGGCCCACTCGGTGCGGGGTCCGCCGACGTCGACCAGGGCGCGGCGCTCGGGGTCGAGGATCCCGAGGGTGGTGGTCCCCCGGCCGTGGACGACGGCGATCAGGCCGTTCTCCAGGGGGGCGAACCAGCGGAGTCCGATCTGCCAGAGCGGGCCGCCGAACTCCTCGGCGCGGGGGCAGAGCGCCTCCGGTTCGGTGAGGCGGCCGTCGGCTCCGATCTCGGCGCGGTAGAGGTTCCACCAGCCGGTGCGGTCGCTGACGAGGAGCAGCCGGCCGGCGGGGTCCCAGTCGACCTGCGGGATCGACTCGGCGGCCGAGCCGGCGACGGTCCCGGCCTCCCGGAGGGTGCCCTCGGGGGTGACGTCGGCGAGTCGGACCTCGGTGCCGTCCCAGGGCATCCGGGGGTGGTCCCAGGCGATCCAGGCCGCCCGGCGGCCGTCGGGGGAGATCCGGGGGCCGGTGACGAACCGGTGGCGTCCGTCGGAGAGTTCCCGGACGGCGGCACGGTCCTCGGCGGCCGAGCCGTCGAGGGGCACGGCGGCGAGGACGCGGCGCACGTCGGTGGGCGCGGGGCCGGTGAACTCCTCCAGGACGCACCACACCTCGCCCCGGTCCGGGTGGACGACCGGGTCGGCCCACCGCAGTCCGCCGCCGACGGAGGAGACCGGGGTGAGCGGCCTCGGCTCGACGGCGGGCTCGGCGTCGGGTTCGTACGCGTAGAGCCGCTGGTCGGGGAAGTGGCAGAACACGGCGAGCGGTCCGCCCTCCGGGCGCGCGACGGCCGCCCAGGGCTGCCCGCCGTACTCGATCACCCTGCTGCGGACGTTCCACGGGGCGGGCAGCAGGCTCTCCTCGGTGCCGTCGGCGCGCCGCCGGACGAGGGCGCGCCGGCCGCCCTCGGCGGGGCGGGGCGCGGTCCACCAGAGCTCGTCGCCGACGGCGCCGAGGTACTCGGGCCGCCCGTCGTGGGCGGCGGCGAGCGCGGCGTCGACGGGCGACGGCCAGCCGCCGTACCCGGCCGTGGTCACGGCCATCTCGTTTCCCCCTGTCACGGGTCGGATCCCCCCCTGTCCTACGCGGACTTCAGATAGTGGTCGAGCACCCGGACGCCGAAGTGCAGGGCGTCCACCGGGACGCGCTCGTCGACGCCGTGGAAGAGCGCCCCGTAGTCGAGGTCCGGGGGCAGCCGGAGGGGCGAGAAGCCGTAGCCGGTGATGCCGAGCCGCGAGAACTGCTTGGCGTCCGTGCCGCCGGACATGGTGAACGGCAGGACGTGCCCGGCCGGGTCGAAGCGCTCGACGGCGGCCCGGAGCTTGGCGAAGGTCGGGGAGTCGACCGGGGCCTCCAGGGGCACCTCGCGGTGGTGGAACTCCCACTCCACGTCGGGCCCGGTGAGCAGGTCCATGGTCGCGGCGAACTCCTCCTCGCCGCCCGGCAGCATCCGCCCGTCGACGTAGGCCACGGCCTGGCCCGGGATGACGTTGACCTTGTAACCGGCCTCCAGCATCGTCGGGTTGGCGCTGTTGCGGACGGTCGCCTCGACGAGGGCGGCGGCGGGACCGAGCTTGTCGAGGAGGAGGTCGACGTCGAGGTCGGGGGCGCTCGTGTCGACCTCGATGCCGTACAGCGCGGCGAGTTCGGTGAGGGCGGCGCGGACGGTCGTGGTGAGGCGGACCGGCCAGGTGTGGGCGCCGATCCGGGCGACGGCCGCGGCGAGGCGGGTGACGGCGTTGGCCGTGTTCACCTTGGAGCCGTGGCCGGCCCGGCCGCGCGCGGTGAGCTTGAGCCAGGCGGTGCCCCGCTCCCCCGCCGCGATCGGGTAGAGGGTGGTGCCGGGCTGCGGGTGGAAGCTGAACGCCCCGGACTCGCTGATGCCCTCCGTGCAGCCCTCGAAGAGCGCCGCGTGCCGGTCGGCGAGGAAGTCGGAGCCGTCCTCGGCGCTGGCCTCCTCGTCGGCGGTGTAGGCGAGGACGATGTCGCGGCGGGGCCGGATGCCCTGGCGGGCCCAGGAGCGGACGACGGCCAGGACCATCGCGTCCATGTTCTTCATGTCGACGGCGCCGCGCCCCCAGACGACCCCGTCGCGCACCTCGCCGGAGAAGGGGTGCACGGCCCATTCGGCGGGGTCGGCGGGCACCACGTCCAGGTGGCCGTGGACGAGGAGCGCCTCGGCCGAGGGGTCGGTGCCGGGGATCCGCGCCACCACGTTGGTGCGGCCGGGGGTCCGCTCCAGGAGGGTGGGTTCGATCCCGGCGTCCGCGAGCCGTTCGGCGACGTACTCGGCGGCCGGCCGCTCGCGGCAGTCGCCGCCGCCCCGGTTGGTGGTGTCGATGCGGATGAGCTCGGAGGTGAAGGTGACCACCTCGTCGAGCGCCGTCGTGTCCGGAACCCGGACCTCCTCAGCCATACTGCTCCTCCACCGCGGCCGAGACGATGGTCGTGACCGCCTTGAACGTGCGAATTGCCTCGTACATCGTCTCGCTGGTGTACGCGACGCGCCGCTCGGCGCTCCGCGCCACGCCGGGAACCACCGTGGCGGCGGCGCCCAGGTGCTCGGCGTCGAACTCCAGCTCCACGGTGAACGGACCGCCCCGGACCGGCTCGTACCGGACGGCGAGCGCGGCGGCGCTCTTCGCCGCGGCGCGGATGTCGGCGGCGGTCCTCGCCGGGGGGCGGCACACCGCCGCGTACCGCGAGACGTGGTCCTTGACGGCGACCTTGAGCGCCTCGGGCGCGTAGCCGAGGGCGTCCTCGCAGGTCAGGTCGTCCCCGGTGACGAGGACGACGGGCACGCCGTACTCCGCGACCACATGGGCGTTGAGCAGGCCCTCGCTCGCCCGCTCGCCGTTGAGCCAGACCCCGGTGATGGAGTTGGCGAGGTAGGTGTGCGCGAGGACGCCCTCGGTGCCGGCGCCGGTGTGGTAGCCGACGAAGGCGATGCCGTCGACGTCGCCGTGCTGCACGCCCTCGACCATCGAGAGGGACTTGTGCCGGCCGGTGAGCATCCCGGCCCGCTCGTCGAGCCGCTCCAGGAGCAGGTTCCGCATGGTCCAGTGCGCCTCGTTGATGAGGACCTCGTCCGCGCCGCCGTCGAAGAAGCCGAGCACGGCGGCGTTCACGTCGGAGGTGAACATCGCGCGGCACCGCTCCCACTGCGGCGTGCCGGGCAGCACGTCGGCGGGCCAGGTCACACCGGTGGCGCCCTCCATGTCGGCGCTGATGAGGATCTTCATGCCTGGCACCGTACGCGCCGCCCGGCAGCCCCACCACCCCTGTGGATAACCTCCGTTGGAGTGGACCAATGACGTCCACCGGGCGGCGGTACGGATCGCCCGGCCGGTTCCGGATGCCCCCGGGGCCCTCCGCCGCGAACCGGCGCGGCACGGCGGTCTTCGAATCGGACGAAACATCGCCAACGGGCGCGTATAGGCTGTCGGCCGCAGTTGTCGTTGTCGACCTTCCGGAGAGCTCTCGGTGACCATCGCCTTCACCCCGTCCGAATCCGCGCCCGCCGGGACCGGGCCCGTCGTGGTTCCCGAGCCCGCCGGGCCCGTCATGGCGGAGGAGCCGGAGTTCTGGGAGCCGTCGGACCCGGAGCCCGAGGAGATCCCGGCCCCCGGGGCCGCGCACGGCTCCCGGGACGACGACACCGACGCCGACACCGACGGCCACGGCCCGGACCACGACCCCGTCGTCGTGCGTGACGCCCGGGACTTCGGCGTCTACGCGCGGACCGGCGGCTGGGCCTTCGCGCTGAAGGTGGCCCGGAGCGTCCGGCCCGGCGGTCAGCCCGCCGAGGGGACGGCCCGGACGAAGGTCTCGGCGAAGGCCTTCGCGGAGCTCGCCGGATGCTCGCCCGAGCGGGTCATGCGCCACTACAGGGCCTGGGACATGGCGGCCGACGACGGTCTGGTCCCGCAGTTCGAGGTCCTGGTCCCGGGCGAGGACGTCGAGCTGCCGGACGCGGACGTCTGGCTCTCGTACTACGCCTCCCGCAACAGCGCGTCCTCCGTGCGCGGTCAGGCGATCAGCGCGGCGGCCGAGGCCGAGGGCATCCGGCCGACCAAGGCCCTGGAGGTCGCGGAGAACCCGACGGCGCTGCGGGCGGCGATCCTCGCCGACCCCGGTACGGCCCAGGCCGCGCGCGGGGCGCTGCTGGACCGGATGAAGGAGGACCCGGCCCTCCAGACCGAGATGGCCCGCGCCATCGCCCGTACCGACGACCTGAAGAAGGCCGTGGCGAACGAGGCGAAGGCGGCCGACCGCATCGGGTACGTGCGGCAGATCGTCGAGAAGGGCCGGATCAGGACCCCCGCCGGGCAGACCGTGGAGGCACCGGCCGAGATCCGGGCCGAGGCCGAGCGGCACCTGTCGCTCCTCGACGAGCTGGACGACTCGGAGGAGGCGGGCGAGTGGGCCGGCGAGGCCTACGACACGGTGAAGGACCTGGTCGCCAAGGCGGTCGAGGAGGATCCGGCGCTGCGCGTCCAGGAGCGGCGGACGAGGTTCTACAACAGCCTGCAGAAGGCGACGAGGGTCTTCGAGGAGCTGACGCTCGACGAGGTGATGGAGGAGGACATCTACGAGGCGGACATGCTCCAGCGCCTCGAAGCCCTCCAGGAGGCGATCGGCACCTGCATCAGCGCGCTGCGCAAGGCCACGACCGCCTCCTGAGAGCGGTCCTCAGTCCTCGTGGCCGAGCTGGAGGTCGCGCTCGGTGCGGCCGCCGCCGGCCACCTGGAGGACGGTGGCGACGGGCGGGTACCCGGCGGCGATGACCGTGTACTCGCCGGAGGAGAGGTCGACGAAGCGGAAGGTGCCGTCGGGGCCGGTGGTGAGGGTGTCGACGACGTTGCCCGCGGCGTCGAGGAGGGTGACCCGGGCGTCCTCCACGGGCCGTCCTCCCCCGGCCCGCACGGTGCCGCGCAGCACCGCGCCGCCGGCCAGTTCGATGTCCTGGCGGGTCTCGCGGGAGGCCTGGACGCTGACGGGGAGGGCGGCGGGCCGGAAGGCGGGGGCACTGGCGGCGAGGGTGTACTCGCCCGCGACCAGTTCGCCGATGACGTAGCCGCCCTCGCGTCCGCTGCGGGTGGAGGCGACGACCTCGCCGCGCACGTCGGTGAGGGTGACGGCCGCGTCGCGCACGGGCGTGCCGTCGGCGGTGACGACGCTGCCCGCGAGCCGGCCGGCGCCGCCGAGGACGACGTCGAGCTCCACCGGCCGGTCGCCGACGGTGACGGAGACGGCCTGCGGCTGGTGGCCGCCGGCCGCCGCGATCAGGACGTACGCGCCGCCGCCGGGGACGCTCAGGGCGTACCGGCCGTCGTCGCCGCTCGCGCCGCGGCCGATCTGCCGGCCCTGGACGTCGATGAGGGTGAGCGCGGCCCGCGGGACCCGGCTGCCGTCGTGGTGCTGGACGGTGCCGCAGACGGGCACTCCGGAGTGCGGAGGGGCGGCGACGGCCTGGACGGGGGCGGGGGCG
This sequence comes from Streptomyces sp. NPDC004266, assembly GCF_042874095.1. NCBI lineage: Bacteria > Bacillati > Actinomycetota > Actinomycetes > Kitasatosporales > Streptomycetaceae > Streptomyces > Streptomyces sp. NPDC004266. Next base: position 29,156 of record NZ_JBIAMM010000006.1, read on the forward strand.
GCGTGGCGGGCGTGCGGGACCGACTGGAAGCCGCCGGTCTCGTCGGCGTGCGTGGCCTCGGTGAGGGGGCTGTGGTGGGACACCAGCGGTTTCTCCTTGAGGAAGAAGGCGAGGACGAGGCCGAGCACGAGGACCGGCACGAGGTAGAGGAAGATCCGCGGCATCGCGTCCGCGTACGCCTGGACGTACGCGTCGCGCAGGGCGGGCGGCAGGCTGCGGACGGTCCCCGGGGTGATCGACTCGGCCGGCGGCAGCGGGGTGGAGCCGTCCCGGGCGAGGACGCCGGCGAGCCGGTCGCCGAGGGCGTCGTCGAGCCGGGAGGCGAAGAGGGTGCCGAAGACGGCGGCGCCGACGCTGCCGCCGATCTGGCGGAAGTAGGTGTGGGCGCTGGTGGCGGTGCCGAGGTCGGCGGGGCGCACGGAGTTCTGCACGGCGAGCACAAGGACCGGCATGACGAGGCCGATGCCGGTGCCGAGGACGGCCTGCCAGAGGCTGTGCTGGAGGCGCGGGGTGTCGGTGCCCACGCGGGAGAGCAGCCACATGCCGAGGACGGAGACCGCCCCGCCGATCACCGGATAGGCCTTGTAGTGGCCGGTGCGGCTGATGAGCTGGCCGGAGACGACGGAGGCGATGACGATGCCGCCCATGAGGGGCAGCATCAGGAGGCCGGATTCGGTGGCGCTGGCACCCTCGACCATCTGCAGGAAGCTGGGGAGGTAGCTGGCGGCGCCGAAGAGCGCGATGCCGACGACGGCGCCGACGAGGGCGGTGACGGTGAAGACGGAGTCGCGGAACAGCCGGAGCGGGATGAGCGGTTCGGGCGCGAAGCGCTCGACGACCAGGAAGAGCAGGGCCGTTCCGGCGGCTCCGCAGGCGAGGGCGAGGATGACCCGGGAGTCCCAGGCGTACTCGGTGCCGCCCCAACTCGTCAGCAGGACCAGGCAGGTGGAGGCGGCGGCGAGGAGCAGTGCGCCGAGGACGTCGAAGCGCGCGCGTGCGGTGGGTTTCGGGAGCTTGAGGACGGCGGCGACGACGGCGAGGGTGACGAGCCCGAAGGGCACGTTGAAGTAGAAGCACCAGCGCCAGGAGACGTGGTCGGTGAAGAAGCCGCCGAGCAGCGGCCCCGCGACGGAGGCGAGGCCGAAGGCCGCGCCGATGAGCCCCATGTAGCGGCCGCGTTCCCGGGCCGGGACGATGTCGGCGATGATCGCCTGGACGCCGATCATGAGGCCGCCGGCGCCGATGCCCTGGATCGCGCGGAAGGCGATGAGCTGGTCCATCGTGCGGGACCAGCCGGCGAGGCCGGAGCCGACGACGAAGACGACGATCGCGAAGAGGAAGACGCCCTTGCGGCCGAGGAGGTCGCCGAGCTTTCCGTAGACCGGCAGGCCGATGGTGGAGGTCAGGAGGTAGGCGGTGATCGCCCAGGACATCCGGTCCAGGCCGTGGAGCTCGCCGACGATCTTCGGCAGGGCGGTGGCGACGATCATCTGCTCCAGCGCGGCGAGGAGCAGCGCGAGCATGAGGCCGCAGAAGACGAGCCGGACGCGGCGGGGGTCGAGACCAGTGGCGCCCGGGCCGGGCGGTGGCGCGGGGTCGGCGGGCGGGCCGTCCGGGGCGAGCGGTTCCGCGTCCCCCGCGGTGCCCTCGGCGCCCTTCGCCATCGTGATCGCACCCACGTGTCTGCTCCCCTCGTCACGGCGTCTGCGCCGCGCCATTCTTCGCATTGCGCGCGAAGGGGGAGCAAGTCGGGCGGTACGACGGGGCGGTGGCGGCGGCGGGGGTGAACGTCCCTGCACCACGGCGCACTTGGGTCGCTCATCAGCGCGTTTACGAGAAGGCCCGCGCCCCCCGGCGCACGGAGGGCCGGTACGGGGGGCGCGGGCGATCCACTCGAATCGGTGAACGCCCAGGGCGTTACTTCTCGACCTCGTCGGCCAGCTTGGCGAGGACGGCGTCGTAGATGCGGCCGAGCCCCTTGGGCGCGAAGGTCTTCTCGAAGAAGCCGCCGATGCCGCCGGCGCCGTTCCAGACGGTGGTGACGACGGCGCGGGACTTGCCCTCCCCGGCGGGCGTCACGGTCCAGGTGGTGACCATGGAGGAGTTGCGGTCCTTCTCGACGAGCTGCCCGTCGGTGGGCTCGGTGACCTCCAGGAGGCAGTCTCGGACGCGCTTGCTGGTGGCCTGGAGCTTCCAGTGGACGAGGGTGCCCTCGCCGTCGCCGCCCTCGCGCACCTCGTACTCGCTGAAGTGCTCGGGGAGCAGCTTCGCGCGCGTGCCGCTGTAGTCGGCCAGGGCGTCGAACACCGTCTCCGCGTCCGCGGCGATGATCCGTTCCGTGGTGGCCTCGACCTGCGCCATTGACTTCCTCCAGCTCGTGATTCCTCGGGGGGTGCAGGCCTAGCGAACCACGTGGGCTCCGGGGGGCGAAATCCGGGTTGCGACGATCAAGGGAACAGATGTTCTATTCTGAGCGAACGGTCGAGGCCGAGCCATCGAGGAGACGTCCATGCGCTGGGACAATCTGGGCGACACCCCCGCCGCCCCCGCCGACATCACCCTGTTCGGCACGGACGCGGTCACCACCCGCACCTTCGACGCCCCCGAGTTCCGGGGCGTCACCTTCCACGAGGTCCGGGCCCGCTCGATCCTGAACCGGGTGCCCGGCGCCTCCCGCATGCCGTTCGAGTGGACGGTCAACCCCTACCGCGGCTGCACGCACGCGTGCGTGTACTGCTTCGCCCGCAAGTCCCACGGCTATCTCGACCTGGACACCGGACTGGACTTCGACTCCCAGATCGTCGTCAAGACCAACGCCCCGGAACTGCTGGCCCGGCAGCTCGCCTCGGCCCGCTGGCAGGGCGCGCACGTCGCCATGGGCACCAACGTCGACTGCTACCAGCGCGCCGAGGGCCGCTACCGGCTGATGCCGGGCATCCTCACGGCGCTGCGGGACCGGGCGAACCCGTTCTCGATCCTCACCAAGGGCACCCTGATCCTGCGCGACCTGGAGCTCCTCGCCCAGGCCGCCCGGGTCACCGAGGTCGGCATCTCCGTCTCGGTGGGCTTCACCGACCAGGAGCTCTGGCGGACGGTCGAGCCCGGTGCCCCCTCGCCGCAGCGCCGCCTCGACGTCGTCCGCGCCCTCGGCGGGCACGGCATCGACTGCGGGGTCCTGATGGCGCCCGTGGTGCCCTTCCTCGGCGACCGGCCCGAGCAGCTGCGCGCGACGGTCCGCGCGATCGCCGAGGCCGGCGCGAGCTCGGTCACCCCGCTCGTCCTGCACCTGCGGCCGGGAGCCCGCGAGTGGTTCATGGCCTGGCTGCGCGACCACCACCCGGGCCTGGTCCGGCGGTACGAGAGGATGTACGCGGACGGGGCCTACGCGCCGACCTGGTACCAGCGCCGGATCACCCGTCAGGTGCACGAGCTGGCGGCCGAGTTCGGCATCGGGCCCGCCCGCCGGGGCGCGGCGCGCCGGATCCCCGTACCGGAGGAGCCCTCCCTCGCGGCCGCCCCCGAGCAGCTCACGCTGCTGTGAAGCCTCCCCGGTTCTCCGGACCGATCATCGGACCGGTCACCTGACACGCCGTCGGATCCGCATCCGTTCGGGTCAACTCTCGCCGAAACAGGTCCCCTCGGCGCCGGTTCGGGACACAAACGCCCTATGACCCCACGCGCAGGAATGCTGATCGCCGCTGGAGCGCTGGTCGCCGGGACGGTCACCGTCCTGCCCGCCGCCCCCGCCGGCGCCGGTGAACCGACCCCCCGACCGCTCCCCGGCCTCACCTGGACCGAGTGCGCCACGAAGGCGTACCCCCGGCTCCAGTGCGCCACCCTGAAGGTGCCGCTCAACCACGACGACCCGGCCGGGCGGAAGATCACCCTGGCCCTCACCCGCGTCCCCCACACCGCGAAGACCTTCCAGGGCCCGCTGCTCGTGAACCCGGGCGGCCCCGGCGGCAGCGGGCGCGGCATGGCCGGCTACGTGGCGGCCTCCCTGCCCCCGAAGGTGGCCGCCGAGTACGACGTGATCGGCTTCGACCCGCGCGGGGTCGGCAAGAGCGAGCCCGCGCTCGACTGCAAGCCCGGCCACTTCGCGCCCGTGCGGGCGGACTCGGTGCCGACCGGGGCCGCGGCCGAGCGGGCGGCCATCGACCGGGCGCAGTCCTTCGCCGAGGCCTGCGGGGAGAAGTACGCGGACGTGCTGCCGTACATCGACACCGTGAGCACGGCCCGGGACCTGGACGCGATCCGGCAGGCGGCCGGCGCGCCGAGGATCAACTACCTCGGCTACTCGTACGGCACCTACCTGGGCTCCGTGTACGCGCGCCTGTACCCGGACCGGGTGCGGCGGATGGCGCTCGACTCCGTCGTGAACCCGCACGGCGTCTGGTACGAGGACAACATCGCGCAGGACTACGCCTTCGACGACCGCCACAAGGACTTCATGGCCTGGGTGGCCCGGCAGAACGCCGTGTACAGACTGGGCACCGACCCGGCGGCCGTCGAGGCCGCCTGGTACCGGATGCGCGACGCGCTGCGCACCACCCCGGCCGGCGGCAAGGTCGGCCCCGCCGAGCTGGAGGACACCTTCCTGCCCGGCGGGTACTACGACGGCTACTGGCCCCGCCTGGCGAGCGCCTTCGCCGCGTACGTCAACGACGCGGACCCGGCGCCGCTGAAGGAGGCGTACGAGCGGTACGGGGAGGCCGACGCGGCCGCCGACAACGGCTACTCGGTCTACACGAGCGTGCAGTGCCGGGACGCGGGCTGGCCCCGCGACTGGAACGTGTGGCGCAAGGACAGCTGGAGCGTGCACGCGAAGGCGCCGTTCTCCACCTGGAACAACGCCTGGTACAACGCGCCCTGCGCCTTCTGGCCGGTGGAGTCCCTGACCCCGCCGGACCTCACCAACGACCAGCTGCCGCCGGTCCTCATCCTCCAGGCCACGGACGACGCCGCGACGCCGTACGAGGGCGGGGCCGCGCTGCACCGTCTGATGCGCGGCTCCAGCCTCGTCGTCGAGGAGGGCGGCGGGAACCACGGGGTGTCCCTCGGCGGGAACGACTGTCTCGACGAGCACCTGGCCGCCTACCTCGCCACGGGCAAGGTCCCGCGCGGCGAGGGCGACACCGAGGTGGACGCGATCTGCGCCGCGCTCCCCGAGCCGGAGCCGGAGCCCGTGACCGCGGCCGCGCCGACGACCCCGGAGAAGAACGGCAAGCAGGCGGGCGCGGTGCGCGCGGAGCGGGCCGGCATCGCCCTCCACGGCTTCCTCGGCCACGTGCGCTGACCCCTCCCCCTTCCCCCGGTGCCCGCTCCCCGCGAAGGGGGGCGGGCACCGTCGGTGGCGTGCGCGAGGATGTGGGGCATGACGAGCCACCTCACCCACGTGCCCGCGCCCGACGGCCTCGCGCCCAGCCCCCAGTACAGCCACGTCGTGTGGGGCACGGGCCGGTTCGTCGCGATATCCGGGCAGTGCGCCCTGGACGCCTCCGGCGCGGTGGTCGGGGAGGGCGACGCGGCGGCCCAGGCCCACCAGGTCTTCACGAACCTGGAGCGGTGCCTCGCGGCGGCCGGGGCGGGCTTCGGGGACGTGGTGAAGCTGACGTACTTCGTCACGGACGTGGCCCACCTCCCGGCGGTACGGGACGCCCGGGACGCCCACTTCGCGGGCGCTCCGCTGCCGGCGAGCTCGGCGGTCCAGGTGTCGGCGCTGGTCCGGCCCGAACTCCTGGTCGAGATCGAGGCGTTCGCCCTGGTGCCGGACCGGGCCCCGTCAGAGGGCGGGACCCAGTCCCGCCAGTGACCGGCTCGCCGCCGCGCCCAGTCGCGGGTGCGGGAGCGCCGCCTCCAGGGCCTCCCTGGCGCCGGGCCCTCCCAGGGCCCCCAGGCCCTCCACGCAGGCGAGGCCGACCCGCCAGTGGGGGTCGTCGGCCCGAAGTCGCCGTCCGAGGACGGTGATCAGCGCCGGCACGGATTCGGGCGCGCGGAGCTCGGTGAGCAGCCGGACCGGGAGCAGGGCGTAGGCGACGCGGAGTTCGTTGGTGGCGAGGGCCGCGGCCGCGCGCGCGGTGCGGGGGTCGCCGAGCCGGACCAGGGCGTGGGCGGCGGTGACGCAGCGCTCCGGATCGCGGTGGTTGAGGAGCAGGACGAGGGCCTCGAAGGCACGGGGGTCGCCGGCGACGCCGAGGGAGTAGGCGGCGATCTCGCGGGCCCAGAGGGGCTGTCCGGGCGCGGTGAGGACGCGGTGCAGTTCCTCCGCGTGCCCCCCGGAGGCGGCTCGGCCCCCGGAGGCGGCTCGCCCCTCAGACCCGGCTCGGCCCCCGGAGGCGGCTCGCCCCTCAGACCCGGCTCGACTCCCGGATCCGGCTCGACTCCCGGATCCGGCGAGTTCCGCGAGTGCCGTGAGTTCCGTGAATGCCGCCGGGACTTCTCCGGAGTCATTCTCGATCTCGTCCCGCAATCGATCGATCATCGAGCAGAATTCCGGATCCTCGGAGATTTCCATGAATCCGACCCTATCCGCGATCCAGATCACACTTTCCCAACTTCCCGGGACTGGCGCGCTCGTTACCGGCCGGTTAGTCTCAGGTGAGCGGGCACCACCCGCACTTCTCACGACGGCCTGGTGACGCAGCCGTTGTGTTCGCTTGTCGGTTCGGCAGTTTCGACGTGGCTCCGGGACAGAGTCCGTCGCACCTTTTCCCAGGGCACCGCCCTTTTTCCGGGCCCCGCCCTCGCTCTTTCCCGCGCCCCTTTCGTGCGCGCACTGCCCTCAGTCGTCACTCTTCCTCTGGAGTCCCCTGATGGACACCCCTCTCTCCACCATCGCCGTCGTCGGTCTCGGCACCATGGGCACGGGTATCGCCGATGTCCTCGCCCGGGCCGGCCGCGAGGTCATCGGCATCGACATCAGCGACACCGCCGCCGCCCAGGCCGTCGCCGCCCTGGAGGCCTCCACCGCCCGCGCGGTGGCCCGCGAGCGGATCACCGAGGAGGAGCGGCAGGACGTCCTGGCCCGCTTCCGTACCTTCTCCGACCTCCAGGCGGCCGCCGAGGCCGACCTCGTGATCGAGGTCGTGCCCGAGTCGTACGAGGCGAAGCAGGAGGTCTTCCGGACCCTCGACGGGATCGTCCGCCCGGACGCGATCCTGGCCACCGGCACCAACGCCCTCTCGGTGACCCGGCTCGCCGCCGACTCGGCGCACCCCGAGCGGGTCCTCGGCCTGCACTTCTTCGCCCCGGTCCAGGCCATGAAGCTGGTCGAGGTGGTCTCCTCCGTGCTGACCGACCCGCGGGCCGTGGACGCCGTCACCCGGCTCGCCCAGGACCTCGGCAAGGAGCCTGTGGCGGTCGGCGACCGGGCCGGCTTCATCGCGGACGGGCTGCTCTTCGGCTACCTGAACCAGGCCGCCGCCATGTACGAGGCCAAGTACGCCTCCCGCGAGGACATCGACGCGGCGATGAAGCTGGGCTGCGGCCTGCCGATGGGCCCGCTGGCGCTGCTCGACCTGGTCGGCGTCGACACGGCCCGTACGGTCCTGGAGGCCATGTACGCCGCCTCGCACGACCGGCTGCACGCCCCGGCCCCGATCCTCAAGCAGCTCAGCGAGGCCGGTCTGACCGGCCGCAAGGCGGGCCGCGGCTTCTACACGTACGCGGCGCCGGGCTCCGGCGAGGTCGTGCCCGACGCGCTGACCCCGTCCGCCTCCGCCGACGCCGGCGGCGGCCGTGAGATCCGCTCGGTCGGCGTCGCCGGCTCGGGCACCATGGCCTCCGGCATCGCCGAGGTCTTCGCCAAGGCCGGTTACGCGGTCGTGCTCGCCGCCCGCTCCCAGGAGAAGGCGGACACCGCCAAGGCCCGGATCGCCAAGTCCCTGGCCCGCTCGGTCGACAAGGGCCGGATGACGGCCGAGGCGCGCGACACGACGCTCGCCCTGATCACCCCGGCCGGCTCGCTCGACGCCTTCGCCGAGGTCGACCTGGCCGTCGAGGCGGTCGCCGAGGACCTGGCGGTCAAGCAGGAGCTGTTCGGGCGGCTCGACAAGATCTGCAAGCCGGGCGCGGTGCTGGCCACCACGACCTCCTCGCTGCCGGTCATCGCCTGTGCCCGCGCCACCTCGCGCCCGCAGGACGTCATCGGGATGCACTTCTTCAACCCGGCGCCGGCGATGAAGCTGGTGGAGATCGTCCGTACGGTCCTGACCGCCGACGACGTCCACGCCACCGTCCGCGAGGTCACGGCGAAGATCAGGAAGCACCCGGTGGACTGCGGCGACCGCGCCGGCTTCATCGTGAACGCGCTGCTCTTCCCGTACCTGAACAACGCGGTCAAGATGGTCCAGGAGCACTACGCGACCCTGGACGACATCGACGCGGCCATGAAGCTGGGCGGCGGCTACCCGATGGGCCCCTTCGAGCTGCTCGACGTGGTCGGCCTGGACGTCTCGCTCGCGATCGAGCAGGTGCTGCACCGCGAGTTCCGCGACCCGGGCCTCGCGCCCGCCCCGCTCCTGGAGCACCTGGTGGCGGCGGGCTGCCTGGGCCGCAAGACGGGTCGCGGCTTCCGCGAATATGCCCGACGCTGAGTCCCGCACCGTCGGCTGGGGCGGTCTGCTGAGTCCCCCGGGCACCGCCGGTGCCCCGGGGGGCTCCCCGCCCCCACCTGGGCACACTCCCACTCCGATGCAGTACGTTCGGACCATGCCCAAGGCCGCGAAGACACCCCGTGCCACCTCCCCGTCCGACGCTCCGGAGAGCGCGGCGGGCACCCGTGCCGCCGCGCAGCGGCTCAAGATGCGCCGGGAGCTCGCCGCCGCCGCCATGGAGCTCTTCGCGACCAAGGGGTACGAGGCGACCACCGTCGACGAGATCGCGGCCACGGCCGGGGTCGCGCGGCGGACGTTCTTCCGGCACTTCCGCTCCAAGGAAGAGGCGATCTTCCCCGATCACGACGACACGCTGGTGCGGGCGGAGGCGGTGCTGAACGCCGCGCCGCCGCACGAGCACCCGCTCGACACGGTGTGCCGGGGCATCAAGGAAGTCATGAAGATGTACGCGGGGTCCCCCGCGGTCTCCGTGGAGCGCTACCGGCTCACCCGTGAGGTGCCGACCCTGCGGGAGCGGGAGATCGCCTCGGTGGCCCGCTACGAGCGCCTCTTCACCCGCTATCTCCTCGGGCACTTCGACGAGCGGGACCACCACGACGGCAACGACGACCCGCTGCTCGCCGAGGTGGCCGCGTCGGCGGTCGTCACGGCGCACAACCACGTGCTGCGCCGCTGGCTGCGGGCGGGCGGCGAGGGCGACGTGGAGGCCCAGCTCGACCACGCCTTCGCGATCGTCCGGGAGACCTTCGGCTCGGGCATAGGGGCCCGTCCGGCGGCCGCCGGGAGCACCACCGCCGCGCCGGCCGAGCCGGCCCCGGAGGCACCGGCCGCGACGGCGTCCACGACGGGCGACGTGGTGGTCGCCGTGGCCCGCACGGACGCCCCGCTCGACGAGGTCATGCGCACCATCCAGCAGGCGCTCGCCAAGCCCTGAGCCCCGCTCCGCCGAGAGGGCCGTCCCCGGATTCCGGGGGCGGCCCTCTCGGCGTTCCCGTGATGTTCCCGCAGCTCACGGGCCATTTCGATCGATCATCGCTCATCCGTGACGGGCAGATTGCATCTGAGTGAAATTGTTGGCACGCAGTGCCTTGTCAGGTGACACGGCGTGCCATACGTTGATGTTGTCCGGGCGGCCGGCGCGGAGAGATCACACCTCGCGCGCCGGCTGTCCCCACCCGTCGACGGCGGGTGCGCCCGGACGCCTGCGTCACAGGCACCCTCGCGCTCCACCACACAGCGCCGCCACCGCACCACCGCGCCGAACCGACGGCACACCTCCACAGCAGCAGTACTTCCCGCCGTAACCCCCAGGCGTCCCTCCCTCAGGACGCTCACCGCCGGAGGCAACCCGTGAAGGAAATCCTGGACGCGATCCAGTCCCCGGACTCCACGTCCGCCGACTTCGCGAACATCAAGCTCCCCGAGTCGTACCGGGCCGTCACCGTCCACAAGGACGAGGCGGAGATGTTCGCCGGCGTCGAGAGCCGCGACAAGGACCCGCGCAAGTCGCTCCACCTCGACGACGTGGCGCTCCCCGAGCTCGGCCCGGGCGAGGCCCTCGTGGCCGTCATGGCGAGCTCCGTCAACTACAACTCGGTCTGGACCTCGATCTTCGAGCCGGTCTCGACCTTCGGCTTCCTGGAGCGCTACGGCCGGCTCTCCGAGCTCACCAAGCGCCACGACCTGCCGTACCACGTCATCGGCTCCGACCTCGCGGGCGTCGTCCTGCGCACCGGCCCGGGCGTCAACTCCTGGAAGCCCGGCGACGAGGTCGTCGCGCACTGCCTCTCGGTCGAGCTGGAGTCCTCGGACGGCCACAACGACACGATGCTCGACCCCGAGCAGCGCATCTGGGGCTTCGAGACCAACTTCGGCGGCCTCGCCGAGATCGCCCTCGTCAAGTCGAACCAGCTGATGCCGAAGCCCGGCCACCTCAGCTGGGAGGAGGCGGCGGCCCCCGGCCTCGTCAACTCCACCGCCTACCGCCAGCTGGTCTCCAACAACGGCGCCGGCATGAAGCAGGGCGACAACGTCCTCATCTGGGGCGCGAGCGGCGGACTCGGCTCGTACGCCACGCAGTTCGCCCTGGCCGGCGGCGCCAACCCGATCTGTGTCGTCTCCTCCCCCGAGAAGGCCGACATCTGCCGGTCCATGGGCGCCGAGGCGGTCATCGACCGCAACGCCGAGGGCTACAGGTTCTGGAAGGACGAGAACACCCAGGACCCGCGCGAGTGGAAGCGCTTCGGCTCCAAGATCCGCGAGCTGACCGGCGGCGAGGACATCGACATCGTCTTCGAGCACCCGGGCCGCGAGACCTTCGGCGCCTCCGTGTACGTCACCCGCAAGGGCGGCACCATCACCACCTGCGCCTCGACCTCGGGCTACATGCACCAGTACGACAACCGCTACCTGTGGATGTCGCTGAAGCGGATCATCGGCTCGCACTTCGCGAACTACCGCGAGGCCTGGGAGGCCAACCGCCTGATCGCCAAGGGCAAGATCCACCCGACGCTGTCGAAGGTCTACTCCCTGGAGGAGACCGGCCAGGCCGCGTACGACGTCCACCGCAACCTGCACCAGGGCAAGGTCGGCGTCCTCGCCCTCGCCCCGCAGGAGGGCCTGGGCGTCAGCAACCCCGAGCTCCGGGCCCAGCACATCGACGCCATCAACCGCTTCCGGAACATCTGAGGTCCCGAAGATGACTGAGCGCCAGAAGGACCGGCCGTGGCTCATGCGGACGTACGCCGGTCACTCGACCGCCGAGGCGTCCAACGAGCTGTACCGGCGCAACCTCGCCAAGGGTCAGACCGGCCTCTCGGTCGCGTTCGACCTGCCGACGCAGACCGGGTACGACCCCGACCACGTCCTCGCCCGCGGCGAGGTCGGCCGGGTCGGCGTCCCCGTCTCGCACCTCGGTGACATGCGCCGGCTGTTCCAGGACATCCCCCTGGAGCAGATGAACACCTCGATGACCATCAACGCCACCGCCATGTGGCTGCTGGCGCTCTACCAGGTGGCCGCCGAGGAGCAGGGTGCGGACATCACCCGGCTCCAGGGCACCACCCAGAACGACATCGTGAAGGAGTACCTGTCGCGCGGGACGCACGTCTTCCCGCCCGGCCCCTCGCTCCGCCTCACGACGGACATGATCGCGTACACGGTCAACCACATCCCGAAGTGGAACCCGATCAACATCTGCAGCTACCACCTGCAGGAGGCCGGGGCCACGCCGGTCCAGGAGATCTCGTACGCGATGGCGACCGCGATCGCGGTCCTCGACTCGGTCCGCGACTCCGGTCAGGTCCCCGAGGACCGCTTCGGCGAGGTCGTCGCCCGCATCTCCTTCTTCGTGAACGCGGGCGTCCGCTTCATCGAGGAGATGTGCAAGATGCGCGCCTTCGGCCGCATCTGGGACAAGATCACGCTGGAGCGGTACGGCATCGAGAACGCCAAGCAGCGCCGGTTCCGCTACGGCGTCCAGGTCAACTCCCTCGGCCTGACCGAGGCGCAGCCGGAGAACAACGTCCAGCGGATCGTCCTGGAGATGCTGGCCGTCACCCTCTCCAAGGACGCCCGCGCGCGTGCCGTGCAGCTCCCGGCCTGGAACGAGGCCCTCGGCCTCCCCCGGCCCTGGGACCAGCAGTGGTCGCTCCGCATCCAGCAGGTGCTCGCCCACGAGTCCGACCTGCTGGAGTACGACGACATCTTCGCCGGCTCGCACGTGATCGAGGCCAAGGTGGACGCCCTCGTCGAGGAGTGCCTGGCCGAGATCGACCGGATCCAGGAGATGGGCGGCGCGATGGCCGCCGTCGAGTCCGGCTACCTCAAGTCGCAGCTGGTCTCCTCGCACGCCGAGCGGCGCGCCCGGATCGAGGCCGGCGAGGACAAGATCGTCGGCGTCAACATCTTCCAGTCGACCGAGGAGAACCCCCTCACCGCCGACCTGGACACCGCGATCATGACGGTGGACCCGGCGGTCGAGGCCCGGGTCGTCGACTCGATGAGGACCTGGCGCGACAACCGCTACCAGCCGCCGTTCAACCACCCGCGGCCCTGCAAGGCCCTGGAGCGCCTCAAGGAGGCCGCCAAGGGCACCGAGAACCTCATGGAGGCCACCCTGGAGTGCGCCCGCGCCGGGGTCACCACCGGCGAGTGGGCCGGGGCCCTGCGCGAGGTGTTCGGCGAGTTCCGCGCCCCGACCGGCGTCTCCTCCGCCCCGATCGCCGTGACGGCCGAGGCGGGCACGCCGCTCGCCCTGGTCCGCGAGAAGGTGACCAGGACCGCCGAGGACCTGAACTGCGGGCGGCTGCGGCTGCTCGTCGGCAAGCCGGGCCTGGACGGGCACTCCAACGGGGCCGAGCAGATCGCCGTACGCGCGCGTGACGCCGGTTTCGAGGTGGTCTACCAGGGCATCCGGCTGACGCCCGAGCAGATCGTCGACGCCGCCCTGGCGGAGGACGTGCACTGCGTGGGCCTGTCGATCCTCTCCGGCTCGCACTCCGCGCTGGTCCCCGACGTCCTCGACCGCCTCCGCGAGGCGGGCGCGACGGACATCCCGGTCATCGTCGGCGGCATCATCCCGAACGCCGACGCCGCAGAACTGAAGCGCGCGGGTGTCGCCGCCGTCTTCACACCGAAGGACTTCGGCATCACGGAGATCATCGGCCGTATCGTCGACGAGATCCGGCAAGCGAACAAGCTCAGCCCCCTGGAAAGTACGGAGGTCCTCGCATGACCAGCCCTGTGAACCGGCTCCGCCCCCGCCGCTCCTGCCTGGCGGTCCCCGGCTCCAACCCGCGCTTCCTCGAGAAGGCCCAGGGCCTCGCCGCCGACCAGGTCTTCCTCGACCTGGAGGACGCGTGCGCCCCGCTGGCCAAGCCCGAGGCCCGGCACACCATCGTGAAGTTCCTGAACGAGGGCGACTGGACCGGCAAGACCCGCGTGGTCCGCGTCAACGACTGGACGACCCACTGGACCTACCGTGACGTCGTCACGGTCGTCGAGGGCGCCGGCCAGAACCTCGACTGCATCATGCTGCCGAAGGTCCAGGACGCCCAGCAGATCGTCGCCCTCGACCTGCTGCTCACGCAGATCGAGAAGACCATGGGCTTCGAGGTCGGCAAGATCGGCATCGAGGCGCAGATCGAGAACGCGCAGGGCCTGACCAACGTCAACGCGATCGCGCAGGCCTCCCAGCGCGTCGAGACGATCATCTTCGGCCCGGCCGACTTCATGGCGTCCATCAACATGAAGTCCCTCGTCGTCGGCGAGCAGCCGCCCGGCTACCCGGCGGACGCGTACCACCACATCCTGATGAGCATCCTGATGGCGGCCCGCGCCAACAACCTCCAGGCGATCGACGGCCCCTACCTGCAGATCCGCAACCAGGAGGGCTACAAGGCGGTCGCGCAGCGCGCCGCCGCCCTGGGCTTCGACGGCAAGTGGGTGCTGCACCCGGACCAGGTCGCCGCCGCGAACGAGATCTTCTCGCCCTCGCAGGAGGACTACGACCACGCCGAGCTGATCCTCGACGCGTACGACTACTACACGTCCGAGGCCGGCGGGAAGAAGGGCTCCGCGATGCTCGGCGACGAGATGATCGACGAGGCCTCCCGCAAGATGGCCCTGGTCATCTCCGGCAAGGGCCGCGCCGCCGGCATGCAGCGCACCAGCAAGTTCGAGATCCCGGAGGCCTGAGAGCGATGCAGTTCGGCCGCACCTATGAAGAGTTCGAAGTCGGTGCCGTCTACAAGCACTGGCCCGGAAAGACGGTCACCGAGTACGACGACCACCTCTTCTGTCTGCTGACGATGAACCACCATCCGCTGCACATGGATGTGAACTACGCCGAGAACACGACGGATTTCGGCAAGAACGTCGTCGTCGGCAACTACATCTACTCGCTGCTGCTCGGCATGTCCGTGCCGGACGTCTCCGGCAAGGCGATCGCCAACCTGGAGATCGAGTCGCTGCGGCACGTGGCGCCGACCTTCCACGGCGACACGATCTACGGCGAGACGACGGTCCTCGACAAGACCCCGTCGAAGTCGAAGAACGACCGCGGCATCGTCTACGTCGAGACCAAGGGCTACAAGCAGGACGGCACCCTCGTGTGCGTCTTCCGCCGCAAGGTGATGGTCCCCACCGAGACGTACATCAAGGAGCGCGGCGGCGAGCAGCCCGGCCGCCCCGAGCTCAAGGAACAGGGGAAGTAGTCATGGCGCGACTCGCCCAGACCCACGGTCTGACCGATGTCCAGCAGGAGATCCTCGCCACCGTCCGGGACTTCGTCGACAAGGAGATCATCCCGGTCGCGACGGAGCTGGAGCACCGCGACGAGTACCCGCAGCAGATCGTCGACGGGCTCAAGGAGCTCGGCGTCTTCGGCCTGATGATCCCCGAGGAGTACGGGGGCCTGGGCGAGTCGCTGCTCACCTACGCGCTGTGCGTGGAGGAGATCGCCCGCGGCTGGATGTCGGTCTCCGGCATCATCAACACCCACTTCATCGTGGCGTACATGCTCAAGCAGCACGGCACCCAGGAGCAGAAGGAGTACTTCCTTCCGCGGATGGCGGCCGGCGAGACGCGCGGCGCCTTCTCGATGTCGGAGCCGGGCCTCGGCTCGGACGTGTCGGCGATCACCTCGAAGGCGGTCAAGGACGGCGACGAGTACGTCCTCAACGGCCAGAAGATGTGGCTGACGAACGGCGGCACGTCAACGCTGGTGGCCGTTCTCGTCCGAAGTGACGAAGGACACCCGGAGGGCACGGCCCCCCACAAGTCGATGACGACCTTCCTCGTCGAGAAGGAGCCCGGCTTCGGAGAGGTCCGCCCCGGCCTCACGATCCCCGGCAAGATCGACAAGATGGGTTACAAGGGCGTCGACACGACCGAACTCATCATGGACGGACTGCGCATTCCGGCCAATCGTGTACTCGGCGGGGTCACCGGCCGAGGGTTTTACCAAATGATGGACGGCGTCGAGGTCGGCCGCGTGAACGTGGCGGCCCGTGGTTGCGGCGTCGCGCAGCGTGCTTTCGAACTGGGTGTCTCGTATGCCCAGCAACGTCACACTTTCGGCAAGGCGATCGCCCAGCACCAGGCGATTCAGTTCAAGCTGGCCGAGATGGCTACCAAGGTCGAGGCCGCCCATGCCATGATGGTGAACGCAGCACGCAAAAAGGACTCCGGGGAACGAAACGACCTCGAAGCAGGGATGGCGAAGTACCTCGCCTCCGAATACTGCAAGGAGGTCGTCGAGGACGCCTTCCGCATCCACGGTGGATACGGGTTCTCGAAGGAGTACGAGATCGAGCGTCTCTACCGGGAAGCTCCGATGCTGCTCATCGGTGAAGGTACCGCCGAGATCCAGAAAATGATCATTGGTCGTCGGCTGCTCGAGGAGTACCGATTCCAGGGTTGATTGTCGCTTTTGAGTCGGTTCGGCCGCGAAGAAGATCACACCCTGTGTTCGTCTTCCGGCCGTCGACTCGGTTCCTGGCTTGCCCAGTTGCGCCCCGCAACCGATAGCATCGCCGGAAAGCCGCCGTCCCCCGTTGCCAGTGCGGCATCATCCGCTACGAAGGTCATCCATGCCCGACAGTCGAACCTCTGCACATCGCGACAGCCTCAAGGGCACGCGCATCGCTCGCGGAGCATCGCCGTGGCTTCTGCCGACCGTCGCCACCGCGGCACTCAGCCTCGCGCGCTCCCGCAAGTCGAGGCGCGCCGCGGCCATCGCCGTGCCGACCACCGCTCTCGCGGCCGGCATGCTGTGGTTCTTCCGCGACCCCGAGCGTGAGATCGCTCAGGGCCGGGTCATCTCCCCCGCCGACGGTGTGGTGCAGAGCATCATGCCGTGGAAGGACGGACGGACCCGGGTCGCCATCTTCATGAGCCCGCTGAACGTCCACGTCAACCGCGCGCCGCTGGCCGGCACGGTGACGTCCGTGGAGCACGTCCCCGGCGGGTTCGTTCCGGCGTTCAACAAGGAGAGCGAGAACAACGAGCGCGTTGTCTGGCACTTCGACACCGAGCTCGGCGACATCGAGATGGTGCAGATCGCGGGCGCCGTCGCCCGACGGATCGTGCCGTACATCCCGCAGGGGACGAAGGTCGAGCAGGGTGACCGCATCGGTCTGATCCGATTCGGCTCGCGCGTCGACATCTACCTCCCCGAGGGCGTCGAGGTCGCGGTCGAGGTCGGCCAGGTCACCACCGCGGGGGTGACTCGCATTGACCGTGATTGATCCCGACACACGGGCCGCCGACTGGGTCGCCGACGCCGAGGCGGAGGCGGCCGAAGAGGCCGAGGAGATGCCGCTGTCGCTGAGGCTGTCCATAGCGGACGCCCTCACGCTCGGTAACGCCACGTGCGGCTTCATGGCGGTGTACTTCACCACCACGGGCATCCTCATCCCGCACCTCACGGGCAGCAGCGAGACCGGCATGGCGCGCAACAGCGCCGCCACCGCCGTGATCCTGATGCTGGCCGCGGCGATCTTCGACCTCTTCGACGGCATCGTGGCGCGCAAGCTCCGCAGCTCGCCGATGGGCGCCGAGCTCGACAACCTGTCCGACCTGATCAGCTTCGGTCTGGCCCCGGCCTACTTCGTGCTCGTGTACGGAATGGTCGCGGACGACGCGCAGCAGAAGGTCTCGGCCGTGGCCGCGATCGTGGTGCTGCTGGCCGTGGTGCTGAGGCTCGCGAGATTCTCGTGCGTGACGATGAAGGACGGCATGTTCCAGGGCATGCCGAGCCCCTTCGGCGCGCTGACGGTCGTGTCGATCATCCTCCTGGAGCTGCCGTTCATCCCGACCCTGCTCGCGATCATCGGCACGGCGTGGCTGATGGTGAGCCGGGTGGAGTACCCGAAGCCGCGGGGTGCCCTCGCGGTGGCGATGCTCAGCTGGATCGTCGGAGCGATGGCGATGCTGGCCGCGTGGGCGTTCGACGCGCCGGGCGGACAGATCCTGCTCCAGACCGGCTGCGCGCTCCAGGTCGTGCTGGGCGCCGTGATCCCCCTCTTCGCGACGGCCCGCCGAGTGAACACCTTCCGCGACAACCGGCGCGAGAGCCGGGAGGCGCGGGCGGCACAGCTGCCGTAGCGGACGGCGTACGAAGGGCCCGGGAGGCGACCGCCTCCCGGGCCCTTTCGCATGCCCTAGCCGAGGCGCTTGTAGTAGAGCGTGGTGGGGCGGAGGGCGCCGGCGGGGTCGGCGGCGAAGTCCGGGATCGTTCCGGCCGCGGTCCAGCCCGCGCCCCGGTAGAGGCGCTCGGCCGGGCTGCCGGTCTGGGTGTCCAGGACGAGCAGCCGGAGGCCGGTGGCGGCGGCGTGGGCCTCGGCGGCGGCGAGGAGTCGCTGCCCGAGCCCCCGGCCGCGGGCCGAGCTGTGGACGAGGAGCCGGGCGATCTCGCCGCGGTGCCGGCCGTTGTCCGTGCCGGCGCGGACGAGGGTGACGACGCCCGTCAGCCGCCCGTCGGGGGTGCGGGCCGCCCAGACGTCCCGCACGCCCCTCGCGGCCTCCTCGGCGACCCCGGACCACCAGGAGGCCGCCTCGGCGGCGTCCAGGGGCGCCAGGAAACCCACGGACGCCCCGCCGTCGACGGCGTCGACGAGGAGCGCGGCGAGCCCGGCCGGGGCATGGGCCCGTACGGCGTCGGGATCGAGGCGCTCGACGAGATCGAGCCGCCGCTCCAGGCAGAGGAGGTCGGGACGGTCGTCCCAGGAGGCGACGGGCCCGAAGCCGAGGCTCCGGTAGAGGGCGAGCGGCTCCTCCCGCCAGTTCCAGACCGTGAGGCGTACGGCGGGGGCTCCGGCGCCCTCCGCCCGGCGCAGGGCCTCGGCCATGAGCGCCTTCGCGATCCCCTTCCCGCGGGCCTCGGGCGCGACCCAGAGCCGCTTGACCTCGGGCACGCGGCCCTCCCGGGGGGCCTTGAGGACGACGCAGCCGGCCGGCTCGTCGGCGCCGGGCGGGGTGGCGAGCAGGACGGTGTCGGCGGCGAACGCGGCGGCGGGGTCCTCGGCCTCGGCACGGTATACGGCCGGGAGCTCGGCGACCGACTCCACGGCCGTCCCCTTCTCGGCCTGGTTGACCAGGTGGTAGGCGCCGAGCAGGGCGGGGAGGCGGGGGTGGGAGCGGTTCTCCTCGATGTGTGCGGCAGTCATGGGCCGAGCTTCACATCACCGTGTTTCCGGGAGATGACGATCTTCTCCGTGGGCGGGACTGCCAGGATGGGCCCGTGACGATCACCGGAGACATACGGACGGAGCGCCCGTGGCGGCGCGTGCTCGGGCGGGGGCTGGCGGCCGGCGGGGCGGCGGCGGGGATCGGGTGCCTGGTGGGGCCCGTGCTCGCCGAGCGGTCGGGGCTGCTGGTCCTGACCACCGCCTTCACGTACCGCTGGCCGAGCTTCCTCGTGGCGGCCCTGCTGCTGGGCGGAGCGGCCCTGCTGCTGACGGAGCGGGCGGGGCTCCGGGCGGGGCTGCTCACGGCGTGCGGGGCGGCGGCCGTGGGTGCCGTGGCCTTCCGTCTGGTCGTCTTCCCGATGCTCGGCGGCGTCTGGGAGGAGGTCCACCGCGCGGGGGCGCCCGGCGGCGCGGACCGGTACCTGGTGGTGGAGGAGGGCTCGGCCGTGATCGACCCGCTCTGGCGGGTCTCGGTCGTGGACGGGTCAGGGCTCGGCGCGCACCACTGGGACGTCGGATTCTTCGACGGCGACGCCACCGCGCTGCTCGCGGTGGCCTGGTCGGGACCCGACACCCTGGTGGTCACGGCCGCGGGCCGCGAGGAGATGACCGTGCGGCTCGACCCGCGCACCGGGAAGCCGGAGCGGGAGATCTCCGTGACCTGACCCCGTGCGGGGGCCCGGCCGCCCCGGGGCGGCCGGGCCCCCGCACGGGGCTCGACGACCGGTTCCTAGGCGAGGAAGTCCCGTGCGATGTTCGCGGCCACGTCCTCAAGGAGCGGCCCCGCGTTCGCGATGCACTTCGCCGTGTCCGGCTCCAGATCCGTCAGGGGGTACGCGCGGCGGATCCCGGCGGTGCCCAGGGCCTCGGCCGGCAGGGCGAGGCGCCCGCAGACCGCGACGACCTCCTTGCCCGCGGCGCGGGCCGCGGCGGCGACCCCGGCCGGGGCCTTGCCGTGGAGGGTCTGCTCGTCGAGGGAGCCCTCGCCGGTGACGACGAGGGTGGCGCGCTCCAGGGCGGGGGCGAAGCCGAGGACCTCCAGCATCAGCTCGATGCCGGGCCGGAAGCTCGCTCCGAGGATCAGCGCGCCGTATCCGATGCCGCCCGCGCCGCCCGCGCCGGGCGCGACGGCGGCCTCGGCGGCCCGGGGGCCGACGGCCTTCTCCAGGACGGTGGCGAAGTGGGCGAGGGCCGCGTCGAGGGTGCGGACGTCGTCCGGGGTCGCGCCCTTCTGCGGTCCGTAGACGGCGGGGGCGCCCTTGGGCCCGGTGAGCGGGTTGTCGACGTCGCTCGCGAGGATCAGGTCGACCGAGGCGAAGCGGGGGTCGAGGCCGCTGAGGTCGGCCGTGGCGAGGTCGGCGAGGGGTGCGCCACCGGGGCCGACGGGCTCGCCGGCCGCGTCGAGGAACCGGGCGCCGAGCGCGGCGAGCATGCCGGCGCCGCCGTCGGTGGTGGCGCTGCCGCCGACGCCGAAGACGAGGGTGGTCGCGCCCGCGTCCAGCGCGGCGCGGAGCAGCTCTCCGGAGCCGTACGTGGTCGCCGTGAGGGGGGCGAACACGCCGGGCGGGAGCAGCTGGAGGCCCGAGGCCTCCGCCATCTCGACGACCGCGGTGGTGCCGCGCAGCGCGAACGCCGCGGTGACCGGCTCGCCGAGCGGGCCCGTCACGCGGACCTCGCGCCGCTCGAAGCCGGCCGCGACGGCCGCCGCGACGGTGCCGTCGCCGCCGTCCGCCACGGGGAGCGTCTCCACCGTGAGCTCCGGGACGACCCGTCGCAGTCCTGCTGTGACCCGCTCCGCGACCTGCACGGCCGTGAGCGAGCCCTTGAACTTGTCGGCCGCCACGAGCACGTGAGCGACCTGAGTTGCTGCCCCGTCCGTCACCTTGCATCCCTTGCTTTCGAACGTGCAGTCGCGCCGAGGCAGACCCTATCCGTACGGCCAGACGGCGTGCCACCCCCTGATAAGGCGATATTCCGCACCATAGTGGGGTCGCATGAGCTCGGAAAAGATCGTTCCTGACGGCAGGCCCGACGGCAAGGTCATCGGGATCGGGGTCACGGCCGTGGTCGCGGTCGTGTGCTGGGCGGCGCTGGGCGGGGACTCGTTCGACGGCGCGTCCTCCGCCGCCCTGAAGTGGGTGCTGTCGAACTTCGCCTGGCTCTTCGTGGTCGCGGCGGACGCCTTCCTGGTCCTGTGCGTGGTGATCGCGCTGAGCCGCTTCGGGCGGATCAGGCTGGGCGCGGACGACTCGGAGCCGGAGTTCACGAACCTGGCGTGGATCGCGATGATGTTCAGCGCCGGCATGGGCATCGGCCTGATGTTCTACGGGGTCGGGGAGCCGCTGACGCATTTCCTGAACCCTCCCCCGGCGAGCGGCGCCTCCGCGGGGACCGGGGCGGCGGCCCTCACGGCGATGGAGTACTCGTTCTTCCACTGGACGCTGACCCCGTGGGCGATCTACGGGATCGCGGGGCTCGCGCTGGCGTACGCGGGCTTCCGCAAGGGGCGGGGGAACCGGCTGAGCTCCGCCTTCGTGCCGCTGATGGGGGCGCGCCGGGCGGATTCCTGGCCGGGCAGGGCGATCGACCTCCTCGCGGTGTTCGCGACGGTGTTCGGCACCGCGACGAGTCTGGGGCTCGGCGCCCTCCAGGTCGCCGAGGGGCTGAACCTGACGATGGGCGTGGAGAACTCGACGGCGACGCAGCTGATCGTCATCGTGGCGCTGTCGGCGGCGTTCGTGCTGTCGGCGTTCTCCGGTCTCCACAAGGGCGTGAAGTGGCTGTCCACGCTGAACATCGTCCTCGCGGCCTGTCTGATGCTCTTCGTCTTCCTGCTCGGTCCGACGGTCTACGTCCTGGACACCATTCCCGCCTCCGTCGGCGGCTATCTGCACCAGCTGCTGCCGATGGCGAGCCGCACGGGCGCGTTCACCGACCGCGACTGGCTGGGGACGTGGACGATCTTCTACTGGGCGTGGTGGCTGTCCTGGGCTCCGTTCGTCGGCACCTTCATCGCCCGGATCTCGCGCGGCCGGACGATCCGGGAGTTCCTGGTGGGGGTGCTGCTGGTGCCGTCGGGGGCGACGGTGGTGTGGTTCTGCGTGATGGGCGGGACCGCG
Source organism: Streptomyces sp. NPDC004266 (assembly GCF_042874095.1). Classification (NCBI taxonomy): domain Bacteria; kingdom Bacillati; phylum Actinomycetota; class Actinomycetes; order Kitasatosporales; family Streptomycetaceae; genus Streptomyces; species Streptomyces sp. NPDC004266. Next base: position 51,080 of record NZ_JBIAMM010000006.1, read on the forward strand.
ATCCGGCTGGAGTCGACGGGCGCGGCGGACCTGGCGACGGCGGTGAAGGACGGCGCGGAGGCCTCGCTGTTCGCGATGCTGGAGGCGCTGCCGATCGGGACGGTGACGTCGGTCGTCGCGATGCTCCTGGTGATGACGTACTTCATCACGAGCGCGGACTCGGCCTCGCTGGTGATGGGTTCGCTGACGAGCCGCGGCTCGCTCCATCCGCCGACCTGGCTCGTGGTGACCTGGGGCGTCCTGATGGCCGCCGTGGCGGCGGTGCTGCTGGTGGCGGGCGGTCTGAACTCGCTGCAGACGGCGACGATCCTGGTGGCGCTGCCGTTCGTGGTCGTGATGCTGGTGCTGTGCTTCGCGCTCCTGAAGGAGCTGCGGGCGGACCCTGGTGCCGGTCCGGCCCGGCACCAGGCCCTGCACGGGCTGCGGGACGCGGTGCGGACCCTGGTCGGGGAGGCCATGACCGAACGGGCCGGCGTCCCCCGCCACGACCGGCCCCGGGAGGCGGCGAAGACCGGCACCGGCGCGGAGCCCCCCGACGGCGAGGTCTGAGGCACCGGAGCGGAGCCGCCGCCGGGCCGGGGCCGGGCTCCGGCGCGCGCCCGGCCGCCGGGTTCGGTACACCGGAGGTATGGGGTTCACGGACGGGGAGCTCGGGGACCGGATCCTGGGCGGCTGGACGGGCCGGATCGCCGGGAACATGCTCGGCAAGCCCGTGGAGCGGGGGGACCACTGGACCCGGGAGCGCATCGACGCGTATCTGCGGCTGACCGGGGCGCTCCCGCTGACGGACTACCTCCCTCCCCCGCCGCCCGGGGCGGAGGGCTTCGAGCTGCGGCCCGAGTGGGAGCGGTGCGTGCGGGGCGGGATCGACGGCAGCTGCCGGGACGACGACGTCGACTGGTCGGTCCTGGGGCTGCACCTCCTGGAGACGTACGGCTTCGCGTTCACCACCGAGCAGGTCGGCCGGGAGTGGCTGCTGCGGCTGCCGTACCTGCAGACGTTCACGGCGGAGCGGGTCGCCTACCGGAACCTCGCCGACGGTCTGCGGCCGCCGCTGACCGCCACGTACGACAATCCGTACCAGGAGTGGATCGGGGCGCTGATCCGGGCCGACGTGTACGGCTGGACCTGTCCGGGCGACCCGCACCGGGCCGCCTCGCTGGCCCGTCGGGACGCGGTCCTCTCGCACACCGGGAACGGCGTGTACGGGGCGATGTGGGCGGCGGCGCTGATCGCGGCGGCCTTCACCGCGCCGGACGTGCGGTCGGCCCTGGAGACGAGTCTGGAGCGGGTCCCGGCGAGCAGCCGGCTCGCCCGGACCGTACGGGGCACGGTCGCGCTGCACGAGGCGGGGCTCGGCTGGTCGGAGGCGCTCACCGAGCTCGCGGAGCGGACGGCGGGCCTCGGCTGGATCCACACCGTCCCGAACGCGGCCGTCCTGACGGCCGGACTCCTGTACGGGGAAGGGGACTTCACCCGGACGATCGCGCTGACCGTCCGCGGCGGCCTGGACACCGACTCCAACGGGGCGACGGCGGGTTCGGTGGCCGGGGTCCGCTGCGGCGCGGCCGCGATCCCGCCGCAGTGGTCGGAGCCCCTGCGGGACCGGGTGCGCAGCGCCGTCTTCGGCTTCGACGGGGTCCGCATCAGCGAACTGGCGGAGCGGACGCTGCGGTTGGCCGGGCGGACGGGGTGAGGGGAGGCTTGGGGTCCGCGGGCCGTTCGAGGGACGACAGGGCGGCCGCGAGGAGCAGCAGAGCGCCGACGACCAGGACGAGGCCGCCCACGAGGACCCGGAAGCACCCGCCCAGGAGCAGGCGGGCGCGCCGGTCGGAGGTCTCCGGCATCCTCAGCCCTGCGGGGGTTCCGGCGGGACGATCTCGCCGGTGCGCTGCGGCTCGTCCCGGCTGACCGCCCGCGCCTCGGTGCGGTGGCCGCGGGCGATGTAGTCCCGGACCACCGCCTCGACGGCGTCCTGGGGGTTGCCGATGCCGGCGAGGACCATGACTTCCACGACGAGTTCGGCGTCGAGACCGATGTTCACCTTGGCCATGGCCGGAACCTAACACCGGGAAACCCGCTCGCGTGAGCGGTTCTGTGGTGCCTAGGGTCGACGCATGACGATGGTCGCGATCTTCACCGGCGCCGGTGTCTCCACGGACTCGGGCATCCCCGACTACCGGGGGCCGAACGGCGTGTGGCGGCAGGACCCCGAGGCCGAGCGGCTCGTGACGTACGGGCCGTACATGGCCGATCCGGAGATCCGCCGCCGCTCGTGGCGGATGCGGCTCGAAGGCCCGGTCCTGGACGCCGAGCCGAACGTGGCGCACCGCGCGATCGCCGCGTACGAGCGGACGAGCGGCAACGCGCTGCGGGTGATCACGCAGAACGTGGACGGGCTGCACCAGGCGGCCGGGGTGTCCGAACGGAAGGTCCTCGAACTCCACGGCTCGGCGCGGTCGGTGGTGTGCACGGCCTGCCACGCGCGGTCGTCGATGACGGAGGCGCTCGACCGGGTGCGGGCCGGTGAGGACGACCCGGCGTGCCGGGCGTGCGGCGGGATCCTGAAGGCCGCGACGGTGATGTTCGGGCAGCGGCTCGATCCGGTGGTGCTCGGCACGGCCATGTCGATCGCCAAGGCCACCGAGGTGTTCGTCGTGGTCGGCAGCAGTCTCCAGGTGAATCCGGCGGCCTCCCTCGCGGGGATCGCGGCCGAGCACGGCGCCCGGCTGATCATCGTGAACGCCGAGCCCACCCCGTACGATCCCGTCGCCGACGAGGTCGTGCGCGAGCCGATCGGCACGGCGCTGCCCGCGCTGCTCGGCCGGCTCGCCTAGAACAGGGCGTCGGGAGCCGCCGTACCCGACTCGAAGGCGAGCAGCCGCTGCTTGCGGTCCAGGCCGCCGCCGTAGCCGGTGAGACCGCCGCCCGCCCCGATCACCCGGTGGCAGGGGACGATGATGCTGACGGGGTTCTTGCCGTTGGCGAGGCCCACGGCCCGGGAGGCGCCGGGACTGCCGAGCTCCTCGGCGAGTTCGCCGTACGTCCGGGTCTCCCCGTACGGGATGCGGAGCAGCTGTTCCCAGACCCGCAGCTGGAACGGGGTGCCGATCAGATTCAACGGCAGGTCGAACTCGGTGAGTTCGCCCGCGAAGTAGGCGTCGAGCTGGCGGATCGCCTCGCCGAAGGGCCGCGGGTCGGGCTCGCCGAAGGTCTCCTCGGGCGGGCGGTGGCGCTGGCCGGTCATGTGGACGCGGCTGAGGACGCCGTCGACGGCGACGAGCGTCAGCGGCTCGTACGGGCTGTCCACGACGGTGTGTCGGATGGCGGGCACGGGGTGGATTCCTTTACGCGGGCAGGTGGTTGATCGGGTGGTCGTCGGTCGCCCAGAGGTACTGGACGGCGTAGGCGCGCCAGGGACGCCAGTGCGCGGCGCGGGCGGTGAGCGCGGCGGGGGTGCCGGGCAGGCCGAGCCCCTCGGCCGCGCGGCGGACGCCGAGGTCGCCGGGGAGGAAGGCGTCGGGGTCGCCGAGGGCCCGCATGGCGATGATCTCGGTGGTCCAGGGTCCGAAGCCCGGGAGGGCGAGCAGCCGGGCGCGGGCCTCCTCGCGGTCGTCGGCGGGGCCGAGCGGGAGCGAGCCGTCGGCGAGGGCCCGGACGAGGGTGAGGAGGGTGGTGCGGCGGCTGCGCGGCAGGGCGAGGCTCTCGGGGTCGAGGGCGGCGAGCGCCTCGGGGTCCGGGAAGAGGTGGGTCAGTCCGCCCTCGGGATCCTCGATCGGGACGCCGTGCGCGGTGACCAGGCGGGCGGCGTGGGTGCGGGCGGCGGCGGTGGACACCTGCTGCCCGAGGACGGCCCGTACGGCGAACTCGGCGGGGTCGACGGTGCCGGGGACACGGCGGCCGGGTGCCTTGTCGACGAGCGGGGCGAGCAGCGGGTCGGTGCGGAGCCGCTCGTCGACGGCGACGGGGTCGGCGTCGAGGTCGAGGAGCCGGCGGCAGCGGCTGATCGCGTGGGTGAGGCCGCGCGGGTCGGTGAGGAAGAGGCGGCAGGCGATGTGGTCGGCGCGGGGGGCGAGGGCGACGATGCCGTGGCCGTACGGGAGGCTCAGCGTCCGCCGGTAGGCGCCGTCGCGCCACTCCTCCACGCCGGGGACGGCGGTCGCGGCGAGGTGGCCGAAGAGGTTGGAGGGTTCGAGGGGGGCGCGGAACGGCAGCCGGAGGCCGATGACGCCGGGGGTGGCGGTCGCCCGGACCGGCGACCGGCGGGCCGCGCGGGCGCGGAGCTCGCCGGGGGTGAGGGCGAAGACCTCGCGGACGGTGTCGTTGAAGGTGCGGATGGAGGAGAAGCCGGCCGCGAAGGCGATCTCCCCGAAGGCCATCGAGGTGGTCTCGATGAGCAGCCGGGCGGTCTGGGCGCGCTGGGCGCGGGCCAGGGCGAGCGGTCCGGCGCCCAGTTCGGCGAGGAGCTGGCGTTCGATCTGGCGGGTGGACCAGCCGAGCCGCCGGGCGAGTCCGGGGACGCCCTCGCGGTCGACGACGCCGTCCTGGATGAGGCGCACGGCACGGGCGACGGCGTCGGCCCGGACGTTCCACTGGGGCGAGCCGGGGCTGGTGTCGGGCCGGCACCGCTTGCAGGCCCGGTAGCCGGCGCGCTGGCAGGAGGCGGCGCTCGGGTGGAACTCCATGTTCTCGGGCTTGGGCGGCACGGCCGGGCAGCTGGGCCGGCAGTAGATCCGGGTGGTGCGGACGGCGGTGAAGAACACGCCGTCGAAGCGCGCCTCCTTGGACTGGACGGCCCGCACGCAGCGCTCGGTGTCGGTGTGCATGGTTCCAGGATCGGGGACGGACGGCTCGCGGGCTGGCGAGAAAACGACATGGACGTCCGCCCCGTCCCGCTCCCCCTCCCCGCCCCTGTCTCGGTCCCCGCCTCCGTCCCGGCCCCTGCCCCTGCCCCTGCCCCGGTCCCGGTCCCGGTCCCGGTCCCGGTGCCGGTGCCGGTGCCTCAGACCGTGACCGTCCGGTAGTGGGTGGTCAGTCGGCCGTCCTCGCCGAGGACGTGGAAGGCGAGGGCGGGCGGCAGGTCGAGGTGGACGTGCGGGTTCTCGGGGCCCGGGTTCTCCCAGGGCAGCCGGATGGCGGAGACGACGCCGGGCGCGACGAGCAGCGGACGCCCGGCGAAGGTCGTGGCGGCCGCCGTGTGGGCGTGGCCCGCGAGGAAGGCCGTCAGGTGGGGTGGCGGTCGGCGAGCGCGGCGAGCCGCTCCTCGCCGAACTGCCGGATCCCGTCCACGTACGGGGTGTGCAGCGGGACGGGCGGGTGGTGGAAGGCGACCAGGACGGGCACCTCGCGCGGGGTGCCGGCGAGGACGCCGTCGAGCCATTCGATCGTCTCGTCCTCCAGGAAGCCCCGGTCCTCGCCGGGCACCGAGGAGTCGCAGAGGGCGATGACGAAACCCTCGCCCCGGAGCACCTGGTTGACGGGGGCGTGGGGGCGCACCGCCGTCTCCTCCGGGAGGAGGCCCTTGCGGAAGGCGGCACGGTCGTCGTGGTTGCCGGGGCAGACGAGCAGCGGATGACGGGAGGTCAGCAGCTCCCGTGCCACCGCGTACTCCTCCGGGGTCGCGTGGTCGGCGATGTCACCGGTGACGAGGACGGCCGCCAGGTCGTACGGCAGCTCCTCCAGGTGGCGCAGGACGGCGCGGGTCCGGTCCGCGCTGCGCTGCTCGCCGTCGAGGTGGACGTCGCTGACGTGGGCGATGACGATCATGCGGTCGGACCTCCGTGGACGTGTGTGAACGGACGTTCACGCGCGACCGTACGATGATCACGACCGGGCCGGGAAGGGCCGCTTCGGGACCCGTGGACCGCTTTTCGGGCCGTCTACTCGAACCGGGTGGTGTCCCCCGCTCCACGGCGGACGATCTCGGGCTCGCCGCTGGAGAAGTCGACGACGGTGGTGGGTTCGGTGCCGCATTCGCCGGAGTCGAGCACCGCGTCCACCTGGTGGTCGAGCCGCTCCTTGATCTCCCACCCCTGCGTGAGGGGTTCGGCCTCGTCGGGCAGGAGCAGGGTGCTGGAGAGCAGCGGCTCGCCGAGTTCGGCGAGGAGGGCCTGGGTGACGACGTGGTCGGGGATGCGGACGCCGACCGTCTTCTTCTTGGGGTGGAGCAGCTGACGGGGCACCTCCTTGGTGCCCGGCAGGATGAAGGTGTACGCGCCGGGGGTGGACGCCTTGACCGCGCGGAAGACGTCGTTGTCGATGTGCACGAGCTGGCCCAGCTGGGCGAAGTTCGCGCACATCAGCGTGAAGTGGTGCCGGTCGTCGAGGTCGCGGATGGCGCGGATCCGGCTGATGCCGTCGCGGCTGCCGATCCGGGTGCCCAGCGCGTAGCAGGAGTCGGTCGGGTACGCGACGAGCGCCCCGTTCCGGATGGAGTCGGCCACCGCGCCGATGGTGCGGGGCTGGGGGTTGTCGGGGTGCACGTCGAAGTACTTGGCCATGGGGACCAGTCTATTTTCGAAGGCTCCGCCATACGGCCTTCGCCGCGTTGTGCCCGGACATGCCGTGCACGCCGGGGCCGGGCGGGGTCGCGGAGGAGCAGAGGAAGACCGCCGGGTGCGGGGTCGCGTAGGGGCGGAGGGACAGCGTGGGGCGCAGCAGGAGCTGGAGGCCGCGGGCGGCGCCGCAGGCGATGTCGCCGCCGATGTAGTTGGCGTTGCGCTCGGCGAGTTCGGGCGGGCCGGCGGTGGCGCGGGCCAGGACGCGGTCGCGGAAGCCGGGTGCGAAGCGCTCGATCTGACGCTCGATCGCCTCGGTGAGGTCGCCGCGCCAGCCGTTGGGCACGTGGCCGTACGCCCAGAAGACGTGCTTGCCCTCGGGGGCGCGGGAGGGGTCGACGAGGCTCGGCTGGGCGGTGATGAGGAAGGGGGCGTCGGGGGCGGTGCCCGAGGAGGCCTCGCGCAGGGCGGTGCCGATCTCCCCGGCGGTGGGGCCGATCTGGACGGTGCCGGCCCGGCGGGCCTCCTCGGCGGTCCAGGGCACGGGCCCGTCGAGCGCGTAGTCGATCTTGAAGGCGGCGGCGCCGTACTTGTAGTGGTCGTAGTGCCCGCCGAAGCCGGCGATCCGGGCCAGGGCGGTGGGCGAGGTGTCGAAGACGTAGGCGCGGGCCGGCGGCAGGTCGTCGAGCCGCTTGACCTCGAAGTCGGTGTGGACGGCGCCGCCCAGGTCCTTGAGGTACGCGGCGAGGGCGTCGGAGATCGACTGCGAGCCGCCCCGGGGCAGCGGCCAGCCGCCCGCGTGCGCGGCGAGCGCGAAGACCAGGCCCACGGCGCCGGTGGCGAAGCCGCCGAGCGGGGCGATGACGTGACCGACGAGCCCGGCGAACAGCGCGCGGGCCTTCTCGTCCTCGAACCTCCGCATCAGCCAGGTGGACGGCGGGAGTCCGGCGAGGCCGAAGCGGGCGAGGGTGACCGGATCGCGGGGCAGCGCGGTGAGCGGCAGCTGCATGAAGTCGCTCGCCAGCGTGTCCCACTTGCCGAGGAAGGGGGCGACGAGCCGGCGGTACGTCCCGGCGTCGCGCGGCCCGAAGGAGGCGGCGGTCTCGGCGACGGAGCGGGCGAGGACGGCGGCGGTGCCGTCGTCCCAGGGGTGGGCCATGGGCAGTTCGGCGTGGAGCCACTCCAGGCCGTACCGGTCGAGCGGCATCGTCTTGAAGACGGGCGAGCCCGCGCCGAGCGGGTGCACGGCGGAGCACGGGTCGTGGCGGAAGCCGGGGAGGGTGAGCTCCTCGGTCCTGGCGCCGCCGCCGACGGTGGACCTGGCCTCGAAGACGGCCACGGACAGGCCGCGCCGGGCCAGTTCGACGGCGGCCGTCAGTCCGTTGGGCCCCGCCCCCACGACGACGGCATCGAGCATCGACGTCTCGTTCGTCACCTTCGGACTCCTTCGTCAGCCGATGGCCAGGACCCCCAGGATAGGCGGGTGGGAGAACGCGCCTCACACGCCCCCGAGGAGCGTCCGGATCCGCTCGGCGGTCGCCGCGTCCCGGGCCGTCGTGAACGGCAGCGCGTTGCCCCCGGCGATGCGGAACGGCTCCCCCGCGATCGTCGTGCTCGCGCCGCCCGCCTCGGCGACCAGCAGGAGGCCGGCGGCGTGGTCCCAGGCGTACTCCCAGGAGAACGCGGTCCCGGCCAGCTCGCCGCGCGCCACGGCGAGGTACTCCAGACCGGCCGAGCCGCAGGGGCGGGGCCGGACGCCCTCGACGGTCAGGCCGAGCAGGGCCCGCTTCTGGTCCGGGGTGGTGTAGTCGGGGTGCGAGGTGGCGACCTCCAGGACCTCGCCGGGCGCCGGCGAACCGGAGCATATCCCCTGCCCGTTGAGCGTGGCGCCGCGTCCGCGCACGGCGACGGCGAACTCCTCCAGGGCCGGCGCGAAGGTCCAGGAGGCGAGGACCTCGCCGTGCCGGGCGAGGGCGACGAGGGTGCAGAAGGCGGGGTCGCCGTGGACGAACTGGCGGGTGCCGTCGACGGGGTCGACGATCCAGACGGGGGCGTCGCCGCGCAGCGCCCCGTACACGGCGGGGTCGGCGTGGACGGCCTCCTCGCCGACGACCACGGACCCGGGCAGCAGGGCCGTGAGGGAGGCGGTGAGATGGGCCTCGGCGGCCCGGTCGGCGACGGTGACCAGGTCGTGCGGCCCGTTCTTCTCGACGATGTCGTCGGCGGCGAGCTGCCGGAAACGCGGCATGATCTCGGCGGCGGCCGCCTTGCGGACGGCCTCCTCGACCTCGGCCGTACGGCCGCCGAGGACCTGCTCAAGGAAGTCTTCGATCATGCCCCCCAGCTAAGCACGGCCCGCTGACAACCGGTACGCCGCATTCGTCGTCCCCCGTTCCCCCGGGGAGTACCCTTTGGCCGAGTTCACCCCTTACACGCAGGGAGGGTTCCCGTGCACGGCGCCTACCACGGCGAGTACAAGGTCCCCGGCGGAAAGCTGGTGGTCGTCGACCTCGACACCGAGGACGGCGTCCTGCGGAACGTCCGGGTCGCGGGCGACTTCTTCCTCGAACCGGACGAGGCGATCCTCGCGATCGACCGGGCCCTCGAAGGCGCGCCGGCCGACACGGACGCCTCGGGGCTCGCCGCGCGGATCGACGCGGCGCTCCCTCCGGGCACGCGGATGTTCGGCCTGACCGCGGAGGGCGTCGGGATCGCGGTCCGGCGCGCCCTCGCCCACGCCACGGACTGGACCGACTACGACTGGCAGCTGATCCACGAGCCCCCGCAGTCCCCCGCGCTGCACATGGCGCTCGACGAGGTCCTGACGGCCGAGGTGGCGGCCGGCCGCCGCCCGCCGACCCTGCGGGTCTGGGAGTGGAGCGCCCCGGCGGTGGTGATCGGCAGCTTCCAGTCCCTGCGCAACGAGGTCGACCCGGAGGCGGCGGAGCGGCACGGCATCCAGGTGGTGCGCCGGATCAGCGGCGGCGGGGCGATGTTCATCGAGCCGGGCAACACGATCACGTACTCGCTCTCCGTCCCCGACGCCCTCGTCCAGGGCCTGTCCTTCACCGACAGCTACGCCTACCTGGACGACTGGGTGCTCGGCGCGCTCGGCGACATGGGGATCCGGGCCTGGTACCAGCCGCTCAACGACATCGCCACGGACGCGGGGAAGATCGCGGGCGCGGCGCAGAAGCGGCTCGTGGCGGGCGAGGGCGCGGTCCTGCACCACGTGACGATGGCGTACGACATCGACGCGGACAAGATGACCGAGGTGCTGAGGATCGGCCGGGAGAAGCTCTCCGACAAGGGCACGAAGAGCGCGAAGAAGCGGGTGGACCCGCTGCGGCGCCAGACGGGGCTGCCGCGCGAGACGGTGATCGAGCGGATGATCGCGTCCTTCCGGAACCGCCACGGCCTCACGGAGGGCCACCTGACGGAGGACGAACTGACCCGCGCGAAGGAGCTGGCGGAGTCGAAGTTCGGCACGCAGGAGTGGACGGCCCGGGTGCCGTAGCCGCCGCGCAGGGTGGCGGGATGCGCGTCGAGGGGCCGGTGAAGCCCGGTCTGCGGATGGAGTGCGCCGACGGGCGCCGACTGGTGCTGCTGCGGGGGTCGGCACCGGCGCTGTTCGCCCGGCAGCGCGCCACCCACCGCGGGGTGCACTGCGCGCGGACCGGCCGGTCCGGGAGTACGAGGAGCGGGTAGCCGCCCTGGACGGCCCGGACTCCGGGATCCGGGTCGCGAACGAGAGCCGCCGGCTCGCGGAGACGCTGCGGCGGATCGCCGACTCGCGCGATGCGACCCGGGCCTGGCCGTTCCCTGGCGGAGCCCCGGCCCGGGACGCGGCCGCCGCCGCTCACGTCCCCGGCTGGTCCCCCGACGTCGACCGCTGATCCCGCTCCCGGTCACCGCCTCGGTCATCAGTCCGTCCCCGTGGCCGGGTGACTCCTCCCCGTCCGTCTCGTTGATGCCCACGCGGACCGGGGCGCCGTACGTGCGGAAACGTCTCCGCACGTACGGCGGCCCGGACCGGGAGCACGGTGTCGACAGGGCGGAGATCAGGTGGGACGGGCGAGGAAGCTCATGGCGGCGGTCGCGGGCGCGGTGATGGCGGTGTGCCCCCTCGGGATCGCGCCGCCCGCGCACGCGGTCGTCGGGGGCCGGGAGGCCCGGCCCCATCAGTACCCGTTCATGGTGGGGCTCGTGGACCTGGCCGAGCGGCGGGTGATGTGCGGCGGGGCCCTGGTCGGCGAGCGGTACGTGCTCACCGCCGCCCACTGTCTGACCGGCTCGTACAGCAGCACCGCGCGCGTGGGGGTGCTCCTCGGCGACCACGACCTGACGCGCCGGGACGACAGTCCGAACGCGGTGCTCGCGACCCCCGCCGCCTTCCTCACGCACCCGGACTACGACCCGGCCGCCCAGCGCGACGACATCGCGCTGGTCCGGCTGGCCGAGCCGGTGGCGTTCAACCGTGACGTGCGGCCGGTCGCCCTGCCCGTCCGGTACGCCCACGGCACCTTCGACCACACGCAGGTCGAGGCTCCCGGCTGGGGCACCACCTCCTTCGGGGGCCGCACCTCCGACGTCCTGCGGACCGTGGTCCTCGGCACCATGAGCAACCCCACCTGCGGGGCCCGGGGCATGTCCCAGGTCACCGCCGCCCAGCTCTGCACGTACGCGCCCGGGCGGGACACCTGTCAGTACGACTCCGGCGGCCCCCTGGTCCACACGATCGCGGGGCGGCCGTACCTGATCGGTCTGGTCTCGTACGGGAAGGGGTGCGCGACCGACACCCCCGCCGTGAACACCCGGGTCTGGTCCTACCTCAGCTGGATCGGGAGGACCGCCGGTCCGCTCCCCCGCGTCTCATGAGGGCGGTGTACAGGAGCAGCGCGGCGGCGAGGCCGACGGCCCAGCCGTAGTCGGCGAGCGGCTTCAGGAAGGGGACGAGTCCGTCCTCGGGGAACGGGCCCGTGCCCGGCGCCGAGTGGGAGCCGCCGACGGCGAGGACGCCGCCGACCGCGAAGGCGAGGACGGCCGCCGGGTTCCAGCCGCCCCGGTACCAGTAGGGGCCGTCGGCCCGGTAGAGGCCTTCGAGGTCGAGGACGGTCCGGCGGACGAGCCAGTAGTCGGCGATGAGGATGCCGGCCACCGTGCCGAGGAGCCCGCCGACCAGACCGAGCCAGGTGAAGATGTACAGCTCGGGGGTGGCGGTGAGCTTCCACGGCATGACGAGCACGCCGACGACGCCGGTGATCAGCGCTCCCGTACGGAAGTTCACCAGCCTCGGCGCGAGGTTGGCGAGGTCGTACGCCGGGGAGACGACGTTCGCCGCGATGTTCACGGAGAGGGTGGCGACCAGGACGGTCACCAGGGCGAAGAGCAGCCCGAAGACGTCGTCGGTCTTCGCGGCGAGCGCCACCGGGTCCCAGACGGGCGCCCCGTACACGGCCTGCGAGCCGGAGGTGACGAGCACCGAGAGCAGCGCGAACAGCGTCATGGTGGTGGGGAGTCCGAGGCTCTGCCCCAGGACCTGGGAGCGCTGGCCCGCGCCGAAGCGGGTGAAGTCGGGGATGTTGAGGCTGAGCGTGGCCCAGAAGGCGATCATTCCCATGAGGGCGGGGAAGAAGACGGGCCAGAAGTCGGCACCCCAGCCCAGCTTCGACGGCTGGTCGAGGAGCGGGCCGAGGCCGCCCGCCTCGGCCGTGATCCAGACGAGGAGGGCGAGCGCGCCGACGATCACGAAGGGCGCGGCCCAGTTCTCGAAGCGACGCAGGGCCTCCATCCCCCGGTGGATGACGGCGAGTTCGAGCGCCCAGAAGAGGACGAAGCAGAGCCACAGCGTCCAGGGCTGCCCGCCGACCTCCGACGCCTCCGCCCAGCCGCCGCCGAAGACCTTGTCGAGCAGGACGAAGACGCCCTGGCCGCCGATCCAGGTCTGGATGCCGAACCAGGCGCAGGCGACGCCGGCCCGGACGAGCGCGGGCAGGTTGGCCCCGCGCAGTCCGAAGGAGGCGCGGGCGAGGACGGGGAAGGGGATGCCGTACTTGGGTCCGGCGTGTCCGGTGAGCAGCATCGGCACGAGGACGACGACGTTGGCCAGGGCGATGGTGAGGACGGCCTGCTTCCAGTCCATGCCGAGGGCGACGAGACCGGAGGCGAGCATCCAGGAGGGGATGTTGTGGGCCATGCCGACCCAGAGGGCCGCGAAGTTGTACGTGGTCCAGCGGCGGTCGGCCACGGGGACGGGGAGCAGGTCGTCGTTGGCGAAGCGGGGGTCGGCGGGGGCCGTGCCGGGGGCGAGCCCGACGCGGCCGTCGCGGACGCCGGAGGGGCCGGATCTGCCGGAGGGTGCGGTTGCGGTCATGGACGGAACCCTTCGTTCGGGGGCGGAACGAGGCCGTGCGGGGCGTGGGGTTCTTGACCGTGCGGAGTCTTGTCCCGTGGGACAGGGGCGTCAAGGGAGGCGGAGGGCCCTGCCGCCCGCCCTCACCCGTTCGGGCGAAATGCCCTGATCGGGCGGTCACTTGACGGAGCACCTGTTCCGTGATGAACAGTTCTCCGAGAACGGCACCGGTTCGACGCGTCAGAAGGAGCCCAGCGGTGGCAACGCTTTCGGAGATACGAGCCCTGTTGGGTGAGTCCCGGTTCGACTGGTCGGATCCCGCGCCGTGGAGCGCGTTGGAGCAGGAGCTCGGCGTCGCGTTCCCCGCGGACTTCCGCGAGGTCGTGGACGCCTACGGTTCGGTCTCGGTCAACGGGCAGTTGCATCTGATGCACCCCGCCACCCATCTCCTGCACGACCTGGGAAGCTTCGTCGGACAGGAGATCGAGTTCTGGCGCGAGGAGGACATGGCCGAATTCCTGCCGAGCCGGGCGGGGGCGGGGCCCGGGGAGCTGCTGCCGGTGGCGACGGCCACGACGGGCGAGATGATCTTCCTCGGCGTTCCCGAGGGGCCCTCGTCGCCCTGGCGCGTCCTGGTCCAGGAGATGGACAGCCCGTCCTGGACCCTCTACGAGATGACGTTCGGCGAGTGGCTGCTGGCCTACCTCAAGGGGCGGGACGTGACCCTGCGCTCCCGCGACCGCGCGCCCGACGGTCCATTCTGCACGCCTCTTCCCTGATCCGTGATCGTTAATCCCTTTCGACGGGATCCATTGACAGGGGTTTTACCTACTGGCTACATTTACGACGTATCTATCGACTGCGGGCATGGATGACAGCTCAGTCGATTCAGCTCTTACCGGACATGAATATGGGGTAGGCCCGTTCCTCCCGCGGTGGCGCGGAGAGGACGACGGCCAGGAATCCTCTCCATCGCCGGTCGAAGCCGGCGACTGATGCCGCAGCAGGACGGACGACCCCGTGCGGGCGCCCGGTACGCCGTCCGCCCGGTGCGTGATCCCGCGCTCCGCCAGACCCTGTGACGAGGGTCCGAGGGCGGCTCGGCGGAACGCGCAGTCGCTCTGGAAGGCAGGACCCAGCCGTGGTCCACAGAATCCTTTCTCTCAGTCTTACGTTCCGTAACCTGATCATCGGCGTGGCAGCGGCCGTGATGGCCCTGGGCTTCTTCCAGCTCCCACGGGCGGCGTCGACGGACGTCTTCCCGGAGTTCGCTCCGACGCGGGTGCAGATCCAGGCCGAGGCGCCGGGTCTGTCGGCGGCCGAGGTCGAGCAGCTCATCACCGTCCCGCTGGAACAGGACCTGCTGAACGGCGTGGCCTGGCTCGACGAGATCACCTCCGAGTCCGCCCCCGGCCTCTCCTCCGTCGACCTGGTCTTCGAGCCGGGCACGAACGAGCAGAAGGCCCGGCAGGCCGTCCAGGAGCGGCTGATCCAGGTGGGCGGCCTGCCCCAGGTGGGCAAGGCACCGGTCATGATCCAGCCGCTGTCGTCGACGAGCCGGGTCATGATGATCGGCCTCTCCTCGAAGGACGTCTCCCGCATCGACATGTCCGTCCTCGCGCGGTGGAACATCAAGCCGCGCCTGCTGGGCATTCCCGGCGTGGCGAACGTGGTCATCTGGGGTGAGCGGGACCGGCAGCTGCAGGTCCGGGTCGACCCGGAGCAGCTGCGCAGCCGGGGCGTCTCGCTGGACCAGGTGGTCCGCACGACCGGCAACGCCCTGTGGGTGTCGCCGCTGACCTTCGTGGAGGCCTCGACGCCGGGCACCGGCGGTTTCATCGACACTCCCAGCCAGCGGCTGGCGATCCAGCACGTGCTGCCCATCGCCAAGGCGCAGGACCTGGCTTCCGTGGCGGTGGAGGACACCGCCGACAAGCGGCTGCGCATCGGTGACGTCGCCACCGTGGTGGAGGACCACCAGCCCCTCATCGGCGACGTGACGCTGAACGACGGCCCCGGGATCATGCTGGTGGTCGAGAAGTACCCCGACGCCAACACCCGCGAGGTCACCCACGCCGTCGAAGAGGCGATGACGTCGCTCCAGCCCGGACTGTCCGACATCACCGTCGACACCCACGTGTACCGGCCGGCGTCCTTCGTCGACACGGCGCTCGACAACCTGGGCCTGTGGGTGGTCGTGGCCGTGCCCGCCGTCTCGGTGCTGCTCGGCCTGTACTTCCTCTCCTGGCGCGTCGCCCTGATCAGCCTCGTGTCGATCACGCTGGCGGAGATCGCCGCCCTGTGGGTGCTCTATCTGCGCGGCACGACCTTCAACATGATGGTCCTCGCCGGGCTGACGATCGCCCTCGGCGCCGTCATCGACGACATCGTCATCGGATTCGACCGCATCCAGAGACAGTTCCGGCGCGAAGATCACGGATCCGACGAACGCCGGTCGGTGGCCGACGTCGTGGTCGACGCCACGGCGGCCGTGCGGCGGCCCGCCTTCTTCGCCACGCTGATCCTGCTGCTGGCCGTGGTGCCCATCGTCTTCCTGAGCGGGGTGGGCGGAGCCTTCGCGCGGCCGCTGGCCCTGTCCTACGTGCTCGCGGTGCTCGCCTCCACCGTCGTCGCCCTGACCCTCACGCCCGTACTGGCCGCCACTCTGCTGGCGCGCACCAGGCTCGGGCACCACCGCAACCCGGTGCTCGGGTGGCTCCACCGCGGCTTCGACCGGATCAGCCCCAAGACCCTCCTCCGGCCGGGCCTGGCGCTGGCCGCGGCCGCCGTGCTGGCCGGCACGGGCTTCGCGGTGTGGCCGCAGCTCGACGGCGCGTCCCCCGTCCCGTCCCTGCACCAGCGTGAGCTGCTGATCCAGGTGGAGGCGGCGCCCGGCACCTCGCTGCCGGAGATGGACCGCCTCGGCCGGGCGGCGGCCGACGACCTGCGCGCGCTTCCGGGCGTCGAGAGCGTGGGCGCCCACGTGGGCCGCGCCAGGGAGTCCGACCAGGTCGTCAACGTCAACTCCGGCGAGTTCTGGGTCAACCTCAAGAGCTCGGCCGACTACGACAGGACCGTCGCCGCGATCAACCGCACCATGGACGACCAGGCCGGCCTCGACAGCGAGGTGGTGACCTACCCGCAGGCACGGCTGAACGAGGTCCGGGCCGAGAACGGCGACGGCGCGCCCGTCGTGGTCCGCGTCTACGGCAACGACCTGGGCGTGCTGCGGAAGCAGGCCGAGCAGGTGAGAAAGGCCCTCTCGCAGGTCCCCGGAATCGTCAGGCCGCAGGTCCCGGACGTGGTCCAGGAGCCGACCCTGGAGGTCAAGGTCGACCTCGCGGCGGCCCAGAGCCACGGGCTCAAGCCCGGTGACGTCCGCCGCACGGCCGCCACCTACTTCTCCGGTCTGCCGGTGGGCAGCCTCTACGAGGAGCAGAAGGTCTTCGACGTCGTGGTGTGGGGTTCGCCGGCGACGCGCTCCGCTCCGCAGAAGGTCCAGGACCTCCTGATCGACACGCCGAAGGGCGGCGCCGTGCGCCTCGGCGACGTCGCGACCGTCCGTGTCACGCCGTACCCGACGGTCATCGAGCACTACGCCACCTCGCGCAGCCTCGACGTCGTCGCCGACGTCAGCGGCCGTGACCTGAACACCGTCCTGGACGACGTCAGGAACCGCGTCCAGGCCATGCCGATGCCGTACGAGTACCACGCCGAGGTGCAGAGCGACGTCGCCCACCAGCAGAGCCAGGACCTGCACATCGCGGGGCTCGTGGTCGCCGCGCTGCTCGGCGCCTTCCTCCTCCTGCAGGCGGCGTTCGGCAGCTGGCGGGCGGCGACGCTCGTCCTGCTGGCCCTGCCGCTGGCCGGCGTGGGCGGCGTGCTGACCGCGTTCGCCGTCGGCGGCGTCACGTCGGTCGGCGCGCTCGGCGGCTTCCTGCTCGTGCTGGGCATCGCCGTGCGCAACCTGGTGCTGCTCGTCCGCGGCTACCAGGAGACCGAGGCGCGCCCGGACGGCACCGTCGACCCGCAGCGCATCGTCGACGCCACGCGCGACCGGGTCGGCCCGGTCCTGCTGACCGCGCTCGCCACGGCGGTCGCGGTGCTGCCCGCGGTCGTCCTCGGAACGATCGAGGGCATGGAGGTGCTGCACCCGCTGGCCGTCGTCGTGCTCGGCGGACTGGTCACCTCGACCCTCGTGACGCTGTTCATCGTGCCCGCCCTCTACATCCGCTTCCACTCCTCCCCCGGCGGCCTCCGACAGCGTCGCACGGGCCCGGAACCGGGCCTGTCGACGGCCGGCCCGGCCCCGGGCGCGGCAGCCGCGGACGACGGCAGGACGGAACGGCGGGAAGCACCCCGCAGCGGGTCCCGCCGGCGTCTCGGCAGGCGCCGGTGGGCCGCGGGCCTGTCGGCCACGGGGCTGCTGCTCGCCGGTGGAGCGAGCCTGTCGGCCTGCGGCGACTCGCAGCCCTCCGCGGCCTCCGCCGCCGAACACTCCGAGCAGCCGCCCGCCGAGATCGAGAAGGTCCCGGAAGGAGAGATCCCCCGTCTGACCCTGGCCGAGGACACGATCACACGGCTCCACCTCACCACGGAGCCGCTGCGGCAGGCGCCGCTGGACGGCGCCGGCCCGCCGCGGACGCTCATCCCGCTGAAAGCAGTGGTCTACGACCCGGAGGGCGAGACCTTCGCCTTCACCAACCCGAAGCCCTTCGTGTACGTCCGGACCCCCGTCGAACTGGGGCAGTTCGGTAAGGACCACGCGGTCGTGAAGTCCGGCCTCGCGCCGGGCACCCACGTCGTGACGGTCGGGGCCGCCGAACTGCTGGGCATCGAGTACGAGACGGACGGCGAGCACGAATGACTGAGGAACGCCGCACTCTGATGCGCTGGATCGTCCGTTCCAGCCTGCGCTTCCGCTACCTCGTGGTCGCCGCGGCCGCGGTGATGATGGTCGTGGGCATCACGTCGCTGCCCCAGACGCGGGTGGACGTCTTCCCCGAGTTCGCCCCGCCGCGGGTGGAGATCCAGACGACCTGCCTCGGCCTGTCCACGGCCGACGTGGAGTCCCTCGTCACCGTTCCGCTGGAACAGTCCCTCAACGGCCTCGACGGGCTCGAGGACCTGCGCTCCGAGTCCGTGGCACAGCTCTCGTCGGTCCAGCTGATCTTCCACGAGGGCACCGACCTCTTCAAGGCGCGCCAGGAGGTCCAGGAACGGGTGCAGCAGGTGTCGCCCAGCCTGCCGACCTGGGCGGCCCCGCCGGTGATCATGCCGCCCGTCGCGGCGACCAGCCGTGTCATGAAGATCGGGATGTCCTCGGAGGACCACTCCGACAAGGCCCTGATGTCCATGTCCATGACGGCGTACTGGGAGGTCAGGGCCCGGCTGCTGCGCGTGCCCGGCGTCGCCAACGTGAGCATCTTCGGCGAGCGGCTGCAGATGATGACCGTCCAGGTGGACCCGCTCAAGATGCAGACCCACAAGGTCAGTCTCGACGACGTCATGGAGGCCACCGGCGACTCGGTCGACTCCGGCCTGCTCAAGTTCACCACCGGTTCGGTCATCGGCACCGGCGGCTGGATCGAGACCCCCGAGCAGCGCCTCGGCATCCGGCACGTCCTGCCGGTCGTGACGCCCACCGACCTCTCCCAGGTGCCGGTGCACACGACGGGCGACCGGACCGTCCGGCTCGGGGACGTGGCCCTGGTGAAGGAGGCCCCCCAGCCACTGGGCGGCGACGCCATCGTCGGCGGCGACCCCGGTCTGCTGCTGATCGTCGAGAAGCTGCCCTGGGGCGACACCCCGGAGATCACCAAGAACGTCGAGAAGGCGATCGAGTCCCTCGAACCCGGCCTGCCCGACATCACGTTCGACACGACCATCTTCCAGCAGCAGGACTTCATCCACACCGCGATCGAGAACCTGACCCAGGCCCTGGTGCTCGGCTTCCTGCTGGTCGTCGTGGTCCTCGCGGCGTTCCTCTACGAGTGGCGCGTCGCACTGATCAGCCTGCTGACGATCCCGCTGTCCCTCATGGCGGCCGTGCTGGTGCTCCACTGGCGCGGGGACACCATCAACACGATGGCCCTCGCCGGACTGGTGATCGCACTGGGCGCCGTCGTGGACGACGCGATCATCGACGTCGAGAACATCCTCAGACGGTTGCGCGAGCATCGGAGAGCCGGCAGCGACACGTCGGTGGCGAAGATCATTCTGAACGCCTCGCTGGAGGTCCGGAGCCCGATCGTCTACGCGACGATGATCATCGTCGTGGCCACGGTGCCGGTGTTCCTGCTCCAGGGAGTGGCGGGCTCGTTCTTCCGGACGCTCGCCGTCTCCTACACGCTGGCCATCATCGCCTCCATGGTCGTGGCCCTGACGGTGACCCCCGCCCTGTGCCTGATCATGCTGCGCAAGGCCAAGGTCGAACGCCGGCAGTCCCCCCTGCTCCGCGTGCTGCAGAACGGCTACACGGCGGGGCTGCGGCGCATCGTCAAGCGGCCGGTGAACGCCTACCTGGTGTCGGGTGCGCTCGTGGTCGTCGCGGCCCTCCTGGTGCCACAGCTCAGCCAGTCCCTGATGCCCTCCTTCAAGGAGCGGGACTTCCTGATGCACTTCATCACCACACCCGGCACGTCCGTGCAGGAAGAGCAACGCATGGTCTCCCAGGTGAGCCGCGAGGTACGGGCCATCCCAGGGGTGCGCAACGTCTTCGGGGCCCACATCGGGCAGGCGTTCCTGGGCGACGAGATCGCCGGGGTCAACTTCGGCGAGGGCTGGATCAGCATCGATCCCAAGGCCGACTACGACAAGACCCTCACGAAGATCAAGGAGACCGTGGCGCGGTACGCCGGCGTGGAACAGGACGTCCAGACGTACCTCAACGAGCGCGTCGACGAGGTGCTCACCGGCTCCAAGTACCCGGTCGTCGTCCGTCTCTTCGGCGAGGACCAGAACGTCCTGCGCCAGAAGGGCCTGGAGCTCCAGGAGAAGATCAGCAAGATCGACGGCACCGAGGACGTCCACGCCGACCTGCAGGTCGAGGTCCCGCAGATCCAGGTGAAGGTCGACGTCGACAAGGCGGCGAAGTACGAACTGAAGCCCGGTGACGTGCGCCGCGCCGCGTCCACCCTCGTGGCCGGCGAGGAGGTCGGAGACATCTTCCGCGACGGCAGGGCCTACGACACGGTGGTGTGGAGCACCCCCGAGACCCGCGACAACGTGGCGGCCATCAGCCGGCTCCCGATCGACACGCCCGCCGGCACCCCGGTGCCCCTCGGCGACGTCGCCCAGGTGGTCATCGAGCCCCAGCCGAACGTGATCGCCCGCGAGAACGGTTCGCGTCACCTCGACGTGAACGCCTCCGTCTCCGGACGCGGCCTCAGCTCCGTCGTCTCGGAGGTCAACGAGGCGATCGCCTCCACGGACTTCCCCCGCGGCTACCACACCGAGCTCCTCGGCGAGCACGAGGAGCGGCAGGCCGCCCAGCGGGTCCTGTTCTACAGCGCGATCTTCGCGGCCCTGGCGGTCTTCGTACTGCTCCAGGTCTCCTTCCGCAGCTGGCGGCTCGCGCTGCTGTCCTTCCTCACCCTGCCCATGGCCCTGGTCGGCGGCGTCCTCGCGGTCTGGATCGCCGGCGGGAACATCACGCTGGGTTCCCTGGTCGGCTTCTTCACCGTGCTCGGCATCGCCGCGCGCAACGGCATCCTGCTGATCAACCACTACCAGCACCTGGAGGAGCACGAGGGCATGGCCTTCGGGCCCGCCCTGGTGCTGCGCGGTGCGCGGGAACGGCTGTCCCCCATCCTGATGACCTCCCTGGCGACCGGACTCGCGGTGCTGCCCCTGGTCTTCCTCGGCAACCGGCCGGGCCACGAGATCGAGTACCCGCTCGCCGTGGTCATCGTGGGCGGTCTGGTTACGTCCACCCTGCTGAATTTGCTCGTCGTACCGTCCTTGTACCTGCGTTTCGGCAAGGGCTTCAGACGGCACCGGCCGCACGATGAGGCGGCCGCCACGCACTGAGGCAGGCGGCGGACGGGGCCGCCGCCTCTCGGTGGAGCCCCACCCTGGCTCCACCGAGAGGAACAAGCTGAATGCCCCGCCGCCTTCGTGCGTCCGCTGCCCTGCTGAGCCCCGTCGTCGCCGCGCTGCTGCTGGCCCCCGGCGCGTCGGCCACCGACGCCCCCCGGGCGTCCGCCACCGCCCCGGCGAAGAGCGGCCCGAGCTCCCAGGGCGACTGCGGGCGGCCCCCCGCCCTTCGTCCGCACACCTTCCCCGCCCGTCCGAGGGTGAACAACACGTTCCTCCCGCTGAAGCCCGGAACCCGGCTGGTCCTCACCGGCGACGTCGCCGGTGAGGACCACCGCGTGGTGACGACGGTGACCGACCTGACCAAGGTCGTCGACGGCGTGCGCACCGTGGTGGTGTTCGACCAGGACTTCAACGGCGACGAGATCCAGGAGTCGGAGCTGGCGTTCTTCGCCCAGGACCGGCGCGGGACGGTCTGGCGCCTCGGGGAGTACCCGGAGATCTACGAGAACGGCGAGCTCGTCGGCGCGCCCGACACCTGGATCTCCGGCGTGGAGGGGGCCAAGGCGGGCATCGCCATGCTCGCCAGGCCCCGGGTGGGCACCCCCACCTACACCGAGGGGCTGGCCCCCGAGATCGACTTCCTGGACTGCGCCACGGTGGTCCGGACGAACCAGAACGCCTGCGTCCCGGTCGGCTGCTTCCACCACGTCCTCGTGACGGACGAGTTCGCGCCGCTCGACCCCGAGGGCGGCCACCAGCTGAAGTCCTACGCGCCGCACGTGGGCAACATCAAGGTGGAGCCCGTGGGCGAGGCGAACCCGGAGACGCTGTCGCTGACCGAGTTCACCCGGCTCGACCGCAAGGAGCTCGCCGCCGTCCGCAAGGAGGTGCTGGCGCAGGACGCGCGCGGTTACGAGATCAGCCCGGACGTGTACGGCACCACCCCGCCCGCGCAGCCGGCCCGCCCGAAGGGGCTGCCGGTCCTGCCGTAGCACGGGCCCGTGAGGGGCGCGCGGCACCGCGCGCCCTTCAGCTCCGGTTCAGGTGACGCGGGTCACAATCGGGACATGCGCGTGCTGATCGTGGACGACGAGGAGCGCTTCGCCGAGGGGCTCCGCAACGGCCTGGAGGCGGAGGGCTTCGCCGTCGACGTCGCCCTGGACGGCACGGACGGCCTGTGGCGGGCGCGCGAGCACGCGTACGACGCCATCGTCCTCGACATCATGCTCCCCGGCCTGAACGGCTACCGCGTCTGCGCCACCCTGCGCGCCGAGGGGAACTGGACCCCGATCCTCATGCTCACCGCCAAGGAGGGCGAGTGGGACGAGGTGGAGGGGCTCGACACCGGCGCCGACGACTACCTGACGAAGCCCTTCTCGTACGCCGTGCTGCTCGCCCGGCTGCGCGCGCTGCTGCGCCGCGAACCGCGCGAGCGGCCCGCCGCCCTCACCGCCGGCGACCTGCGGCTCGACCCGGCGGCCAAGGAGGTGTCCCGGGCCGGGGTGCGGGTCGAGCTGACCGCCCGTGAGCTGGCCCTCCTCGAGTTCCTCCTGCGCCGGCGCGGCGAGACCGTGTCCAAGCACGAGATCCTCGCGCACGTCTGGGACGACGCCTTCGAGGGCGACCCGAACATCGTCGAGGTCTACGTCCGGCACCTCCGGAACAAGCTGGACCGCCCCTTCGGCCGCGCGTCCATCGAGACCGTACGGGGCTGCGGCTACCGCCTGGCCCCCGACGGGGGGTAGGCGGCCATGGGCGTGCGGTTCTGGTCGGCCGTCGCGGCCGTCCTCGTCGTGGCGGTGGGCCTGATCGCGGGAGCGGTGGCCCTGATCGGGCTCCTGCGGGCCGAGCTGACCGACGACGTGCGGCAGGCCGTGCGGGGCCGGGCCGAGCAGGTGGCGGCCGTCATCGAGTCGGGGCGCGGGGTGCCGTCGCTGACCGTGGGCGACCAGGACGAACAGTTCGTCCAGGTCCTGGACGCCCGCGGGGACGTGATCGCCGCCAGCCCGAACGTCGAGGACCTGCCGGCCCTGGCCGACCCGCGACAGGGCTCCGAGTCCACCCTCAGCACGCCGCTGGACGAGGACCGTTTCCTGGTGGTGGCGGTGACCGCCGGAGCGCCCGGCGGCGACCGGACCGTACTGGCCGGGCAGACGCTGATCGGGGTCGACGAGTCGACCCGGATCGTCACCCGACTGCTGGTCACGGGGCTGCCGCTGCTGATGCTCGTGGTGGCCGGCGCGACCTGGATGGCGGTCGGGCGGGCGCTGGCGCCCGTGGCGGCCATCAGGTCGGAGGTGGAGGCGATCTCGGCGGCGGAGCTGCACCGCAGGGTGCCGCTTCCACCCGGCCGCGACGAGATCGCACGCCTCGCCGCCACGATGAACCGCATGCTGGACAGGCTCGAACGGGCGCAGAGCGCCCAGCGCCGGTTCATCTCCGACGCCTCGCACGAACTGCGGTCCCCGGTGGCGTCCATCCGCCAGCACGCCGAGGTCGCGCTCGCCCACCCCGACCGGCTGACGAGCGAGCGGCTGGCCAGGACCGTGCTGAGCGAGGACCTGCGGATCCAGCGACTGGTCGACGACCTGCTGCTGCTCGCCCGTGCCGACGAGGAGGCGCTGCGCCCCCGGCTGCGGCCGGTGGACCTCGACGACCTGGTCCTGGACGAGGTCCGCCGCCTGCGCCGGGCGGCGCCCGGGCTGCGGATCGGTACGGCCGGGGTGTCGGCGGTGCGGCGGCCGGCGGACCCGCGGGGCCTGGCCAGGGTGGTGCGCAACCTGGGCGACAACGCGGCCGGGCACGCGCGCTCCGAGGTCGCCTTCGACCTCGTCGAACAGCCGGACGGCCGGGTGGTGCTGGGCGTGGAGGACGACGGTCCGGGCGTGCCGCCGGCGGACCGCGAGCGGGTCTTCGAACGGTTCGTGCGCCTCGACGAGGCGCGGTCCCGCCGGCCGGGCGACGGGGACGGCGCGGACGACGCCGGCGGCAGCGGACTCGGGCTCGCCATCGTCGCCGAACTGGTCGCGGCGCACGGCGGCACCGCCACGGTGACCGACGGGCGGCTGGGCGGGGCCCGCTTCGAGGTGACGCTCCCGCCGGACCCGGCGGGACGAGAACCGGGCCGCCGCTCCTGAAGACCGGTTCAGTTCCGTTCAGGCTCCCTTCAGCACCCGGGTGGAAGCCTCGGTGTCACGGCAGAGGAGGCAGTCATGAGGACCAGATACCCGGCGGCCGCGGTGAGCACGGTCCTGGCCGCGACCCTCGCGACCGGCGGCTGCACCGCCAGTGCCGTCGGCGGCGGAGCGGCGAGCGGGACCCCGTCGGCGAGCACCGACTGCGTACGGGTCGTGGAGGAGAACGGCAGGAAGACCGACGAGTGCCTGCCGCTCGCCCCGGAGCGGGAGCGGGTCGACCTGGGCACGCCGGTGTTCAGCAACCCCACCGAGGTCACCAACCCGCTCCACGCCAGTTCCAGGGTCCAGCAGGTGATCTACGACGGTCACGTCGACGGGAAGCCCTTCCGCACCGAGCTCACGCTGCTGCCCGACATCAAGACCGTCACCGTGAACGGCGAGCAGGTCCGGGCACGCACGCTCCAGTACGTCTCCTTCTCGGACGGGCGGGTCAAGGAGGTCGCGACCGACTGGTTCGCGCAGGCCGACGACGGATCGGTCTGGTACCTCGGCGAGGACGTCTTCAACTACGAGAACGGCGTGGTCGAGAACACCGGCGGCACGTGGCGGGCCGGGAAGTCCGGACCGGCCGCGATGATCATGCCCAGGGACCCGAAGGCCGGTGACGTCTACCGGCCGGAGAACAGCCCCGGCACGGTCTTCGAGGAGGTCACCGTCAAGGCCGTCGGGCAGACGGTCCCCGGGCCGTACGGACCCGTCAAGGGTGCGATCAGGACGACCGAGATCAACCAGGACGGCACGCGCGAGAACAAGGTCATCGCCCCCGGGTACGGCGAGCTCACCATCGACGAACCCGGCCCCGACCTGGAGGCGATCACGCTGGCCGTACCGACGGACGTCGCCCCGGGTCCCGCGCCCTCCGAACTCGCCGCCCTCTCGGCTGCGGTCCGCGCGGCGCACGCCGACGCGACCGACGCGACCGTGGCGAAGGCGCGCGCCGCCTGGGACGCGTACCGGGCCGCCGACCGCGTGCCCCAGCTGCTCGCCCAGCAGATGGACCGGGACCTCGACTCCCTCGCGGCGGCCGTCAAGGCACGCGATGCCGCGCTCGTCCGCGGTGCCGCGCTCCGGGTCGCCCAGAACGACCTCGACCTGCACCTGCGCCATGAACCGCTCGCGACCGTCGAGGCGGCCCGGCTGGCACTGTGGGCGCGCCAGACGGCGCTGGACAGCGCCGCCCGGGACACGGGCGCGGTCGCCGGGGACGCGACCAGCCTCGAACTCACCTGGGACCGCGTCAAGCACGACACGGACCCGGCCAGGGCGGCCCGGATCGACGCCGCGCTGAAGGCCTTGCGCGAGGCCGCCGACCGCAAGGACGTGCAGGCCGCCCACCAGGCGACGGACCGGCTCGCGTCCGCCCTGTAGCGCGACGGCTCCGGCTACGCGTTGAGCGCGGGGATGATGTCGGAGCCGTACGCGTCGATGGTGCCCTCGCGGTTGTCGTGCATGTCGTAGACGGCGAACTGGTCGACGCCGAGATCGCGCAGGTGGCGGAGCTTCTCGATGTGGGCCTCGGCGGGGCCCAGGAGGCAGAAGCGGTCCACGATCTCGTCGGGGACGAACTCGGTGTCGGGGTTCCCGGCGCGCCCGTGGTGGGAGTAGTCGTAGCCGTGCCGGTTCTTGATGTACGCGGTCAGCTCGTCCGGCACCATCGACGAGTGCTCGCCGTACCTGGCGACCAGGTCGGCGACGTGGTTGCCGACCATGCCGCCGAACCAGCGGCACTGGTCACGGGCGTGGGCCAGATCGTCCCCCACGTAGGCGGGGGCGGCGACGCAGATGGTGAGCGCGTCGGGGTCGCGGCCCGCGTCGGCGGCGGCCTGCCGGACGGCCTTGACCATCCACTCGGTGAGGAAGGGGTCGGCGAGCTGGAGGATGAAGCCGTCGGCCTTCTGTCCGGCCAGGGCCAGCGCCTTGGGCCCGTACGCCGCCATCCACACCGGCAGCTTCCCCTCCTTCACCCACGGGATGCGAACCGGGTTGCCGTCCACCTGCGCCTCGCGGCCCTCCGCCAGGTCGCGGATGACCTCGATGGCCTCGCCCAGGCGGGCCAGGGTGTTCGGCTTGCGGCCGGCGACGCGCATGGCGGAGTCGCCGCGGCCGATGCCGCACACGGTCCGGTTGCCGTACATGTCGTTGAGGGTGGCGAAGGTGGAGGCGGTCACCTCCCACGTCCGCGTCCCCGGGTTCGTCACCATCGGACCCACGTGGAGCTTGGTGGTGTGTTCGAGGATCTGGCTGTAGATGACGAAGGGTTCCTGCCAGAGCACGGCGGAGTCGAAGGTCCAGCCGTAGCGGAAACCGTTGCGCTCCGCCCGGCGCATCAGGCCCACGACCTCCGAGGCGGGCGGGTCGGTCTGCAGGACGAGTCCGAAGTCCAACGTCGTTCTCCTAGTTCAGGTACTGACAGGTGGCGCGCGGGGTGAAGGCCCCGTGGCCGGCGCGGCCGGTGAACTTCCGCTGCTCGATGACCGGTTCGCCGCGCGAGAGGACCGTCTCCACCTGGCCGGTGACGGTCTTGCCCTCGTACGCGGAGTAGTCGACGTTCATGTGGTGGGTCTCCGCCGACAGGACCTGGGTCGCGTGCGGGTCGTAGATGACGATGTCCGCGTCGGCGCCCGGCGCGATCGTGCCCTTCTGCGGGTAGAGGCCGAACATCCGGGCCGGGGTGGCGCAGGCGATCTCGATCCAGCGGCGGCGGCTGATGTGCCCGTCGACGACGGCCTGGTGGAGGAGGTCCATGCGGTTCTCCACGCCCGGCAGGCCGTTGGGGATCCTGGAGAAGTCGCCGCGTCCGAGGTCCTTCTGGCCGACGAAGCAGAAGGGGCAGTGGTCGGTGGAGACCACCTGGAGGTCGTTCGTCCGCAGCCCCCGCCACAGGGCCGCCTGGTGCTCCTTGGGCCGCAGCGGGGTGCTGCACACGTACTTGGCGCCCTCGAAGCCCGGCTCCGCGAGGTTGTCCGTGGACAGGAACAGGTACTGCGGACAGGTCTCGCCGAAGACGGGCAGTCCCTTGTCGCGGGCGGCGGCGATCTCGGCGACGGCCTCCTCGGCGGAGACGTGCACGACGTAGAGGGGGGCTCCCGCCACCCGGGCCAGCTGGATCGCCCGGTGCGTGGCCTCCGCCTCCAGCAGGGCCTTGCGGACCTCGCCGTGGTAGCGCGGGTCGGTCTCGCCGCGGGCGAGGGCCTGCTCGACGAGGACGTCGATCGCGATGCCGTTCTCGGCGTGCATCATGATCAGTCCGCCGTTGTCGGCGGAGCGCTGCATGGCGCGCAGGATCCGGCCGTCGTCGCTGTAGAAGACGCCGGGGTAGGCCATGAAGAGCTTGAAGGAGGTGATGCCCTCCTGGACGAGCTTGTCCATCTCCTTGAGCGTGTACTCGTTCACGTCGGAGAGGATCATGTGGAAGGCGTAGTCGATCGCGCAGTTGCCGTCGGCCTTGGCGTACCAGGCGTCGAGCCCTTCCCGCAGGCTGTGGCCGACGCTCTGGACGGCGAAGTCGACGATGGTGGTGGTGCCGCCCCAGGCGGCGGCGCGGGTGCCGGTCTCGAAGGTGTCGGAGGCGAAGGTGCCGCCGAAGGGCAGCTCCATGTGGGTGTGGGCGTCGACACCGCCGGGCAGCACGTAGCGGTCGGTGGCGTCGATGGTCCGGTCGGCGGTCCAGCCGGCCGCCGCGTCCGAGCCGTGGGCGGCGAGGGCGACGACGCGGCCGTCCTCGATCAGCACGTCGGCGTGGAGTTCGTCGGCGGCGGTGACGACGAGACCGCCGCGGACGAGGGTACGGGTGCTCATGGGACTTCTCCCCTGCCGGCTAGAGGGACCTGAGGGCCTGTTCGAGGATCGCGGCGCCTTCCTCGGCCTCGGCGACGGTGAGCGAGAGCGGTGGGGCGATGCGCAGGGTGCTGGTGTTGTGGCCGCCGCCCTTGCCGATGAGGAGCCCGTTCTCTCGGGCGGCCTCCAGGACGGCGCCGGCCGCGTCCGGGTTCGCCCGGTCGGTGCCCGGTTCGGTGAGCTCGATGCCGATCATGAGGCCGCGGCCGCGGACCTCCCGCACCTCCGCGACCCCGGCCGCGGCGGCCCGGACGCGCTCGATGAGGAGGCCTCCGACGCGGCGGGCGTTGCCCTGGAGGTCGTGCTCCAGGAGGTACGCGAGGTTGGCGAGGCCGGCGGCCATGGTGACGGGCGAACCGCCGAAGGTGGAGATGGAGTTGGCGTCGAGGCAGTTCATGACCTCGGCGCGGGCGACGACGCCGCCGACGGACATGCCGTTCCCGATGCCCTTGGCGAAGGTGAGGATGTCGGGCGGCCCGGCCTGGCCGTGGGCCTGCCAGCCCCAGAAGTGCTCGCCGGTGCGGCCCCAGCCGGTCTGCACCTCGTCGGAGATCCAGAGGATGCCGTGCCGGTCGAGGACACGCCGGAAGGCGGCGTAGAGGCCGTCGGGCGGGGAGGTGAAGCCGCCGACCCCCTGGATCGGTTCGGCGATGAGGGCGGCGACGCCCGAGCGGGTCTGGCCGAGCATGTCCTCCAGGTCGGCGACACACGCGTCGATGAACCGCTCGTCGGTGAGCCCGGCGTACGGTCCGCGGGTGCGGACGCCGCCGTGCACGTACAGGGTCTGGAGCGGGGAGAGGCCGGTGGGCGACCAGGCGCGGTTGCCGGTGATGCCGATGGTGGAGAAGGAACGGCCGTGGTAGCTGTTGCGCATCGCCAGGATCTGGTTCGAGCGGCGGTACGTGGTGGCGAGGAGCAGGGCCGCGTCGTTGGCCTCGGTGCCGGAGGTGGTGAAGAAGACGCGGGCGTCGGGGATGCCGGAGAGGCCGGCGACCCGCTCGGCGAGCTCCACCATGGGGCGGTTGAGGTAGAGCGTCGAGGAGTGGATGATCCGCCCGGCCTGCTCGGCGACGGCCTTGGTGACCTCGGGCAGGGCGTGGGCGGTCATGGTGGTGAGGATGCCGCCGAAGAAGTCGAGGTACCTGCGCCCGTGGGCGTCCCAGACGTGTCGGCCCTCGCCGTGGGTGATCTCGACGGGGTCGCGGTAGTAGAGGGCGATCCAGTCGGGGATGACGGCCTTGTGCCGGTCGTACAGGCTGCTCACGGCTGCACCAGCCCGTCGTACGCGTCGGGGCGGCGGTCCCGGTAGAAGGCCCATTGCTGGCGGACCTGTTCGATGAGGCCGAAGTCGAGGTCGCGGACGACCAGCTCCTCGGTCTTGTCGGAGGCGACGTCGCCGACGAACTGGCCGCGCGGGTCGACGAAGTAGCTCGTGCCGTAGAAGTCGTTGTCGCCGTACTCCTCGATGCCGACGCGGTTGATGGCGGCGACGAAGTACTCGTTGGCGACGGCGGCGGCGGGCTGCTCCAGCTGCCAGAGGTAGGAGGAGAGCCCGCGGTGGGTGGCCGAGGGGTTGTAGACCAACTGGGCTCCGTTGAGACCGAGTTGGCGCCAGCCCTCCGGGAAGTGGCGGTCGTAGCAGATGTAGACGCCGACCCGCCCGACGGCGGTGTCGAAGACCGGCCACCCGGCGTTGCCCGGGCGGAAGTAGTACTTCTCCCAGAAGCCCTTGACCTGCGGGATGTGGTGCTTGCGGTACTTGCCGAGGTAGCTGCCGTCGGCGTCGATCACGGCGGCGGTGTTGTAGTAGAAGCCCTCGCCCTCGACCTCGAAGACGGGGACGACGATCACCATGCCGGTCTCGCGGGCGAGGTCCCGCATCCTGCGGACGGTCGGGCCGTCGGGGACGGGTTCGGCCCAGCGGTAGTGCTCGGGCTCCTGGACCTGGCAGAAGTAGGGCGCGTTGAAGACCTCTTGGAAGCCGATCACCTTGGCGCCCTGCCGGGCCGCCTCGCGGGCGTGCTCCTCGTGTTTGGCGATCATGGATTCGGTGTCGCCGGTCCAGGTGGCCTGGACGAGTGCGGCGCGTACGACGTGGGTCATGAGCTGCTCCTTCGGCGCGGCGTCAGAGAGCCTCTACGCACGTAGACGCGGTGCGTAGGAGGAGAACGTAAGCCCCGTCACACCCCGGAGCAAGACCGCCGCCGTGAAGCGGCCGGGTCGATCATGTTTCATACCCGAGTGGTCCACGTCGGACACGTACCGACACGTACCGACCAGTACGGATTGCCCCCGGCCGCTCGCGCGCCGTCAGGGGCAGGCGCGCCGGGCGCGGCGCTCGCGCAGGGCCGCGCCCGCCCGCGCGGCGGGCCGCCCGGGGGCCGTCACGCTCCCGCCAGGCCCGCCACCCTCAGGGCGTGGAGGAGGTCGCGGGCGCGCGACGGGGACACCTCGCGGGCCGCGGCGAGGAGTCGGGGGACCAGGTCGTGCGGGTCCGCGCCCGCGAGCCGGGCGGCGTCCTCGGCGCTGCGGACCCGGACGAACGCGGTGAGCAGGGCGTGCGCCTCGCGGTGGTGGCCCTCGGCGCGCAGCGCGGCGCACGCGCCCGCGAGCTCCTCGACCGGACGGGCCACGCCCTGCCGGAGCAGCTGCTCGCAGTCGGCCGCCCGCCCCGCGTCGGCGAGCACGCCCGCGACGGCGGCGAGCCGGGCGGGCGGCAGCGAGGCCGCCTCCCAGAGCAGCGTGGACCAGTCGGCGCCGAGCCCGGCCCGGTGCAGCTCCGCCGCGAGGGCGGGCAGCCGGGCCGGCGGTGCGGCGAGCGCTTCGCAGAGCAGGACGTGCGCCTCGCCGCTGCGGCCCTGCGCACGGAGGCGCCGGAGGGCGTAGACCGCGGCGGCCGCGGCACGGTCGGCCTCGACGGGGTCCGCGGCGGGGGCCTCGGCCACGGGGGCGGGTTCGGGGGCGCCGCCGAAGCGGGCCCCGCGGGGCGCCGCTCCCCCGGCCGGGAGCGCGGGCAGCGGCGCCGGTTCCCGCTCCACCGCCTCGGCGCCCTCCTCCAGCCAGGCGTACCGGGCGCCCCGGGGGCGCCGCTCGGCCTTGACGGGCTTCGCGGCGGCCGGCGCCGGCCCGGCGACCCCGGCCGGTGACGCCCCGGCAACGGCCCCGGCCCCGCCCCTGACCCCCACCGATGTCCCCGACCCCCATCGGGCAAGACGCGCCGTCAGCTCCCCCACCCGGGCCGCCGCCCTGGCCCGGTCGTCCCGCGTCCAGGCGAGGTCGTGCTCCAGGCGGGCGGCCTCGGCCGGGTCAGGGGTGTCGCGCAGCCGCTCGGCGAGTTCGCGGCCCCGGGCCTCGGCGTACCGGCGTTCGGCCTCCATGAGGTCCCGGCGCTCCGCGAGCGCCTCCGCCCCGCCGGGGCGGCCGTCGTGGGCGTCCACGGCCGCCGCGTACAGGGTCCGGCCCCGGAGGGCGAACGGCCCGTCGACGGCTTCGCCGACGTCCTGGAGGAGGGACTCGACGACGTCCCAGGGCAGGATGTCGGTCCCGTCGAGGCAGGCGCGCAGGCCTTCCGGGTCGCGCGCGGCGAAGACCCCGTACCAGCCCTCCTCCGGCCGGGCGCGGCCCGTGAGCTCGGCCAGCCAGCGCGTGAACGCGTGTACTTCCACCGGTAGTTGATACACCGTCATGCGTCACGCACCTGCCCCGCGGTCGACTGGGGCCCTCCGGCCCGCGGGTATTGGACCGCAGTCGTGTTACGGGACGACTACGGACTGTTTTCATCCGGATGCGCGGGAGTCAGAACGTCACGACGATCCCGGTGTGCGGACGCTTCCCTAGCCGGACGATCATGGCCGGCACGTCGGTCAGCCAGTACTGCCAGGTGTACTTGCGCGAGAGCAGGCGTCGGATCCGGCGCAGCTCCTCCCCCTCCACCAGGCGCCCCGTACCGGCGAACCGCTCGGCGCCGTCGGCGACGTTGCCGCGCAGGTCGCAGACGGCGACCTCGACCCGGGGGTCGTTGCGCAGGCGCTTGACCTTCCAGGAGTCGGAGCGGGTCCACACGTACAGCTCGGAGCCCTCCGTCGCGTACCAGACGGGTGTCGCGACCCCCGTGCCGTTCTTCCGGAAGGTGGTCAGGCTGACGTAGCGGCCGCGCCGCAGCTCTTCGGGCATCATGCCCGGGAGCTTAGAGCGCGGCCTGTTCGCACGCGGCGCGGGCCTCGGTGATCTCGGGGGCGTGGGTGCGCGTCCAGGCGCAGGCCGCGTCGAGCGGGGCGGGGAGGGACCGGCCGAGGCCGGTGAGGGCGATGGCCGCCGGACTGACGCAGGCGGGGGCCGGGCGGCCGCTCACCCTGGGCATCGCCACGCCCCTGGAGACCGCCCCCGGGGTGCGGAGGGGCGGCTACAGGACGGCCGTGGGCACGGTGATCGACGGCCCGGGCCGTATCGCCCACGCCGGTCTGGCGCTCGCCCTCCTGGACGAGATCGAGCGCCCGCGCCACAGCCGGGTGCAGCTCGCGGTCTCCGTCCGATCCCCGGACGACGGGTCAGACGGGGGCCGGGGCGCAGTGCACCACGAGCTCGTCCATGGAGAGGCCGAGGACCCCGGCCAGCGCCGCGACGGTGAAGAAGGCCGGGGTCGGGGCACGGCCGGTCTCGATCTTGCGGAGGGTCTCGGCGGAGAGGCCGGCGGCCGCGGCGATCTCCACCATGGACCGCTCGCCGCGCGCCTCGCGCAGGAGCAGGCCCAGGCGCTCGCCGCGCTCGCGCTCTTCGGGGGTCAGGGGGGTGCGCACCATGACGACCATTCTAATACCGGTATAGTAATTGGTCATGGTGGAGATCAAGACGAACGAATCCCTGGCGGCCATGCGTGAGGCGGGGCGGGTGGTGGCCCGTGCCCTGGCGGCCGTACGGGAGAAGGCCGCGCCCGGCGTACGGCTCACCGAGCTCGACCGGGCCGCGCGCGACGTGCTCACCGAGGCGGGGGCCGGCTCGCCCTTCCTCGACTACCACCCGGAGTGGGCCCCGGTGCCGTTCCCCGCGGTCGTGTGCGTCTCCGTCAACGACGCCATCGTGCACGGCATCCCGGACGGCACCCGGCTGGCCCCGGGCGACCTCGTCTCCGTGGACTGCGGGGCGGTGCTGGGCGGCTGGGCCGGCGACTCGGCCGTCAGCTTCACGGTCGGCCCCGCCCGGCCGGAGGACGCCCGGCTGATCGCCGCGGCGGAGGAGGCCCTGGAGGCCGGCATCGCCGCGGCCGTCGTCGGCAACCGCATCGGCGACATCGCCCACGCCATCGGCCGGGTCTGCCGGAGCGCGGGATACGGCATCCCCGACGGCTTCGGCGGTCACGGCATCGGCCGCGCCATGCACGAGGACCCGGGCGTCCCCAACGAGGGACGCCCGGGCCGGGGCATGAGGCTGCGCCACGGGATGGTGCTCGCGATCGAGCCGATGCTCATCGGCGGCGGCACGGACGAGCACTACACGGCGCGGGACGGCTGGACGATCCGTACGTCCGACGGCTCGCGCGCCTCCCACGCCGAGCACACGGTGGCGATCACGGACGACGGCCCGCGCGTCCTGACGGCGCTCTAACCCGCGTCCGGCCGCACCACCATCGCCGAGCCGCCGCCCCGCCTGACCGTCTCCGCGGCGGCCACCCAGCGGCCGTCGGGGAGGCGCTGGACGCCGGTCGCCGCGCCGATCTCCGGGTTCTGCCGGAAGCCGTGCCCGATGCCCTCCAGTTCCGTCCTCGACGGGCTGTTCCACAGGGCCGGTTCGAGCTCGGTGGTGGCCTGGTTGCGCTGGCTGGCGCGCGGCGCGGCGATCGCGTCGACGAGCGGCAGGCCCCGGTCCAGGACGCCCGTCAGCGTCTGGAGGACCGTGGTGATGATGGTCGCGCCGCCCGGGGAGCCGAGCGCGAGGACGGGCCGGTCGTGCCGGTCGAGGACGATGGTCGGGGAGATCGAGGAGCGCGGCCGCTTGCCGGGGCCGGGCAGGTTCGGGTCGTGGACGGCCGGGTTCGCCGGGGCGAAGGAGAAGTCGGTCAGCTCGTTGTTGAGCAGGAAGCCCCGGCCGGGCACGGTGATGCCGCTGCCGCCGGTGGACTCGATGGTGAGCGTGTAGGCGACGATGTTGCCCCACTTGTCCGCCACCGTCAGATGGGTGGTGTTCTCGCCCTCGTACGTGGTCGGGGCGGCGGTCCCGCCGCTCGCGCACGGCACCGGGCTGCTCGGGTCGCCGGGGGCGAGCGGGCTGGTGAGGGCGGCGTCGTCGCGGATCAGGCAGGCCCGGGAGTCGGCGAACCGCTGGGAGAGCAGGCCGCGGGTCGGCACGGACTCGAAGGCCGGGTCGCCGACCCAGCGGCCGCGGTCGGCGAAGGCGATGCGGCTGGCCTCGATGAAACGGTGCAGGTACCGGGCCTGCGACGCCGTCGAGAGGTCGGTGCCCTCCAGGATGTTGAGCGCCTCGCCGACGCTCGTGCCGCCGGAGGAGGACGGGGCCATGCCGTAGACGTCGAGGCCCCGGTACGAGACCTTCGTGGGCCTGCGGGACTCGGTGCGGTACGCGGCGAGGTCGGCCTCCGTCAGGTCGCCGGCGCGGACCTTCCGGGTCGCGCCCGCGCGGAGCGGGGGCGTGCGGACGGTGTTCACGATGTCCCGGGCGAGCGGCCCCCGGTAGAGGGCGCCGACGCCTTCGCGGCCGAGCGTCTCGTACGTACGGGCCAGGTCGGGGTTCTTGAAGACGGAGCCGACCACGGGCAGCTGACCGCCGGGCAGGAAGAGCGCGGAGGTGGCCGGGAAGTCGCGGAACCGGGCCTCGTTGGCCGCGGTCTGGGCGCGGAAGGTGGGGTCGACGGTGAAGCCCTCGCGGGCGAGCCGCTCGGCGGGTTCGAGCAGGGTGCCGAGCCGTTTGGTGCCCCAGGCGTCGAGGGCGGTCTTCCAGGTGGCGGGGGTGCCGGGGGTGCCGACGCCGAGGCCGCTGGTCTGGCCCTCCTCGAAGGGGATGGGCTTGCCGTTCTCCGTGAAGAGGCCGGGTCCGGCGGTCCGGGGCGCGGTCTCGCGCCCGTCGACGGTCCGTACCGTGCGGCTCTTCGCGTCGTAGTACACGAAGTAGCCGCCGCCCCCGATGCCCGCCGAGTAGGGCTCCGTGACGCCGAGGGCGGCCGCGACGGCGACGGCGGCGTCGACCGCGTTGCCGCCCTTGCGGAGCACCTCGATGCCGGCGGCCGAGGCGTCGGCGTCGACACTGGCGACGGCGCCGCCGTGGCCGACGGCGACGGGTTCCTTGACGGGTGGGTCGACGACGGGCGGGGCCTTCGGCGGCGCGGCGGCGCCCATCGAGAGCACCGTCGCCGCGACGGCGAGAAGTGAGACCTTGCCAGCGGCGGAGCGACGCATTCCTACCTCCAGTCAACGACCGTCCGCGCAGCGTAACTTCCCGCGCCGCCTTCCGTCAGGACCGCCTCGAACTGAAGGGCGGATCGTCGCTAGCATGCGCGCCCATGAACGACGACGTCCGCAACATCGTGCTCGGGGTCCTGGCGACCGGGGTCAGCGCCTCCTTCGGCTGGCTGGGGCGCACGTACCAATGGCGGCGCAGGCTCCGCCGCAAGCAGGCGTTCTTCGGCCTCCCGCGGAGCTCCGAGTGCCTGCTCGTGGTGAACAGGGAGTCGGGCGGCGACAGCTCGGTGCACCGCTACGACGTGTTCGCGCTGCTCGAACTCTGCGCGCTCATCAAGGACTGCGGGGCGCACGCGCGCATACTGCAGCACGACCAGGCACACCAGGGCTTCGGCGACCGGACGGAGTTCTGCGTGGGCGGGCCCTACTCGAACCGCCGCATGGCCGCTCATCTGACGACCCTGCTGCCCGGGCTCACGGTGAACACGGACGTGGAGCGGGGACCGGACCAGGGCTCGTTCCTGATCGGCTCGGAGCGCTACCGGATGGAGGCGGGTGTCGAGGAGTACGTGATCCTGGCCCGTCTCATGGCGGGCGAGGACTGCCGGCCGGTCTTCCTCTTCTGCGGGCAGCGGGCCATCACCAACCAGGCGGCGAGCCGCTATCTCGCCCGTCACCACGAGTCGCTGGCGCGCCGCCACCGCGACGGCTCCTTCGTGCTGCTCCTGAAGGTGGTCAACTCGCAGGCGTACGGCCCGGACGTGGTGGAGCTGGTGGCCGACGTCACGCGCGCGGCGCGGAGGGCCCCAGCGGCCGAACCGGCAGCGACTTGATCCCGTTGACGAAGTTGGAGACGAGGCGCCGGGGAGGCCCCGCGAGGGCGAGGCCGCCGCAGGCCGCGCGCACCTCCTCGTGGAACACCCGGAGCTGGAGCCGGGCGAAGTGGGCGCCGAGACAGACGTGCGGGCCGTCGCCGAAGGAGACGTGCGGGTTCGGGGTCCGGCCGAGGTCGAGGCGGTGCGGGTCGACGAAGACGCGCTCGTCGTGGTTGGCGGAGGCGTGGAAGACGACGACCTTGTCGCCCTCCCGGATCCCCTGCCCGGCGAGTTCGGTGTCGCGGGCCGCGGTGCGACGGAAGGAGAGCACGGGCGGGTGCACGCGGAGGAGTTCGTCCACGGCGGTGTCCATGGAGACCTCGCCGCTCCACAACCTCCGCTGCTCGTCGGGGTGTTCGGCGAGGGCGAGGACGCCGCCGGGGGCCGCGCTGCGGACGGTGTCGTTCCCGGCGACGGTCAGCAGGAAGAAGAACATCTCCAGCTCGGCGTCGGCGAGTTCGGAGGCCGCGAGCACGCTCATGACGTCGTCGGCGGGGTGCGCGCGCTTGTACGCGGCGAGCTCCTGCGCGTAGCCGAACATCTCGGCGAGCATGGCGGGCGAGCGGGGGTTGACCGGCTGCCCCTCCGCGTCGAGGACGGGCGGCTCGTCGGGGTCCTGGTAGGCGATGACCCGCTCGGTCCAGGCGTGCAGCAGCCCCCGGTCGCTCGCGGGGATTCCGAGCAGGTCGGTGAGGTTGAGCAGCGCGTAGTCGTCGGTGACGGCCCGGACGAGGTCCACCTCGTCGCCGGCCGCGAACGCGGCGCCGAGCAGCTCGCGGGCCCGCTCGCGGGCGGTCGCGGCGAAGCGCTCGATCCGCCCGGGGGTGAAGGCCCGGCTGACGAGCCGTCTCAGCCTGCCGTGTTCCGGAGGGTCCTGATTGAGCATCATGCGCCGGATGAAGGGCAGGTCGGCGGGGTCGGGATCGCGGATCTGGGTGGCGCCGAGGTGGGAGGAGTACGTCCCCGGGTCCTTGAGCACCCGGACGACGTCGGCGTGCCGGGTGACGGCCCAGAAGCCGGAACCGGCGGGCCAGCCGAGGATCTCCGGCTCCTCCTGGCGGGCGACGGGGGCCCGGTCGCGCAGGACGCGGAAGCGGTCGTGCGGGATGGCCGCGGCGTAGATCCGCGGGTCGAACACGTCGGGTGCGACGATCCTGCTCTGCACCGGCCCTCCCGTCGGAGTGAAGACGTCACCATCATGACAGGTCAGAGCCGGTTTTCGTAGGACGGAACGCACAGTTCGAGAGCCTTGTCCGGGCTGTCCCCCGACTCCCAGAATCTCCGTCGTGCATCACGCGGAGAACAGGGGGCACATGGGGAACACACGGAAGTACGACGAGGACGCGGTGCTGCGGGCGCGGGTCCTGCTGCTCGGATCCGGCCGGCTGGACTGGCGGCAGGAGGTCGACGCGTACCGGGTGCTGGCGACGGTGAGCCCGGCGGCCTATCTGCCGAAGCTGGTCGGGGCGTTGACCTCGTACCGTGGCAACCACTGGCGCACGGCCGACCCGGAGGTGGAGCTCGCACTGCACGCCGAGGCGGCGGAGGCCGCCCGGAGGATCGGCGTCGACGCGCCGAACAGGACCCGGGTGCTCTGCGACACCCTGCACTCCTACCAGCGCTCGCTGTTCGCCGCCGGGCGGCGGGCCGAGGGGCGGGCGGTCTGCGAGGAGCTGGCGGAGGCGGGCCGGTACGGCCGTCTCGCGATCGTACTGGCCGAGGAGGGGCGGCACGGGGAGGCGGCCGAACTGTACGGCCGGCACATCGTGCCCGGGCAGGCGGACGACGCGTCCCCCTGGACCCTGATCGAGTGGGCGGCCGAACTCGACGCGGCCGGACGGCGCGAGGAGGCCCTGGAGGTGTTCGCCGGCCTCGTGGACGACAGCCGGGGCAGGGCGGCGGCGGACCGCGGCCCGCTGGCGTCCCTGGTGTGGAAGCTGGAGCAGTACGGCCGGATGCTCCGGGCCGCCGGACGTCCGGCCGAGGAGGCCGCCGCGCGGCGCGAGGCGCTGGCCCTGCTCGCCCGTCTCGCCGAGGGCGGCGAGCCGGTGAGCTGGAGCAACATCCAGGCCACGTGGGTGACCCTCCTCGCCCTCTCGGGCCGCCCGGACGAACCGGCCGCCACTCCCGAGGCCCCGTCGCCGGCATTCGGAGTCCACCCGGTCCACGGATGGTCGCCCGACGTGCGGGAGGGCCACTTCGCCTCGATCCCCGCCCTCGAAGAGCAGACCGACGCCCTGCGCGCGTCGGGCGACCTCCCCGGGCTGATCGTCGCCCAGCGTCGTCTGACCGCCCGTCGGGCGCTCCGCTGGGAGACGTCCGGCCGCAGGGCCGAGGAGTCGCTCCGCCCCTCCTTCGACGAGGGCGTCGCCCTCGCCCGCCGCCCGGCCGGCGACCCGGACGCCCTCGTCCGCGCCCTCGCCGACCGGTCCATGTTCCTCCTCGCCGTCAAGCGGTACGAGGAGGCGCACGCGGACCTCGCAGAGGCCGTCGCCCTCCGGCCAATCGTTACCCGCACGTAACTTACCGACTGGTTACCACGGGTAAAGCACTCCGGTTACCGTCGGGTCACTTTCACTGCCCCCACAGTGTCCCCCGTGAGGAGTGCCCCGTGCGCGCATCCCTGGCCCTCGCCGTCTCGGCCGCCCTCGCGGCCGGGACGGCCCTCGGGTCCGCACCCGCCGTCCAGGCCGCCGAGACCGCCGGCTCCATCCGCTTCGTCGACATCACCGGGGACGGCGGCACCGTCCTCAAGGCGAACGTCGTCACCCCCGCCGGAGCCGACGGCGCCGCCCGCCACCCCGTGATCGTGCTGCCCACCAGCTGGGCCGTGCCCCAGGTGGAGTACCTCGCCCAGGCCCAGAAGCTCGCCGACTCCGGCTACGTCGTGGTGAGTTACAACTCGCGCGGCTTCTGGCAGTCCGGCGGCGAGATCGAGACCGCGGGCCCCGAGGACATCGCCGACGCCTCCCGGGTGATCGACTGGGCCCTCGCGAACACCCCGGCCGACCCCGACCGCGTCGGCATGGCGGGGGTGTCGTACGGCGCGGGGATCAGCCTGCTCGCCGCCGCCCAGGACCCCCGGATCAAGGCCGTCGCGGCGCTCAGCGGCTGGGCCGACCTCATCGAGTCCATCTACAGCGGCCGCACCCAGCACCTCCAGGCCGCCGCCCTGCTCGGCGGCGCCGGCTACCTCACCGGGCGCCCCGGGCCCGAACTCCGGCAGATCCTCGGCGACTTCCTCTCCTCGAACCTGGACAAGGAGGAGGACATGATCGCCTGGGGCCGCAAGCGCTCCGCCGTCGAGCAGATCGACCGGATCAACGCCAACGGCGCCGCGATCATGCTCGGCAACGCCTGGGGCGACACCATCTTCCCGCCCAACCAGTACGCGAGCTTCTACGAGAAGCTCACCGGGCCCAAGCGCCTGGAGTTCCGCCCGGGCGACCACGCCACCGCCGAGGCCACCGGCCTCCTCGGCCTGCCCAACGACACCTGGACCAGCGCCCACCGCTGGTTCGACCACTACCTCAGGGGCGTCGACAACGGCGTCGACCGCGAGCAGCCGGTCCGGCTGAAGCCCCGCTCCGACGCGCCGTACGAGGGCTACCCCGACTGGAAGTCCCTCGACGCGAACCGGCGGAAGTTCGACCTCGGCGGTACGCAGCGGATCTGGGCCGGCGTCGACTCCGGCGCGAACGGCGGGGTCGTCCTGCTCTCCAACCTCCTGGACCAGTTCTTCCAGGCCCCGCCCGTCGCCTCCGTCCCCCTCCTCCCCCGCGCCTTCGCCGGCGTCTGGCAGTCGGAGCGGTACGACACCCCGCAGCGGGTGCGCGGCACCGTGAAGGTGCACACCACGGTCTCCTCCACCGAGGAGAGCGGCACCCTCGTCGCGTACCTCTACGACGTGGGCCCCCTCGGGCTCGGCAAGCTGGTGAGCAACGCCCCGTACACCTTCCACGACCGGACCCCGGGAAAGCCGTTCGGCGTCGACCTGGAGCTCTTCTCGACGGCCTACGACGTCCCGGCCGGGCACCGGCTCGCGCTGGTCGTCGACACCGTCGACCCGCTCTACATCGAGCACAACCCGACCGGCGCGCAGCTGACCTTCTCCTCCCCCACGGCCGACCCGTCGTACGTGTCGGTCCCGCTGCGGGCGGAGTGATCACCGGCTGCTGCCGGACGGGTGGGGCTCCGTGCCCGCTACCGCCCTCCCGGCAGCAGCGTCCGCGGTTCGGCCGGGGCGACGTCCACGGCCTTCGTCTTCGGGCTGCGGCGCTCCCTGCGGGCCACCCGGCCGGCGAACCAGGAGAGCAGCATGCACATCCCGATGTAGATCGGTGAGACGACGAGGGCGACCGGGACGAACGGCAGGCCGTAGTCGAGGTTCGACGCGATCAGCTTGCCCGCGTGCAGGAACTCCTCGTAGGTGATGAGGAAGCCGAGCGAGGTGTCCTTGAGGGCGACCACGAGCTGGCTGATGACGGCCGGGAGCATGGCGCGCACGGCCTGCGGCACCAGGACGTACGTCATCACCTGGGCCTTGCGCATGCCGAGCGCGTACGCGGCCTCGCCCTGGCCGCGTGCGACGGCGCGGACGCCGGTGCGGAAGACCTCGGCGAGCACGGAGCCGTTGTAGAGGGTCAGGCCGGCGACGAGCGCGGGCAGCGGCTGCACCTTGAGCGCCACGAAGATGAAGAAGATCATCACGAGGACGGGCATGGCGCGGAAGAACTCGACGAGCAGGGTCGAGATCCAGCGCGGCACCCGGTGCTCGGAGAGGCGCCCGGCGGCGAGGAGCGCGCCGAGGGCGAGCGAGAGGACCGAGGCGCAGGCGAAGGCCTTGAGGGTGTTGCCGAGACCCCTGAGCAGCAGCTCCTGGATGCCCTTGTACGCGAAGGGCGTCCATGGGGCGGAGGTGAACCGCCCGGTGTCGAAGAGGAGGTACAGGACCCGGCCGACCAGTGCGAGGAGGACCGCGGTGGACACGAGTCCGTAGAGGAGGTGGCGCTGTCGGGCGTGGGGTCCGGGGGTGTCGTAGAGGGCGGTGGACTCGGTCATCGGGCGACTCCCCAGCGCTTCTCCATGAGGTGGAAGAGGGCGCTGACGGTGAGGGTGACGATCAGGTATCCGACGGCGATCCAGACGAAGGTCCAGACGATGTCGTAGCCGAGTTCGCCGAGGGTCTTGTAGGTGCCGAGGAGTTCGGTGACGCTGAACGCCCCGGCGATCGCCGAGTTCTTGGCGAGGGCGATCAGCGTGGAGCCGATGGGCGGGATGACGGTGCGGAAGGCCTGCGGCAGGACGATCGCGGAGAGGGTCTGGGAGAAGGTCATGCCCAGGCTGCGGGCGGCCTCGCCCTGACCGCGCGGGACGGTGTTGATGCCGGAGCGCAGCGCCTCGCAGACGAAGGCGGAGGTGTAGCAGCCGAGGACGAGGACCGCGAACAGCTCGAAGGGCAGGACGAGTCCGAAGCGGGGCAGGCCCAGCATGACCGCGAAGAAGAGCAGGGTCAGCGGGGTGTTGCGCAGGACGGTGACCCAGACCGTGCCGAAGGTCCGTAAGGAGCCCACGGGCGCGACCCGGAAGGAGGCCATGACGAAGCCCAGGACGAGGGCGAGCGCCGAGGAGCAGACGGTGAGTTCGACGGTGCCGAGGAAGCCCTCGGCGTAGAGCGGGAAGTTCTCTGTCAGTACGTCCATGTCAGCGGTGGGGGTCCTCAGTTGGCCGGGTAGCGGTCGATGGCGGGCGGCTCCGGGGCCGGGACCCCGGAGAGGCCGAGGGTGGCGTCGTACGCCTTCTTCCAGTCGCCGTTCTTCTCGTGGGCGGCGACGGCGTCGTCGAGGGCGAGGCGGAGCGCGTCGTCTCCGCGCGGGACGCCGATGCCGTAGGGCTCCTTCGAGAACGGCTCGCCGACGACCTTGAGTTCGTCGGGGACCTTGGCGGCGTAGCCCATGAGGATCGTGTCGTCGGTGGTGACCGCGTCGACCTGGTAGGTCAGCAGGTTGTCCACGCAGACGGAGTAGGTGTCGTAGGCGACGAGTTCGGCCTCGGGATGGTCCTTCGCGATGCGCTGGTACGGGGTGGAGCCGGCGGCCGAGCAGACCCGCTTGCCGTCCAGGTCCTGCGGTCCGTCGATGTCGTTCTCGTCGGTGCGGACCAGGAGGGACTGGCCGGCCCGGTAGTAGGGGCCGGCGAAGCCGACGAGCTTCTTGCGGTTGTCGTTGATGGTGTACGTGCCGACGTAGTAGTCGATCTGACCGTTCTGGAGGGCCGTCTCGCGGTTGGCCGAGGCGATGGTGCGGAAGTCGACGCCGGCCGGGTCGAAGCCGAGGGAGGCGGCCGTCATCTTGGCGATCTCGATGTCGAAGCCGGAGTAGCGGCCGGTGGCGGGGTCCTTCTCCCCCATGTAGGGCTGGTCCTCCTTGGCCCCGACGACGAGCCGGCCGCGTCTCTTCGCACGGTTCCAGGTGGCGGAGTCCGGCAGGGCGAATCCCGACTCGACCCGGTAGACGGGGAGTCGGTCGGGCTGCGGGCCCTTGACGGGCGGGCTGCCCTCCTTGCCGCAGCCGCCGAGCACCGCCGTCACGGCGAGCAGCAGGGCGAGGGTCCGGTGCGTACGCTGCATGGCTCCCACCCGGTTCAGTGCGTGAGGACCTTGGAGAGGAAGTCCTTGGCGCGCTCGCTGCGCGGGGCGGTGAAGAACTCCTCCGGCGTGCGGTCCTCGACGATCCTCCCGTCGGCCATGAAGACGACCCGGTGGGCGGCGGAGCGCGCGAAGCCCATCTCGTGGGTGACGACCACCATCGTCATTCCCTCGTGGGCGAGTTGCCGCATGACCTCCAGGACCTCGTTGATCATCTCCGGGTCGAGGGCCGAGGTCGGCTCGTCGAAGAGGAGGGCCTTGGGGTCCATGGCGAGGGCGCGGGCGATGGCGACGCGCTGCTGCTGGCCGCCGGAGAGCTGGGCCGGGTACTTGTCGGCGTGCGCGGCGAGTCCGACCCGGTCGAGGAGTTCGCGCGAACGCCGGTCGGCCTCCTCCTTCCTGCGCCTGCGGACCCTGATCTGCGCGAGGGAGACGTTCGCGAGGACGGTCTTGTGCGCGAAGAGGTTGAAGGACTGGAAGACCATGCCGACCTCGGCGCGCAGCCGGGCCAGCGCCTTGCCCTCCTCGGGGAGGGGGCGGCCGTCGATGAGGATCTCGCCCGACTCGACGCTCTCCAGCCGGTTCATCGCGCGGCAGAGGGTGGACTTGCCGGATCCGGAGGGGCCGATGACCACGACCACCTCCCCGCGTCCGACGGTGAGGTCGATGGACTGGAGGACGTGCAGCGCGCCGTAGTGCTTGTTGACGCCACGCAGTTCGATCAGCGGATCGACGACGGCCATGCGCTGCCTGCCCCGTTTCTCGGCGGTGTC
Organism: Streptomyces sp. NPDC004266; assembly: GCF_042874095.1. Taxonomy (NCBI): domain Bacteria; kingdom Bacillati; phylum Actinomycetota; class Actinomycetes; order Kitasatosporales; family Streptomycetaceae; genus Streptomyces; species Streptomyces sp. NPDC004266. The sequence continues at coordinate 94,706 of NZ_JBIAMM010000006.1, forward strand.
GCGGTCAGCGCAAACTTTCCACGAGAAAAAGGGACTTCACGCCCGACACGCATAAAACTGGAATAAGCCGTATTTACTGCAGAAGAGTGGATCGGGGCAGCCGGAAACTCAGTACTCGGAGGCCTCCGCGTACACCTGGGAGAGCTGCGGCACGCCCGTCATCGCCCAGTCGAGACCGGCCTCGACGACCTGGATCTCCCGGCCGGAGGCGAGCCGCACCACGGGGCCGCCGCCGGGCCACACCTGCCACCGGGCGCCCGGCACGTTCCGGACGATCACGGTGCCGAGGTAGAGCCCGGCGTCGTTCCCGAACCAGGGAAGCTCCTCGGGATCGTTCCGCCAGCGGGGCGGGAGCTGGTCGAGCTCCTGGAGGGAGCGCGGGGTGTCGTCCAGGGCCACCCCCGCCTCCGCGACCCGGGACCGCAGCAGCTCGCACTCGGAGAGGAGCTCGGCCACCCCCTCCGGGTCGCGGTCGAAGGCCGCGACCAGGGGGGAGTCCGAGGAGTCGGGCTCATGCCGCTTGCGCCAGCTGTCCAGAAAGGGAATGTTCATCCGAACAGCGTCGCACCGCGGCCTCGCGGACCACCACCCGGCGCGCGGTGATCATCGCGACCGGCGTCAGACGTCGAGGTCGACGACGACCGGCGCGTGGTCCGAGGCGCCCTTGCCCTTGCGCTCCTCGCGGTCCACGTAGCTGTCGGAGACCGCCTCGGCGAAGGGCTTGTTCCCGTAGACCAGGTCGATGCGCATGCCCTTGTTCTTCGGGAAGCCGAGCGCGCGGTAGTCCCAGTACGTGAAGGGGTGGTCGTACTTGAGGGGGCGCGGGACCACGTCGGCGAGACCGGTCTCGCGGAGCCCGGCGAGCGCGGCCCGCTCCGGCTCCGTCACGTGCGTGGCGCCCTCGAAGACGGCGATGTCCCAGACGTCCTCGTCGGTCGGGGCGATGTTGTAGTCGCCGAGGACCGCGAAGGGGCGCTCCCCCGCCGCGTCCTCCGCGACGGCGGTCTTGAGCGCCTCCAGCCAGCGCAGCTTGTACGCGTAGTGCTCGTGGGCCACCTCGCGGCCGTTCGGCACGTACACCGACCAGACGCGGACCGGGCCGCAGGTGGCGGAGACCGCCCGGGGCTCCTGCACCCCGTCGTACTCCGGGCCGCCGGGCAGTCCGGTCACCACGTCCGTGAGGCCGACCCGGGAGACCAGGGCCACGCCGTTCCACCGCCCGGTGGCGTTGACCGCCGACTCGTAGCCCAGGGCGCGCAGCTCCTCGACGGGGAACTGCTCGGCGGTGCACTTGGTCTCCTGGATGCACAGCACGTCGGTGCCGCTGCTCTCCAGCCAGGCCAGGAGCCGGGGCAGCCGGGCGGTGATCGAATTGACGTTCCAGGTGGCGATGCGCATGGGCGCAAGCCTACTGGCGGGGTGTGACAGCGCACGGATCCGGAGCTCGCGGTGCGCGGATTCGGAGCTCTCCGGGCACGGATCCGGAGCTCGCGGTGCGCGGATTCAGAGCTCGGCGGAGGCGCCGGGGGCGAGGCGCGCGTGGTGGGTGCCGCCGAGCCCGCCGATCTGCCGGTCGTAGATGGGCCGGGCGAGGTCGGTGAGCAGCGCGTCGTGGATGTCGTACGCCCGGCGCGGCCGGACCTCGCGCACGTAGTCGATGACCTCGGAGATCTTGTTCCAGGGGGCCATGACGGGCAGCAGCAGCGTGTCGACCGGCTGGTCGGGCACGGTCAGCGCGTCGCCGGGGTGGAAGACGGCACCGTCGACGAGGTAGCCCACGTTCGTGATGCGCGGGATGTCCGGGTGGATCACCGCGTGCAGCTCTCCGTGGACCTGGACGTCGAAGCCGGCCGCCGTGAAGGTGTCGCCGTGCCCCACGGTGTGCACCCGGCCGGGGAAGGCCGCCGAGAGCCGGTCGGCGACGCTGCGCAGCGTCCAGATCTCGGCGGCCGGGTCGGCTTCGAGGGCCGCGCGCAGCCGGCCCTCGTCGAAGTGGTCGGGATGCTCGTGGGTGACGAGCAGCGCCTCGGCTCCGAGGGCGGCGTCCTCCTCGGTGAAATCGCCGGGGTCGACGACGAGCGTGCGGCCGGCCTTCTCCAGCCGCACGCAGGCGTGGGACTTCTTCGTCAGCTTCACACCGCCAGGCTACGCCGGGGGCGTCGTCTCCTCCTCGATGACCCGGCTGACCACCCGCAGCGCCGTCTCGGCGGCCGGGAGGCCGCAGTACACGCCCGTGTGGAGGACGATCTCGCGGAGCTCCTCGGGCGACAGACCGTTGCGGAGGGCCGCCCGGGTGTGGTCGGCGAGGGCCTCCCGATGGCCCCCCGCGATGAGGGCGGTGAGGGTGACGGCGCTGCGCAGGCGCCGGTCGAGACCCTCGCGGCTCCAGACCTCGCCCCACGCGTAGCGGGTGACGAACTCCTGGAAGGCGCCGTCCGCGTCCTCGGCGAGGGCCTGGTCGACGTGGGCGTCGCCGAGGACCTCGCGGCGCAGCCCGAGCCCCTTCTCGTACGGGTCGGGCCGGCCGGCCTCGGCGGGCTCGGCGTCCGGGGCCGCCGGGGCCGGCTCGACGACCGGCACGGGCGGCACGGGCGGCGGCACGTTCAGGGTGCCGCTGGGCTCCTGGGCGGTGCCGGAGAAGTGCTCGATGAGCAGGTCGGTGACGGCGGCGGGCTGCTCGACGGGGGCGAGGTGCGAGGCCCCGGGGACGACGGCGAGCCGGGCGTCGGCGATGCCGGCGACCAGGGTGCGGGCCTCGGCGGGGCCGGTGACCTGGTCCTCGGAGCCCACGAGGACCAGGGCGGGGATGCCGATGCTGCCGAGGGCCTCGCGGACGTCGAAGACGGCCAGGGCCTCGCAGGCGGCGATGTAGCAGGCGGGGTCGGTGGTCCGGACCATCTGGACGGCCCAGTCGACGATGGCGGGCTGCGCGCCGGCGAAGAGCGGGGTGAACCACTGCTCGGGCGCGGTGCGGGCCATCGGCTCCAGGCCGTTGGTGCGGACGATGACGCCCCGCTGGCGGAACTCGTCGGCGGTGCCGAACCGGGGCGAGGTGGCGACCAGGGCGAGCGAGGCGACCCGGTGGGGCGCGCGCAGGGCGAGGTCGAGGCCGACGGCGCCGCCCAGGGAGCAGCCCGCGTATCCGAAGCGCTGGACGCCGAGCGTGTCGAGGGTGGCGAGGAGCCGGTCGCCGAGTTCGGCGACGGAGGTGAAGGGCTCCGCGGGCGCGCCCCCGTGTCCCGGGAGGTCGAAGCGGACGACCCGCCACTCGCGGGTGAGCTCCGGTATCTGCCGGTCCCACATGTGGAACGTGGTGCCCAGTGAGGGTCCCAGGACCAGGACCGGAGCCTGTTCCGGCCCGTCAACGCGGTACTGCAGGGTGTTCGTCGGTGTCTCGCTCACCCGCTAGACCCTCTCATCTCTCACGACCGCCCCTGCGACCGGGGACCCGATTGCGCGATCCCGAGCAGGTGGAAGCCCCCTCGGGCAGCGTAGCGTTCGAGGCGTCGGAGGATCCCGCGACGGGCCTGCCCTCCCTGACGCGACGCCGGCGGCGGTCCTGGACGCGCGGTCGGGGTGCAGCCGAGTCGCACGAACCGGTGCGAGGCGGTGACGGCCCGGCCCCCGCACCTCCGGCTGCGCTCGGCGCTCCACCTTACGGCTCCGCCTCCGGTGCGAGAAGTGCGCCCCGCGATCGGCGGCGGCCGGCGGTCGCCGCGCGGCCGTCTCGGGAAGAGCGACGGTCCTCGGCCCGACGTGCCTCGGCCTTCGGCGCCTCGACCGCCCGGCCAGGTCCTGGCCAGGCCGTGCCCGGCGGCTCTCAGTCTCCCTCTCGTGCGGCGGGGGTGCGGAAGTCGATGTCCGCGACGGGCCGGATGGCCGCGCCCATGTTGATCTTCATCATCCGCAGGGCGGCCCGGGCGAGGTCCGGGTGGATGTGGGCGACGGCGTCCCGGGCGACGGTGACGTCGAGGTGGCGGATGTGCGCGTCGAGCGCCGAGTAGAGGATGCACTGCTCGGTGACCTGACCGCACAGCACCAGACGCTCCACTCCCAGTGTGCCGAGCAGATAGGCGAGGGGGGTCTCGTAGAAGATGGAGTGCCGGGCCTTCATGACGAACAGGGAGTTCTCGTCGGGCTTGATCGGTTCGACCAGGTCCCGGTGCGGGCCGGCGAGCGCGGACTCGAGGAGTTCTCCGTGGTGTGAGCGCCACTGGCCGAAGTTGTCGTTGACGTAGACGACCGGTACCTCGGCCCGCCGGGCGCGCTCCAGGGCGGTGCGGACCCCGGGCAGGGCCTCCCGGACGGACGGCAGGAGGAGTTCCGCCTCGGGATGGTCGTAGAGGCTGAGCATGTCGACGACGACCAGGGCGCTCTTCGCCACGTCTCCTACTGCTCAGCGCTCGGAACGGTCAGCGGGTCGCCGGGCGCGGTCGCCTTGGCGGCCTCCATCTCCTCGCCCAGCTCCTTGAGCCGGTTGCGTCCCATCGCCTTGCGGACCTCGGGGAACCATTCCTTCTCCTCTTCCTCCACGTGGTGGCGCACGTTCTCCATCAGCACGGTCATCTTCGCGTCGAACCGCTCGTCGGCGGGGTCCATGTCCTTCAGCTCGGACAGCATCCACAGCACCACGTGATGCTCCTCGACGCTCTCCAGGACATGGTCCTTGCTGTCGGGCGCGGCCTCCCGCGCCGCCGGGTAGAAGATCTTCTCCTCGATCCACGTGTGGGTGGTCAGCTCTTCGATCACCTGGTCCGCGAGTTTCCGCTTCTCCGCCAGGGCGCCCTCGCCGGCCTTCTCGAACTGCTTGAAGAGCTTCTCCACCGTCTTGTGGTCGTCCTTGAGGAGCACGATGCCGTCCATGTCCGTCCTTCCGTCAGCGATTATGTTCTCCACGCGTTCCCCCGCCGTGCCCCCACACTCTCCCGACACCGCCAGATGCCCCGACCGGACCAGTGCGCACGCACCGGCGGGAGACGCCGGCGACCGACCCCGCCGCCGTCCGGGCGGATGCGGCGGGGTGGCGAGGGGGCACACGGCCCCCGACACGATCGGCGGGGCACGGTGGCCCGCCCGGCAGGACCGGGCGGGCCACCGTGCCCCGCGGGGCGCGCGGGCGCTGTCGCCCGCGCCCGTCGGCTCAGATCCGGCCGCGCGCGAGACGGGTCAGCGGACCCGTCAGCGGACCGGTCACCGGCTTGGCCGTGGAACGGCCGATGGCGAACGCGGCGCCGGCGACACCGACGACGCCGGCCGCCGCACCGGCGGCCACGGCCTTGCGGTGCTTGACGGCCGTCCAGGCCGTGGCCGCCGCGGCGGCCGCCTTGCCGGCGTTGGCCGTCACCAGCTCCCGGCCGCTCTGGAGTCCGCCGGCCACCGCCCGGCCGGCGCGCTCGGTGGCCTCGCCGGCCGCCTTCCCGACGCCCTGCGCCCCTGCCGCCTTCTCCCCGGCCGAGGCGCGCTTCGCGGTCCGCCGGGCCACGGTGGCGGTCTTGCCGCCCGTGCTCTTCCCCGCGCTCGCGGTATCGGAATTCTTGGTGTTGTCGCTCTCAGCAGTCATGACATTCCTCCTTGCCGCTCGATGTGAAATGACACGGGCCCCCGGCTGTTTCAGCCGCCGTTCCGGGGGAGCAGGGATCCCAGGGGCCCCAGATCCAGATTGAGGTCGTCCATCGACAGGCCGTACCGGTCGCAGAGTTCCTCCATGCGTTCCTGCAGGACCATCAGGGTCAGTCCGACGCGCTCCTCCTGCTCCTCCGTCAGGTCTCCCTGGTCGACCCGGTGCACGGCGGTGCGCTCCATCAGCTGCCGGAGCAGCTCGACGACGGTCAGGACGAGTTTGACGAGGTCCCGTTCCACGGTGTCCGCGTCCGTCCCCAGGCGCCGGGCCGCCGCGGAGATCTCGCCGTCCCGGTTCACCACGGCGCCGGCTCCTCTCCCGTGACGGACCGGATCACCGCGCGCAGGTCGATGTGGACCAGGTCGACGTCCGCGATGGACAGGACGAGGTCGCCGGTGAGCACCGCACCCCCGGTCAGGAGCCGGTCCAGGAGATCGATCAGGGCGACGGGCGGCCCGGTGAGGGAGTCGGCCGGTCCGGTGAGGGAGTCGGGGGCGGTGAGGGCGCCGTCCGTGGTCCGCGTGCCGTTCATCGACCCGCTCCTTCCTCCGCCCCGTGCCGGTCCCCCTCGGTCACCGTGGCGAACGAGTACGGGGCCCACGGGCCGGTCACCTCGACGCGTACACCCGGTGTGGCGTCGGCCGACGCTTCGAGCGCGGCCGTGAACCGGCCGACTTCGCCCGTGGGCACGAGGTACGCCTCGTTCGCGATGTTCTCCCCCCGCGCGGGAGCCAGTCCGCCCTGCTGCGGCCGGTGGACGACCCGCGCGCGGGAGAGTCCCTCCGCCAGCCGGACCGCCTCCTCGGCGACGCCCGCCGCCGCGCGGTAGAGGTCCTGGGTGCCGCGGCGCTGGGCCCGGCGCCGTCGGAGGTAGGCGCGTCCGGGGCTCTCCGCGACCGCGACCGCCTCCGTCTCCGTCTCCGTCTCCGTATCCGTCTCCGGCGGCGTCACCGCGCCCGCGTCCGCGTAGACCTTCATGCCGAGTTCCACATGGCCGTCCAGGCGGGCCAGCAGGTCCAGGAAGCGATCGCGCCGGGCGGCGAGCATCCCGGCCACCCGGACGTCGTCCAGATAGACGGTCGCCAGCCGCATGGGCAGGACGGTCGTCCTCGCGAACGCGACGTCGACCACCGCGTGATGGGACCGGGCGATCATCTCCAGCCTGGCCATGTCCTCCAGCTGGGCGCGCAGGCCCTGTTCCCCGAACGCGCCGGACGGGGCGGAGGACACCACCGCCGCGAGGCCGGCCGACTCGACCAGCCGCAGAGCCCTTCCGTCGACGCCGGCCAGGCGCGCGACGGCCTCCCGCAGGGCGGGTTCGCCGCCACGCCCGAGGGCGTAGACGTACGACATCTCCTCGCCTGCGTCGAAGGGCTCCTCCGTCCGCCGCGACTGCGAGGGCGCTTCGGTGCTCATCGCGTCTCCTCCTCTCCCTGCCCGGTGCCCACCGCGTCGCCTTCCCGCTCCCGCGGGGAGGCCCGCTCCGCGCGGGGCGAGGGGTCGGAGAGCCCGGCCGCCGCCCTCAGGCGGGCCAGCTCGGCCCGCAGCCGCTCGTTCTCCTCGGCGGGTGACTCGCCCTCGGCCGCCGGACCGGTCGTCACGGACCGGGTGGGCCTGGCCCGGGAGGAGAGCGAGGGGTCGTGCTCCCACCAGTCGATGCCCATCTCCTTCGCCTTGTCGACGGACGCGACCAGCAGGCGGAGCTTGATCGTCAGGAGTTCGATGTCGAGCAGGTTGATCTGGATGTCGCCCGCGATGACGATGCCCTTGTCGAGCACCCTCTCGAGGATGTCCGCGAGGTTCGCGGACGAGCCCTGCGCACCGTACGCCGGTGCGGCCCGCGGAGAACCCGGCATGCGGCCGGCCAGTGAATCGGACACGATGTCTCCCTGTGCTGCGGTGTCGGTCAGCGAGCGGAGGCCGCGGTGCGACGCCGGGAGCGACGGGCGGGCCCGGACTCGTCGGGCTCGTCGGGCTCGTCGTCGAGGAGCTCGCCGTCCTCCTCGGTCTCGCTCTCGTCGATGTACTCGTCCTCGGGCCCTTCGCCTTCGAGCTCGTCGTCCTCGGGCTCTTCGCCTTCGAACTCTTCGTCCTCGGGCTCTTCGTCCTCGGGCTCTTCGTCCTCGGGCTCTTCGTCCTCGCTCGCCGCGTCGTCATCCGTCTCGTACTCGGCCGCCGCGTCCTCGTCGGCCTCACCGGACCCGTCCGCGTCGTCGGGCTCGTCCGGATCGGCGGCGTCCTCGAAGTCGTCCTCGGGGCCGGGCTCCTCCTCCGGCGCTTCGGCGGCCTCCCCCTCCTCCCCCTCGATCGCCTCGTCGTGCCCGACCACGACCTCGCCGTCGCGGATCTCCCCGCGCCAGCCGTCCGTGGCCTCGCCGCGCATCATGATGAACTTGCGGTAGAGCTTGAGGTCGAGCCGCGCCCGGCGGCCCTGGGCGCGCCAGAGGTTGCCGGTCTTCTCGAAGAGCCCCTTCGGGAAGTACTCGAGCACCAGCAGCACTCGGGTGAGGTCGTCGGTGAGGGGGTGGAAGGTCACCACCCCCTTGACGGTGCCCTTGGCGCCCTCCGTGGTCCACGCGATGCGCTCGTCCGGCACCTGCTCCGTGACGTTCGCCTGCCAACTCCGCGTGGACTTGGCGACCTTGACCTTCCAGTTACTCGTCGTGTCGTCGGTCTTCTCGACGCTCACCACGCCCTTGGCGAAGGTGCTGAACTCCTGGAACTGCGTCCACTGGTCGTACGCCTCGCGCACGGGCACGCCGACGTCGATGTCCTCGACGATCGTCACGCTCCGGGTCTTGCCGCCACCCGACCTGCGGCCCTTGCCGAACAGGCCCTTGACCTTGTCCTTCACGGTGTCCTTGAGGTGGGAGACGCCGGCGGTCACCGCTGCCTGCGCGGGCGACCCGCCCTCACGGAGGGCCTGACCGCCCTTGGCCAGGCTCTTGGCCGCACCGCCCGTGCCCGCTCCGGACTCCGCCAGCTTGGCGACGCCTTCGCCCAGGCGCTCTCCGAGCCGTGTCACGGTGTGCTCGGCCCGGGCGCGCAGATAAGCGTGGAGCTCTTCCTTGAGCCGGTCGGTGGCGGGGTGGTCGGCCAACTCGCCCTTCAGCCTGTCCAGTGCCGAGTCAGCCACGGTCACCACCGCCCCGGGTCCCCCGGCCGGACGGGGTCGCGGTCTTCTTGGCGGCGGTCCGTTTGCGCGCCGTGGCGGCCGGCTTGCCCGTGCCGTCGGCGGTCTTCGCCCGCCCGGTGGCCTTCTTGGCGGGCGCCTTGCTCCGGGCGGCGCGCCTCGGCTTCCCCTTTCCGCCGTCGTCCCGCGCGGCCCCCTCCTCCTGTTCGTCCGGCTCCTTTTCGGAGGCCGCCTCGTCCCGCTCGTCCCCGAGGTCGTCGCCGGACCCGCCGAGGGCCCGTGTGCGCCGGTTCAGGGAGTCGGCGAGGCCCTCCGCCCGCTGCACGAGCGCCTCCGTCGCCGCGGACTTCGTGGCCTCCACCAGCTCCTTGCGCACCTGGTCGTTCAGGCTGCCGACGAGCGGCGATGAGGCCAGCGCCCGACCGACCCGGCGGGGGTCGAGGTCGAGTCGCCTGCCGGCGAGGAACAGGCCGAATCCCAGGGCCAGCCTGGCCTTCCTGGTCCTTCCCAGGAGGTATCCCCCCACCAGGGCCGCGCCTATCCTGACGTTCTTCGTCATCTCTCGTACACCTCGTCCTCCCCCGGTCGGTCGTCTGTCGTCGACAGGGACTCAGCGGCCGCTCCGCGAGCCCTGCCAGTACGCCTCGGCCTCTTCCAGCCGGTCGAGGAGCTCGTCCTCGCGGCGGTCGAACTCGTCGGCGTCGATGAGGCCGCTCGTCAGCTCCCGTTCGAGCGCCGCCAGCTCCCCGCGCACCCGCTCGGGGTCGTAGTACTCCCGCTCCGCGGCGAGGACCACCTGGTCGAGAACCCAGGCGGTGCCGCGGACCGGGGCCAGCGGAAGGGTCAGAACGGCGCTGACGAGGCCCATGTCCGCTCCCCTCCCTCAGACGAAGCTGTACGGCGGCAGCGGTCCCGTGAGGGTGAAGTCGTACGCGTCCCCGCGCCGGTCGGCCTCCGCCTGCACGGCTTGGACGAACTCGGCCGTGCGCTCGGCCGGGACCAGGAACGAGGCGTTGAGGAAGTGGTCGCCGCCGACGCCGGAGACGGCGGAGCGGGTGGCCGAGCCGTCCAGCCGGGTCACGATCTCCTCGGCCTCCCGCTCGCCACGGGCCACGACCTCGCGCGAGACGAGCTCTCCCAGGGCGACCCGGTCCTCGTGGGTGCCGGAGCCGTCGCGGGTGCGCTCGTTGAGCTCCCGGGCCTGCTCGGAGTCGGCGAGGACCGCGCGGAGCATGTCGTCCTCGTCCCTGCCGGCCTTGAGGTGGTACTCCACGTGGCCGTCGAGCTCGGCGAGCCGCTGTCGGTACGCCTGTTCCTCCCGGTCCAGGACGTCGGCGACGCGCTCGTCGTCGGGGCCGAGCAGACCGAAGCGCATCGGCAGGGTCGCTCCGTCGGCCATGAGCGACTCCAGGACGTTCTGGTGGGCCATGACGTCGCGCCGCTTGGCGCGCAGGCCGGGGGGCGCGTCGCTCACGACGGCCGTCAGGGCGCCGGTGCGGACGGTGCGCAGGGGTGACGGCGGATCGCCGACCCCTCGCAGACCGTCCAGGCGCACGGGGTGCTGGGCGTCGGTGATGGCGTAGACGTACGTGGACAAGGTGTCACTCCTCTCGCTTCCGGGCCGTCTGGCGGCCGGCCGTCGACTTGCGGGCCGGGCGCTTGCCGGCTTCCTCCTCGGACTCGTCGCGCTTGCCCTGCAGCGTGTCCGTGAAGGCCTCCACGGCGCCGCTCAGCGCTCCTTTGGACTTGCCCTTGGCGCCGCTCTCGGTCATCTCGCCGACGATGTCGGTGAGTTGGGTGGGCGCCTTGCGACCGGATTCCAGGTCGAGGCGGTTGCACGCCTCCGCGAACCGCAGATACGTGTCGACGCTGGCGACGACCACGCGGACGTCGATCTTGAGAATCTCGATTCCGACCAGGGAGACGCGGACGAACGCGTCGATCACGAGCCCCCGGTCGAGGATGAGTTCGAGGACGTCGTAGAGATTGCCCGAACCACTGCCACCGGTCGTGGCGTTGCTCTGCTGGACGAGTGTCACGATGAAGCTCCTTCCGGTGATCGCGCGGGACCGGCGAAGGCCGGGTACCCGCCGGTCATCCGCTGGTTTCAGCGGCGGTCGATCTGCCCCCTCGCGTAACGGCGAACGCGTTCGTAGGCGAGCAGTCGCCCTTCGGCGTCGAGTTCGACGTGGTAGGTCGCCATGACGCTCATGGTGTCGGGGACCTTTTCGAGTTCGACCACTTCCACGTCCGCGGACCAGCCCTCACCGGTGCCCTTCACCGCCGAGACGGATCCCGGCTCGCACTGGAGCAGGTCCGCGAGCTGGCCGGAGGCGCGGCGCATGACGGTGGCGATGTCGCAGCGCCCGCCGGCGGCGGCATCGCCCGTCCCGCCTTTCCTGTCTTCGGTCATGTTCCTGATCTCGCCTTCGTGCTCCTGGAAAAGGTGTGAGGAAAAGCTCCGGCCGCCGAATGCGGCTGCCGTTCGCGTGCCCCTGCGATCCGAACGTATGCGTGATCGCGGCCGATTCGCCGAACGAGCGGTGGACCCCACGCATTTCGGTCCCGCGCTTTCCGTTTCCGAATGCCCCGCATACGCACGGGTAGGCGGGCACGGAAATCATCGGGCCCCGGAGAAAGGGAAGTCGTGACGATCTCGGGATTCCTCAGCGCCTTGGTCATCGGTGTCGCGGTCGGTCTGCTGGGCCGTCTCGTCCTGCCCGGAAGACAACACATAGGCGTCCTGTGGACGCTCGTCGTGGGAATCGCCGCGGCGCTGGTCGGGTCGTTGACCGCCGCCCTCCTCGGGCTTTCGGACACCCGGGGCGTCGACTGGACGGAGTGCCTGCTCCAGATCGCGCTCTCCGCGCTCGGGGTGGCGGCCCTGGACCGCGTCCTGGGCGACGTGCGCCCTCCCGGGCGCTGAGGACCCGGCCGTTCAGCCGCCCTCGGGAAAGGCGTCGGCACGTACGTGGGGCATGGGGCGGCTGGTGACCCGGTACGGCTGCTCGCCGGGCGGGCCCGCGGACGGGGTGACGCGCACGGTCGGCGGTCCCGCCCACTCGTAGCCCTTCCGCTCCCCGTACCGGACCAGATCGTCCGTCAGGGACTCGCCGACGTCGCCTCGGCCGCGGCGGACCAGCTCTTCGTGCACCCCGGCGTCGAGTTCCACCTCGTAGGCGTTCGGTACGACCACTCTGCTCTCGCTGCACACCACGGCGTGGTCGTCGCACTCGCGGTGCAGCGCGTCGAGCAGCTCGACGTGTTCGCGGTGGCGGACCTTGGAGACCAGCCTGTTCTGCCAGCGTTCCAGGGCGCGTTCCCACCGCGAAAGCCCTCCCCCCGCCGCGTGCCCGCCCATCACCGTCGCCCGCGCAGCCGCCCGAGCAGCCTGCGGGCCTGCTCGCGCCTGCGGGGGTCGGCGGCGGCGCGGCGGGCCGACGCGATCGTCCGCCGTCCCTGCGGACTGCGGGTGAACTGCTTGATGCAGGTGATCAGTCCGGACATGGTTCCTCCTCGGGGCCGTGTGCGGTCCGCCTACCCGGGGACGCCCGGAGGATGCCGACGGCCTTCGGCGGTGCGCCGCGCACGGGGGGCAACCACCGTGCGAGCGACGGGCCTTGGGGCCGGTCGCCGGCGGCGGTGGGTCCGCCCTCCCGGAGGGGACCGCGTCAGGGGCTCGTCGTCGACACCGCGTACACCCGCGGGAAGGCGGGGTCGGTGAGGTCGACGGTGATGTCGGTCCGCGGGCGCGGTTCCTCGCGGGTGACGACGGAGCCCGTCCAGGTCACGCCGTGGGCGAAGGTCCAGCCGGCGATGTCGGCGTCGCGCTCGCCGACGGTGACCCGGCCCGGGGTGAGCGCGGAGCGGGCGGTCCCGGACTCGGCGAGGAAGGCGTCGAGGCCTCCGGCGGTCGTCGTGAACTGGACGTACAGCCGGCTGGTCTTCCAGTTGCTGGTCTCGTAGTAGGCGACGTCCCAGGCCCCGGAGGGGATCGGGATCTCGAAGACCCGCCGCTTCATCAGCGAGGGCCAGTTGTCCTGGAGGCCGGCCGCCGACGACTCGCGCTCCTTGTCCCGGCCGCTGTCGCGGCTCTGGCCCGCGGAGATGACGAGGTAGCCGGCCGGGATGCCGACGAGCAGCACGATGATGACGGCCGTCAGCCAGCGGCGGCGGATCATGTGCCGGCGGTCCTCGGGCAGCCTGTCCTGCGGGGGGCGGGGCAGGACGGTCTGCTGAGGCAGGGTGGCCTGCTGGGACAGGGTGGTCTGCTGGGGCAGGGTCATGAAGAGGGGTCCTCGGGGGTGCGTGCGGTCCGGCCCGAGGTCCCGTTGCGCAGGGCCTGGGCGTAGCGCTCGTACCGTTCGTACCGCTCGACGCGGCGCCGGTTGGCGCGGCGGAAGCGGCGGGCGACGAGCCGGGCGAGGTCGGCGGCGCCGACCATGCCGGCCTCGGGGCCGAGCTGGGCGCGGGTGATGCGGGCCTCGGGACGGTAGCCGCGGCCGGTGAGGTGGCGGCGGAAGGCGTCCCTCGCGGGGCCGATGAGCAGGTCGTCGGCGGCGGAGACGCCCCCGCCGATGACGAAGCAGGAGGGGTCGAGGGCGGCGGCGAGGTTGGCGATGCCGACGCCGAGCCACTGGCCGATGTCCTGGAACAGCTCGACGCACATGGCGTCGCCCTCGCGGGCGAGCTCGGTGATGAGGGGGCCGGTGATCTCGGGGATGTTCCCCTTGACCCGATCGATGATCTCGTACGCCACCGGGGAGTCGGCGGCGGCCAGCTCGCGGGCCTCGCGGACCAGCGCGTTCCCCGAGCTGTACTGCTCCCAGCAGCCGCGGTTGCCGCAGGGGCAGCGGTGGCCCCCGGGGACGACCTGCATGTGGCCGAACTCTCCGGCGACGCCGTACTTGCCCCGCTTGACCTGGCCGTCCTCCAGGATGGCGCCGCCGATGCCGGTGCCGAGGGTGATCATGACGAGGTGGTCCTCGCCGCGTCCGGCGCCGAAGCGCCACTCGGCCCAGGCGGCGGTGTTGGCGTCGTTGTCGACCATGACGGGGACGGCGAGGCGGCCCTGGAGGGCGTCGCGGAGGGGTTCGTTGCGCCAGGCGAGGTGCGGGGCGAAGAGGACCCGGGCCCGGTCGGCGTCGACCCAGCCGGCCGCGCCGATGCCGACGGCGTGCACGTCGTGCCGGTCGGAGAGGTCCAGGACCAGCTCGACGATGGTGTCCTCGACGACCTTGGGGCTCTTGGACTTGTCCGGGGTCTCCGTGCGGAGCTTCTCCAGGATGTTGCCGTCGGCGTCGACGACGCCGGCCATCACCTTCGTGCCGCCGATGTCGATGCCGACGGTCGGCACCCGGGGCGCCGTCAGGTGGGAGCGCCGCTCCCGGCTCCCGACGGTCCGCAGCACGGTCCCGCGGGCGGCTCCCCGGTGGGCGAGGTCACGGTAGGTACTCATCGGCTCCGATTCTGCCAGGTGGGGTGTCAAGGGGCCGTCACGTCGCGGAGCGGGCCGGTCACGTGCCGGTCGGCCGCTCCAGTTCGTGCCGCAGGTCCTCCAGCTCGCTGCCGCCCGCCATCTGCCGGGTCAACTCGTCGAGCGTGACGGAGTCCTTGGTGTGGCTCGCGGCCATGAGGCCCCGCTTGAGGAGGACGAAACGGTCGCCGACGAGGTAGGCGTGGTGCGGGTTGTGGGTGATGAGAACCACTCCGAGGCCTTCGTCGCGGGCGGCCGCCACGTACTTCAGGACGACCCCGGACTGCTTGACGCCGAGCGCGGCGGTCGGCTCGTCGAGGACGAGGACCTTGGCGCCGAAGTGGACCGCACGGGCGATGGCCACGCACTGGCGCTCGCCGCCGGAGAGGGTGCCGATGGGCTGGTCGACGTCACGGAGGTCGATGCCCATGCGCAGCAGCGCCTCGCGGGTCGTGGTGCGCATCAGCTCGACGTCGAGGCGCTTGAGCGGTCCCCTGCCCCTCGTGGGTTCGGAGCCGAGGAAGAAGTTCCGCCAGACCGGCATGAGGGGGACGACGGCGAGGTCCTGGTAGACGGTGGCGATGCCCCGGTCGAGGGCGTCGCGCGGGTTGGCGAGGGCGACCTCCTCGCCCTCGATGCGGAAGGTTCCGGCGTCGTGCCGGTGCAGACCGGCGACGATCTTGATGAGGGTGGACTTGCCGGCGCCGTTGTCACCGAGGACACAGGAGATCTCGCCCGCGCGGACCTCCAGGGAGACCCCTTCTAGGGCGCGGATGTTTCCGTAGTACTTGCTGACGTCGGCCAGCTCCACGAGCGGAGTCGACTCCGTGGTCACTTGGTCGCCTCCACGCGCTTGCGGATCCAGGCGTTCAGCAGGGTCGCCAGGAGGAGCATCGCTCCCAGGAAGAACTTGAACCAGTCGGGGTTCCACTCGGCGTACACGATGCCCTTGCTGGTCATGCCGAAGATGAGGGCGCCGACCGCCGAGCCGATGGCCGAGCCGTATCCGCCGGTGATCAGGCAGCCGCCGATGACGGCCGCGATGATGTAGATCAGCTCGTTCCCCACGCCTTCGCCCGACTGGACGACGTCGAAGGAGAAGAGCAGGTGCTGGCCGGAGATCCAGGCGCAGAGGGCGACGGCCGTGTAGAGGCCGATCTTCGTGCGGTGGACGGGGACGCCGACCGCGCGGGCCGCGTCGGCGCCGCCGCCGACGGCGAAGATCCAGTTGCCGAAGCGGGTGCGGAGCAGGATCCAGGTGGCGAGCGCGACGAGGCCGAACCACCACAGGATGGTGACCTTGAACTCGACGCCGCCGATCGTCCACTCGGAGGCGAACAGCTTCCGGGCGGAGGGGAAGCCCTCCATGTCGGCGATGGTCTTGGTGGAGACGGTGCCGCTGATCAGCTTGGTGAGGCCCAGATTCAGGCCGGACAGCATGAGGAAGGTGCCGAGCGTGATGATGAAGCTGGGCAGCTTGGTGCGGGTCAGCATGAAGCCGTTGAAGGCGCCGATCGCCAGGGTGACGAGCAGCGAGACGCCGACGCCGACCCAGACGTTCGCCGTCATCTGGTAGCTGAACATCGAGGAGACCAGCGCGGAGCTGGTGACCAGGACGCCGGCGGAGAGGTCGAACTCTCCGCCGATCATCAGCAGGGCCACCGGGACGGCCATGATGCCGATGGTGGAGGCCGCGTAGAGGACCGTGCCGAGGCTGGAGGGCTTGAGGAAGCTGTCGGCGGCCACCGCGAAGAAGGCGAAGACGGCGACCGCGCCGACGACCGAGCCGAGCTCGGGGCGGGCGAGCAGCTTCTTCAGGGGGGTGGTGCGCAGCAGCCGTTCGTCGACGTGGTCGACGCCGTCCGACGGCGGGGCGGTGGAGCTCATCGGGTGCCCCGATCCGCGTACTCCTTCAGGGCGGCGGCCTGGTCCTTGGTGATGATCTGGGGGCCGGTCAGGACCGGCTTGCCGCCGCCGAGGACGTCGGCGTTGTAGCGGTAGAGCCAGAGCAGGTCGACGGCCTCGTAGCCCTGGAGGTAGGGCTGCTGGTCGACGGCGAAGCCGAGGGTGCCGGCCTCCAGGGCGGTCGCGACCTTGGCGTTGAGGTCGAAGGTGTCGACCTCGGCCTTGCTGCCGGCGCCCTTCGCGGCCTGGACGGCGGTGTCGGCGAAGGGGGCGCCGAGGGTGACGACGGCGTCGACGTCCTTGTCGGACTGGAGCTTGGCCTCGATGGAGGCCTTGACGTCGGGCATGTTGGTGCCGTCGACGTAGAGGTTCACCAGCTCGCCGTCGAAGGTCTTCTTCACGCCCGCGCAGCGCTGCTCGTGGCCGACGTTGCCCTGCTCGTGCAGGACGCAGAGGGCCTTCTTCCTCCCGCGCTTGTCGAGCTCCTCGCCGACGGCCTCGCCGGCGACGGCCTCGTCCTGGCCGATGTGGGTGAGCGCCCCGTAGGCCTTGGACTGCTCGGCGCCCGAGTTCACGGTGATCACCGGGATGCCGGCCCTGACGGCCTTCTCGACGGCGGCCTTCATGGCGTCGGGCTTGGCGAGGGTGACGATCAGTCCGTCGACGCCCTTGGCGACGTACGAGTCGATCAGCTGCGCCTGCTGCTGCGCCTCGTCGCTGTGGGCGTAGAGGAAGTTGATGTTGTCCTTGGCGGCGGCCTGCTTGGCGCCCTTCTGGACGATGTCCCAGAAGGTGTCGCCGTCGCCGGAGTGGGTCACCATGGCGAAGGTCCACCGGGGGGTGTCGACGGCCGCCCTGCCCTGGGCCTCGGCGGCCTTGCGGGCGTCCTCCGCCCGCTTCCCGCCGGTGCTGCTGCACCCGGCGAGCGCCGCGGTGAGTGCGAGGGCGAGCACGGCGCCGACTGCGGCGCGTACCCCTCCTGTCCGAAGCCTGGTCACGAGGCCGTGCCCTCCTTTGTGTCCTTCTGCGTGCATTGCAGTATCGGTCATGCGGGTCGTGGCACTGCCGAGGGGCCCCCTCGAGTGGCTACGGACGGGCCATCAGCTGGAACTCGAAGGAGTAGCGGGCCGCCCGGTAGAGGTGGGAGCCGTACTCGATGGCGCGTCCGGTGTCGTCGAAGGTGACGCGCTCCATCGTGAGCAGCGGCGCGCCCTCCGGTTCGTCGAGGAGCGCGGCCTCCTCGGCGGTCGCGGCGCGGGCGCCGACGGACTGGCGGGCGCTGTGCAGGGTGTGCGCGGCGGAGCGGAGCATGCGGTAGAGGCCGGTGGTCTCCAGGAGCTCGGTGTCGGGGGCGACGATCCCCGTGGGCAGGTGGTTGCGCAGGTACGCCATGGGCTCGCCGTGCGCGGTGCGGATCCGCTCCAGGTAGTGGACCTCGGTGCCCTCGGGCACGCCGAGGGCCGCGGCGGCGGATCCGGTCGCGGGTTCGAGGCGGTTGACCAGGACCCGGGTGGCGGGGCGCCGGCCGGCGGCGGCGAGGTCGTCGTACAGGCTGCTGAGTTCCATCGGGCGCCGGACCCTGCTGTGCACGACCTGGGTGCCGACGCCCCGGCGGCGGACCAGGAGGCCCTTGTCGACGAGGGTCTGGATGGCCTGGCGGACGGTGGGCCGGGAGAGGCCGAGGCGGGTGGCGAGGTCGATCTCGTTGCCGAGGAGGGTGCCCGGGGACAGCGTCCCGTTCTCCACGGCGGTCTCCAGCTGCTGGGCCAGCTGGAAGTAGAGCGGGACCGGACTCGTGCGGTCCACGGCCAGCGGAGGAAGCGGGGAGCCGGACTGCTTGGGCACGGGGGGAGCGTAGCCCGGGGCGCTGATGACGGGAAGTCGTGACGTCCGGTTGTCCTGACAAATCCTTGACAGTCGGGCCGTCCGCCTCCACGGTGGGCCCATGCGCATCGGACTGATCGGTACGGGACGGATCGGGAGTTTCCACGCGGGGGTGCTGGCCCGGCATCCGGAGGTCGAGTCGCTGGTCCTGGCGGACGCGGACGCCGTCCGGGCGGCCGGGGTGGCGGGGGCGCTCGGCGCGGAGGCGGCGCCGGACGTGGACGCGCTGCTCGGGCACGCCTTGGACGCCGTGGTGATCGCCTCGGCGACGGCCGCGCACGCGGAGCTGATCGCCCGCGCCGCCCGGGCGGGCCTGCCGGCCTTCTGCGAGAAGCCGATCGCCCTGGACGTGCCGGGGACGCTGCGGGCGCTGGACGCGGTGACGGAGGCGGGCACGGTGCTCCAGCTGGGGTTCATGCGCCGCTTCGACGCGGGGTACCGGGCGGCGCGCGAGGCCGTGCGGGCGGGGCGGCTCGGCCGGCTGCACACCGTGCGGGCGGCCACCTCCGACCCGGAGCCGCCGCCCGCCGCGTATCTGCCGCTCTCCGGCGGTCTCTTCCGCGACTGCCTCGTGCACGACTTCGACATCGTCCGCTGGGTGACCGGGCGGGAGGTCGTCGAGGTGTACGCGACGGGCTCGGACTCCGGGCCGGCGATGTTCCGGGAGGCCGGCGACGTGGACACGGCCGCGGCCGTGCTCACCCTGGACGACGGGACGCTGGTGACGGCGACCGCGACCCGGTGCAACGGCGCCGGGTACGACGTCCGCATGGAGCTGGCGGGCGAGCGGGACCAGATCGCGGTGGGCCTGGACGACCGGACCCCGCTCGCCTCGGTGGAGCCGCAGGGCCCGCCCGCCCCGGGCAAGCCCTGGCCCGGCTTCCTGGAGCGGTTCGCCCCCGCGTACGAGGCGGAGCTGGACGCCTTCGTACGGCTGGTGCGCGGCGAGGCGCCCAACCCCTGCGACGGCCGGGAGGCCCTGGCGGCGCTCCGGATCGCCGAGGCGTGCGAGCGCTCGCGACGGGAGCGGCGGCCGGTCCCGGTCCAGGACGCGCGACGGGAGCGGGGGCCGGTCCGGCCCGCCGGGGCGGGCGGACCGGCCGGGGGCGGCGGGGCCGGTTCAGCCGGCTGAGAGCACCGTGCCCTGGGCCACCGCGCACAGCGTCTCGGCGCCCCGCTCGTCGACGGTCGACAGGTCGCAGCGCACCACCGCCTGCCGCCGCCCGGCGTGGACCACCTCCGCCCGGGCGCGCAGCACTCCGCCCGTCGCGGGCCGGACGTACTGGATGGAGAACCCGGCCGTCAGCACGGCCGCGCCGAGCTCGGCGCCCGCGGCGAACGTGATCGCGTTGTCGGCCGCGTACGAGAGCACGCCGCCGTGCAGGAAGCCGTTCTGCTGCCTCAGCTCGTCGCGGTGGTCCACCTCGAGGACCGCACGGCCCGCGCCGAATTCGGTGAGGCGGGCGCCGACGAGCCGGCTGAACGGCTGTGCGTCGAGGACCTTCCGGGCGAGGTCGAGGTCGAGGTCGAGGGCGGGGGTCTGGTCGCTCAAGGGTTCACCACCGAACGGGGAGATGACGGGTCCCGCGCATGAGCATGCCGGGCAGCCATTCGAACGAACCGGCCTCCGCGTCGAGTTCCAGCCCGGGGAAGCGGTCCAGAAGTGTCCGGAGCGCGATCCTGCCCTCCAGGCGGGCGAGCGGCGCGCCCAGGCAGTAGTGGATGCCGTGGCCGAAGGCGAGGTGCCCCCTGGTGTCGCGGCGGATGTCGAAGCGGTCGGGCTCGGGGAAGCGGGCCGGATCCCGGTCGAGCGCCCCGATCCCCACGAGGACGCTCTCTCCCGCCGGGACGACGGTGTCGCCGATGGTGACGGGCTCCCGGGTGAAGCGGAAGGTGCCGGTCTCCACCGGTCCGTCGTACCGCAGGGACTCCTCGATCGCCCCGTCGAGGAGTCCCGGGTCGGCGCGCAGGGCGGCGAGCTGCTCGGGGTGGGTGAGCAGGTTGCGGACGGTGTTGGAGATCAGGTTGACGGTCGTCTCGTGGCCGGCGATGAGCAACAGGTAGGCCATGGCGCGGAGTTCGGGGCCGGAGAGCCGGTCGCCGTCCTCGGCGCGAGCGGCGATCAGACCGGAGAGCAGGTCGTCGGCGGGCCCCGCGGCCCGCTTGTCCTCGACGAGTCCGTCGAGATAGCCGCCGAAGCCCTCCAGGGCGTCGAGGATGCCCCGCTCGCCGGTCGGGGTGACGAGCTCGTTCGACCAGCCGCGGAAGGTCTCGCGGTCCTCCGCGGGGACGCCGAGGAGCTCGCAGATGACGGTGATCGGCAGCGGGAAGGCGTAGGCGTCGACGAGGTCGGCGCGGCCGGCCGGTTCCATGGCGTCGGCGAGTTCGTGGGTGAGCCGCTCGATGCGGGGGCGCAGGCTCTCGACCCGGCGGCCGGTGAACTCCGCCGTGACCAGGCGGCGCAGCCGGGTGTGGTCGGGGGCGTCCGCCGCGAGGAGGTGGACGCCGATGACGTCCTCCTCCGGGGGCCGGACGCCGATGACGGAGGGGGACTTGGCGAGCCGGGGATCGGCGAGCGCCGAGCGTCCTTCCTCGTGGCCGACGATCAGCCAGAACTGGAAGCCGTCGGGCATCCGCACCTCGTGGACGGGCCCTGCTTCACGGAGCTTCGCGTAGTAGGGGTACGGGTTCGCGGTGAAGTCCGCGCCGTACTCCCCCAGTTCGATGACGGACATCGAAGCAGACTATCCGACTAGTCGTCGTCGTCCGCGTCGACGAGGCCCGCGTCATGGACGAGGAGCGCGATCTGGACACGGTTGTTGAGGCCGAGCTTGGCGAGGATCCGCGAGACGTGGGTCTTGACCGTGGGGACGCTCATGTACAGCTCGGCGGCGATCTCGGCGTTCGACCGCCCGTGTCCGACGGCGACGGCCACCTCCCTCTCGCGGTCGCCGAGTCCGGTCAGGCGCCCGGCGGCCGTGGTGCGCCGCGGTGGGCGTTCCGGCCGCTCCACGACGTGGGCCACGAGCCGGCGGGTGACGGCCGGCGAGAGGACGGGGTCGCCCGCGGCGACCCGGCGGACGGCGGCGACGATCTCCGCGGGCGGGGTGTCCTTGAGGACGAAACCGGCGGCACCGGCCCGCAGGGCGCGCAGCACCTGCTCGTCGGCGTGGAAGGTGGTGAGGACGACGACCTCGGGGGCGCCGGGGCGGGCGCGGAGCCGCTCGGTGGCGGTGAGGCCGTCCACGTGGGGCATGCGGATGTCCATGAGGACGACGTCCGGGGCGTGCCGGGCGACGAGTTCGGGGACGTCCCGGCCGTCGGCGCCCTCGCCGACGATCTCGAGGTCTTCCGCGCCGCCGAGCATGAGGGCGAGGCCCGCGCGGACCAGGGGGTCGTCGTCGACGACGATCAGCCGAATGGTCATGGGGGCCACGGTAGCCAGGCGTGCAGGGCGAAACCGCCGTCGGGGGCCGGACCGTGCTCCAGTCGGCCGCCGGCGAGGGCGGCGCGTTCGGTGAGGCCGATGAGGCCCTGGCCGGAGCCGGGGACGTGGGGCACCGGGCCGGCGGGGGCCGGGTTGCGGACGTCGACGGTGAGGCCTTCGCCGGGCCGGCCGCGCACGGTGACGGTGACGGTGGTGCCGGGGGCGTGCTTGCGGGCGTTGGTGAGGGCCTCCTGCGCGATGCGGTAGACGGTGCGGCCGGTGGCGGCGGGCACCGCGGCCGGGTCGTCGACGGTGGTGTCGAGGACGACCTCCGCACCGGCCTCGCGGGACTCCTCGACCAGTGCGTCGAGGGTGGCGAGGGTGGGCTGGGGCCGGTCGCCGTCGCCGTTCTCGCCGGGGGCGCGCAGGACGCCGATGATCTCGCGGAGGTCCTGGAGGGCTTCGTGCGCGCTGTCGCGGATGACTCCGGCGGCACGGGCGATCTGCTCGGGCGGGGCGTCCGGCCGGAACTCCAGGGCTCCGGCGTGCACGCTCAGCAGGGTGAGCCGGTGGGCGAGCACGTCGTGCATCTCCCGGGCGATGGCCTCGCGGGCGAGCCGCTGGGCCTGGGCGGCGCGCAGTCCGGCCTCGGCCTCGGCGCGGCGGGCCCGCTCCCTGAGGGCTTCGACGAGCTGGCGCCGGGAGCGGACGAGCATGCCCCAGGCGGTGACGAGGAGGATGAGGATGAAGCCGAGGGCGATGGAGAGACCGGCGTGGGTGGTGGGGTCGGGACGGACGAAGACCTGGGCGACGGAGGTGGCGACGGCGAGGGCGCCGATCCAGGCGATCTCGCGGAACGGGCGGCGCACGGCGACGCTGAACAGGCTCGCGAGGAGGGCTCCGGCGGCGACCGGGGCCACGAGGTTCGCCAGGGAGAGGGCGACGGCGAGCCCGACGGGCCACCGTCGGCGCAGCCAGAGGGCGCAGCAGGCGGCGGCGCCGACCAGTTGGTCGACGAGGGTGACGGCCTCGCTGGTGTACTGCGCGCTGGCGTCGGCGGCGAGGAGACCGACGAACGCGGCGAGGAGGAACAGGACGGTGTCCACGGTCCAGTCGCGGAGGGTACGGCGGGGCCGGGCCGCTCCGGTCCCGCCCGGTTCGACCAGGTGGGAGGGGAGCAGCCAACGCTGCCGGTCCGTACGAGTCATGTCCGCAAATGTACGCAGGCCGGGTGCGTGCCGGCGGTCGTGCGGGCCGTCGGGCTACCGGAGTCGCCGAGGTCGATACTTTGGTATCGACCCCGGTAGACGAGCGGCGGACGCGGCCGGTCGACCCGCCTCGCCATGATCGGCTCATGAAGAAGTTTCTCGAGGGTGTCGGAGTGCTGCTGCTCCTGGCGGGCGTCGCCGGAGTGATCCGCGAGCTGACCGGCGGCTGGTTCCACTTCATGGGTCTGACCCGGTTCCTCACGGAGAACGTGGGGTTCCTGGAGGGCCGGGAGCTGTTCGCGAACGTCGTCGTCGCGGTCTTCGGGCTGGTCCTCGCGATCGTGGGGAGCCGGGTGGGGGAGAGACGGATGACGAAGGACTGAGCGGGCGGCTTCCCGGGGGTCAGGCGCTCGCCCGGTCGAGGCGGGTGACCTCGGCGAGGTGTTCGGCCATGCGGTGGGAGACGGAGCCGCTGGTGTGGAGGACGCCGCCGAGGACGGCCACGGGCACGGACGCGCCGAGAACGGCGAGGAGTTCGGGCCAGTCGCGCTCGTCGACGCAGCGGCTGTCGCTGTTGTGGAGGTTCTCGCTGGTGAACCGGGAGGTGCACTCGCGGCCGCGCTCACCGGTCTCGTAGGGCGTGAAGAGGAGCACGGCGAGCCAGATCCACAGGAGCACGGCCACGGCGAGGAGTCCGAGACCCCATGCCTGGGTGCGTCGGGCACGGGCGCGGAACGCATTGTCGTACACGAGTGAACGCATGGTCGAAGAACCTACCCGGCGCCCTTGTCGGCCGTGCGGCGGCCCCAACTGGTGCCCGCGAGCACGAGGATCGCGCCCGCGAGGCCGAGGGCGCCGGGGCGGTCGCCGGCGAGGGCGATGCCCGCGGCGGCGGCCCAGAGCGGCTCGGTGCCGAGGAGGAGGCTGACCCGGGAGGGTGAGGTGCGGCGGACGGCCCACATCTGCACGAAGAAGGCGAAGAGCGTGCAGAAGACGGAGAGGAAGAGGAGCCCGGCCCACTCGCGCGGACCGAAGTCGAGGGCGACGGCCCAGGGCGAGGCGCCGGTGCCGGGGAGGGCGGCGATGACGGCGAACACGGCGACGGCGGAGCCGAGCTGGACGGTGGTGAGGGAGAGCGAGTCGGCCGACCGGACCGCCTTGATCCGGGACATGGCCAGGACGTGGACGGTGCGGGCGAGGGCGGCGAGCAGCATGAGCAGATCGCCGGGGGAGGGGGCGGTGAAACCTCCGCCCTGGGTCAGCAGGACGACACCGGTGACGGAGAGCGCGGCGGCGGCGAGGAAGGCGCGGGGCGGGAGGACGCGGGTGACGGCGGCCTCGGCGAGCGGGGTGAAGATCATGGTGAGGCTGATGATCAGGCCCGCGTTGGTGGCGGAGGTGTGGACGACGCCGTACGTCTCCAGGAGGAAGATCCCGCCGAGGATCAGCCCGAGGGTCGTGGCGCCGCGCCACTGGGCCGCGCTCAGGGCCCGGAGCCTGCTCCACCCCGCGGCGACGAGGACGGGCACCACCACGGCGAACCGCAGCACGAGGACCGCGATGACGGTGTGGCCGGTGGTGATGCCCTTGGCCGCGAGATAGCTGGTGCCCCAGACGAGGGCGACGAGCAGGACGGGCAGGTCGGTGAGCCAGGCGCGGCGCGGGGCGCCGAGGGACACGGGTGCGGCGATCGAGGACATCGCGGGCCGGTTCTCCCACTCTTCCGAAGGGGTGGAGACTTCGACGGCTCGCACTCGGGGCGATCACCGTAACCGGGACGGGCCCGTGGTGGCTACACCGTTCTTCCGGTACGGGTCAGTAACTGCCGTACGTGGGGCGTCCGGCCAGTTCGTACGTGTGGAGGGCGACGCCCGCGGCGGTGGTGCGTGCGTCGGTGAGGCGGAAGGCGGTGGGGCGGACCCCGTCGGTGAAGAGGCGGCGGCCGGTGCCCAGGACCACGGGGAAGACGTGCAGGTGGAGGACGTCGATGAGGTCGTGGTCGAGGAGGGTCCGGGCGAGGCCCGCGCTGCCGTGCATCTGGATCTCGCCGTCGGTGCGCTCCTTGAGGGCGGCGACCTCCTTGACGACGTCGCCGCGGAGCAGGGTGGTGCCCTCCCAGTCCGCGGAGGTGAGGGTGGTGGTGGCGACGTACTTGGGGAGGGCGTTGAGCTTGGAGGCGACGGGGTCGGCGGGGTCGGTGTGCCGGGGCCAGTAGCCCGCGAAGATGTCGTAGGTGCGGCGGCCGAGGAGGAAGGCGGTCGGGCGGGCGAAGATCTCGGTGATGCGCCGTCCGAAGTCCTCGTCGCCGAACGGCACGGACCAGCCGCCGTGCTCGAAGCCGTCGCTGGGGTCCTCCTCGGGGCCGCCGGGTGCCTGGACGACGCCGTCGAGGGTGAGGAACTGGGTGAGGCTGAGGGTGGCCATGGCGGGGTGCCCTTCCTTGTTCTCCGGACCATCGTGTCTCACCCCTTCCGACTCCACCGCCCGGCGGAAGTCATCGGCGGACGGGGCGGTGTCCCGCCGGCCGGGTCGGCGTCCGATTCCCGCCAGCGTTCGGACGCCCCGCCGACTTTCATTGAACCCGCAACCAGTTGGTACTTCTCACGGAGGTTTCGGGATGTCCACGATGAACGGCACGGCGGTCCTGGTGACGGGCGGCAGCCGGGGGATCGGCGCGGCGACGGCGGTGCGGCTGGCCCGGGAGGGAGCCGACGTGGCCTTCACCTACGTCCAGGGCGAGGCGCGGGCCAAGGAGGTCGCCGCGCGGATCGAGGCGGCCGGCCGCAAGGCGCTGCCCCTGCGGGCCGACGCGGCCGACGCCGGGGACGCGGCGGGCGCGGTGGAGTGGGCGGCGGACGCCCTCGGCCGCCTCGACGTCCTGGTGAACAACGTCGGCGCCGGCGTCCTCGGTCCGCTGGAGTCGCTCTCCCTCGCGGACGTGGACCGGGTCCTGGACGTCAACGTGCGGGCGGCGTTCCTCGCCTCGCAGGCGGCCGCGGCGCGGTTCTCCGAGGGCGGCAGGATCATCACGATCGGCACCTGCATGACCCAGCGGGTGCCGGGCCCCGGCGGGAGCCTCTACACGATGAGCAAGGCCGCGCTGATCGGCCTGACGAAGGCGCTCGCCCGGGAGCTGGGCGGGCGCGGCATCACGGCGAACATCGTCCACCCCGGTCCGGTCGACACCGACATGAACCCGGCGGACGGGCCGTACGCGGAGGGGCAGGCGGCGATGACGGCGCTCGGCCGCTTCGGCACCCCGGACGAGGTGGCGGCGATGGTCGCCTTCCTGGCGGGGCCCGGCGGGCGGTACGTGACGGGCGCCGAGTTCTCGGTGGACGGCGGGCACGCCGCGTAACGCCTCGTCCGAGGGACCCGGCGAGCGAGCCGAAGGGCGCCGCCGGGGGAACGGCCCCGAGCGCGCGGAGCCTCCCGAGGAACGAGGGAGGCGAGCACGGTCGGGGCCGTGAGCCCGGCTCCAGGCGCCCGGAGGCGAGCCGAGCCGTAAAAAAAGGGGGTGGCGCGAGGGCGCACCGGTGCTGTCGGGTCGGTGCGCCCTCGCGGGCCGGGCGGGGTGTCGTGCCCGCCCAGTCGGTGGAGGAGTCGGTCAGCCGCCGAGCTCCTGGTGGCGGGCGGTCAGCCGCGCCGCGCCGGCCTCCGTGAGGGAGCCGAAGAGACGGAGGCGGGAGATGCCGCCGTCCGGGTAGATGTCGATCCGGACGCGGGAGCCGACGGCCGGGGTGTCGAGCACGAACCGGTGGTTGGTGTCGGGCTGGAGGCGGGTCCGGGGCAGGATCTCGGTCCACTCCTCGGAGCCCTCGGCCGCGACGGAGAGGGCGGCCCAGCCCGCGCTGTTGCCCTTGAGGTAGGCGGTGTCGATCTCGACGGCGCGGATCTCGGACTCGGCGACCAGGCCGTAGCGGATCCAGTCGTTGCCCTTGTCGCGGCGGCGGCGGGTCTCCCAGCCGTCGTCCATCTTGCGGGAGCGGCCCGGCTGGATGGTGTTGGTGGCCGGGGAGTAGAAGCGGTCCGAGGCGTCCTCGACCTGGCCGCCGTTCTCCAGGGCCGCGAGGTCGAAGGTGCCGAGGACGCCGAGCCACGCCGGGTCCGGGGCGACCTCGCCGTAGACGCGGAGACGGGCGATGCCGCCGTCGGGGTGCTGGTTGACGCGCAGGTGCGTGAAGCGCTGCTCGACGTCGACGGCGAAGCCGTTGGCGGCGTGGCCGCCGACCGCGGTGCGCGGGACCAGCGTCGTCCACTTCACGTCGTCGGCGAGGAGCTCCTCGGGCGAGGGCGAGCCGGCCACGGAGGTGGCCTCGACGGAGACGGCCTGCGGGTAGTTGCCGCGGAAGTGGGCGGTGTCGACGACGATGCCGCGGACGACGCCGGGCGCGCCGAGGCGGACGAGGGCCCAGTCGTGGTCGTCCTCGGTGGGGTGCGGCTGCTGGGCCGATACACCGCGGCGGCGGCGGGTCTCCCAGCCGTCCATGATCTTGCCCTTGTGGCCGAAGTGCTCGGGGTCGAACTCGGCGGCCTCGGGCTTGAGCAGGTTCTCGCGCTCGGCGAAGAACTCGTCGTTGGCCGCGATGACGCCCGCGCCCAGGCGCCGGTCCGCGAGGTCCGCGTACTGGGTGAAGGGGAAGTCGGCCGTCCGGTAGTCGGCGTACGGGTCGCCGCCGCCGTAGGGGCTCGCGTCACCGGTGAAGCTGGGTACGGACGACACGTCAGTTGTTCCTTTCGAGGAGGCGGCCGGAGGGCTCGGCGAGGGTGCCGTGGTCGGCGATCCGCTCTCCACGCAGCCAGGTGGAGGTGACGACGCCGCTGAGGGTCTTGCCCGCGTAGGCGGTGATCCGGTTGCGGTGCTGGAGCTCGGCCGGGTCGACGGTGAAGGTGGCGTCGGGGGCGAGGACGGCGAAGTCGGCGTCGCGGCCGGCCTCGATGGCGCCCTTGCGGGTGAGTCCGGCGAGCCGGGCCGGGCCCTCGGACATCCAGCGGACGACGTCCTCCAGGGTGTGGCCGCGGCGGCGGGCCTCGGTCCAGATGGCCGGCAGGCCGAGCTGGAGGGAGGAGATGCCGCCCCAGGCGGAGGCGAAGTCGGGGGTCTTCAGGTCTGCGGTGGACGGGGAGTGGTCGGAGACGATGCAGTCGATCGTGCCGTCCGCGAGCCCCTGCCACAGGGCGTCCTGGTTCGAGGCCTCGCGGATGGGCGGGCAGCACTTGAACTCGGTGGCGCCGTCCGGGATCTCCTCGGCGGTGAGCGTGAGGAAGTGCGGGCAGGACTCGACGGTGATCTTCACGCCCTCGGCCTTGGCGGCGGCGAGGACCGGCAGCGCGTCCGAGGAGGAGAGGTGCAGGACGTGGACGCGGGCGTTGAGCCGGCGGGCCTGGTTGATCAGGTTCTCGATGGCCGTGTTCTCGGCGTCCCGGGGGCGGGAGGCGAGGAAGTCGGCGTAGGCGCCGCCCGACCGCTGGGGCGCGGCGGCGAGGTGGTGCGGGTCCTCGGCGTGCACGATCATCAGGCCGTCGAAGCCGGAGATCTCGGCGAGCGAGTTGGCCAGCTGCTCCTGGTCGAGCTCCGGGAACTCCTCGACGCCGGAGGGCGAGAGGAAGCACTTGAAGCCGAAGACGCCGGCGTCGTGGAGGGGGCGCAGGTCCTTGACGTTGTCGGGCAGGGCGCCGCCCCAGAAGCCGACGTCGATGTGGGCCTTGCTGCGGGCGACCTCCTGCTTGACGCGCAGGTTCTCCACGGTGGTGGTCGGGGGCAGCGAGTTGAGCGGCATGTCGAGCAGGGTGGTGATGCCGCCGGCGGCGGCCGCGCGGGTGGCGGTCCAGAAACCCTCCCACTCGGTGCGGCCCGGGTCGTTCACGTGGACGTGGGTGTCGACGAGCCCGGGGAGGACGACGTCGTCGCCGACGTCCTCGAGCCGGGCGCCTGCGGGCACCTCGGCGTCGTACGGCAGCACGGCCGCGATCGTCCCTCCGGAGACGGCGATCGACGCCGGGCGCGTCCCCTCGGGGGTGATGACGCGTGTCGAGCGCAGGACCAGGTTGACGTCCACCCGTACCCCTTCTTCAAGCACTTCAACGGAATTTCAACGAACTGTTGAAAAGGAGTCTTCACTTCCGAGCGAGGGGTCGTCAAGGGCACACTTCCAGCATCGGGCGCCGGTGGACCCGACTTAGATGTTTCCACAAAGTGGAATGGAAATTTCGTACAGTAGAACGTAGCTCCACACATGCGAGCCGGACCCGGACCGCTCCGGGCCGTCACCGACACCGGACAAACACCCCCTGACCGGCGCTGACGCCGGTACCGGGACCATGTACCCCGGCCGGCGGCCCGGTAGGCTGCTGCCTTGCCCGCCTGCCCCGAAAGGACCGTTGACGTGCCGACGTCCAGCGCCAGCACCACCGACGCCGCCAAGCCCGCCGCGAGCGGCGGCGTCCAGTCCCTTGAGCGCGCCTTCGACCTCCTGGAGCGGATGGCCGACGCCGGGGGCGAGGTAGGGCTGAGCGAGCTCTCCGCCAGCAGCGGACTCCCGCTCCCCACCATCCACCGCCTGATGCGCACCCTCGTCGCCTGCGGCTACGTGCGGCAGCAGCCCAACCGCCGCTACGCCCTCGGCCCCCGGCTCATCCGGCTCGGCGAGTCCGCCTCCCGCCTCCTCGGCACCTGGGCCCGCCCCTACCTGGCGCGGCTCGTCGAGGAGACCGGCGAGACCGCGAACATGGCGCTGCTCGACGGCGACGAGATCGTGTACGTCGCGCAGGTGCCGTCCAAGCACTCCATGCGCATGTTCACCGAGGTCGGCCGCCGGGTCCTGCCGCACTCGACCGGCGTCGGCAAGGCGCTCCTGGCGCACACGCCGGCGGAGGAGGTCCGGGCGCTGCTCGCCCGCACCGGCATGCCGGCCGCGACCGAGAAGACCATCACCACGCCGGACGGCTTCCTCGACGCGCTCGTGGCGGTCCGCGAGACGGGCTACGCGGTCGACGACAACGAGCAGGAGATAGGGGTCCGCTGCCTCGCGGTCTCCGTACCCGACTCCCCCACCGCGGCGGCCATCTCCATCTCGGGCCCGGCGGGCCGGGTCACCGAGGCGGCCACCGAGAAGATCGTCCCGATCCTCCAGGAAGTGGCCCGCGAACTGTCGACGGCCCTGGCGAACACCTCGGGCAACGGCCAGGGCTGAGCCCCGGGACGCCTCCCGGGCCCGTCGCCGCGGGGCGGGCCGGGGGGGGGGCGAAGACGCACGCGAGCGCGAGGGCCGTCGGGCCGTCGGCCCCGAAGCCGTGCGTCAGGGCCGGGGAGCACGCGGTGACACCAGCCCCGACCCGTAGGCGAGGACGCGACCATGCGCACCCCGGCCGGAGCCGGATCGGCGGCGCTGCGCCGGGTCGGCTCGACGCCGTCCACGACGGGCATCCGGATGTCCACCGGCGCGATGTCCGGCAGGCGCTCCTCCGCCAGAACCAGCCCCTCCCGGCCGCCGTCCGATGGCCGACCGCGCACAGCCCGGTCACGACCAGGACGGCGACCGGAGCGCGCCGGCGCGCGGCCGGGGCCGGTCCGCCGGCGGCGAGGAGCCCGAGGCCCAGGAGGTCGAGGCCGCCGGCCGCGTGCCCCCGGAAGCCCCGGTGAGCAGCAGAGCCCCGTCACGCCCACGGCGGTCGCCGCGTCGACGACGCCGTCCGGGACACCGAACCGTCCTCTGACCACGCGCGCGCCCCGGCCGCGCGGAAGGGGTGGGCGGATCCCGCCCGCGGAGGAGCCGCGACTACCGCGGACGCGGTAGTCGCCGCCGTTCCTGCCGCGCCCGCGGCAGCGCGAAGTGACCGCGCCCGCCGGACGACGCGCGGCCGGTCCGGCGGCCATGCTCGGACCGTCCCGTTCCCCGCGGAGAAGGAGCACCCCATGTCGGTCCGCACCGTACTCGCCCTGACCGGAGCCGCCCTGATCGGCGGCCTGGCGCTCGCCGTGCCGGCGGCCGCCGAAGCCTCCGTCCCGCCGGTCGCCGCGAGCGTCTACACCCTGAGCGTCGGTCGCGTCGGGGCCTCGTCGGCCGCGCTGGTCGGCCTCCTCGGCGTGGTCGCCGGCGGCCTGGCGCCGACCCGCTCGGCGGGCCCGGGGCGCGTCCGCGCCTGGGCCCGCCGGAACGGTTCCGTCACGGCCCTCGTGGCCGGGCCGATCGCCGTGGCCGTCGGGACGGCCGTCGCGGTCACCGCCGACGGCGGCCTCGGCACCGGCAACGGCCTCGGCGGCGCGTACGTCGCCGTGCTGGTGGGCCTGGCCTCGGTCGCCGTGGGGTGGCGGTCCCGCTCCCGGTCCCGCCGGGCCGGATGACGGCCCGCCTCAGGCCCGCACCGACTCCGCCAGGCGGCCGTCCTGGACCGTCACCGTGCGGTCCGTGCGGGCCAGGTGCGTGCGGTCGTGGGTGACCAGGACCGTCGCCGTCCCGCGCTCGGCCGTCAGCGCGGCGAGGAGGTCCATGACCGCCGCCCCCCGCTCGTGGTCCAGGGCGCTCGTCGGCTCGTCGACCAGGAGGACGGACGGCTCGTTCATCAGCGCCCGCGCGATGTTCACGCGCTGCCGCTGGCCGCCCGACAGCTGGTGCGGCCGCCGGTGGGCCCGGTCCGCGAGGCCCACCGCGTCGAGGAGGTCCAGGGCCCGGTCCCGTACCGCCTTCGGAGGACGTCCCGACAGATGGGCCATCACCTGGAGCTGCTCCACCGCGCTCAGCGAGGGCAGCAGGTTCGGCTGCTGGAAGACGATCCCGATGTGCTCCCGGCGCAGCTCCGCCTTGGCGGCGGGGGTGAGCGCCCCCGTGTCCGTCCCGGCGACGACGACCCGCCCCTCGTCCGGGGTCACCAGGGTGGCGGCGACCGCGAGGAGGCTGGACTTGCCGGAGCCGGAGGGCCCGACGACGGCGGTGAGCGTGCCGGCGGGGACGGTCAGGGAGACGGCGTCGAGGGCGGTGAGCCGGCCGTCGCCGTCGGGGTAGGTGAGGGTGACGGCGTCGAGGACGAGGCTCATCGGGCGCTCCCGAGGGCGGTGAGGGGGTCGACGGCGGTGATCCGCCGGATGGACAGGGCGGCGCCGAGGACACCGAGGACGACGATCACGGCGGCCGGCCCGAGGACGGTGAGCGGTTCGAGGACGAAGGGCACGTTCCCGCCGCTGACGAGGGCGCCGATGCCGACCGCGAGCGCGGTGCCGAGCAGGGTGCCCGCGGTGAGCATGAGGACGGCCTGCCCGAGGGCGTCCCTGAGGAGGTACGGGGTGGAGGCGCCGAGCGCCTTGAGGACGGCGACGTCGCCGCTGCGCTGGATGGTCCAGACGGTGAAGAAGGCTCCTATGACGAGCGCGGAGATGGCGAAGAGGAAGCCGCGCATCAGCTGCAGCGAGCCGTTCTCGGCCTGGTAGGACCCTATGGCGGTGAGGGCGCCGTCAAGGGTGCGGGCCTCGGTGCCGGCGGCCCTGTCACCGGCCGCCCAGTCGACGCCGTCGCCGCTCAGCGCGATCACGGTGGCCTGTTCCCCCGCTGCGGAGCCGTTGTGGCCGAGCTTCTGCCAGTCGTCGAGGGAGGTCCACACCACGGGCGTGTGGCTGTACGAGGCGTCGCCCGCGACCGCGGCGACGGTGACCTCCAGCGGGCCGAGGCGGACGCGGTCGCCGGCCCCCACGGCCAGCTCCCGGGCCGCCGACTCGGACAGGACGGCCTTGCCCGTGCCGACGGCGGCGGGGGCGAGTCCCGCGCCCGGTTCCGTGCCGAAGGCGGAGACGGCGGCGGTGCGGTCCCCGGCGGCGGCGTTGAGGGTGCGGATGCCGAGCGGATCGGCCTCTGTCACCCCGGGCCGCTCCGCCCAGCCGCGCCACTGCTCCTCCGCCACCGCCGAGTTGGTGAAGGAGACCGACTGCCCGGACGGCGGCGCCGCGAAGGCCAGCCGGTCGGCGGGCAGACCGGTGATCGCGGAGATGTTCTCTCGCGCGAGTCCGGCGGTCAGCCCGGACAACAACCCCACGAGCAGGGTGATCAGCACGATCACGGTGCCCATGAGGGTGAAACGCCCCTTGGCGAATCTCAGGTCTCTCCATGCCACGAACATGCTGACCAGAGTGGTCGGCGAGGGGCCCCGCGGGCATCGCGCCACGGATGGCTCCGTAATCAAACTTTCGGTTGAGTCCGGATCGTGGCCCGCTGTCTACGCTGGTGGGACCATGGATCCCCGCTCCCTCACCCCCGCCCTGCGCGCGCTGCGCCTCTGTCTGCACCTCCTCATGGCGGGGCTGCTCGTCCTCGCGGCGGTGCGGGCGGACTCGGCCGCCGGGACGGTGGCGGCGGTGGTCACGGGCGCGGTCTACGCGGCCGGCTCGTACCTGCCGTCCGTGCGGAGCTCGCAGCGGGCCGCCGCCGTGTGGCTGGCGGTCCTCGGGGCGTCCTGGCTCGGGCTGCTCTGGATCACCCCGGAGGCGCTCTGGCTGGCCTTCCCCCTGTACTTCCTCCAGCTGCACCTGCTGCCCACGCGGTGGTCACTGCCGGCTGTGGCGCTGACGGCGGGCGCGGCGATCCTCTCGTACGTGGGACACGGCGCCGCGCTCAATCCGGGGGTGTTCATCGGACCGCTGCTCGGCGCCGCGGTCGCGGTGGCGACGGTCCTCGGCTACCAGGCGCTGTACCGGGAGAGCGAGCGGCGGCGCCGGCTCATCGAGGAGCTGATCGCGACACGGGCGGAGCTGGCGGCGGCGGAGCGGCACGCGGGGACGCTCGCCGAGCGGGAGCGGCTCGCGCGGGAGATCCACGACACGCTCGCGCAGGGCCTGTCCTCGATCCAGCTGCTGCTGCGGGCGGCCGAGCGGGTGCTCCCGCCGGACTCCCCCGCCGCCGGCCACATCGGCCGGGCCCGCGAGGCGGCGCAGGACAACCTGGCGGAGGCGCGGCGCTTCGTCCGGGCGCTCTCGCCCCCGGACCTGGAGCACGGCTCCCTCGCGGCGGCGCTGGAGCGGCTGTGCGAGCCGGTCACCGGCGTGGCCCCGGGAGCGGGGCCCCGGGTGCGGTTCTCGGTGAGCGGCACGCCGGTGGAGCTGCCGACCCCGTACGAGGTGGCGCTGCTGCGGATCGCGCAGTCGGCGCTCGCGAACACGGTGCGGCACGCCTCGGCCTCGCGGGCGGAGATCACCTTGTCGTTCATGGACGCGTCGGTGACCCTGGACGTGGTCGACGACGGCCTGGGCTTCGAGCCCGCGTCCGTGCGCCCCTCCTCCGACGGCGGCTTCGGCCTTCCGGCGATGCGCTCGCGGGCGGAGTCGCTGGGCGGCACGTTCACCGTCGAGTCGGCGCCCGGCCAGGGCACCGCCGTCGCCGTCTCCCTCCCCCTCCCCGCTGGAGCGTCCGCATGACCATCCGACTCCTCCTCGCCGACGACCACCCGGTGGTCCGGGCGGGCCTGCGCGCGGTCCTCGACACCGAGCCCGACTTCGCGGTGGTCGCGGAGGCGGCCACGGCCGAGCGCGCGGTGGAGCTGGCCGCCGCCGGGGGCGTGGACGTGGTCCTGATGGACCTGCAGTTCGGCGCCGGGATGCACGGCTCGGAGGCGACGGCGGCGATCACGGCGGCGCCGGACGGGCCGAAGGTGCTGGTCCTGACGACGTACGACACGGACGCGGACATCCTGGCGGCGGTGGAGGCGGGCGCCTCCGGCTACCTCCTGAAGGACGCGCCGCCGGAGGAGCTGGCGGCGGCGGTCCGGACGGCGGCGGCCGGCCAGTCGGCCCTCGCACCGGCGGTGGCGCACCGGCTGATGGACCGCATGCGGACGCCGGCGGAG
The DNA here is from genome assembly GCF_042874095.1 of Streptomyces sp. NPDC004266. Taxonomy (NCBI): domain Bacteria; kingdom Bacillati; phylum Actinomycetota; class Actinomycetes; order Kitasatosporales; family Streptomycetaceae; genus Streptomyces; species Streptomyces sp. NPDC004266. The sequence continues at coordinate 129,185 of NZ_JBIAMM010000006.1, forward strand.
GCCCTGACCAAGCGCGAGCTGGAGGTGCTCCAGCTGGTGGGCGAGGGCCTGTCGAACCAGCAGATCAGCAAGGCGCTGTTCCTGAGCCAGGCGACGGTGAAGTCCCACCTGGTGCACGTCTTCGCGAAGCTGGGCGTGGACTCGCGCACGGCGGCGGTCGCGGCGGCGACGGCACGGCGGCTGATCAGACGGTGAGGCCGTCGGGCCGGCCGTCGGCCGAGGCGTCGGCCCGGGCGGCCATCAGGTCCTGGAAGGACCGCATGCACGGCAGGCAGTGCCGGTCCGTCCGCATCCCGTCCGCGCCACGGTCGACGGTCTGACCGCAGAGGCTGCTGTCCGCCTGCTTGGCGATCACGTGCCAGACCAGGAGTCCGCTGGAGTCGTCGGGCGCGATGTGCATCTCGTACATGGCAGGTTCCGTTCTCTGGGGGTCCGGGTTCCCACCCAACTCGTGCCCGGCGGCACCGGCGCGGCAGCCAGGTCAAGTGGGTGAAGCCGGACCCCCGCCCCCGAGCGGGGACCGGCTCACGCGGGCTTCGCGGCGGTGCGCCTGGTCTTGGCGGGTGCCGCGGCCTTCCGTCGCCGGGCGGGTGCGGGCTGTCCGCTCCCGGCCTCGGCCCTCTTCGCCTCGGCCTTCTTCGGCGCGGGCTTGGGCCTCGGCTCCGGCTCGGGCTGTTCCGCCCCGTCACCCTTCCCCCTGGGGGCGGCCGTGTCGCGCGAGCCGCCGCCCGTCCGCCACTTCAGCTCGATCTCCAGCTCGATCTCGCCGTCGCCGACCTCGAACTCCACCTCGCTGCGGAGTCTGTCGGGCACCCGCAGGCTCAGCACCCCGGGCCCCAGCGGGACCTCGGCCTCCTCACCGGCCCTGAGCGCCTCGGCGAGCGCCTCCAGCTGGTCGGCGGCCTCGGTACGGGTCAGGGAGCTCTTCTGCTCGAACTTGAGGTCCTTCACGGCTGCCTCCCGGCGATGGAACCCTCGTCCTCGCCCCTGTCGACGCACAGGGCCCAGATGATGAAACCGGACATCACGATCACGATGACGGACCACCACGGGTAGTACGGCAGCGACAGGAAGTTGGCGATGATCACGAGCGCGGCGATGCCGACGCCGGTGTACCGCGCCCAGGCGGACGCCGCGAAGAGTCCGAAGCTGACCAGCAGGGCGACGATGCCCAGGCCGAGATGGACCCAGCCCCAGCCGGTGAGGTCGAACTGGAAGACGTAGTGGGGCGTGCTGACGAAGACCTCGTCCTCGGCGATGGCCATGATCCCGCGGAAGATGCCGAACAGTCCCGCGAGGGCGAGCATGACGGCGGCGAAGACCCGCAGGCCCCCGGCCCAGGCGTATTTCGCCGATGAGGGGTGAGCGGTGTGCGTGGCGTTCATCATCGTCTCTCCTTCTCCCCGGCCCGTCTCACTGAGGGGCCGTGGTGGCGCCGGCGGGCGTGGACGGGCGGTCGTCGTTCAGGACGAGGGCCTTGGCCCGCTGGAACTCCTCCTCGCTGATGTCGCCCCGGCTGCGGAGGTCGGCGAGCCGGCCGAGTTCCTCGGTCCGGCTGGGGCGGCCGCCGCCGGCGGTCTCGCGGACGTAGGCGTCGAAGGCCTGCTGCTTCTCGCGGGCGTGGTCGATCTCCCGGCGGCCCATGCTCTTGCCGCGGGCGATCACGTAGACGAGCACGCCGAGGAACGGCAGCAGGATGACGAACGCCATCCAGCCGGCCTTGCCCCAGCCGCCCATGGTGTCGTCGCGGAGGATGTCGGCGATGATCCGGAAGAGCAGGATGAACCACAGGACCCACAGGAAGAGCCACAGCATGGTCCAGAACATGCTCAGCAGCGGGTAGTCGTAGGCGAGGTACATCTGTGTGTCCATGTCTCCGCTCCGTTTCCGGTTCCTTCTCCCGCCGGGCTCCCGCCGGGCTCCACGTCGGTCATTCGGGCAGCCGCCGCAGTTCCACCACGTGCAGTCCGAGGGACTGGAAGCGGGCCAGGAGCCCGTAGAGGTGGGCCTCGTCCACGAGAGGGCCGTACAGCACCGTCTGGCCGGAGATCATCACGTGCTCCAGCTCGGGGAAGGATCCGATCAGCGTCTCCGACATGAGGCCGTCGATCCGGATCTCGTACTGCATGGTCTGCCCCTCCCGTGATGGGGGTGGCTGTCACGGGGCCGGTCGGGCCCTGATGCGATGCTCCGCCCTCGCGGCTCCGGCGGCCTCACCCTGCGCGGGTGATTCAGGAGCCCTCGGGGCCGGGCTCCGGCGGCGTGGGACCCTCGGTGTCCCGGCGACGCCCCGCATCCCCGGGCCCGCCCGCCGTGGCCCCGCCCGTCCCCTGGATCCCGCCTGTCCCTCGGGTCCTGCCTGTCCCAGCAGCACCACCTGCTCCAGGGGTCCTGTCCGTCCCAGCAGCACCACCTGCCCCAGCGGCTCCGCCCGCCCCTTTGCCCCCGTCGGCGCCGGGGAGGCCGCGCGTCACCAGGAAGCTCGCCAGGGTGATGCCCCCGGTCGCGAGGACGGCCGCCTTGAGACCGTCCAGCTGGGCCGAGGCGTACGACTCGGTGACGGCGTCCACCTCGCGCGGCGGCAGTCCGGCGTCCTCCGCGGCCGAGCGGACCTGGTCGGTGGGGACGAAGCTGACCCCGGCCTCCAGGGCGACGCTCGTCTGCCGGCGCGCCTCGTCCGAGAGCCTGGGGTCGTCCTCCACCTGGGTGGTGAAGGCCTGGGCCAGGGCCCCGATCAGCAGGGATCCGATGAGGGCCGTGCCCAGCGCGGACCCCAGGTTCTGGGCGGTGAACTGCAGCCCTCCGACCTCGCTGCGCTCCCGCTCCCCCACGCTGGACTGGACGACGTTGCCCAGCTGCGAGGCGAGCAGTCCCATCCCCACGCCGAGGAGCGCCATGGCCCCGAAGAACTGGGCGTCGTCGATGACGGGGTCGATGGTGCCGAGGAGCCAGGCGATGGCGGCGAGGAGCAGCACCAGGGCCGTCCGTACGATCCGCCGCGGTCCCAGTCTGCGTCCGAGCTTCGCCGCTCCCAGGGAGGCCGCGAGCATGGTGACGGAGACCGGCAGCAGCCGCAGCCCCGTCTCGAAGGCGTCGAGCCCCTGCACCACCTGCAGGTACAGCGGGATGGTGAAGAACAGCCCCAGCAGGATGAGGTTCTGGCTCAGCAGGGTCATCAGCCCCGAACGCAGGACGGGCCGGTGGAGCAGGGCCAGATGGACCAGGGGATCGGCGCCCCGCGCCTCCCGCCTGTCCTCCCACACCCGGAAGAGGAACAGGACCACCGCTCCGGCCCCGATCACGAACAGCGTGGGGGCGAAGCCGAAGACGGTGAAGGGCGGGTTGCGCGGCTCCACCCACCCCCAGGTGCCGCTCTGCAGCACACCGAGCACGCCGAGGCCCAGACCTGCCGCCGACAGCACGGCACCGACGACGTCCAGGCCGGGGCGCCGGCCCGCCCGGGTCGGTTCCGGGATCGCCCGCCGCAGGAGCAGTACGGCCAGCACCACCACGACCTCGCCCGCGAAGACCAGGCGCCAGGTGAGGTACGTCGTCACCCAGCCGCCGAGCAGCGGACCGACCGCGATGCCCGCGCCGGCCAGGCCCCCGATGACGCCGTACGCGACGGAGCGGTCGCGGCCCCGGTAGGACTCCGCGACGAGGGCCGCCATGGACGGGAGCACCAGGGCGGCGCCGAGACCCTCGATGACCGACCATCCCAGCGCCAGGACCCACAGGGTGGGCGCGACGGCGGTCAGGGCCGATCCGACGCCGTAGACCGTCATGCCGATCAGGAAGACGCGGCGCCGGCCCAGGATGTCCCCGAACCTGCCTCCGATGATCATGAAGGCGGCCATGACCAGGGCGTACAGGGTGATGACGGCCTGGATGGCGGTCACCTCGGTGTCGAAGTCCTCCACCAGCTGGCTGATGGAGACGTTCATGACGGAGGTGTCCAGCACCATCAGGAACTGGGCCGTCCCCAGCACGATCAGAGCGCGCCACTTCTTCACGGTCGCCACCTCGCCGGGCCTGGCTGCCGGTGTCGGCGGCAGCGGAAGGGGTGAGCCCACCCCCGCCGCCATCACATCCGAAAAGGTCGCCGGCCGCCTCACCCGTCGCGGGTGAGGGGGCCGGCGGGGCCGGTGCGCCCTTCGGCGCCCGGTGTCCGGTGTCCGGTCACAGCAGCCGCAGCTCGCGGGCGCGGCGGACGGCGTCGTTGCGCCGGTGCACCGACAGCTTCCGGTAGGCGCTCTTGAGGTGGGTCTTCACCGTGTTCACGGACACGTACAGGTCGGCGGCGATGTCCTCGGTCGACATCGCCCGGGCGAGCCGCTCCAGGACCTCGCGCTCCCGTCCGCTGAGCTCCTCCACCGGCGCGACCGGCTCGGATCCGCCCGGGTCCGTCCCGCCGTACGTCTCGGGTCCGGGCAGGAGCCATCCGGCGGCCAGCGCCCGCAGCGGGGGCTCGGCCAGGAAGGGCGCGGTCCAGGGTCCGGCGTCCCGGAAGGGGCGCCTGAGCTCCTCGCCGCGGCCCTCGACGAGGGCCTGGGCGAGCATCCTGCGGGCGGTGGCGGTGTCTCCCTCCAGCGCCGCCGCCTGTGCCCGTACCAGCGCGGCCGGTACGGACACCCCCGGGCCGGGCCGCCCCTGGGCCGCGAGGCCGTCGAGCAGGCGGAGGGCCGTGCCGGGGGCGCCGGCGGCGAGGTGGGCCCGCGCCGCGCCGACGGTGCACAGCGGCTGGTCCCCGGCGACCTGACGGAGGGCTTCGAGGGCCGCGTCCGGGCGCCCCTCGGCCAGATGGGCCTCGGAGGCGGCCAGGGCGGCGCTGCCCCGCGCCCAGGGCGACGGCTCGGCGGCGGGGACGGGCCGTGCCGCGGCGGCCAGCGCCTCCCTCGTACGCCCCCGGAGCAGAAGCACGCCGGCCGTCACGGCCCGCCTGGTGGCGGCCGCCACCGGGTCCGCCGGCGGCCGGTCGGACGTCTGGGCGAGGAGGGCCTCGGCGCGGTCCGCCTCGTCCCGGTCGACGGCGACCGCGGCGAGCACCAGCTGCCCGAGTCCGGAACCCGACGGCGGGGCGAGGCCGTACCGCTCGGCCTCGGCCGTCATGGCGAGGACCCTGCGCTCCGCCGCGCCCGGCCGGCCGTCGAGGTGGTCGACGAGCGCCAGGTGTTCCAGCGCCTCCAGCCGCGGGAGGACGGTGGCCGCCGTGCGGGGGCCGCGGGCCACGGCGGTGAGGGCGGTCCGGGCCTCGTCGAGGTGTCCGGCCCACAGCCGCGAGGAGCCCACGTGGGTCAGCAGGAGGGCGCCGAGTTCCGGGTGACCGTCCAGCAGCCGGGAGGGCACCTGCGGCATCAGCCGCCGGGCCGACCGGCCGGCGCGCTCGGCCCGGTCCGCCGAGCCGGTCAGCCGTCCGGCGAGCGCCTCCAGCAGGGCGCGGCTCAGCCGGGCCGCCGGGGAGCCCCGGTCGTCGGCCGCCGGCTGCGGTGCCGCGCGGCGCAGGTGCGCCAGGCCGCCGTCGAGGTCCGAGCGGGACAGCTCGCACGCGGCGCGGACGAGGTTCAGGGCCGGGTCGGGCGTCTCTCCCTCCGTCCCCGCGAACCAGTCCACCGGCTCCCCGGAGCCGAGGCCGGTGAAGAGCTGCCCGATCGCCAGGTCCTCGACCAGGGCCCGGGCGATGTACGTCCAGTCCTGGGCGGCGGCGCCGTGGGCCAGCATCTCGGGGAGCGTGCCGGAGCGCCGCAGCCAGTGCGCGGCGCGCCGGTGCAGCTCCGGTTCGAGGCCGGGGGCGCGCCGGCGCAGATGGGCCCGCAGGATCTCCCGGAACAACGGGTGGAGCCGGTACCAGCCCTGCCCGAAGTCCTCGACGAAGGCGTTGGCGCCGTGCAGCGCGGCCAGGATCGTCGCGGCGTCGTGCCGCCGGGTCAGCTCGTCCGCCAGGTCGGGACAGAAGCGGTCCAGCACGCTGATCCGCAGCAGCAGGTCCTTCGTCTCGGGTGTCTGCCGTTCCAGCACCTCGGCCAGGAGGAAGTCGGCGATCGTGCCCCGTCCCGCCTCGAACTCCTTCAGGTAGAGCTCGGGGTCCGGGGTCGACCGCGCGGCCAGGGCGCTCAGCCGGAGACCGGCCGCCCACCCCCGGGTGCGTTCCACCAGGGCCCGGGCCACCGGGACGTCCAGTGACAGCCCGTGCCGTTCGAGGAGATCGACCGCCTCCTCGGTGGTGAAGGCCAGTTCGGCGCCCCGGATCTCGGTCACCTCACCGGTGAGGCGGTAGCGGTGGAGCGGGAGGAGGGGCTCGGTGCGGCTGACGAGGACGAGGCGCAGTCCCGGTCCCGCGTGCCGCAGGACGAACTCCAGCTGCCGCCCGACCTCGGGGTCGGTCATCCGGTCGAACTCGTCGATCACCACGACGACGGGCCGGTCGCGCCCGGCGAGTTCCCAGGCGAGTCGGCTCAGGAGCGCGTGGGAGACCCGCGTCGCGTCGGCGGGGAGGTCGACGGTGGCGGGTACCGGTGCGCCGGCGGCGTTCAGGGACTGGAGGAGGTGGGCCCAGAACATTCCCGGACCCCTGATCGCCGCGTCGAGCGTGAGCCAGGCGACCGGCCGCTCCAGGTTCGCGGCCCAGTCGGCGACCAGGAGGGTCTTGCCGGCCCCCGCGCTGCCGTTGACCACGGTCAGCGGGGTCAGCAGGGCCTGCCCGAGGTGCTCGACCAGCCGGTCGCGGCGCAGGAACGTGCCGGGGCGGCTCGGCAGGGCGAAGCGGGTCCGCAGGTACGGGTCTCCCAGCGGGTCGGCGCCGCCGGGGACCGGGGCGCCCCGCAACATCTCGTCATCCGTGGCCCCCACGTCCACCACCACCTTCCGGCCGGCCCGCCGAGACGGGACCTTCCTTCAGGATGGGAGCATTCCCTCCGGATCGGCCATCCCACAGAGGCCCGCGAACCCCTCCCGGGTACCCGGAGGTCCCGCCCCGGAGGGGCCTCTCGGGCCCTCTGCCCGGCCGCCGCGGGCCGTCGGCCCGGGCCCGGTCGCGGTCGCGGTCGCGGTCACGGATGGTCGTCGGACCGAGCACGAGCCGGTCGCGGATGACCGATCGGCCCGATCCGGTCGCGGAGAGCCGTCGAGCCGGTCGCGGATGACCGATCGGACCGGGCCCGGCCCCGGTCGCCGGCCTACTGTCCGGGCCGCGGGGGCCCGAAGAGCTCGATCGCGCGCCGGACGCCGGCGAGGCCCTCGGCGAGGGCGCTGACGGAGCCGACGGAGCCCGCGACGAGCAGCAGCGAGCGGCGCAGCCGCCGCACCTCGGGGTCGCCGCTGAGCGCCATGGCGTCAAGGGCGGCGAGCTCGTCCTCGGCGATCCCCCGGTCGGCGAAATCGACCCGGTGCGCGGCCAGTTCGCGCCGGAGCCGGGACACGGCGGCCCGCAGTTCGGCCACCCTGGGGTCCACGCCCTCGCCGGTCACTCGCCTCTGCCCCACGCTTCGCAACACGGTTCTCCCCCTCGCACCACACTGTGCGCAGAACTCCACTCCGAACACTCCGAGCCGCCCCCGGACGGCGGTCGGGCGCCGTGAGTCGCGGGCCAGTTAACTCCTTCGCCACCCCGGCGCGCCACCCTTGGTGGACGGAATTCAGGCGACCGTGTGATTCCGCCCCATGAGGTATGCAGTCCCCATGACAGCTGCAGAGGATCGAAGCCCCGTCGTCGCCGGACTGCTGCTCGCCGCAGGGGGCGGCAGGCGCCTCGGGGGGCGGCCGAAGGCCTTGCTCACGCACCGGGGACGGCCGCTGGTCGAGCACGCCGTGGAGGTGCTGCGCGGGGCCGGCTGCGAGGTGGTGCACGTGGTGCTGGGGGCCTCGGCCGATGTCGTACGGGAGCGGGCGGAGCTGCCCGGGTGCGTGCTGGTGGACAACCCGGAGTGGGCGGAGGGGATGGGCTCCTCGCTGCGGGCCGGGCTCGCCTCGCTGGCCGCCGACCCGCGCGGGCCGGCCGCGGCGCTCGTCCTGCTGGTCGACCAGCCGGGGATCGGGGTGGAGGCCGTGGCCCGGGTGCGGGCGGCGTACGGCTCGCGGGATTCGCTGGCGGCCGCCTCGTACGACGGGACGCGGGGGCATCCGGTGCTGTTCGGCGCCGGGCACTGGGCGGGGATCGCGGAGACGGCGGTGGGCGACCGGGGCGCTCGGGACTACCTGGCGGCGCACCGGGATGCGATCACCCCGGTGGACTGTTCGGATGTGGCCGAGCCCTACGACATCGACACGGAGGCGGATCTGTCCCGTCTGGAGTGAACGGCTTGGCACCGAGCGCCATGTTCTGTCGATCCGGAGAATCTCGACATCAACAAACCATTGAACTTCCACCATGAGGAAACTAGTATCCACTGTTCAGAAGCGCCTGCTCGTTCAGAAGGCGCTTGCGGCCGTATCTCGGCGCCTGCGGCACTCCGTGCCGTCCCGTGACGCCCGGCGGCCGCCTGGCACCGCCCGTGAAGTCCGCTGAAGGAAGTGACAGTTCATGTCCGCACCAGCGCCGTCCCCCCTGGCCGTCGTCGATGCCGAGCCCCTCCCGCGTCAGGAGGAGGTGCTCACCGAGGCCGCCCTGGCCTTCGTCGCCGAACTGCACCGGCGGTTCACCCCGCGCCGGGACGAGCTCCTCGCCCGCCGAGCGGAGCGTCGCGCCGAGATCGCCCGCACGTCCACCCTGGACTTCCTTCCGGAGACCGCCGCGATCCGCGCCGACGACTCCTGGAAGGTCGCGCCGGCCCCGGCGGCCCTGAACGACCGCCGCGTCGAGATCACCGGCCCGACCGACCGCAAGATGACGATCAACGCGCTCAACTCCGGCGCGAAGGTCTGGCTCGCCGACTTCGAGGACGCCTCGGCGCCGACCTGGGAGAACGTCGTCCTCGGCCAGGTCAACCTGATCGACGCGTACACCCGGAAGATCGACTTCACGGACCCGCGCTCGGGCAAGTCGTACGCCCTGAAGCCCGCCGACCAGCTCGCCACCGTCGTCATGCGGCCGCGCGGCTGGCACCTGGAGGAGCGTCACCTCACCTTCGACGGACGCCCGGTGCCGGGCGCGCTCGTCGACTTCGGCCTGTACTTCTTCCACAACGCCCAGCGCCTGATCGACCTCGGCAAGGGCCCGTACTTCTACCTCCCGAAGACGGAGTCGCACCTGGAGGCCCGCCTCTGGAACGACATCTTCGTCTTCGCGCAGGACTACGTCGGCATCCCGCAGGGCACCGTCCGCGCCACGGTCCTCATCGAGACCATCACGGCCGCGTACGAGATGGAGGAGATCCTCTACGAGCTCCGCGACCACGCCGCCGGCCTGAACGCGGGCCGCTGGGACTACCTCTTCTCCATCGTCAAGAACTTCCGTGACGGCGGAGCCAAGTTCGTCCTGCCGGACCGCAACGCGGTCACGATGACCGCCCCGTTCATGCGCGCCTACACCGAACTCCTCGTGCGCACCTGCCACAAGCGCGGCGCGCACGCGATCGGCGGCATGGCGGCCTTCATCCCGTCCCGCAAGGACGCCGAGGTCAACAAGGTCGCCTTCGAGAAGGTCAAGGCCGACAAGGACCGCGAGGCCGGCGACGGCTTCGACGGCTCCTGGGTCGCCCACCCCGACCTGGTCCCGATCGCGATGGCCTCCTTCGACGCCGTCCTCGGCGACAGGCCCCACCAGAAGGACCGCCTCCGCGAGGACGTCTCCGTCGCGCCCGGCGACCTCATCGCCATCGACTCGCTCGACGCCAAGCCCACCTACGAGGGCCTGGTCAGCGCCGTGCAGGTCGGCACGCGCTACATCGAGGCGTGGCTGCGCGGCCTCGGCGCCGTCGCCATCTTCAACCTGATGGAGGACGCGGCCACCGCCGAGATCTCCCGCTCCCAGATCTGGCAGTGGATCAACGCGGGCGTGGTCTTCGAGCACGCCGGAAAGCCCGTGAAGGCCACCCCCGAGCTGGCCCGCGAGGTCGCCGCCCAGGAGCTCGACGCCATCCGCGCCGAGATCGGCGAGGAGGCCTTCGCGGCCGGCAAGTGGCAGCAGGCGCACGACCTGCTCCTGCACGTCTCGCTCGACGCGGACTACGCGGACTTCCTCACCCTCCCCGCGTACGAGCAGCTGGTCGGCTGACTCGCCCCGTACGGCTGATCCGGCTGCCCGCACAGCTGCCGACAGCAACCCGAGCAGGGCTTCGTCCCCGGTGTCGCACAGCACCGGGGGCGGGGCCCTGTTCCCGTTCCTGTGATCCCACAGGCGACGTGACGGAACCGAGATATGCAGCTACCTAGCGGTAACAAGCCACGCCGTGCGAGATTCCGCCATGCCACCGGCCGGCGGCTGTCCCCCACGTCACTGCGTACCGCAGGAGCACAGCCATGCCTCCGTTCCCCCATCGTGCGCTGCGCGCACTCCTGGCACTGTGTACCGCCGCCGGGCTCGCCTCCCTCACCGCTCCCGCCGCCCATGCCTCCCCCGGCTCCGGCCCCACCGCCGTCGTCGCCATGGGCGACAGCTACATCTCCGGCGAGGCCGGCCGCTGGCTCGGCAACAGCCTCACCAACTCCGGCAGCCGCAACGGCACCGACCGCGCCTGGACGGGCAGTGCCTACGACCCGTCCAAGGTGTACGGCGCCACCGCCGGCGGCTGCCACCGCTCGGACGTCTCCGAGGTCAGGAGCGCCGGCCCGATCGCGAGCTCGCTGATCAACCTCGCCTGCTCCGGGGCGACCACGGCGAACGTCTTCCGCGCCTCCCAGGGCGGCCAGGCCTTCAAGGGCGAGGCGCCCCAGGCCGACCAGCTGGCGGCCGTGGCCGCCGCGAACGACGTCGAGCTGATCGCCCTGTCCATCGGCGGCAACGACCTCGGCTTCGGCGACATCATCAGCACCTGCGCGACCGACTACATCGTCTGGTACTCGTACTGCCACGACGACCAGCAGGCCGCCGTCGACGCGAAGATCGACGGCGCGATGGCCGCCGTCGGCCGGTCCGTCGACGAGATCCGGGCGGTCATGTCCGCCGCCGGATACGCCGCCGGCGACTACCGGATCGTCCTCCAGTCGTACCCCTCCCCCATCCCGCGCGCCGCCGAGAACCGGTACGCGGAGAGCGGCTGGGCCCGCACCAACACCGGCGGCTGCCCCTTCTGGAACGCCGACTCCGACTGGGCCCGCGACTCCCTGGTCCCCCAGATCGCCGACCGCCTCAAGGGCGTCGCCACGGCCAAGGGCGTGCAGTTCCTGGACCTGCGGGACGCCCTCCAGGGCCGTGAGGTCTGCGCCAAGGCGAGCAAGCAGGTCACGTCGACCGTGCCGCCGTCGGCGACGACGAGCGAGTGGGCGCGCTGGATCGACAGCCAGAGCACCCAGGGCCTCGTCCAGGAGTCGATGCACCCCAACGCCTACGGCCAGCAGGCCCTCGGCCGCTGCCTGGCCCTGATCAACGCCGTACCGACGGGGAACCGGAGCTGCCGGAACACGGCCGGGACGGGGGCGTCGGGGATGTACCTCACGACGGGCTGACGCTCGTCACCGTCCTGGTCACGGGAGTGCGATGCCGAGCGGGCGGAGGACCCGCTCGGTCTCGTGGCGGTCCGCGGCGGCCATCGCGCGGACCAAGGCGGCGGAACCGCCGGGCCAGTCCGCCGCCGCCGTGTCGAAGGCGGCGCGGCGGGTCTCCAGGGGGCCCTTCTTGGCCGGCAGCCCGTCGAGGACGTGCAGGGCCCGGGCCGAGGTCCGCACCTGGAGCGGGTCCGCCGGCTCGCCCCGCTCGCGCAGGGCCTCCAGGGCGTAGGCGCCGACGACCGGGTCGCGGAGGGCAGCGCGCAGGGCCTCCGGCGGTGCCCCGGCCGTGTCCAGTACGGCGAAGAGGCCGCGGGTGGCGGCCGCCTCGGAGGTCCCGGCGTGGACGGTGCCGAGGGCGGCGAGCAGCTCCGACCAGGCGTCGGCGGTGTCCATGCGCGCGTGGAGCCAGTCGGCGAGCACGCGCGCGGCGACGGAGGCCGGCCAGCCGCCGGCGGCGGCGACCGCCTCCGGCGCGGTCCATGCGGCGGCCTCGGCGGCGTCGGGCGCGGTGACCCCGCGCACCGCGAGCAGATAGCGCACGGCGCCCGCCCCGCGCGGGGTGAGCCCGAAGGCGTCGCCGCGGCGGAAGACCAGACCGGTGGCGGCGAGGCGGTCGAGGACCGCGGCGAGGTCGCGGGCCGCTCCTTCGAGCCGGGCCCGGTCGGCCTCGGTCAGCTCGACCGTGCCGAGGAGCCGTACGAGCTCCGGCAGGGGCGGGGCGGTGTACTCCTCGGGCGCCGCGTCCGGCACCGGTACGGGCAGGTCCTCCAGGGCCGGGTCGACGTTCCAGTCCTCGTACTCGGCGGCCTTGCGGGCGACGGACTCGGCGGCGCAGCCGCGCTGGTAGACCACGTACAGCAGGTGCGGCGCCTCGCCCCCGTAGGGTTCGAACTCCTCCTCCGCGAGCTCCTCGACGGCGCCGATGAGACTGTCGGCGTCCTCCTCGACGGGCCCGGCCTCGATCGCGGGCGGCGGGGGCACGGGGGCGGCGGGGTCCCCGTGGTAGTCGAGGTGCTCGTCCAGGAGGGCGTCGGCGAGGACGAGGTGGGGGAAGGCGTCGGGTCCCGGCGCGAACCGCGCGTACGGCCCGGCGAGCTGCTCGGCGAGCCCGGCGGCGGTCCACCGGTCCTGGAGCGCGGCGGCGAGCCGGCCGATGCCGGTCGCGACGGCGTGGTCGGTGAGCAGCGGCCCGGCGGCCGGGGGTGCTTCGGCGTCCCGCACGTACGCGCGCGTGAGCGCCTCGGCGAGCAGGACGTCGGCGAGGGCGGTCCGTCCCATGAGGTGGGCGCGGCGCACCCCGTCGGGGAGCGGTGCCCCGTCGAGGGCGGCGAGCCGGCGCCGTACGTCCTCGGGGTCGGTGAGGTCGGCGCCGCAGGTCCGCAGCAGCGAGGCGTACCAGCGGTGCCAGGTGAGGTTGCCGGGGTCGTTCATGGCGCGTTCGAAGTCGGGCGCGGACTCGGCGACGACCGCGGCGATCCGCTCGCGCCGCCCTCCGTCGAACCGTGCCGCGAGGGCCCCGAGGACGGCCGGGTAGTGGGCGAGCTGGCCGGGCGGGGCGTACACGAAGGTCGGCAGGTCCTCCACCAGGAGCTGCCGCACGAGGCCGGGCGTCGGCTCGGGCAGTCCCGTCGCCCGGTCGGCGCCGCGCAGGGCGAGCAGTCCCAGGACCGCTTCGGCGGCCCGCGCGAACGCGGGGTCACGATGCTCGGGCGCTCCGTCGAGGAAGCTGTCGAGCCCGGTGTTGGTGAGAACGGTCTCGGCCACGCTTCCCAGGGTAATTCCGGGAGGCCTGTTCCGGCGGGCAGGCGCCACGGCTCAGGAGTGTCGCCGCAGTTCGCGGGCGACGTGGGTCAGGTGCTGGCTGTGGCCGGCCAGGATCCAGAGGTCGGGGTGCCCGGTGCCGGGCAGGCCCCTGCCGTCGGCGCAGGCCTGGAGCCAGCGGTCCCCCTCGCTGTACCGCGCTCCCCTGAAGGCCGGGGAGGCGACGATCTCGCGGGCGAGCGCGCGGACCGTGAGGTGGTGGCCGGACTCGGCGGGGACCTCGCCGATGAGGAAGGCGTGGTCGGCGGTGTAGCGCAGGGCTCCGCGGAAGGGGTCGTCGCCCGTGTCGGAGACGCGGTCGGCGCTCGCCGGGTCGTGCGCGCCGTAGTCGCCGTGGAGGGGGCGCGGGCCGCGCGCGCCGCCGGCGGGGCGGAGCGGTCCGGGGAGGAGGCGGTCGGCGCGGTACGTCTCGGCCAGGCGCGTCCCGCACCTCTCGGGGCGGGTGCGGGGGAAGGCGCCGGCCAGGAGCACGACGGTGCGCCAGGGGTGGAGGGGGCCGAGGACGTCGAGGGCGTGGAGCGCCGTGCGGTCCGCGCCCCGGTCCTCGTCGACGGCGCCCAGGTCGAGGAGGAGGTCCACCGGGCACCGGGCGAACGCGATCCGCTCCAGGAGCCGGCGGAGCGCTTCCGCGGTCCGTTCGCCGGCGCTCGTCCGGGTGTCGGCGCCCGCCCCGTCGACGGCGCTCCGGCGGATCCGGATGCCGAGGCCGGTGCCGCCGGCGCGGGCCGCCTCGGCGCAGGCCGTCTGCTGGGCGGGGTCGCGTTCGATGCCGGTGACGGGCCTCAGCGGGGGCCGGCCCGCGCCGGGGCCGGGGAAGCCCGGCTCGCGCTCGACGTGGCAGGTGTCGACCCAGGCGGGCCGGTCGCGCTGGACCCGCGCGACGAGGGCCAGGGCGTGGCGCGCGTGGTGGCCGAGGGCGGCCGGGTCGGGGTCGAGGGGGCGGGGCGGCGGGCACGCGGGGGTCCGCTCGCGGCCGACGCGGGGCGGGACGGTCCAGAGCGGCGCCACGACGGCCCGGACGTCCGGCGCCAGTCCGGCGTACGCGGCGAGGGCGCTGGGGCGGGCCGGCAGGGCGGGCACGTAGAGCGGCTCGGACAACGGATCGTTCATCGGCGCCCCCCAGCGGCCCGTCGCTTCCCCTGGTCGCAGGGTGAGGCGCCGTCAGGTCGCGCGAAAGGGTGCGATTTCGGCCAGGAGGAGGGGAGTTCAGCGGACCGTCACGGTCCTCGGCGCCGAGAAGTCGCCCCAGGTGCCGTCCGGGAGCTGGGCGCGGAGGGCGACGGTGTGGCGGGTGCCCGGGGGGTCCTGGACCGAGAAGGTGTAGGTGGCGCGGCCCGGTGGCGGGGCGGTGCCCCAGATGATGGTGGTGGCGAAGCGGCCGTCGAGGTGGAGTTCGTGGCGGGTGACGGGTGCGCCCGTCTCCGGTGGGGTCCAGGTGAGGGTGATCTCGCCCTCGGCGGCCGTCGCGGTGAGGTCCCTGGGGGCGGTGTTCGGCGGGGCACCCGGGGAGGGGGCGGTGGTGAGGTCGGCCGGGGCGCTGTCCGGGGAGGAGTTCTCGGCGGCGTCGCGGGCGCGGACGGTGAACGCGTAGGCGGTGCCGGGGCGCAGTCCGGTGAGGCGGGCGGTGGTGGCGGTGCCGGGGACGGTGTGGACGCGGGTGTCGGCCTGGTAGACGTCGTACGCGGTGACCCGGGTGTCGTCCCGGGCCGGTGACCAGCGCAGGGTGGCGGCGCGGCCGCCGTCGGCGGTGACGCGGAGGGCGGTCGGGGCGGTGGGCGGCGTGCGGTCCTCGGCGGCGGCGGGGAGGGTGGTGGCCGTGACGCCGGCGCTGGGGGGCGAGACGTTGCCGGCGGCGTCGCGGGCGCGGACGGCGAAGCGGTGGCGGGTGGCGGGGGCGAGGCCGACGACGTCGGTCATCAGGGTGGTGGCGGGGAGGTCCTTGACCTTGCGGCCGTCGCGGTAGACGGCGTATCCGGTGACGGCGCGGTCGTCGGCGGCCGCGCTCCACATGACGTGGACCGTGCTCGCGCTGCCCGCGGTGGCGGTGACTCCGGCGGGGACGGTGGGCGCCCGGGTGTCCTTCGGCGCGGGGGCGGCGGCGGTGGAGCAGGCGGTGAGCGCGAGGGCGGCCGTGAGGGCGAGGGCGGCCGACAGGCTTGCGGCGAGCGGTCGTTGCACGGGCGGGCCTCCGTCCGTCGAAAAGGTCCAGACCTATATCGCACAGTCCGCGCCGGGTCGGCAAGGGGGGCGTTGTCAGTGGGGTGCGCTTCACTGGAATCGTCACGCTCCGTAATCGACCCAGGGGGAACCATGACGGACCGTACGACCTATGTGACGCTCACCGGAGTGCGCCGGCGCGGCTGGACCGACGCGATGGTGCGGGACCTGCTCGGCACGCCGGACGTGCAGGGGCGCGATCCCCGCCGCTGGTCCCTCGCGCCCGTGCGGCTCTATCTGCTGGCCAGGGTGGAGGCGGTGGAGCGGACGCCCGAGTTCGCCGAGACGGCCGCGCTCTGCCGGGCCCGGGCGTCGGCCGCCGGGATCCACGCGGAGCGGCGACGGGCCGCCGTCCTGGCCGCGATCCGCGCGGAACCGATCGAGGTGCCCCTGCTGCCCCGGCCCGAGCTGGAGCGGCGGGCCGTGCGGCACCGGCATCTGCTGGGGGCGCGAAGTCCCGGACCGCGGCGGGAGGGAGCGCCGGCCGGGCCGGCCGCGTCCGGGCGCGGATCCGCCCCCGGGACCGGAGCCGCGCCCGGATCCGCGGCAGCGCCCGCGCCCGCCGGGGCGCTCGTGCGGTGGCAGGTGAGCTATCTGCGGCACGCCCTGTCGCGGTACGAGTCGCTGCTCGACGGTCTGTACGGGGCGGTCGGGCGCGGCGAGGCGGAACGGCTGCTGGGGCGGCGGTTGTACGAGGCGATCGCCGCCGCCTACCCCTCGCTGGCCGGGGAGTGCCGTCGGCGGATCGCGGTGGAGCGGTGAGCGGGGCGTGCCCGCCTGCGGCCCGTCAGCCCGTCGGCCTCCGGACCGTCAGCAGGCGGGTGATCGCCCGGCAGGCCGCCGGGATCGGGGCCACGACGCGGACCGCGCAGCGGGCGTGGAGCTCCTCGGCGGCCTCGCCGAGCGGTCCGCCTCCGATGACGACGGCACGGGCCCCGTCGCGTTCGGCGCAGGCGCGGACGGCGCGTTCGAGGCGGTCGAGGAGGAGCGCCGGGTCGGCGGAGAGCCGCTCGGGAGCGCCGGCGGTGAGCCGGAGGCCGGTGTACCGGTCGGCGAGGCCGAGGGCGGTGACGCGCGCGTGGATGGCGTCGGCGAGGAGCGGGGTGGTGGTGGCGATCCCGAAGGGAGTTCCGTCGGCGGCCGCTTCGAGGAGCGCCGCCTCGCCGAGGCCGACCACCGGGATCCCGGCCGGGGCGGCCGCCTCGCGCAGCCGCGCGAGGCCCGGGTCCCCGAAGGCGGCGACCAGCAGGGCGGCGCAGTCGCCCCCGGCCGTGGCGCGGAGGCCCGTGGCGAGGACCTCGGGCGCGGCGGCCCGCAGGGCGTCCGGGTCGGTGAGCATGCGCGGGCCCCGGGCGACGGTCACGCCCCGGACGGGCCGGGCGGGGCCGAGGGCGCGCCGGGCGATGGCGGTCATCATCGCGGTCGTGGCGGCGGAGGTGTTGGGGTTGACCAGCACCACGGCCCCGGGCCCCGCGGCGTGCGCGGGGACCGGGGCGGGCGGTGGGACGGGGAGCGGGTTCAGTGGACGTGCGCCGCCTTCGCCGAGGCGCTGCCGGAGATCTCCTCGCCGGGCTCCATGGGCGCGGTGACCTCGTCGGCGTCGCGGCCCCGGCCCAGGTGGTTGAAGACCACGTTGAGCAGGACGGCGGCGACGCAGCCGGTGGAGATGCCGGAGTCCAGGATGATCTGCGCGGTCTCCGGGAAGGCGTGGTAGAAGTCCGGCTTCGTGATCGGGATGATGCCGACGGCCAGCGAGACGGCCACGATCAGCACGTTGTTGTCCTTCTCCAGGCCGGCCTTGACCAGGGTCTGGATGCCGCTGGCGGCGACCGAGCCGAAGAGGACCACACCGGCGCCGCCGAGGACGGGCCGGGGGACGACCGAGATGAGCGAGGCGGCGACCGGCGAGAGGCCCATCAGGACCAGGAAGCCACCGCCGGCGGCGACGACGAAGCGGCTGCGGATCCTGGTCATGGCGACCAGTCCGATGTTCTGCGCGAAGGCGCTGCACATGAAGCCGTTGAAGAGCGGGCTGAGCGCGGAGCCGAGGGTGTCGGCGCGCAGTCCGGCCGCGATGGTCTTCTCGTCGGCGGGCCGCTCGACGATCTCGCCGAGCGCCAGCATGTCGGCGGTCGACTCGGTCATGGAGACCAGCATGACCACGCACATGGAGATGATCGCGGCGAGGGCGAACTGCGGGGCGCCGAAGTGGAAGGGGGTCGGGAAGCCGACGATGTCGGCCTCCTTCACCGGGCTGAAGTCGGTGACCCCGAACGGTATGGCGATGAGGGTGCCGAGGACGAGGCCGACCAGGACCGCGACCTGCTTGAGGAAGCCGCGGGTGAAGCGGCGGAGCAGCAGGACCACGACGAGCGTGATGCCGGCGAGCGACAGGTAGGTCGTCGAGCCGTAGTCCTCGGCCTTGGGGTTGGGTCCCTGGGCCCAGCCGAAGGCGACCGGGAGGAGGGAGACACCGATGAGGGTGATCACGGAGCCGGTGACGACCGGCGGGAAGAACCGCACGAGCCGGGAGAAGAAGGGGGCCGCGGCGAAGCCGAGGAGTCCGGCGACGATGATCGCCCCGAAGATCACGGGGAGCGCGTCCGCCTTGTTCTCGGTGGTGTCGACGATCGCCAGCATGGGCGCGACACCGGCGAAGGTGACGCCGTTGACGAACGGCAGCTTGGCGCCGATCTTCCAGATGCCGAGGGTCTGCAGGAAGGTGGCGAGGCCGGCGGTGAAGAGGCTCGCGCCGGTGAGGAACGTGAGTTCGGTGCCGGAGAGGCCGACGGCCGCTCCGACGATCAGGGGCGGGGCGACGACACCCGCGTACATGGCGGCGACGTGCTGGAGGCCGCTGGTGAGCATCTTGAGTGGGGGCAGCGTCTCGTCGACCGGATGCTTCTCGCGGTCTTCGGGGGCGGAGCCTGCGTCTGGTGCATTGCGAACCTGGGGCTTGGCGGCCACGGCGGTTCCTCCGGTCGGTTACACGTCGGCGGCGACGAGGGGTTCAGGGAGGTGGTGCGATGCGGTGCGAAGTGCAGGAGGTGCGGCTCGGTGCGGGGTGAAGAGGGTGGAGCGGGGTGCGCGCGGAGGGGGTGCGGCACGGGGACGGGTGCCCGGTGTGGGGGTGCGGGCGTGCTTCACCGTCCCGGGTGGTGCCGTACGTCTTCTGCGTACGGCACCACCCGGTCGGGCTGCCGCGGACCCCGCTCGGGTCCGCGGCGACCGGCCGAGGGCCGTCCCCCTCGGTCGGACTCCATGGGGAGGGTCAGCTCTGGGCCGTGATCCGGGCCAGGCGCTGCGCCTCCGCGCGCGCGTCGCGCGCGATCTGCTCCTCGTCGGCGTACAGGAGCCGGTTGTTCTCGACGATCTGCTTGCCGTTGACGAAGGAGGCGGTGACCGGGGCCGCCGCGCCGAAGACGATGGCGGTGACCGGGTCGGCGATCGAGGAGTGGCCGAGGCCGTCGATCTTCCAGAGGACGAAGTCGGCGAGCTTGCCGACCTCGAGCGAGCCGATGTTGTCGGCGCGGCCGAGGACCTGCGCGCCGCCGTAGGTGCCGAGGCGCAGGGCCTGGCGGGCGTTGAGCGCGGCCTCGCGGTGGGCGCCGAGGCGGTTGATGAGGAGCGCGTTGCGCAGCTCGGTGTGGAGCTCGCCGGACTCGTTGGAGGCGGTGCCGTCGACGCCGAGGCCGACGGGGACGCCCGCCTTGAGCATGTCCGGTACGCGGGCGATGCCGGCGGCGAGGCGCGCGTTGGAGGACGGGCAGTGCGCCACACCGGTCTTGGTGCGGGCGAAGGCCTCGATGTCGGAGTCGTTCATGTGGACGCAGTGCGCCATCCACACGTCCTCGCCGAGGAAGCCGGTCGACTCGAAGTAGTCCGTCGGGCCCATGCCGAAGAGCTCGTGACAGAACTTCTCCTCCTCCACGGTCTCCGAGCCGTGGGTGTGCATGCGCACGCCGAGGCGGCGGCCGAGCGCGGCGCCCTCGCGGAGCAGCTCGGTGGAGATGGAGAAGGGCGAGCAGGGGGCGACGGCGACCTGGGTCATCGCGTCGAAGGAGGCGTCGTGGTACTTCCGCACCGTCTCCTCGGTCGCGGCGAGCGCGCCCTCGGTGGTCTCGACGGCGAAGTCCGGCGGCAGGCCGCCGTCCTTCTCGCTGCGGTCCATGGAGCCGCGGGCCAGGGTGAAGCGGACGCCCATGTCGGAGGCCGCGCCGATGATGGCGCCGGACAGGTCGCCGGAGCCCTGCGGGTAGACGTAGTGGTGGTCCATGGCCGTGGTGACACCGCCGCGGGCCATCATCGCCAGGGAGCCCTGGGCGGCCACGCGGACCATCGACTCGTCGATCCGGGACCACGTCGGGTAGAGCGCGACCAGCCAGTTGAAGAGGTTGTGGTCGGTGGCCAGGCCCCGGGTGATCCACTGGTAGAAGTGGTGGTGGGTGTTGACCAGACCGGGCGTCACCAGGTGACCGGTGGCGTCGATCCGGCGGACCACGTTCTCCAGCCCCTCGGGCGCCTTGCCGGCGCCGATGGACTCGATCCTGTTGTCGGCGACGACGAGGTACCCGGAGGCGTACTCGGTGTCGTTCGCGTCGACGGTCGCGATCGCCGCGTTCTCGATGACGATGCGCTGGGCTGCCGAAGGTGCTGCCATGGCGGTGCTTCCTTCATTCCTCGGGGATGGTTCGGGCACGGCAGGACCCTAGGAGGATTTGAGTGCCGGAGCCGCGTGACGGCTCCGGGTGCCGAGATGGTGGAAGAACAGGTTCAGCAGGACGGCGACGAGCGCGCCCGCGCTGATGCCGGAGCCGAGCACCGTCTGCGCCCAGGCGGGGAAGCCGGCGTAGAAGGTGGGCGCGGCGAGCGGGATGATGCCCGCTCCGAGCGCGACGGCCACCAGGATGATGTTGGAGCTGTCGTCGAGTCCGGCCTCGGAGAGGGTACGGATGCCGCTGACCGCGATCGAGCCGAAGAGGACGATGCCGGCGCCGCCGAGGACGGGCATCGGGACCATGGAGACGACCGCGCCGAGGACGGGGAAGGCGCCGAGGACGAGGAGGGCGCCGCCGGCGACGGCGACCACGTACCGGGAGCGGACCCGGGTCAGCGAGACGACGCCGACGTTCTGCGCGAAGGCGGAGGTCGGGAAGCCGCCGAAGACGGGGCCGAGCAGGGTGGCGATGCCGTCGGTGCGCAGGCCGCGGGTGATGGTCTTCCCGTCGCTGCGGCGCTCGCAGATCTCGCCGAGGGCGAGCATGCCGGCACTGGACTCGGTCATGAGGACCAGCATCACGATGCACAGGGAGAGGATCGCGGCGGGCTGGAACTCGGGGGCGCCGAAGGCGAAGGGGGCGGGCAGGGCCGCGACGGGCGCCTCGCGCAGGGCGCTGAAGTCGGCCATCCCGAAGGGGATCGCGGCGAGGGTGCCGATGAGGAGGCCGAGCAGCAGGGCGATCTGCTTGACGAAGCCCTTGCCGAAGCGCTGGAAGAGCAGGATGACGACGAGCGTGAAGGCGGCGAGCGCCAGGTACTTCATGGACCCGAAGTCCGCGGCGGTCTTGTCGCCGCCCTGGGCCCAGCCGACGGGCACGGGCATGAGGGTGACCCCGATGAGGGTGATCACGACGCCGGTGACGAGCGGAGGGAAGAAGCGCAGGAGCTTGCCGAAGAAGGGTCCGACGGCGAGGCAGAAGACTCCGGCGACCATCACCGCGCCGTAGATGGCGGGGAGTTGGTGTCCGGGGGCGCTGGTCTCGGCGATGGCGAGCATCGGGGCGATGCCGGCGGACGAGGCGGCGTTGACGAACGGGAGCCGGTTGCCGGCGAAGCGTCCGAGGCCGAGGGTCTGCAGGATGGTCGCGCAGCCGGCGATGAGCAGGCTGGCCGCGATGAGCCGTGTCATTCCTGCGGCGTCCAGGCCGACGGCCTGGCCGATGATGAGCGGAGGGGTGACGACGCCGGCGTACATGGCGGCGATGTGCTGGAGTGCCGCGGGGACGAGCCGCGAGGCGGGGAGCTTCTCGTCCACCGGGTGGCACTCGGTCGACGCCGAGGCGGTGGACGGAAGGGTGGAACACGGGCCTTCGGCGTTTGCCGGCCCCTTTGCAGGCTGAGCCATTGTTGTTCCCTCCGGTCCGGTTCACCGGCCCCGCCCGACTGCGGGCGGGCGGGGCCGGTGACGCGGATGCCGCTTAGAGGTTGGTCATGTCGACCGGGATCTGCGCCGTGGCTCCGTCGCGGAGGACGGTGGCCTCGATGAGGCCGTACATGCGGTCGGCGGCGTAGTAGACCTCGTTGTCGTTCTTCAGGCCGAAGGGCTCGAGGTCCACCAGGAAGTGGTGCTTGTTCGGGAGCGAGAAGCGGACTTCGTCGATCTCCGAGCGGTGGTTGATGATGCGCGTGGCCATCTGGTAGAGCGTCTGCTGGAGGGAGTACGAGTACGTCTCCGAGAAGGCCTCGAGCATGTGCTTCTTGGTCTGCTCGTAGGACCGCTCCCAGTTGGGCATGCGCTGGTCGTCGTCGGTCCAGTTGAACCGCCAGCGACCGGACACCTGGGTGGCCAGGATGCGGTCGTACGCCTCCTGGAGCGTCGTGTACTTGTCCTTGATGTAGCCCCAGAACTCCGAGTTGGTGGAGTTCATGACGACGAGGTCCTTGAGGCCGGAGATGACCTCCCACTTCTCGCCGTCGTAGGTGATCTGCGAGACGCGGGTCTCCTGGCCCTTGCGGGCGAAGGAGTGGTTGACCTCGTCGGCGCCGATGAACTTGGAGTTGGCGTCGGAGGAGGCGATGCGCTCCCAGGCGTACTCCTCGATCCGGATGCGCGCCTTCTTGATCGGCTCCTGGCTCGTCACGAAGTGGCGGGCGAGGTGGATGCCGAACTGCTCGGCGGACTCGATGCCGTACTCCTTGGCGAACGCGAAGACGGTGTTCTTCGTCGTGTCGGTGGGGAGGCAGTGGGCGTTCGAGCCGGTGAGGTGGACGTCGTCGAGGTCGCCGGAGAGGGCGACGGAGACGTTCAGGTCCTTGATGTGGTGGGTGGCGCCGTCCCGCGTGATCTTGACGACGCGGTTCTCTGCTTTGCCGTACTGGTTCTGGCCGAGAATCGTGGGCATGTCTGCTAGCTCCCTCGGTAAACGGAGTAGCCGAACGGGTTGAGCAGCAGCGGTACGTGGTAGTGCTCGCCCGGCTTGACGGCGAACGTGATCGCCACCTCCGGGAAGAACGCACCGCTGTCCCTTACGCGGGGGGCGTCCTGCTGCGCCTCGGCTTGCTTCTTGGCGAAGTACGTCTCGGTCTCGAAGTCGAGACGCACGTGGGTGGTTTCTTCCGGCAGCGCCGGCAGGTCCTTGCAGCGCCCGTCCGCGTCGGTGGCGGAGCCGCCGAGCGTGACCCACTGCGCGTCGGAGCCGCTGCGGGCCGCGAGCGTGATGGCCACGCCCTCGGCCGGGCGGCCGATGCTGGTGTCCAGGATGTGCGTGGACACCGAGGCGGTGGTGTCGGTGCTCATGCGGAGCTCTCTTCCTCGGAGGTCTCGGGGATCTCGGTGGTCTCGGTGGTCTCCACGAGACGGGCCAGCCGGATGCGGTTGATCTTGCCCAGTTCGGTGCGGACGATCTCCCGCTCCCTCTCGGGCGAGTTCTCGATCCGTTCCCGGACCGCGTCGCGCATCTGCTCGCCGGTCCTGCCGGTGGCGCAGATGAGGAAGACATGACCGAACTTCTCCTGGTAGGCCAGGTTCAGCTCGAGCATCTCGGCCTTGAGCTCCGCGGAGGCGCCGGCCATCCCGCTCTGCTCGCGGGAGGAGGTCGGGTCCCCTGCCTTCGGACGACCGATCGGCGGGTGCCCCGCCATCGCCTCGGCCAGATCCTCGGTGGTCAGCTCGGCCGTGGCGGCGTCGCCGGCGAGGAAGAGGGCTTCGGCGGTGGAGTACGGGCGCTGGGCGAGGACCTTGCTCCCCCACGCCGAACTGGAACACACCTCGTGGAGCGCGGCTGCGGCCTCGCTGTCCGAGGAGGTGTTGAACCGGGTGAGGCCCGGTGTCGTACCTGAAGTCACGGGAAGCCTCCGTGGCTGTTTTTCGCTGTGCGTCGGACGGGCTGCGGATAGCTAACGCCCTCCGCAACACAACGTCAACACTTTGTTGAAAACTCGGCCATACAAAAGCCGTCGTCCCGACATCTGGACGACGGCTCCCGGCCACACATGATCAACTACTCGGCCTTGGCGGCCTTTTCCCTGTTCAGGGCGGTCTCCCGGTTCAGGTAGTTGTACACCGTGAAACGGCTGACGCCGAGCGCGCCCGCCACCGTCTCCACTCCATGGCGCACCGAGAAGGCACCGCGTGCCTCCAGGATCCGGACGACCTCCTGCTTCGCCTTGCGGTCCAGTTCGGCCAGCGGCATCCCGTGCCGCCGCTCCATCGCCGCGAGGATGTGGTCCAGGGAGTCCGAGAGCTGGGGCAGGCGCACGGCGAGGACGTCCTCGCCCTCCCAGGACAGGACGACGTCGTCGACCTCCGCCTGCGCGGGGACGAGCAGCTCGGCGCCCATGGCGTCCACCAGGGGCTTCACCGCCGCGACCAAGGGGT
Organism: Streptomyces sp. NPDC004266; assembly: GCF_042874095.1. NCBI lineage: Bacteria > Bacillati > Actinomycetota > Actinomycetes > Kitasatosporales > Streptomycetaceae > Streptomyces > Streptomyces sp. NPDC004266. The sequence continues at coordinate 153,399 of NZ_JBIAMM010000006.1, forward strand.
GCTCGCTCACTTCCCGCCCTCCCCGATCACGTTCACCTGGAGCGAGACGCGCGTGGCGCCGGCCGCGAGCGACTCGCGCAGCAGGGCGTCGACGGCGGTGAGCACCGCGTCGGCGTCGCCTTCCGCCGTGTTGCCGAAGGGACCTACGTCGACCGCGTCCAGCGCGGCCGACTGGATGACCTCACGCGCCACGACCGCGTGCGCCGGCGCCTCGTCGAGGTCGAACGGCTCGGTCGTGAACTCCACTCTCAAACGCTCCATGGCCCCACGCTAAGGCCCCGCCCGCCCCTGCGGGAGCCCCGGACCTGCGGGGACCTCTTGACAAGTGCGACACCCGCCTTGCAACATTCCGTCAGACAGAAACTTACTTCCGCAATACGGAAGGAGCGCCGCCCCTCATGGGATACTCGGACCAGCGCTTCGATGTGAACCTGTCGATCCTCTTCACGGAACTCCCGCTCCTGGAGCGCCCCGCGGCCGCCGCCGCGGCGGGCTTCACCGCGGTCGAGCTGTGGTGGCCCTGGATCGACACCGCCACCCCCGAGCAGAGCGAGCTCGACGCCCTCAAGAAGGCCCTCGAGGACGCCGGCACCCAGCTGGTGGGCCTGAACTTCTACGCCGGGCAGCTCCCCGGCCCGGACCGCGGAGCCCTCTCCGTGCCCGGGGAAGAGTCGGACCGCTTCCGCGCCAACATCGAGGTGGCCGCCGACTTCGCCGCCTCGGTCGGCTGCAAGGCGCTCAACGCCCTCTACGGCAACCGCGTCGAAGGCGTGGACCCGCAGATCCAGGACGCCCTCGCCCTGGAGAACCTGGTGCTGGCCGCCCGTGCGGCCGACCGCATCGGCGCGATCCTCCTCGTCGAGACCCTCAACAAGCCGGAGTCGCCGCTCTACCCGCTGGTGAGCGCCCCCGCCGCGATCGAGGTCATCGACAAGGTGAACGCGGCCACCGGCCTCGGCAACGCCAAGTTCCTCCTCGACATCTACCACCTGTCGATGAACGGCGAGGACGTCAGCCGGGTCATCGCGGAGTACGCGGCCAAGACCGGCCACGTCCAGATCGCGGACAACCCGGGCCGCGGCGCGCCGGGCACCGGCGACCTGCCGCTCGAGCAGCTCCTCGACGAGCTGAAGAAGGCCGGTTACGACGGCTGGGTCGGCCTGGAGTACAAGGCCGCCGACGCCGCCGCTTCCTTCGAGTGGCTGCCGGCCGAGGCTCGCGCCGCCCGCTGACGCAGGCCACCTCCCCGTATCACCTTGTTTTGAGAGGCACCCTCATGAGCAACCTCGCTGATTCCTCCCAGTCCACCCGCCCGGCGATCGCCTGGATCGGCCTCGGCATCATGGGCTCCCCCATGTCCGAGAACCTGATCAAGGCGGGCTACTCCGTCACCGGCTTCACCCTGGAGCAGGACAAGCTGGACCGCCTGGCCGCCGCCGGCGGCACCGCGGCCGGCTCGATCGCCGAGGCCGTCAAGGACGCCGACGTCATCATCACGATGGTGCCCGCCTCCCCGCAGGTCGAGGCCATCTCCTACGGCCCCGAGGGCATCCTGGAGAACGCCAAGCAGGGCGCGCTGATCGTCGACATGTCCTCGATCACCCCGCAGACCTCGGTCGACCTGGCGAAGAACGCCGCCGAGAAGGGCATCCGCGTCATCGACGCCCCGGTCTCCGGCGGCGAGGCCGGCGCCATCGAGGCCGTGCTCTCGATCATGGTCGGCGGCGAGCAGGCCGACTTCGACGAGGCCCTCCCGATCCTGGAGGCCCTCGGCAAGACCATCGTGCTCTGCGGCCCGCACGGCTCCGGCCAGACGGTGAAGGCCGCCAACCAGCTGATCGTCGCCGTCAACATCCAGGCGTGCGCCGAGGCCGTGGTCTTCCTGGAGAAGTCGGGCGTGGACCTGAACGCCGCCCTCGACGTCCTCAACGGCGGTCTGGCCGGCTCGACAGTGCTGACCCGCAAGAAGGACAACTTCCTGAACCGGGACTTCAAGCCCGGCTTCCGGATCGACCTGCACCACAAGGACATGGGCATCGTCACCGACGCCGCCCGCAACGTCGGTGCGGCCCTCCCGGTCGGCGCGGTCGTCGCCCAGCTCGTCGCCTCGCTGCGCGCGCAGGGTGACGGCGGCCTGGACCACTCGGCCCTGCTGCGCGCCGTCGAGCGCCTCTCCGGCCAGCAGGTCTGATCCCTGGGGCCTGTCTTCCGGGCCAGGCCCCAGCCCCTTCCCGGGGCCCCTGATTTCCGGTCGGCGGCGGCGCTGACAACCTGTCCTGTCGCGCCCAGGCGTCGCCGCCGACCGGAACACCACACTTCATTTTCAACAAACTGTTGACGTGTTGTTCGAGGCGAATTTACGCTCCTCGCACCCGCCAGCAGAGCTCCCGTACGGAAGGTCACGATGTCGAAGCGCGTGCTTACGACCGAGTCCGGCGCCCCCGTCGCCGACAACCAGAACTCCGCCACCGCCGGCGTCGGTGGCCCTCTCCTCCTCCAGGACCAGCACCTGCTGGAGAAGCTCGCGCGCTTCAACCGTGAGCGGATCCCGGAGCGCGTGGTGCACGCCCGCGGCTCCGGCGCGTACGGCTACTTCGAGGTGACCGACGACGTCACCGCGTACACCAAGGCGAACTTCCTCGGCGAGGTCGGCAAGCGGACCGAGACCTTCATCCGCTTCTCCACCGTGGCCGACTCGCTCGGCGGCGCGGACGCGGTCCGCGACCCCCGCGGCTTCGCCCTGAAGTTCTACACCGAAGAGGGCAACTACGACCTCGTCGGCAACAACACCCCGGTGTTCTTCATCAAGGACCCGATCAAGTTCCCCGACTTCATCCACTCGCAGAAGCGCGACCCCTTCACGGGCCGCCAGGAGCCGGACAACGTCTGGGACTTCTGGGCGCACGCCCCCGAGGCCACCCACCAGATCACCTGGCTCATGGGCGACCGCGGCATCCCGGCCTCGTACCGTCACATGAACGGCTACGGCTCGCACACCTACCAGTGGACCAACGAGGCGGGCGAGGCCTTCTTCGTCAAGTACCACTTCAAGACGAACCAGGGCATCCGCTCCCTCTCCGCCGAGCAGGCCGCCGAGCTCGTCGGCAAGGACGCCAACTCGCACCAGACCGACCTGCTCCAGGCCATCGAGCGCGGTGTGAACCCCTCCTGGACCCTGTACGTCCAGGTCATGCCGGCCGCCGAGGCCGCGGACTACCGCTTCAACCCGTTCGACCTCACCAAGGTGTGGCCGCACGCGGACTACCCGCTGCAGCGCGTGGGCCGTCTGGTCCTCGACCGCAACCCGGACAACGTCTTCGCCGAGGTCGAGCAGGCCGCGTTCTCCCCGAACAACTTCGTCCCGGGCATCGGCCCCTCGCCGGACAAGATGCTCCAGGGCCGCCTCTTCGCCTACGCGGACGCCCACCGCTACCGCCTCGGCGTGAACCACACCCAGCTCCCGGTGAACGCCCCCAAGGCGACCGTGGCCGAGAACTACGGCCGCGACGGCCTCATGGCCACCCGCAACGGCTCGCGCCACGACAAGAACTACGAGCCCAACTCGTACCAGGGCCCGGCCCAGACCGACGCCGCGCTCTCCGCGCCGCTCGCGATCCACGGCTGGACCGGCACCCACGAGGCGCCGCAGCACACCAAGGACGACGACTTCTTCCAGGCCGGCGAGCTCTACCGCCTGATGTCCGAGGACGAGAAGAAGCGCCTGGTCGCCAACATCGCCGGCGGTCTGTCCCAGGTGTCCCGCGAGGACGTCATCGAGAAGAACCTCGCGCACTTCGCCGCCGCCGACGCGGACTACGGCAAGCGCGTCCGCGAGGCCGTCGAGGCCCTGCGCGAGGACTGACCGCACAGCGACACCCAGACTGCGTACCGCACCTGACGGGAGGTCAGTGCGGTACGCGGTCCGGATCGCCGGCCCGGATGAGGGGTGGTCGGCGAACCGGACAAGCGTGAGGACCGCGGCGGCTCCGAGCCAGTGCGGTGGTCAGGACGCCGGGCCCCCTTCTTGACCTGAAGGAAGGGGAACCGCCACGGCGCCCGTCGGCACCGCCGCGGTCCCAACGCCCCCTCCGTGGGGATCCCGAGACTCCGCCCGGCGACGCGAACGTCCTGTCGCGCCAGCCTCGTGCCGCCGGGCGGTCACCAACGGGAGAGCGCGGAACCAGGTTTACGGTCCCTGGTTCCGCGCTCTTCTTCTTTTGCGGGTACGGAAGTCAGCGCACGCCGGCCGGGTCACGGCCGAGCGGCACCCCGCCGGCCCCGTCCCTCCCCTCCGCCCGGGCCAGCAGGAGCGTCACCGTGAGCGAGGCGAGGGCGAGCAGCACCATCCCCGTGCGCGGCGACGCGTACTGGGCGAGGGCGCCGGCCAGCGCCGCGCTCAGCCCCTGGAGGGCGAGCATCCCCGAGGTGTGCAGCCCGAGGGCGTGACCGCCCAGCTCCTCCGGCACCAGCGTCATCAGCCGCTCCTGGTGCAGCAGGCTCGCCCCGTACCCGACCGCCGACACGGTCACCAGGACGAGCGCGAGGGGAAGCCCCGGACCGAGGGCGAACAGCAGGAACGGGGCCGCGAGCAGCGCCTGGAGCGGGAAGCGGGTCCGGCCGCGCAGCCGCGCCGGCAGGAAGCGGCCGACGACGGTGTCCCCCACCAGCATCCCGAACGCGCCGCAGGCGAAGAGGAGCCCGGCGCGCTCGGGGGCGTACGGCACGAAGAGGGACTCGCAGCCGACGACGAGACCGTTCGGCACCCAGAGCGCCAGGTAGGCGCGGCGGCGGGCGGGCACGGCCCAGAGCCGTCCGTTGGTGCGCCAGGTCTCGACGACCGAGGGCCGCCCGGCGGCGCGCGGCGGACGCGCCCCGAGCCCGAGGCGCGCGGTCAGGGCGGCGGCGAGGTAGAGCCCGGCGCCGGCCAGGACCGTGCCGCGGGGCGAGAGCAGGACGACGAGAAGGCCGCCCGTGGCGAAGCCGCCGATCTGGCAGGCGCCGGTGGCCATGTTCGTCACGGAGCGGCCCAGGAGGTACTCCCCGCGCGGCAGGATCTCGTTCAGGAGCCCGTGGCGCACCCCGCCGCCCAGCGAGGCCGCGAGCCCCTCGGCGAGCAGGATCACGAAGACCGCCCAGGTCGGCAGGGCGGGGACCGCCAGGGCGGCGGTGCCCAGGGCGAAGAAGAGGGCGATGCCCCAGAGCGCGGTGCGCGGCGGCAGCCGGTCGGCGGCGGAGAGCAGGGTGGTCGCGCCGAGGAGCTGCGCGAGCGAGGGGCCGAAGAGGGCCAGGGCGGAGAGGAGGGGGGACCCGGTCGTGCGGAGGACGAGCGTGGCGAGGCCGAGTCCGGCGACGGTCTGGGCGGCGGTGTGGACGGCGCCGGTGAGGAAGAGCGGGGTGAACTCGGGGGTGCGGAAGAGCGCGCGGTAGCGGGGCATGCGGGGAGTCTCGGAGGGCGCGGCGGGCCATCGGTAATGTTTCGCGGGGAGGCGAAACATGGGCTGGTGGCGGATCGGCACGGACACCCTGGCGGGGAGTTCGTTCGTGCTCTCGCCGCTCGCCGAGACGGTCGCCTCGCTCAAGGCCCTGCACGCGGCGGCGGCCTCGCATCCGGGTGAGCGCGCCTGGCTCTCCCGGCACCTGCCCGCCTACCGGGAGCGGCTCGCGGCCGAGCCGCTCGACGCGCTGCTCGTGCGGGCCGCGATCGGGCCCACCTGGAACGCGGACTTCCTCACCCCCACCCCGCTGGGCGACCGCGAGCGGAGCTTCGAGGAGGAGGCCGAGGCGGTCCTGGCGACCGGACCGGCCGACGCCGTGGACCAGTTGGCGGTCGCGATCGGCGGACCGGTGCCGGAGCCGCTGCGCTCGGCACGGGACCTGCCGCAGCGGCTCGCGGACGTGCTCGGCTGGGTGTGGCGGGAGACCGTGCGGCCGGAGTGGGCGCGGCGGCGGCGGATCCTGGAGGCCGACGTGCTGGCGCGGACGGCGCTGCTGAGCCGCGGCGGCTGGGCGGCGGCGCTCGACGAGCTGTATCCGGGGAGGACGCGGTGGCTCGGCGACGGGCGGCTCCAGGTCAACACCCGTGACCATCCGCCGCGTTCGGTCGACGGGGGGCGGCTGCTGTTCGTGCCGGTGACACCGGCGACCGGCTGGGTGTCCTGGGAGGGGACGGAGCGCTACGCGGTCGTCTACGCCTGCGCGGGAGCCCTCGCGGACACGGCCGGCCCGACGGTCCCGGAGGCCTTGGGGGCCCTGCTGGGGACGGCCCGCGCCGGGGTGCTCGTACGCCTCCGGACGCCGCTGTCCACCAGCCAGCTGGTGGCGCTCACCGGCCAGGGCCTCGGCTCGGTCGGCCGCCACCTGAGGGTGCTGCTCGACGCCGGGCTCGTACGGCGGGGGCGGGCGGGCCGCTCGGTGCTGTACGAGTGGACGGAGGCGGGCGCGGTCCTGGTGGCCGCACAGGGAGACCCCCGCCCCGGTGCTCCTCGGGGCGGGGGTCGGTCCCTCTGACGAGGGGGACGATCAGACCTGGAGGGCCTTGATCGCGGTCGGCGCGTGGCCGGGCTCGGTGGCCAGGTCCTCGAACTCGGTGACGTCGCTCATGTCGACCGTCTTGCTCATCGCGATGTTGGTGATGCGCTCCAGGATGGCCTCGACGACGACCGGGACCTGGTGCTCGACGGCCAGCTTCTTGGCCTCTTCCAGGGCCTCGCCCAGCTTGTCCGGGTCGGTGACGCGGATGGCCTTGACGCCCAGGCCCTCGGCGACCTTGACGTGGTCGACGCCGTAGACGCCGATCTCCGGGGTGTTGATGTTCTCGAACTCGAGGTTGACCTCGAAGTTGATGCCGAGGTTGCCCTGCGCCTGACGGATCAGACCGAGGTAGGCGTTGTTCACGAGGACGTGGACGTAGGGGACCTTGTGCTGGGCGGCGACCGCCAGCTCCTCGATCATGAACTGGAAGTCGTAGTCGCCGGAGAGCGCGACGACCGGGGTCTCCGGGTCGGCGGTGGCGGCACCGATGGCGGCCGGGATCGTCCAGCCGAGCGGGCCGGCCTGGCCGCAGTTGATCCAGTGGCGCGGCTTGTAGACGTGCAGGAACTGCGCGGCCGCGATCTGGGAGAGGCCGATGGTGGTGACGTAACGCGTCTCCGGGCCGAAGGCCTTGTTCATCTCCTCGTAGACGCGCTGCGGCTTGATCGGGATGTCGTCGAAGTGCGTGCGGCGCTGGAGGGTGGCCTTGCGCTCCTGCGCGGAGGCGGCCCAGGCGGAGAAGTCCGGCAGCTTGCCGGCGGCCTTCCACTCCTTGGCGATCTCGACGAAGAGCTCCAGGGCGACCTTGGCGTCGGAGGCGATGCCGTAGTCGGGGGCGAAGATCTTGCCGATCTGGGTGGGCTCGATGTCGACGTGGACGAACTTCCGGCCCTTGGTGTAGGCGTCCATGTTGTAACCGGTGTGGCGGTTGGCCCAGCGGTTGCCGATGCCGATGACGGTGTCCGACTCCAGGAAGGTCGCGTTGCCGTAGCGGTGCGCGGTCTGGACGCCGACCATGCCGGCGGCGAGCTCGTGGTCGTCCGGGATGGTGCCCCAGCCCATGAGGGTGGAGATGACCGGGATGTTCGTCAGCTCGGCGAACTCGACGAGCAGGTCGGAGGCGTCGGCGTTGATGATGCCGCCACCGGCGACGATCAGCGGGCGCTCGGCCTCCAGGAGGAAGCTCAGCGCCTTCTCGGCCTGGGCGCGGGTCGCGGACGGCTTGTAGACCGGCAGCGGCTCGTAGGTCTCCGGGTCGAACTCGATCTCGGTCAGCTGGACGTCGATCGGCAGGTCGATGAGGACCGGGCCGGGGCGGCCGGAGCGCATCAGGTGGAAGGCCTGCTGGAAGACGCCGGGGACCTGCGCGGCCTCCAGGACGGTCGTCGCGGCCTTGGTGACCGGCTTGGCGATCGAGGCGATGTCGACGGCCTGGAAGTCCTCCTTGTGGAGCTTCGAGACCGGGGCCTGGCCGGTGATGCACAGGATCGGGATCGAGTCCGCGATCGCCGAGTACAGGCCGGTGATCATGTCGGTGCCGGCGGGGCCGGACGTACCGATGCAGACGCCGATGTTGCCGGCCTTGGCACGGGTGTAGCCCTCGGCCATGTGGGACGCGCCCTCGACGTGGCGGGCGAGCGTGTGGCCGACGCCGCCGACGTTCTTGAGCTCGCGGTAGAAGGGGTTGATCGCCGCGCCGGGGACGCCGAACGCCTGGGTGACGCCTTCGCGCTTGAGGATCTCAACGGCCGCTGCGGCGGCGGTCATACGAGGCATGGGAGTGCTCCTGCTTCGGCCGGGCGGATCCAGGCGGGCGCCTCGTCTCGGGAGGCCCGGCGCCTGTTTCCGTAATGCGGAAATGCTGTTCTGCTATACGGAAGCAATGTAGGTCGGGGTTCGGAGAGCCGTCAAGAGAAGTCCGCCCGCCGGGATCACGGAAGTGGCCGAACACCCTCCCCCCGGCCACCGGATGGGTGGACGATGGGGCGGAACGACAGGGGGTGGGGCTGTGGGCGAGTCGGTACCGGTGCGCTGTCCGGAATGCCTGCGCACGCAGGCGTACGCGGCACCCGTCTTCCCCTGCGCGTGCGGGAGCCCCGTCGCGCCGCCGGTCCTGGCGGGCGCGGTCGCGGAGCCGATCACGCACCGGAACTGGGCGGACGAATGGGTCACCGTCCGCTGCGGGGCCTGCGGCCACGAGAACGACTGGCCGCACCCGGAGCTGGGCTGCCCCTGCGGGACGGTGCTGCGCGTACCGGTGCGCCCGGCGGAACCGGCCCCGGCGACGGACGGGACCGCCGCCGACGGTTCAAACGCCCCGACGGCCGGCCTGGCCGGAACGGGCGATCCCGTCGTCCCGCCGTGGGAGCCGGGAACGTTTCCTTCGCCGCCCCCGGTGACCCCCGACCCGCCGCGCCCGCGAGCGGCGGGAGGACGGGACGGGTCCGGTGCGGGCGGAGCCGGTGCGGGCGGGCCCGGTGCCGACGCTCCCGGTGCGGGCGGAGCCGCTCCCGGCCGAACCGGTACGGGGCACGGCCCGGAGGCGACCGGGGCCGGTGCGAACGGGCCCGGTGCGAACGGGTTCGGGACGAGGCCCCCCGCCACCGGCGGAGCCGGGACGGCCGGGGGTACGTCCGGCGACGCCGGCTCCCCGTGGTTCGGTCCGGGACCGAAGACCCGTGGCCTCACCGGCCCGGCGGGGAGCGGCGCAGGCGGGGCCGGGCCGGTCGGACACGGTCCGGTCGGGGCCGATCCGGGCGGGCATGGCACGGACGGGACCGGACCGGTCGGAGCCGGTCCGGTCGGGCGCGGTACGGACGAGGCCGGACCCGTCGGGCACGGCGCGGACGCGGCCGGGCCGGTGGGGCGGGGCGCGGACGCGGCCGGGCCGGTGGGGCACCGTACGTTCGCCGAGCGGTATCCCGCGCGGGTCCCGCCGCCGTCCACGGCCCCCCGCCCGGCCCCGCTGCGCGGGGCGTTCCGGCCGGTGACGATCCGGACCTCGCGGGACGCGGTCGCGGCGGCGGCCGAGTACCTGCGCTGGCTCGGCTTCAGGGACGTCGTGCAGCCGGAGGAGCGCCCCGCGTCCGGCGTGGACCTGCGGGCCCCCGGCCTGCTCGCCCAGGTCGACCCGAGCACCCGGCCCACCGGGCTGCGGGCCGTCGAGTGCCTCTGGCTCAACGGACTGAGCACGGCCGCCGTGAGCGTGTTCTTCTCGCTCGCGGGCTACACCCCGGAGGCCCGCTCGCGCGCCGCCGAGGTCGGCCTCCCGCTCTTCGTCCTCGACCTCACCGGCACTCCGCAGCCGGTCAACGACGCCGCGGACGGACTGACGGCGGGCGGCGCCTGAGCCTCACAACTCCTCGGCATCCGAAATCGGCCATTCACGCGTGACGATCACGCTCCGCCGGGCACAACACCCTCGGGGGGTGGGCGTCATGCCGACGGGGACGTGGTGGTTCATCGGAGCGGCGTGGGGGGAGCTGCTGCTCGCCGCCGTTCTGCTGAGAACCCGCAGCGGGACGAGCGGCACGAGCGACGTGCCGCCTCCGCAGGCCCTCGCGCTGCTGCGCGGCGGGCGGCGGGCGGCCGTCACCGTGGCGCTGGTGGCGCTGCACCAGCGGGGGGCGGTCGCCGCGGGCCGCAAACGTACGATTCGGGCCAACGGCGGGCCGGGCCGGACCCGCGACCCCGTACAGCTCGGGGTGCACGGGGCGTTGCGCCGCGCCCTCGCGCTGCGGACGCTCACGCAGCGCCCCGAGGCCCGGCGGGCCGTGGACGCGCTGCGCGGCGAACTGTGCGGTGCCGGGCTGCTGCGGCCGCCGGCGCGGCTGTGGGCCGCCCGCGCGCTCCTGGGGTGCGTACCGGTGACGGCGGTGGCCGGACCGTTCGCGGCCGGGGCGTCGGGGGCGGGCCTCGCGGTGGCGCTCGCGGCCGCGGCGCCGCCGGTCCTCGTGGCGCCGGCGCTGCTGCGGCTGCCGGACACGACCGGGGCGGCACGGCGGCTCCTCGGCGACCTGCGGGAGCGGTATCCGCTGCCGGCGCACCGGCGCGAGGTGACGGACGGGTGGCTCGTCCAGCTGTACGTGGCGCTGTACGGGGATCCGGCCCTGGCCCTGTTCCTGCCCCGCTTCTCGCGCGACGGCGGGCTCCTGGACCGCCCGCCCGGGAACGGCAGCCCGCCCGGGAACGGCCGCGCGTACGGGGACGACCGCCCCGCGGGCGGAGGTCCGGAGGCGGGCGGCGCCTCGTGCTGAGGCCGCGCCATACTGTCGTATGCGCATCAGAGCGGCCGCTCCGGCCGAACTCCCGCTGCTCCAGGACATCGAACGGGCGGCGGGCGAGCCGTTCCGCGCCCTCGGCATGGCGGCGGTCGCCGACGACGACCCGCTGCCCCTGGACGTCCTGGAGGCCTACCGCCGTGCGGGCCGGGCGTGGGTGGCGGTGGACGCCGCCGACCGCCCGGTCGCGTACCTGCTCACGGACACGGTCGACGGCGCCGCCCACATCGAGCAGGTGTCGGTGCACCCGGACGCCGCCCGCCGGGGCGTCGGCCGGGCGCTGATCGAGCATCTGGCGGCGGCCGCCGGGGAGCAGGGCCTGGCGGCCCTGACGCTGACGACCTTCGCCGAGGTCCCGTGGAACGCCCCGTACTACACGCGGCTCGGCTTCCGCCCGCTCGCCGACTCCGACCCGGCGCTGACGGAGGGCCTGCGCGCCATCAGCCGCGCCGAGGCGGCCCACGGCCTGTCGCTCTGGCCCCGCGTCTGCATGCGCCGGGAGGTGGAGCCGCGCCGAGGCCCGTAGCGCTCCCGCCGTCCCGCCCGGGGACGGAACCGCTCGCGGCCACCTCCGCTCGCCTCGGTGACACCCTCGTCGCGGACGAACTGACCTTCCCACCCGCGGATATGATGTGACGTCAGTCACGGACGAGGGGGCTCATTGGCACCGGATGAGAAGCAACAGGAAGAGGCCGCGTTCGAGGCGGAAGTGCTGCGGATCTCCCGTGCGCTCTTCGCGGGGGAGAACGAGTTCCAGGGTTCGACCTACATCGGCACCGCGGAGCGGGACGGCGTCTTCGTCACCGCGGATTCCGTCGTCATCGTCGAATGCACCGTCTCCCGCCTCAAGAAGAAGGCGGAGAAGGACGGCAGGAAGCTGTACGACGCGTGCTTGGCCAAGTCCCGGGAGCACCCGTTCAAGTCGGTCAAGGGCTTCTTCGTCACGCGTGAAGAGCCCACGGCCGACCAGCGCCTCGTCATCAAGAACCTGGGCCAGCCCCTCGTCGCGTGCAGCTTCGCGCAGTTGCGCGGCCAGCTCGTCGACTCCCTGAAGTACCTCGAACTGCGGCCGCTCTACCCCTTCGGCAGCGCACGCGAGCCGAGCAGCGGAGACCACGAGGCCCTGAAGCCGTACGTCGCCGTCGACCCGACGGAGAGCGGCACCGGGGACCCGTACTCCGTCACGAGCGTGGCCGAAGCGGTCAGAACGGGCCGGTCCGTCCTCCTGTACGGGGACTACGGAGCGGGAAAGAGCATGTTCCTGCGCGAGCTGTACCGCCGGCTGGCCAAGGCGCACCGGCAGGACCCGTTCAAGCCCTTCCCCCTCCTGCTCAACCTGCGCGACCACCAGGGGCAGGTCCGGCCCGTGGAAGCCCTGGAGCGACACGCCCGCGAGATCGGCTTCCCCCATCCCACCCAACTCGTCCGCGCCTGGCGCTCGGGCGACGTGACGCTCATTCTCGACGGTTTCGACGAGATCGCCACGCCGGGCTGGCTCGGCAAGACGTCCGCCATGCGCGACATCCGGCGCCGTTCGGTGGAGCTCGTGCGTCGGTTCTGTCGCGAATCACGGCCGACCACCTCCGTCGTCCTGGCCGGCAGGGCACACTTCTTCGACAGCGAGCGGGAGATGCGCCTGGCGCTCGGCACCCGTGACGACTCGCTGTACCTCATGGCCGGCGAGCCGACCGACGAGCAGGCGCGCAAGATCCTCGACGCCTACGGCTGGAAGGAGGCGCTCCCCGACTGGCTGCCCTCACGCCCGCTGCTGCTGAGCTACCTGGGCTCGTCGAGCGCACTGCAGAACTCCATGGAGGACACGTTCGGGCGCTCGGCGGGCGAGGGATGGCACATGATGCTGGACCGCATCGCCGAGCGCGAGGCGAGCATGGAGATGGGGGTCGACGGCTTCACCATCCGCAAGGTGCTGGAGCGACTCGCCACACAGGCGCGCCGGTCCACCGACGGGCTGGGGCCCATCTCCCAGGACGAACTGACCTCCGTCTTCCAGTCGGTGTGCGGCTACGCCCCTGACGAGGGCTCGTACCAGCTCCTGCAGCGGCTTCCCGGGCTCGGCGCCATGGACAGCGTCGACGGCTCACGGCGGTTCGTCGACGTCTCCCTGGCCGATGCCGCCAGGGCCGGTGACGTCGTGGCCTGCGTGCTGGAACCCAACACCGAGAGCCCGCTGATGGAGATGACGGGCAGTGTCGCGTGCCTGGACGAGGTCGGCATCGACGTGGCCGCCGTACAGCTGGGCCGGGAGGCCAGTGCGAGTCCGGGGCGCGCCTATTCGTCGGCCGTCTCCCTCCAGCGCGGCGGAGCGTCGGACGCGGTGGTCGCCGACATCGTCCGGGTCACCGCGCGGCTGTGGCCCGGAGACGAAGCGCGCACGCCGATCGCGCTGCACGAGATCGAACTGCGCAGCTTCACCCTGTCCGCCGACGCCAAGGGCTACGACTGGCTGAGTTTCCACGACTGCGTCATCCAGGAGCTCGATCTCACGGACTACGACGGCTACGCGCTTCCTCACTTCCAGTCCTGCCTCATCGGGCAGATGACAGGAGTCGCCGGCTGGTCGGCCCTCCAGGGCGAGCGGTTCGTCGAGTGCGAAGTGGCGCAGTTCGACGCTCAGATGTCCACGGGGAAGGGGATCCTGGCCCTGAAGACGACGCCGATGAACAAAGTGGTGCTGACCATACTGAAGAAGGTGTACGCGCAGAGGGGCACCGGCCGCAAGGAGTCCGCCCTCTTCCGGGGGCTCGACGCCAAGCACCGCGAGCTCGTCCCCGAAGCGGTCCAGCGACTCACCGCGGCAGAGCTGGTCACCACCGCCCGGGCCAGCGGCAACAAGATCTACCTGCCCGTCCGGGGCATGGCCCCGCGGGTCCGGCGGATTCTCCAGGCGCCGCAGGTGAGCAAGGACAGCATCCTGGACTCCTAGGAGGCGCCCCCGCGCCGGGGTCGCGGGCTCTCTCGGGAGCACGCGGCCCCGGCGACGGCGACCGGCACGGGCCGGCGACCCGGGAGTCGCCGGCCGCCGGAGGACCTCACTCCTGTTCGGCGTTCCCCTCCCCGTACCTCTGCCTCAGCTCCACCTTCCGCACCTTGCCGCTCACCGTCATCGGGAACCCGGTGAGGATCTCCACCCTGCGCGGGACCTTGTAGTGGGCGAGCCGGTCGCGGCAGAAGTCGGTGATCTCGTCCAGTGTGGGCGGGGCGGCGGGGTCGCGCGGGATCACGCAGGCCAGGATCTCCTCGCCGTACCGCTCGTCGGGGACGCCGACGACCTGGACGTCCGCGATCTTGGGGTGCCCGTAGAGGAACTCCTCGATCTCGCGCGGGTACACGTTCTCCCCGCCCCGGATGATCATGTCCTTGATGCGGCCGACGATCTGCACGTAGCCGTCGTCCCGCATGACCGCGAGGTCCCCGGTGTGCATCCAGCGGCCGGGGTCGACCGCCTCGGCGGTCTTCTCCGGCTCGTCCCAGTAGCCGAGCATCACGCCGTAGCCGCGGGTGCACAGCTCCCCCGCCGCGCCGCGCTCGACGGTCAGCCCGGTCGCCGGGTCGACGACCTTCACCTCGACGTGCGGCATGACCCGGCCGACGGTGCCGGTGCGGCGCTCCAGGTCGTCGTCCCGACGGGTCTGGGTGGAGACGGGCGAGGTCTCGGTCATGCCGTAGCAGATCGACACCTCCGCCATGTTCATCTCGGCGACGACCCGCTTCATCACCTCGACCGGGCACGGCGAGCCCGCCATGATCCCGGTGCGGAGCGTGGAGAGGTCGTAGTCGGCGAAGTCGGGCAGGTTGAGCTCGGCGATGAACATCGTCGGCACCCCGTACAGCGAGGTGCAGCGCTCCTCCTGGACCGCCCGGAGGGTGGCGGCGGGGTCGAAGGAGGCGGCCGGGACGACCATGCAGGCGCCGTGCGAGGTGGCCGCGAGGTTCCCCATGACCATGCCGAAGCAGTGGTAGAAGGGCACCGGGATGCAGATGCGGTCCTGCTCGCTGTAGGCGATCATCTCGCCCACGAAGTAACCGTTGTTGAGGATGTTGTGGTGGGAGAGCGTGGCGCCCTTCGGGAAGCCCGTCGTCCCCGAGGTGTACTGGATGTTGACGGGTTCGTCGCAGGAGAGCGGCTCCGGGCGCAGCTCGCCGGGCGTCCTGGCGAGCAGGGCGTCCCAGGTCGGGTCGCCGAAGTAGACGGCCTCGCGCAACTCCGGGCATTCGCCCCGCACCTGCTCGACCATGGAGCGGTAGTCGCTCGTCTTGTGGGCGAGCGAGGCGAAGAGCAGGGAGACGCCGGCCTGCCGGAGCACGTACGCCAACTCGTGGGCGCGGTAGGCCGGGTTGATGTTCACCATGATCGCGCCGATGCGGGCGGTCGCGTACTGGACGAGGACCCACTCGGCGCAGTTCACGGCCCAGATGCCGACCCGGTCGCCCTTGCGGACCCCGCTGCCGAGCAGGGAGCCGGCCAGCCGGTCGACGTCCGCGCCGAACTGCGCGTACGTCCAGCGGCGCCCGGTCGGCACGTCGACCAGGGCCTCGCGGTCGGGCCAGGCGGCGACGGCCCGGTCGAGGTTGGCGCCGATGGTGTCGCCGAGGAGCGGCGTCTCCGACACCCCGTGCGCGTACGAGAGGTTCACGGCGTTCATGCGAGGTCCCCTTCCGCGTACTCCTTGCCGCCGCCCTCCGCCGTCAGCCGGCGCAGTTCGACGCGGCGGATCTTGCCGGAGACGGTCTTGGGCAGGTCGGCGAACTCGATGCGCCGGATCCGCTTGTACGGGGCGAGGACCGCGCGCGAGTGGGCGAAGAGGGCCTTCGCGGTCTCCTCGCCCGGCTCCCAGCCCGCCGCGAGGACGACGTACGCCTTGGGGACGGCGAGCCGCAGCGGGTCGGGCGCGGGGACGACGGCCGCCTCGGCGACGGCCTCGTGCTCCAGGAGGGCGCTCTCCAGCTCGAAGGGGCTGATCTTGTAGTCGGAGGCCTTGAAGACGTCGTCGGCGCGCCCGATGTACGTGATGTAGCCGTCCGCGTCCCGGGAACCGATGTCGCCGGTGCGGTAGTAGCCGCCCTCCATCGCCTCCGCGGTGCGCTCCGGGTCGCCGTGGTAGCCGGTCATCAGGCCCACCGGGCGGGCGGAGAGGTCGAGACAGATCTCGCCCTCCTCGACGTCCGGCCGGCCGCTCACCGGGTCGACGAGGGTGACCCGGAAGCCGGGGCTGGGGCGCCCCATGGAGCCCTCCTTGAGCCGCTGGCCGGGGCTGTTGGACACCTGGACGGCGGTCTCGGTCTGGCCGAAGCCGTCCCGGATGGTGACGCCCCAGGCGCGCCGCACCGACTCGATGACCTCGGGGTTGAGCGGCTCGCCGGCGGCGACGACCTCGCGCGGCGGGGTCTTCAGCCGGCCCAGGTCGGCCTGGATCAGCATCCGCCACACGGTCGGCGGGGCGCAGAAGCTGGTGACGCCGCCCCGCTCCATCTCGTCCATGAGCCGGGCCGGGTCGAAGCGGGTGTAGTTGTGGATGAAGACGGTCGCCTCGGCGTTCCACGGCGCGAAGAGGTTGGACCAGGCGTGCTTGGCCCAGCCCGGCGAGGAGATGTTGAGGTGCACGTCGCCGGGCTTGAGGCCGATCCAGTACATCGTCGAGAGGTGCCCGACGGGGTACGAGGTGTGGGTGTGCTCGACCAGCTTGGGGCGGGCGGTCGTGCCGGAGGTGAAGTACAGCATCAGGGTGTCGTCGGCGAGGGTGGCGCCGTCGGGCTCGAAGACGTCCGACTCCCGGGCGGCGAGCTCGTACCCCAGCCAGTCCACCCCGTCGCCGCCGACCGCGATCCGGGTGTAGTCCCCGGGGACGTCGTCGAACTTGGCGGTGTCCTCGGCGCGCACGACGACGTGCCGGGCGCGGCCCCGGTCGACGCGGTCGCGCAGGTCGGCGGGGCCGAGGAGCGGGGTGGCGGGGATGAGGACGGCGCGCAGCTTCATCGCGGCGAGCACGGTCTCCCACAGCTCGGCCTGGTTGCCGAGCATCAGGACGATCCGGTCGCCGGCGCGCACGCCCTGGGCCCGGAGCCAGTTCGCGACCCGGTTGGAGCGTGCGGACATCTCGGCGAAGCTCACCCGCGTCTCGGAGCCGTCCTCCTCGACGATGTGCAGCGCGGTGCGGTCGTTGTCCCGTGCGATGACGTCGAACCATTCGAGCGCCCAGTTGAAACGGTCGGGCCGGGGCCAGGCGAAGCCCTCGTAGGCCGTCTCGTAGTCCTCGCGATGCTGCAGCAGGAAGTCCCGGGCGGCCCGGAACCTCTCCGTCGCACCGGTCGCGCTCGTGGCCGTCATGTGTCCTCCTCATTGCGGGACTGTCCCGGACATCGTGTAATCGGTGACCCAGGTCTCACTACCCCCGTTCGGGGGTGAAGGAGTGGTCCCGTGTCCGAGAGGGTGGAAGCGGTGGAGCTGCGTACGGCGCTGCTGCGGCTGAAGCGCGCCAGCGGGCTGCCCGTCGTCTTCGGCGGGCTGCTCCAGGAGGGCCGCGCGATGCGGATCGCCGAGCTGAGCGGGGCCGTCACGCCCGCGCTGCGCGGCCTGGCGATCTCGGCCGGTTCCGGGCTCGGCGGGAAGTGCCTGGCGCTGTCGCGGCCGTGCGCGGTCACGGACTACCCGTCGTCGCGGCACATCACGCACGAGTACGACGTCCCGGTCTCGGCGGAGGGCCTGCGCTCGGTGATCGCCGTCCCCGTCGTCGTGCGGCGCAAGGTGCGCGGCGTGCTGTACGGGGCGCTGCGCGAGTCCCTCCCCCTCGGCGAGCGCGTCTTCGACGCGGCGATGGCGGCGGCCCGTGACGTCGAGCAGGCCCTCGCGGTGCGGGACGAGGTGCGGCAGCTGCTCGCGCCCCCGGCACCCGGGCCGTCCTGGGAGGAGGTCCGCCAGGCGTACGGGGAGCTGCGCGAGCTCGCGCCGAAGGTCATGGACCCGGAGCTGCGGGCACGCCTGCTCGCGGTGTGCGGGCGCCTGGAGACGGCCGCCGCGTCCCCCTCGCCGCTGCCGGGCGTGGCGCTCACGCCGCGCGAGACGGACGTCCTCGCGGCGGTCGCCTCCGGCGCGACGAACGCGACCGCGGCGGAGCGCCTCGGTCTGCGTCCGGAGACGGTGAAGGGCTACCTCCGCTCGGCGATGCGCAAGCTGGGCGCCCACACGCGCCTGGAGGCGGTGGTGGCGGCCCGACGGGCGGGGGCGCTGCCGTAGCGGGCCGGCGAGGGAGGCCCGGCGCCCGGCCCCGGCGCGGAAGGCCCGGCGCTCCGGCCCCGGCGCCCTCGGTCAGACGAAGTGGTCCCGCGCTTCTTGCCGGGGGCCGCGCAGCAGGCAGCTGACGGCCTCGTACGGGTTCGCTCCCAGGAAAGAGGGACCGGTGTGGTGCAGGAGGAAGAAACGTCCGGTCTCGTCGATGAGGACCATGGCCCCGTCGAACGTCTCGTATCCGACGGGAAAGAGCTTCCTCCCCACGTCCCGGGCGAGTTCGGCGACGTCCTCGCCGCTCTCCTCGTAGATCCAGTGCGGGGTGAATCCGACGGCGTCCGGCGGCGTTCCCGGAATCACCAGGCGCAGTCCGCCGAATTCCCGGACGAAGTCCCGGGCGGCCCGGAACGGTTCGACCGGATGGCCCTCCTCGGCGAAGCGGTCGGTGACGAAGCCGAGGAGCTCGGGCAGCCGCGCACCGATGTCACGCCCGCGTGACCAGCCCGCCTCGGTCAGCACGGCCTCGACTTCCCCCGTCGTCATCCTCTGCGTTCCCGGCTCTCTCCGTGGTGCGCGCCGACGCCGTCCCCGCCGCCCCACCGCTCCTCAGCTCTCCGCGTGGACGATGTCGTACGGGGTGCCGGGAGGCGTCATGAGCCGGAGGGTCCGCTCGGCCTCGGCGGTGAGCGCGGTGCGCGTCGCGCGCGTCACCCGCGCGAAGGGTTCGACGGTGAGCGTCGTACGGTCCTTCGCCTCGTCGAGGTGCCAGATCCCGGCGACGAACCCGTCGACGAGGAACGTGCGGTGCGCCTGGTTGCCGGTCCAGGTGCGGCCGTGGTGCTCGGCGGGGACGACGCGGCCGCGGTCGGCGTGCGAGAGGAGCAGGTTGTCGAACTCGGGCAGGAAGCGGGGCGGCGCGGGGGTGTCCTCGTCGGGGCGGGGCGCGTCGGGGAGGTCGAAGAGCTCGGTGCCCCGCTCGTCCCGGAAGACGAGCAGCTCGGACCGCAGCCGCTCGAAGGCCGGGCGGAGGCGGGTGAGACCGCACCAGGTCTGCATGTCCTTGACGGAGGCGGGACCGAAGGCGCCGAGGTAGCGCCGTACGGTCTCGTCGAGGTCGGCGGCTTCGTCCGCGGGCGCGTCGAACCACGTACGGGTGGTGGTGAGCGCGACCTGCCCGCCGCGTCCCCACAGACCGCGCGGGGTGACCTGCACCATCAGGAGCAGGCAGCGGGCGGCGATGGTCAGTGCCTGCGGGTCGGCCCCCGGCCACTCCCGGAGCAGTCGCTCCCGCAGCTCCTTGGGGGTGCGGGGCCGCTCCTCGACGTAGGCGGTCGCCAGGGAGACGAGCCGGTCGAGGTCGACGCCGTCGAGCCCCTTGCGGAACGCCTTCAGCTCCCGGTCGACGGCCCCGGCCTGGACGAGCCTGCGCAGGCCGACGGCGTCGCGGGCGGTGTGGGTGTGGACGGTGGACCGCAGCGAGACGATCCGGGCGACCTTCCGGGACTCCATCAGGGCGGACAGCTCCTCGGGCCGGAAGCCGTCGAGGCGGGCGGCGAGCGCGTAGTACGGGGGCTTGGTGTTCTGGGCCTGGAGACCGACGAGACGGGCGACGGCCTCCTCGACGCCGAGCGGCGCGGGGCGCAGGAGCAGCTGCCGGTCGAGGGTGGCGCGGTTCAGGGCGCGGGGGCCGAGCACGGGGTGGGTCGTCTTGAGGGCCATGGTCGGCACGCTATCGACAGTTGCGGACAGCTACCGTCCGCAAGGAGGACCCGTGAGGTCCGGACGGAAAGGTTTCACCCCATATATCCTGCTCTCGTCCGTATCCCGTTCTGCACCCGCAGACACGTTCCAGACCCGCAGAGTCGTCCCAGACCGGCAGAGTCGCCGAGGCCACCGGCCGAGGAGGAGGTGAGCGACGATGTCCGACCGCCGTCCCCGCGCGGCCTGGCGCCGCCGCGCCGAGCCCCCGTCCGGGGCCTCGTCCGCGCAGCCGCCCCCGGCGGCGCCGGGCGGGACGGGGCCGGGCGGGACCCGGTCGAACGGGGTGCGGTCGAGCGTGGTGCAGTCGGCGCTCTACCGCGACGGCCACCGGGTCTCCTCCCCCGCCACCCTCGCGGACACCTTCCGCCAGCTGCGCGAGCACCCCGACGGCATGGCCTGGATCGGGCTCCATCGCCCCACCGATGAGGAACTCCACTCCCTGGCGGCCGAGTTCGACCTGCACGAGCTGGCCGTCGAGGACGCCAGGGAAGCCCACCAGCGCCCCAAGCTGGAGCGGTACGGCGACACGCTCTTCGTCGTCCTGCGAGCCGCCCGCTACCTCGACGCCCCGGAGGAGGTCGAGTTCGGCGAGCTCCACGTCTTCGTGGGCCCGGACTTCCTCATCACGGTCCGGCACGGCGCCGCCCCGGACCTCTCGGCCGTCCGCCGCCGCATGGAGGAGAACCCGGACCTGCTGGCCCTGGGCCCCGAGGCCGTCCTGTACGCGATCCTCGACGCGGTGGTCGACGGCTACGCGCCGGTGGTGGCGGGCGTCCAGAACGACATCGACGAGATCGAGACGGAGGTCTTCGGCGGCGACCCCGCGGTCTCCCGCCGCATCTACGAACTCTCCCGCGAGATGGTCGAGTTCCAGCGCGCCACCCGCCCCCTGGTGGGCATGCTCCACGCCCTCATGGCCGGCTTCGCCAAGTACGGCACGGACGAGGAGCTCCAGCGCTACCTCCGCGACGTCGCCGACCACGTCACCCACACCAGCGAACGCGTCGACGGCTTCCGCCAGGCCCTGACGGACATCCTCACAGTCAACGCGACCCTGGTCACCCAGCAACAGAACGCCGAGATGCGCGCCCTGGCGGAAGCGGGCTTCGAGCAGAACGAGGAGATCAAGAAGATCTCGGCCTGGGCCGCCATCCTCTTCGCACCCACACTCGTCGGCACGATCTACGGCATGAACTTCGACCGGATGCCGGAGCTGCACTGGACGGGCGGATATCCGTTCGCGATCGGCTTGATGGGGGCCGTCTGCACCAGTCTGTACGTGATCTTCAAGCGCCGGGACTGGCTCTAGGGGGCGGTCGACGCCACTCACGCAGCGCCCGTGGTCCGCTCCTCGGCCCCCCGCGTCGGTGCCACGGCCGCTTCGACCGGCCGCCGCCGGGTTCACGCACGGCTCGGCCAGGGCTCGCGTTACACCATCCGATGACTTCTGGACGCGACAGGGTTATTTATCAGATCAAATTCCGATGTATCCATCTGTCCAGTCCTCCGGGTATCGACCACTGCCCACGCCGCCACCAGGCCCGACCGAAGTAGAGGAGAGTGGAGAAGATGACGACATCGCCGAGATGGCGATCCTTTCTGGCTTCAGCCACCACCATTGCCGCGCTCGCCGAGGCCCTGACGAAGCCCTGACCGAAGCCCTTCAGCGCGGCCGCAGCGCCGACGAGTGGCCGCCCGTCGCCCGTACCGCGTCCTTGATCAGGTCGGCGACCCGGGCGGGCTCGGACAGGACGACGGCGTGTGAGGCGTCCGGGAGTTCGACGACGACGGCTCCGGCCCGCGCGGCGCCGAAGCGCTGGACCTCGGGGCTGATCGCGCGGTCCGCCCCGGCCACCAGGGCCCAGGACGGTTTGGTCCGCCACGCCGCCGTGGACGCGGTCTCGGTGAAGGCGGCCGTGGCGAGGGGCCGTTGGGCCGCCGCCAGGACGCCGGCGACGTCCTCGGGCACGTCCGCCGCGAAGACGGAGGGGAAGGCGGTCTCCTCGATGGTGACCTCGACCGCGCAGTCGCCGTCGAGGAGCGGGTACGTCCACTCCTTCAGGCTGCCCGTCAGCGGGGAGGCGGGGAAGCCCCCTTGGAGCTGGCCGAGGCTCTCGCCCTCGTGGGGCACGTAGGCGGCCACGTAGACGAGCCCCACGACGTTGTCCGCGGCGCCGGCCACGGTGATCAGCGCACCGCCGTACGCGTGGCCGACGAGTACGGCCGGGCCCTCGACCTGCGCCAGGAAGGAGGCGAGATAGGCGGCGTCCGACGTCAGGCCCCGGAGCGGGTTCGAGGGAGCGATCACCGGGATCCCGCTGCTGCGCAGTTCCGCGATGACGCCTATCCAGCCCGTCGCGTCGGCGAAGGCGCCGTGCACGAGGACGACGGTGGGGTTGGTCATGCCAGTTCTCTTCTCGGTGTCGGGCCACGTGGGGGGGCGGCGTCACGACAGTCAGGCCGCGGCCCGGAGTTCGGCGAGAGGTCCGTGCGACCGTTACTCACGGTAGGGCCGGGGCGGGGGCGCCTCTTGTACGTGCGCGCATCCGCGCTGTCACGGCGGCGCACACGCGCCTCAGCGCCCTCCCTCGTCCGGGGCGCCGGCAGCCGTCGTCGCGAAGGCCGAGGTCGCCAGCGCCTGCCATTCGCTGGGGCTCATGCCGTAGGCCCCGCGGAACGTGCGGCTGAAGTGCGAGGGGCTGCTGAAGCCCCAGCGGTGCGCCACCGCCGCCATGGTGATCCTGCGGTGGGAACGGCCCAGCTCGAGCCGGCAGAACTCGAGCCGGCGCTGCCGCACCCAGTGGCTCACCGTGCTGCCGTCGTTCTGGAAGAGCTTCTGCAGGTACCGGACGGAGATGTGGTGGGCGCGTGCGATCGACTCCGGCGAGAGGTCCGGGTCCATCAGGTGCTCTTCGATGTAGCCGCGGATACGGGACAGCATCTCGTTGACGGCCCCGGACGCGTCGTCGGCCTCGTCCGTCGTGTCCGCGTCGAGGAGCTCCATGACCAGGACGGAGAGGAGATGCACGGCCGTCCGGGCACGCCGGTCCCCGATCGCGGACCGGCGGACCTCCGCCTTGGCGGCGAGCGCGGTCAGGAAGTCGGACGCCAGCGCCCCGATCCCCTCCCCGCCGCGTACGGGTACGCCGAGCACCCGGTCCAGTTCCGGCTCCGTGACGCCCAGATAGCAGCGGGGCACCCGGAAGAAGATCATCCGGCAGTCTTCGCCGAACCGCAGCAGATGCCGCCGGGCCGGGTCGCAGAAGACCAGGTCGTTCGGTTCCAACGAGGTCTCGGCCCGCTCGTGGACGACGGTGACGGGCCCACGGACGTGGACGCCGAGGTAGACGTGGGTCCGGTCGTTCGTCTCCGGCATCTCGGAGAGCACCTGGACCAGCCGCCCCGGGTGGGAGGAGGACGAGGCCGGATCGGGCGCCTGCCGGGGCACCCGTTCGGACGTACGGGACATCAGTGTGAGGGGCATGGGAATTCCTGGCCGTGGGTTCGTGCGGGCGGAGGACGGATTCACGCCCCGTTCGCCGGCTCCTCGGCCAGGAACTTCTCCACCACGGCGTTGAAGGCCGGCGGGTTCTCCAGGAAGGGGAAGTGAGAGTTCGCCACGTCGGAGGCGAAGACGTGCAGGCGCGCGCCGGGAATCCGCTCGGCGACGAAGCGCTGCGAATCGGGGTGCACGTGGCTTCCCTCGCAGCCGATCACCAGGGTCGGCACATCGATCCGGGGAAGCACGTCCCTCCAGTCCTGCGCGCAGTGGTCGAACAGCAGCGGCACGCCCGCGTAGGCGGGCGTCGACCTGATCTCCTCGGCGACGAGGGCCAGCACCTCGGCGTCGGGCTCGCCGGAGAACATGCCGCGCACGAAGTCGGCGCGGACCGTGTCGCCCTCCGGCCCCGCGAGGGCCGCCCCCAGGTACAACAGCCCCGACACGTCGAAGATGGCGCCGGAGTCCCGCTGTTCCCGCTCGGTCATCCAGGGCACGGCGGCGACCGCCGCGGGCTGGTCGACGGCGACGAAGCGCCGGATCCGTCCGGTCCCGTACTGGTCGATGAAGCTCCACCACACCGAGACGCCCATGGACCAGCCCAGTGCGTCGAAACGGTCCAGCCCGAGATGGTCGACGAGTTCGAGCACGTCGCGGGAGAGCCGGGCGATGCGGTAGCCGTGACGCGGTCTGCCGGACTTCCCGTGGCCGCGGAGGTCGACGGTGACGACACGGCGACCGGGCGCCAGCCCCTCGATCTGGTGGCGGAACATCGCCTGCGTCTGCCCCCAGCCGTGCAGCATCACCAGCGGGACGCCCTCGCCGCCGGTGTCCTGGTACGCGAGCCGTGCGCCGTCCGTCGTGATCAGTTCCTTCATGACCTCTCCCCTGGTCAGAGACGGTGCGTCGTTCCCGCCCGTCCCGGACATCATCGAACGGGGCCCGCCGCCCGCACCACCGCGAGCTGTAGGAATCGGGCCGTGGATCCTCCTCGCTTTGTCGAAGCGAGGAGGTCAGGCGGCTCGGTCGGCGCCCGGGGCGAGGAGTTCCTCGATCCTGAGGCCGAGGTGGAGCGTGAGCCGGTGGGCGCCGTCGTCGAGGTCGAGTCCGGTGATCTCCTGGATCTGGCGCAGGCGGTAGTAGAGCGAGGTGCGGTGGATTCCCAGCGTGTCCGCGGTCCTGGGGATCGATCCCGCGTGTTCGAGGAAGCAGCGCAGGGTGTCCCGCAGGCGGTCGCCGCCGTGCGCCTCGGCCAGGGTGCGGAGCGGCTTCGGGACCAGGGACGTGTTCAGGACGTGCTCGGGGAGCTGGAGCAGCACGGCCAGTTCCCCGAGGAGTTCCCAGTCACCGGCGCTCTTCAGGGCGGGCAGTCGGCGTGCCGCGCGCGCCGCCACGAGCGCCTGCTCGTACGACGTCCACGCCTCGTCCAGGCCGGGGTGCCGGCCACCGACGCCGATCACGGGGTCCGCCGACGGGCCGAGGAAGGTGCGGAGTTCGTCCAGGATGTGGGCGGACTGCGCGGTGACCTCGTCCCGGGCGGGCGGGCGGTCGCGCAGCTGCAGCAGTGTCGCCCGCTCCCTGCCGACCGCGATGAGGCCCTGGGCCGAACGCGTCTGCCGGAACCCCTCCAGCGCCCCCCACAGGGCCGCCTCGGACTGTCGCACGAGCTCGGTCGCGCAGCTCAACTGCACGACGGTGACCAGGACGTGCTCGGCCGCTCCCAGCAGCCCGAGTTCCCTGCCCCGCCGGCGTGCGGTGGTACGGGCGGCGACGTCGGTGCCGACGAGTTCGAGGACGAGGTCCCGCTCGTCGGCCTTCCGGGTGTCGGTGGCGATGTGCTCTCCGTACATCTGGGCGGCCATGGCGTCCGCCGCCCGGGCGATGGCACGCGTCTCGTGCTCCGCCAGCGTCTTCTCTGGCGCGACCACCAGGAGCAGTCCGAGGAGATGTCCGCGCTCGCGCAGGGGCACGACGTAACGGGGCAGCAGTCCGAGATCGTCGCGGCCGTCGATGAATCCGGCCCTGGACCACTGCGTCACGCCCTGGGCGAGGACGTGGCGGATGGACGCGTTGTCGGCGCGGCCCTGCAGCAGGGTGCCGATCCGTACCGGGTCCTCGTCACCGAAGTGGCGGCTCGTACAGACCATGCGGACCAGCGGGTCGTCGACGGCGACGGACCGGCCGAGCCGCTCCGCTAGCTCGTCGACGAGCGCCTGGAGCTCGGGGCTGCCAGGGCGGGCTCGCTGGAGCCTTGTGGTCATGCGCTGTTCCTCTCTCGACCAACGGTTCCCCGCGGACCCCTCCCTTCCGCGGCTCTTGATCATTCTGAGGAGGCGACGGCCTCGGCACATCGCACGAATCGTCCATTGCCCGGACTCCCGCGTGGGATACGAAGCGACTACTCTCCGTCGTCGCGGTGTCTCACCAGCCGGGTCAGCTCCCCGCGCGAGGTGACGTCCAGCTTGGTGAAGGCCCGGCGCAGGTGCGAACTCACCGTGTGCGGCGAGAGGGAGAGGTGCTCGGCCGCCTGCCGGTTGGTCAGCCCCCCGGCCACGAGCCGTACCACCCGTGTCTCCGCGGCCGTCAGCTCGGGCCATGCGTCGGAGAGGCCCGGGGACGAGGGCCGGCGACGGACGCCGGCGGCCCGCAGGCGCCGGCGGACGCGTGCGACGTCCCGCTCGGCGCCCGCTCGCCCGTAGAGCGCGAGGGCCGTTTCGAAGTACGGCACCGCTTCGGACCTGCGCGTGGCCGCCAGCTTGAGTCCGGCGTCCTCCAGCGCCGACGCCCGGGCCAGCACCCGAGGGCAGTCCTCGTACAGCCGGACGGCGCGTACGAGAGGGGCGAGGTCGTTGTCGAGGAGCCCCCGGGCGTGCGCGGCGGTGGCGGCGAGGAGCGTGAGGCCCGGGTTGAGCACGGCCCGTCGCTCGGCCAGGGCCACTGCCTGCGCGGCCCGTTCGTGCGCGCCGGCACGCAGCGCCAGGCGGACGAGGACCGGGGCGTCGGCGGGGTCGACCAGGCCGGCGTAGGCCGGCCGGTCCGCGGCGGGCGACGTCATCACCTCGTCGAGTTCGGCCATGGCACGGTCGGGCCGGCCTTCGAAGTCGGCCGTCAGCGCCAGCATCCAGGAGCCGAAGTGCCGGACGACGGGTGCCGCGTCGCTCCGCATGCGCCTCGCCTCCGCCGCGTACGCCCGCGCGGTCTGCCGGTCGTCGGTGTGGAGGGCGACGCGCAGCATCACGTACCGGAGCGTGACGTCGGCGAGGTTGCCCGGGCCGGGATCGCCGGTCGTCGCGGACGCGGCTTCGGCGTCGGCCCGGGCGTCCGCCAGCCGTCCGGCCTCCAGAAGGATGCGGGACCGGGTCATGAGCCACATGCGGGTGGCCGCCGTCCGGCCCTGCTCCCCGGTGGTCCGGATGCCGTCCTCCGCGGCGGCGAGCGCCTCCGCGGAGCGTCCGGTGGTGTTCGACAGGAGAGCGTGCCACAAGGCCTCCGGAACCCACAGCGAGGTGCTGACGCCCAGGGCGTCGGCCAGCGCGGCGGCCCGCTCCGCCTGCCGGAACGCCTCGGTCAGGTCCATGCGGTGGAAGCTCACGGCCGAGCGGACCGTCGTCAGCGTGGCCTCGGCGGAGCGGTCCCCCGCCGCCGCCGCGGTCTCCCACGCCTCCGCGGCGACCTGCTCGGCCGCCGCGTGCTCGCCCGACATCGACAGGCCGACGGCGAGCATGGCCAGCAGGCGTCCCCGCACGGTCCCGGAGATCCCGGGCAGTGCCGCGCCGGCGCGGGCCTGCCCGACCGCCTCGGAGAAGTCGAACGGTACGGCGAGGCGTGCCAGGGCGAGGCGTATGAGCGCCTCGTCCTCGGGTCCGAGGGTGCCGGTCGCCAGGGCGGAGGCTCCCAGCTCACGGGCGCGGACGGCCTGGCCCGTCTGCCAGAGCAGCGGGATCGTCTCGGCGATGATCCGCGGCCGCTCCGGAGCGTCCGCCGCGGTGAGTTCCAGGGCCTTGAGGCTGCGTTCCGCGGCGGGCCCGGGAGCGGTGGCCGCGAGTTCCGCCGCGGCGGCGCGCAGCCGGTCGGCCTCCGTCGCGTCTCCCGGTCCCGCTTTCCCGGCCTCCGTCGCACCCGTCGGCGTCGCCCTCCCGGCCGAAGGCCCGGGACGCCCGGCGGGGGAGGCCGCGCTCCCCGGCGGCAGCCCGGCGGCCTGACCGCGCAGGGCCCGGCGCAGGGGCAGGGGGAGGCCGGCTTCCACCGCCTCGCGGACCAGGTCGTGGCGGAACGCGAGGCGGTCGCCGCTCTCGGAGAGCAGATCGGCGTCCAGGGATTCCCGTACCGCCGTGATGAGCGCCGCCGAGGACCTGCCGAGCAGTTCGGCCAGCAGCGCGACGGTGACCGGGCCGCCCACGGCGGCCGCCGTCTGCACCAGCTCCCGTGCCTCGTCGGACAGCTGGTCGAGGCGGCGCACGACGGAGGGGAGCTCCCGTGGGGCGGGGGGTCCGGCCGGCAGCCGGGCCGTGCCGTTCTCGATCGTCACCGCCTCCCCCTCCCGCAGCGAGACGAGCAGCTCGACCAGCAGCTGCGGGACCCCTTCGGCGCGGCGGGCGACGCGGAGGACGTCCGGGGCGGGAGCGGCGCCGAGGAGGTCCTCGGCGATCCGCGCGGTGGCCCGGTCGTCCAGCGCTCCCAGCGCCAGCTCGTGCGCGCCCGCCTGCCTGATCCTGTCCAGGGTCGTGCGCACTCCCGACGGCACGCTGCCGCCGCGCACGGCGACCAGCCAGAGGATGGCGTGCGACGAGAGTCCGGCCGCGAGCGTGTTGAAGGTGAGAAGGGTCAGGTCGTCGCACCACTGGAGGTCGTCGAGGACGACGAGCAGGGGGCCGTTCCGTGCCGTCTCCCGCAGGCGGTCCCCCAGTTCCTGGAGCAGCCAGAAGCGCTGGCCGGGTGTCGTGGCGAGGTCCCTGAGGCGGACGGCGCCCGACAGCGGCTCCTCGCCGGAGAGCAGACCTTCGAGGAGCGGGCCGAGCGGCACGAACTGCTCGTCGGGGTCCGCCGCTCCCTCGAACACCCTCGTCCCGCGCCGTCTCGCGGCCGCCGCGGCCTGCGCGAGGATCCTGGACCTGCCGATGCCGACGGGGCCTTCGACGCGGATGATCCCGCCTTCGCCCCGGTCGAGCGCGTCGAGCCGCGCCTCGATGAACGCCAGTTCGGCGTCCCTGCCGCGGAGGGGCGTCCGCGCGCCGTCGGATTCCTCGGGCACGGTCCTCGTCGTCACTCGGTTCACGCTCATACGGCGGAACAGTATGAACCACATGAACCACCCCGGCGCCGCCCGGCCCGGGGGCCCGTCTCAGTCGAAGCGCAGGTCGGCGAGTCTCCGTTCGAGGGCGGTGACGTCGTCCTCGGGCTCTTCACCGACCGGGCGCGCCGCCGTGAGCGCGGCGAGCTCGGCGCCCGCGCGGCGGACGCGTCCGGGCAGGCCGTCGGTGTACTCGTCTCCCCCCGAGCCCCAGTCCTCGGAGGCCGCGAACACGGCGGTGGGGACGACGACGGCGCGGAGGTAGGAGAAGAGCGGGCGTACGGCGTGATCGAGGACCAGGGAGTGGCGGGCGGTGCCGCCCGTCGCCGCGATCAGGACCGGCTTCCCGGAGAGGGCGTCCGGATCGATCACGTCGAAGAAGGACTTGAAGAGACCGCTGTAGGAGGCCGCGAACACGGGAGTCACGACGATCAGGCCGTCGGCTGCCGTCACCGCGTCGATCGCGGCGCTCAGTCGCGGCGGTGGAAATCCGGTCACGAGGTGGTCGGCGATGCCGCCGGCCAGTTCGCGCAGCTCCAGGACCCCGGTCGACGCCGCGTGCCCCCGGGCGGCGAGTTCGTCGCGGGCCGCCTCGGCCAGCCGGTCCGCGAGCAGGCGGGTGGAGGAGGGGGTGCTCAGCCCCGCGGAGACGACGATCAGCTTCATGCGGCGGACACCTCCCGGGCGGCCCGGAGGGACGCGTGCGTGGGGGCCTCCGGCACGTCGGCCGGGCGCCCCTTCGCGAACTCCTTCCGCAGGACGGGCACGACCTCTTCGCCGAGGATGTCGAGCTGTTCGAGGACGGTCTTCAGGGGCAGGCCCGCGTGGTCCATCAGGAAGAGCTGGCGCTGGTAGTCGCCGACGGTCTCCCGGAACGACAGGGTGCGCTCGATGACCTGCTGGGGGGAGCCCACCGTCAGCGGGGTCTGCTCGGTGAAGTCCTCGAGCGACGGGCCGTGGCCGTACACCGGCGCGTTGTCGAAGTAGGGCCGGAACTCCCGTACGGCGTCCTGGGAGTTCTTGCGCATGAAGACCTGTCCGCCCAGGCCGACGACGGCGTCCTCCGGGCGGCCGTGACCGTGGTGCGCGAACCGGCGCCGGTAGAGCTGCACCATGCGCCTGGTGTGGTCGGCCGGCCAGAAGATGTTGTTGTGGAAGAAGCCGTCGCCGTGGAAGGCGGCCTGCTCCGCGATCTCGGGTGACCTGATGGAGCCGTGCCAGACGAAGGGCGGGACGCCGTCCAGGGGCCGGGGCGTCGAGGTGAAGGCCTGGAGCGGCGTCCGGAACGTGCCCTCCCAGTCCACGACGTCCTCGCGCCACAGCCGGCGCAGCAGCGCGTAGTTCTCCTTGGCGAGGTCGATGCCCCGGCGGATGTCCTGGCCGAACCACGGGTAGACCGGACCGGTGTTGCCGCGGCCCAGCATGAGGTCGACCCGGCCGTCGGCCAGGTGCTGGAGCATCGCGTAGTCCTCGGCGATCTTCACCGGGTCGTTCGTGGTGATCAGCGTCGTGGACGTGGACAGGATCAGCTTCTCGGTGCGGGCGGCGACGTGGCCGAGCAGGGTGGTCGGCGACGACGGCACGAACGGCGGGTTGTGGTGCTCGCCGGTCGCGAAGACGTCGAGGCCGACCTCCTCGGCCTTGAGCGCGATGGCGACCATCGCCTTGATGCGCTCGTGTTCGGTCGGCGTACGACCGTCGGTGGGGTCCGGGGTCACGTCCCCGACGGTGAAGATGCCGAACTGCATGGGGTGTCCGCTCTCTCGGGTGGACCGGTTCCCGCGCCGGGGAACCGGGGCCGGGGGGGGGCCCGGGGGCCCCCCCCGCCGCCGTGCGTCAGGCGCCGTCGCGGACGGCGACGATGCCGTTGAAGACCCCCACGTACGCGGTGCCGTCGGGGCCGATGGTGATCGGCGCCCAGTTGTTGTCGTAGGCCGGTCCGGTGCCGGTGAAGCGCGAGAAGGCGCGCTCGCCGGTGCGGAAGTCGACGGCCGTGAGGTACCAGGCGTCGATGCCCCAGGCGTGGGGGCGCTTCTCGTAGAAGTAGAGCAGTCCGTTGGCGGTGGAGAGCTTCGGGACCGTGGAGGGCGAGCGGACGTCGCTCTCCCAGACGGTGTCGCAGCCGCTGCCGTCGGCGCGGACGTCGATCCGGGTCGCGCCGCCGACGACGCTGCGGCCGAGCAGGAGCGAACTCGGGTTCTCGTAGCCGTAGTTGTTCTCGACGACCAGGCTGTCGCCCCAGCTGATCAGGGAGTTGTCGGTGGTGGAGGCGCCGGAGCCGAAGACGGGCACCTTGCAGACGAGCCGCTCGGCGGCGGGCACGTCGGCGCCCCGGCGGTAGACGAGGACGTTCATGCGGTCGTCGGCGTTGTCGGTGATGGCGACGTACTGGTCCTCGGTGCCGAAGAGGTCGGGGGTGGTGCCCGAACCCTGGTTCACCGAGCCGGGCTTGGTGCCGGTCCCCCGGTCGTACGTCTCGCGCCACTGGACGCGCGGGACGCCGTCGGCGTCGGCGCGGAAGCCGTACAGGGCGTGGTCGGTGACGATGGAGACGCCGTCCTCGGCGACGGAGAAGGAGTTCTGGATCTCCTCGCCGTCGAGCCGGATCACGCGCAGGGCGCCCGTGGCGGGATCGACGGTGCCGACGCGGCCGAGGCGGGTCACCCACCAGATGCGGCCGTCCCAGTCGGGCATGACGGAGGTGACGGGGTCGCAGACGCCGCTGGGGAAGAGGTTGGTCCAGCTGACGCAGTCGTGCGGGACGAGGGAGGTGAGGTCCCAGTCGTTCTCGACGACGAACTCCCAGACCCCGTCGGCCTTCTGGCGGTGGGCGATCCGCAGGACGTGCTGGCGGGAGTCGGCGAGGACCACCCGGTCCCGGTCGTCGAGGTAGAAGTAGGCCCCGCCGGAGGTGTCCTTGAAGATCTTCTCGAAGTCGAGGCGGGTGACGGCCTCGACGGTGGAGGAGCGCTGCGGGAGCTTGTACTCGGCGAGGGTGGCCAGGGTGCGCGGATCGAGCAGCTTCAGGAGGAAGCCGCTGAAGGTGCCGCAGACGGTGACGAGGCGGCCGCCGGCGTCGAAGGTGACGGTGGCGCACTCGCCGCCGACGGCGGCGATCTTCTCGCTGTCGACCTCCGGGTCGCGCCCGAGCGGCCCGGACCAGGGATAGGTGGCGCTGCCGGCGCCGTCGGCGTGCATGCCGCTGCGGCCGTTGGGGGCGAGATACGGGTGCTGGGCGGGGCCTTTGCCGGGCACGGGCCGCGCGGCGGCGGGGGCGCCCACGTAGTGATCGACGAGACGGTGGCCGGGAGCGAGGGGGATCTCCTCGGCCTGGGCGACGGGCGCGGAGCCCGCCAGAAGGGTCGCCGCGAGCGCGGCGACCAGCGCGAGCGCGCGTGCTCGTCTGCGGGGCGGTGGGGTGGTCAAAGCGGCTCCTCGGGTCCTGACGTGTGTCGCGCCGGCGGCCGACGCTAGGACCGAGTTCGTGAAATGTACATGGAACCGCCCTGGGTTTCACGGGCAGTTCACAGCGGTTCACGGGAGTTCACGGAGCCGTGACGATCACGGCCTGAGGCTGGAGACCACGTTGGCGGTGGCGGCCACGCCGTTGTGGATGGTGGGCGCCATGCTGGTGCCGGCGAGGAAGAAGCCGAGCAGGGCGCAGACCAGGGCGTGCGTGACCTTGAGGCCGCCGTTCCGCAGGAAGATCACGGCCAGTACCAGCAGCAGCACCACGACAGAAATGGAAACGGCCATCGCTCTCACGTCCCTCCGTCGCCGCACCGGAATTGCGGCGTTCGGCGGACAGTGTGACGGAATGCGCGGTCCGTCCGGGCGTATGGCAGGGCGGCCATACGGGTGAGATTCGGTCAGGGCCCGGTGGGGAGGCAGTCCTGCCAGTCGACCGTACGGTCGCACCAGCGGTTCAGCAGGACGCGGTCGTGGCCCACGGCGAGGAGGCCGGCGCCGGTCTCGGCGCGGTAGCCCTCGACGGCGGCGACGAGGGCCGCGGTGGTGGAGGCGTCGAGCATGGCGGTCATCTCGTCGCAGATCAGCCAGCGGGGGCGGAGGACCAGGGCGCGGGCCAGGCAGGCGCGTTGGAGCTGTCCGTCGCTGACCTCGTGGGGGCGGCGGCCGAGCAGGTCGGGGGTGAGGCCGACGGCCGGGGCGAGGGCCGCGACCCGCTCCCGGGCCTCGGCGCGGCGGCCGGTGGCGCGCAGGGGCTCGGCGATCAGGTCGGCGAGCGTGAGGCGGGGGTCGGCGGCGGTGCGGGGCTGCTGGAAGACGACGCCGACGGCGGTGCGCCGCTCGCGCGGGGCGCGGTGGCGCCAGGCCCGCACCTCGGTGCCGTCGAGGACGAGGCGGCCGGCGTCGGGGCGGTGGAGGAGGGCGGCGACCCGGGCGAGGGTGGACTTGCCGCAGCCGCTGGGGCCGAGCAGACCGACGGACTCGCCGGGAGCGACGGTGAGGGAGGCGCCGCGGAAGACGGGGGCGCGGCGCCCGTATCCGGCGGTGACGGAGTCGAGTTCAAGCACGGGGCTGCTCCGGGTGGTGACAGGCCACGCCCGCCGTGGGTTCGGGGCGGGTGGCGCAGCGGGTGGTGGCGCGCGGGCAGCGCGGGGCGAAGGCGCAGCCGTCGGGCAGGGCGGAGAGCTCCGGCGGCATGCCGGGGATCGGGGTGAACGCCCGGCCGGGCAGCGCGTCGAGGAGTCCGCGGGCGTAGGGGTGGCGGGGTCCGGTGGGACCGAAGAAGCGCTGGGCGGGGGCGACTTCGACGATCCGGCCGGCGTACATGACGGCGACGCGGTCGGCGACGCGTTCGGCCGCGGCCAGGTCGTGGGTGATGAGGAGCAGGGCGCGGCCCTCGTCGGCGTGGCGCCGCAGTTCGTCGACGGTGCGGTCGACGAGGTCGCGGTCGAGGCCGGTGGTGGGTTCGTCGGCGAGCAGCAGGCGGGCGTCGCCGATGAGGGCGAGGGCGGTGGCGGCGCGCTGGGCGAGGCCGCCGGAGAGCTGGTGCGGATGGCGGTCGAGGTGTCCGGCGGGGAAGGCGGCCCGGTCGGCGGCGTCCTCGGCGGCCTCGCGCCGGGCCCGGCGGGGGGTGGCGGTGAGGGCGCGGACGGTCTCCTCCAGGTGGGACCGCACGGTGCGGACGGGGGTGAGGTGGGCGGCGGGGCTCTGGGGCACGAGGCCGACGCGCCGGCCCCGTACGGTGCGGGCGAGGGTCTTCTCGTCGGCGGCGAGCAGATCCGTGCCGTCGAGGAACGCCGTGCCGGAGGTCTCCGCGTTCCCGGGGAGCAGGCCGAGGAGGGCGGAGGCGAGGACGGACTTGCCGCAGCCGCTCTCGCCGACGAGGGCGAGGCACTCCCCCGCCGCGAGGTCGAAGTCGGCGTCGTCGACGGCGGCGACGGTCCGGCCGCCGCGCAGCCGGAAGCGGACGGTGAGGCCGCGGACGCTGAGGACGGCGTCCTCGGCCCGCTCGGCGGAGACGGCCCGGAGGGCGCGCTCGACGCGGGGGTTCACGGCATCAGCTCCGATCGGCGGCGCGGGTTGAGGCGGTCGCGCCAGACGCCCGCGAGTCCGGCGACGGCGAGGGTCGGCACGATGAGGAGGAGGCCGGGGAAGAGGGTGGGCCACCAGTCGCCGGCGAGGAGCGAGGAGCGGGCGTTCTGCACGAGGTTGCCGAGGCTGGCCCGGTGGCTGGGGAGGCCGAGGCCGAGGAAGGACAGCGCGGACTCGTGCCACATGGCGTGCGGGATCATGAGCACGGCGGCGAGTCCGGCCTGCGGCAGGACGGCGGGCAGCAGGTGCCGGACGGCGACCCGGAGGCGCGAGGCTCCGCCGGAGATCGCCGCGTCCACGTAGGGCCGGGTGCGCAGGGAGAGGACCTCGGAGCGGACGATCCGGGCGGTGGAGAGCCAGTGGGTGACGGCGACGGAGGCGATGACGGGCCAGACGCCGGGCCGGAAGAGGGCCACCACGAAGACGCCGAGCAGCAGGTGCGGCACGGAGGAGAAGGCGTCGACGAGCCGCATCAGCCAGCGGTCGGGCCGGCCGCCGAGCGCCCCGGCCGCGGCTCCGACGGCGGTGCCGACGACGGTGGCCACGAGCGCGGCGACGAGTCCGACGAGGAGGGAGATCCGCAGGCCGTGGACGCAGCGCAGGAGGAGGTCGCGGCCGAGGTCGTCGGTGCCGAAGGGGTGCGCCCAGGACGGCGGGAGGAGCTTGCGGGAGAGGTCGACGGCCTGTTCGTCGAGCTGGACGAGCGGGGGCACGAGCAGTACGGCGAGGAGGATCGCGCCGACGGTGAGGGCGGAGGTCCACAGCCGCAGGCGGTGGGTGCGCGGGTCAGCCATCGAAGCCCACCCTCGGGTCGGCGAGTCCGTACAGCAGGTCGGAGAGGAGGTTGCCGACGAGGACGGCGGCGGTGGCGAGGACGGTGAGCGCGGCGAGCAGCGGGAAGTCGACGGAGGTGGCGGCCGTGACGGTGGCGGCGGCGATGCCGGGCCAGCTGAAGACGGTCTCCACGAGCAGGGCGCCGGTGATGAGTTCGGGGACGCGGGAGCCGACGAGGGTGAGCATGGGGAGCATCCCGGAGCGGAGGGCGTGGCCGGTGAGGACGGTGCGTTCGCGCAGGCCCCGGGCGCGGGCGCCGCGCACGGGGTCCTCGTCGAGGGCGTCGCCGACGCCCTGGCGGACGTACAGGAAGAACCAGGGCAGTTGGGAGACGCCGAGGACGAGTGCGGGCAGCACGAGGTGGCGGGCGACCTGGCCGGCGGTGACGGTGTCGCTGGCGGTGTCGGTGAGTCCGCCGGCGGGCAGGGCGCCGAGCTCCAGGGCGAAGAACCAGACGGCGAGGAGGCCGAGCCAGTAGGCGGGGGCGGCTTCCAGGGTGTACGCGGCGGAGCCGGCGGCCCGGTCGAGGAGGCCGCCGCGGCGGCATCCGGCGAGGACGCCGAGGAGGGTGCCGAGGACGACGGCGACGGCGAAGGCGGTGACGGCGAGGAGGACGGACCAGCCGAGGCGTTCGCCGATGACCTCCGCCACGGGGCGGCGCATCGTGGCGGAGTCGCCGAGGTCGCCGGTGAGGGCCGAGGTGAGCCAGTCCCACCAGCGGGCGAGGAGGGGCCGGTCGACGCCGAGGTTGGCGCGGAGCTGGTCGAGGTTCTCCTGCGAGGCG
Source organism: Streptomyces sp. NPDC004266 (assembly GCF_042874095.1). Classification (NCBI taxonomy): domain Bacteria; kingdom Bacillati; phylum Actinomycetota; class Actinomycetes; order Kitasatosporales; family Streptomycetaceae; genus Streptomyces; species Streptomyces sp. NPDC004266. The sequence continues at coordinate 189,180 of NZ_JBIAMM010000006.1, forward strand.
GTGAGTCCGGCGGTGCCGGCGTACGCCTTGACGGGGTCGAAGGGGGAGGCTTCGGCGACGGCGAACACCGCGAGGGTGACCGTGAGGAGGACGGGGACGGCGGCGAGGGCCCGCCGTCCCGTCATCCGGGCCATGGCCCCCCAGGGGAGGCGGCGGCTCACCTCTTCGGCTTCCAGGTCTCGACGTTCCACCAGGGGCCGGAGGCGAGGCCGTGGTCGTGGGGTTCGGTCTGGGTGCTCGGGCCTTCCCAGTCGTCGTTCACGACGTAGAGGTGGTCGATGTGGGTGAGGAAGGTGTAGCCGGGGTTCTCGGCCAGTTCGCGCTGGACGGTGTCGTACGCGGCGCGGCGCTTCGCGGGGTCGTTCGTCCGGCGGCCGTCCTCCAGGGCGCGGTCGACGGTCTCGTTGTCGTACCGGGCCATGTTGTTGAAGCCGTCGCCGGCGAGGGTGGACTTCAGGAGCGGGTACTGGTCGAAGTCGGGGTCGCCGGGCGAGCCGCCGCCGGCGAGGACGGCGTCCGTCTTCATGCGGGGCTCGATGACCTCCCAGGTGCCGGCCTGGGTGGTGATGTCGATGCCGGCCTTCCTGGCGTCGGAGGCGTAGGCGAGGGCGTGGTCCTGGCGGAGCTTGTCGCCGGAGAGGTACCAGAGGGGGAAGGCGGCGCGGACGCCGTTCTTCACGCGGATGCCGTCGGGGCCGGGCTTCCAGCCGGCCTCGTCGAGGATCTTCCGCGCGCCGGCGAGGTCGTGGCGGCGTTCGGTGCCCCGTGCGAACCAGGGGCTGTCGGTGGGGACGGGTCCGTAGGCGGGCTTTCCGGCGCCTTCGAGGATCCGGTCGACCATGGCCTGCCGGTCGACGGCGAGGTCGAGGGCGCGGCGGACGGCGGTGTCGCCCGTGACCCGGTGGTGGGTGGGGAGGGTGACGGTGCGGTAGTCGAAGGTCTTCGCCGTCCAGGTCTTCTTCGTCTTGTCGCCCTTGAAGCCGGCGGCGAGGTCGGGCGGCAGGACCGCGCCGTCGAGGTCTCCGGCGCGCAGGCGGGTGGCGCGGACGTCGTCGTCCTTGATGATCGCCATGGTGAACCTCTTCACCGCGGGCGCGCCGTTCCAGTAGCGGGGGTTGGCCCTGAAGGTGAGCTTCTCGCCCCTGGACCAGCCGGTGAGGACGTACGGGCCGGTGCCGATCGGCTTGCTGGTGAAGGCGCCGGTGTTGACGTCCTGCTTCGCGGTGACGTGTTCGGGGGCGATGGCGTGGACGGTGCGCTCGGCGAAGGGCGCGTAGGGGTATTTGAGCCGGAAGACGACGGTGTCGTCGCCGACGGCCTCGACGCTCTCGAGGGCGTCGAGTTCGGTGCGGGAGGGGTTGTTCGTCCTCGGGTCGAGGATCGTCCGGTACGTGTGGACGACGTCCTTCGCGGTGAAGGGGACGCCGTCGCTGAAGGTGACGCCCTTGCGGAGGGCGTACGTGTAGGTGAGGCCGCCGTCGCCGACGCGGGGCAGCCGCGTGGCGAGGGCCGGCCTCAGCTTCATGTCGGTGCCGAAGGCGAGGAGGCCGTCGAAGATCTTGGAGTTGCCGTCCTTGCCGTAGCCGAGGAGGGGGCTGAGGGTGTCGGGTTCGTGGGCGATGCCCACGACCACGGAGTCCTCGGGTCCGCCGGAGCCGCCGGCGGTGGAGGCGGGGTTCGTGCAGGCCGTGCCGGCGAGGGCGAGCGCCCCCGTGAGTGTCGCGGCGGTCGCTCGGCGAACGGATCGGGCGGCCAAGGTGTCCACACCCCTCTTGAAGATCAACTGCTGTTGCGAACAGCTTGCAATTAAACAGCATGTAGAGGAGTGCGGATGCGGGGGCCCCTTACCCGGAGGCCCCCGCTCCGTCAGGCGGGCGCGGGCAGGTCCATCAGGGCCGCGATCGCGTCCTGGTGCCGGCCCGTCGAACCCAGGGCGATCTGGTCGGACTTGGCCCGCTTCAGCGCCAGGTGCGCCGGGTGTTCCCAGGTCATCCCGATCCCGCCGTGCAGCTGCACGCACTCCTCGGCGGCGCGGACCGCGACCTTGGAGCAGTAGGCCTGGGCCACCGCCACGGTCAGCGGGGCGTCCGGGGCGCCGGTGGCGAGGGCGTCGGCGGCGGCGCGGGCCGCGGCCCTGGCCCCGACGACGTCCAGCCACAGCTGCGCCATGCGGTGCTTCAGGGCCTGGAAGGAACCCACGGGCCGGTTGAACTGGTGGCGCTCGCGGGTGTACCGGACGGTCTCCTCCAGACACCGTTCGGCGAGGCCGAGCTGCTCGGAGGCGAGCAGTCCCGCGCCGGCGAGGAGGCCGCGCCGGACGGCCGCGCGGGCGGCCTCGCCGTCGGCGAGCCGGGTGCCGCTCCCGGGCGCCGGGGTGACGCGGGCGAGGGGGCGGGTGAGGTCGAGCGGGACCTGCGGCTCGACGGCCGCCTCTCCGGCCGGTACGGCGTACAGGCCGTCGGCGCGCGGGACGAGGAGGACGTCGGCCGCGACGGCGTCGGCGACGCCCGCGACGGTGGAGGCGGGCAGCGGCCCGGCGCCGGTCACGGCGGACGGGGACGGTTCCGCGGCCGGCGCTCCGGGAGGGAACGGCTCCGCGTCCGGCGCGGTCGACAGGGGTGCGGCGAGCACCGCGACCGTCCGGCCGCTCGCGAGCTCCGCCAGGAGGTCGACGGCCGGGCCGCCGCCGCCCTCCCCCGCCAGGCCGAGGAGCGTCTCCGTGGCCACCACCGCGCTCGTGAGGTACGGCAGCGGCGTCACCGCGCGGCCCAGCTCCTCCAGGACCACCGCGGCCTCGCGGTGGCTCGCGCCCTGGCCGCCGAGCTTCTCGGGGACGAGGAGTCCGGCGGCGCCGATGTCGCCCGCGAGGGACTTCCAGAGGCCGGGGACGTACGGGTCGTCCGTCTCGATCCGGTCGAGCAGCGCCTGGTGGCCGGCCCGGTCGGCGAGCAGGGCGCGGACGGCGGACCGCAGGTCGTCCTCGGTCTCGGAGTACAGGAGATCGGTCTGTGCGGTCATCGGGCCAGGTCCTTCCAGGCGACGTCCTTGTCGTTGCGGGGCTCGGGCGGCAGGCCGAGGACCCGCTCGGCGACGATGTTGAGGAGCACCTCGCTGGTCCCGCCCTCGATCGAGTTGCCCTTCGAGCGCAGGTAGCGGTAGCCGGCGTCGCGGCCGGTGAAGTCGACGAGCTCGGGGCGGCGCATCTCCCACTCGCCGTACAACAGGCCCTCGTCGCCGAGGAGTTCGACCTCCAGGCCGCTGATGGCCTGGTTGAGCCGGGCGAAGCCGAGCTTCATCGCGCTGCCCTCGGGGCCGGGCTGTCCGGCGACGAGCTGCTGGCGGAGGCGTTCGCCGGTGAGCCGGGCGACCTCGGCGTCGACCCAGAGGTCGAGGAGGCGCCGGTGCAGCTCGTGGGTGCGCAGCTCGGGGCGCTCGCGCCAGGTCGTGGCGAGCTTCCCGATCATGCCGCCCTCGCGGGGGACGCGGGCGCCGCCGATGGAGACCCGCTCGTTCATCAGGGTGGTCTGGGCGACCCGCCAGCCGTCGCCGACCTCGCCGAGGCGGTGGGCGTCGGGGATGCGGACGCCGGTGAGGAAGACCTCGTTGAACTCGGCCTCGCCGGTGATCTGGCGCAGCGGCCGGACCTCGACGCCCGGGTCGGTCATGTCGCAGACGAAGTAGGTGATGCCGCGGTGCTTCGGCGCGTCCGGGTCGGTGCGGGCGATGAGGATGGCCCAGCGGGCGATGTGGGCGCTGGAGGTCCACACCTTCTGCCCGTCGACCACCCAGTCCTCGCCGTCCCGCACGGCCCGCGTGCCGAGGGCGGCGAGGTCGGAGCCGGCTCCGGGCTCGCTGAAGAGCTGGCACCAGACCTCCTCGCCGACCCAGAGGGGGCGCAGGAAGCGGGACTTGACCTCCTCGGAGCCGTACGCGAGGAGGGTGGGGGCGGCCATGCCGAGGCCGATGCCGATCCGGCGCGGGTCGTTGTCGGGGGCGCCCGCGGCGGCGAGTTCGGCGTCGACGACGGCCTGGAGGGCGCGGGGCGCGTCGAGTCCGCCGAGGCCGACGGGGTAGTGCACCCAGGCGAGTCCGGCGTCGAAGCGGGCCTTCAGGAAGTCGGTGCGGTCGGTCGTGGCGGGCGGGTGCTCGGCGAGCAACCGCCTCGTGCGGGAGCGGAGTTCCTCGGCGTCGGTCATGCGTGGGCTCCTTCCGGGAGGACGACCAGGCGGCCGGTGGTGGTGCCGTCGGCGACGCGCTGGACGGCGTCCGCAGCGCCGGCGAAGGGGACGCGCTCCCCGATGAGCGGCTTGATCAGCCCCTTCGCCGCGTAGGCGGTCAGGGTCTCGTGGCAGCGGCCGACGGAGGCCGGGTCCTTCGCCGCGTACAGGCCCCAGTGGAGGCCGAGGACCGAGTAGTTCTTCACCAGGGCGTGGTTGAGGGCGGGGGCGGGGACGGTGCCGCTCGCGAAGCCGACGATCACGATCCGGCCCTCGAAGGCGACGCACTTGGCGGACTGCTGGTAGGCCTCGCCGCCGACCGGGTCGTAGATCACGTCCGCGCCCCGGCCGCCGGTCGCGGCCTTGACGGCGGCGACGACGTCCTCGGAGCGGCGGTCGATCACCAGGTCGCAGCCGAGGGCGCGGGCGACGGCCGCCTTCTCCGGGCCGCCGACGACTCCGATGACGGTGGCGCCCGCCGCCTTGCCGAGCTGGACGGCGGCGCTGCCGACTCCGCCCGCCGCCGCGTGGACGAGGAGGGTCTCGCCCTCCCGGAGGGCGGCGCGGCGGTGCAGGCCGAACCAGCCGGTCTGGTAGCCGATGTGCAGCGCGGCGGCCTCGGCGTCGTCGAGCGCCTCCGGGGCGGGCAGGAGCCCGGCGGCGTCGGCGAGGGCGTACTCGGCGAAGCCGCCGTGCGGGAGGGCGGCGGTGGTGATGACCCGGCGTCCGTCCTCGGTCTCGGCGCAGACCTCGACGCCGGGGGTGAAGGGCAGCGGGGGCCGCACCTGGTAGTGGCCGCGGCAGAGCAGCGCGTCGGGGAAGTTGACGTTCGCCGCGCGGACCCTGAGGAGGACCTGGCCGTCGCCGGGCGCGGGCGGTTCCACCTCTTCGCGGCGCATCACCGCGCGCGGTTCGCCGTTCTCGTACACACGCCATGCCTGCATCCGGAATGCCTCCTCCGTACCGAGCGGTCGGTGGCATACTAAGCGGTCGCTTGCCCCGGGGGAACCGGTCAGCCGGACTTCTTGGGGCGCGCCCTGACGTGCATGCGCTCCCCCTGTGGCCCGAACAGGCTCAGGAACTCCACCGGACCCTCGGCCGTCGGCCCGAACCAGTGCGGGACGCGCGTGTCGAACTCGGCCGCCTCGCCGGCGGCCAGGACGACGTCGTGCTCGCCCAGGACGAGCCGGAGCCTCCCGGAGAGCACGTACAGCCACTCGTACCCCTCGTGCACCCGGGGCTCCGGTGCCTCGTGCGCCTTCTCCTGGATCACCTTGTACGCCTGGAGGCCGCCGGGCTGCCGGGTCAGGGGGTACATCGTCCGCCCGTGGCGCACGATGGGCTTCGCCTTGACCCGGGGGTCCCCCACCGGCGGGGCCCCGACCAGCTCGTCCAGGGGGACCTGGTGGGCGCGGGCGAGCGGCAGGAGCAGTTCGAGGCTGGGCTTGCGCTGCCCGGACTCCAGCCGGGACAGGGTGCTCACGGAGATCCCGGTGGCGGCGGAGAGCTCGGCGAGCGTCACCCCGCGGTCACGGCGGACACGGCGGAGCCGGGGGCCCACCTCGGTCAGCACGGCGTCGATGCGGTCGTCTTCGGTCATACGGCCAGTGTTGCAGAAACGGCAAGATTCCTTGCGGAAAGCTCACGAGCGGAACGACCCTCTCACCATGAACGCGCACACACAGGACGCCCCCGGGCGGTACGACGCGGTGGTGGTCGGCGGCGGCGGGCCGGGCTCAGCGCGGCGCTGATCATGGGCCGCTCGCGGCTGCGCACCCTGGTCGTCGACGAGCTGCCGGAGATCGACGGGGTGCCCGAACGCCGGGGCCGGGACGTGCTCCACTGCCCGTACTGCCACGGCCGGGAGGTCCGCGACCTGCCGTTCGGAGCGATCGCCCACCCGGCGATGCCCGCGCACCAGGCGCTGACGGTCTCGCGCTGGTCGAAGGACGTCACGCTCTTCCTGCACACGGCCGGCGGACTCTCCCCCGGGACGCGGCGCTGCTCGACGCGGCCGGCGTCGAGATCGTCACCGGCGAGGTCGCCGGGCTCGCCGTCCAGGACGACCGGCTGACCGGCGTCCGGCTCGCCGACGGGCGGACCGTGCCGCGCTCGGTGGGTCCTCGTCGGGGCGCGGCGGCTCGCGGCGCGGGACGACGTGCTCCGAGAGCTGGGCGCGGAGCTGCGCGAGACCCCGTTCGGGGAGTCCGTCGCGGTCGACGGGACGGGCCGGACGAGCGTCCGGGGCGTCCGGGCGGCGGGGAACGTGACGGGCCCGCAGGAGCAGGTGGTCAACGCGGTGAGCCGGGGCTACCGGGCGGGCGTGGCGATCGGCGACGAGCTGCTGCTCGCCGATCCGGAGGAGGCGGTGGGCCGTCGCCCGGCCGGATGAAACGCGGCGGCTGGGGCTGCGCCGCGGGGGCCCGCGGGCGAGGATCGGCCATGGTGACCACATTCGGCCACGTACGACACAAGGACGGGACACCTCCATGCTCGGTACGCAGTTCACCCAGGGCTCCCCCAGCTGGCTCGACCTCGGCAGCCCCGACACCGAGGCCGCCGCCGCGTTCTACGGAGCCGTCTTCGACTGGGAGTTCCGGTCGGCGGGGCCGGAGGCCGGCGGCTACGGGTTCTTCCAGCAGGACGGCCACACGGTCGGCGCCCTGGGGCCGCTCGACGAGGGCGCGCGCAGCGCCTGGACGGTGTACTTCCAGACCTCGGACGCGGCCGCCACCCAGAAGGCCGCCGAGGCGGCGGGCGGGCGGGTGCGCGTCGAGGCCTTCGACGTCATGGACGCGGGCCGCATGGCCTGCCTCACCGACCCGGCCGGCGCCGAGTTCGCCGTCTGGCAGCCGGGCAGGGTGAAGGGCCTGGAGCGGACCTCCTCCCCCCACACCCTCCTCTGGACCGAACTGCACGTCCCCGACCCGGAGTCCACGCTCGACTTCTACCGGACCCTGTTCGGCTGGCGCTGGTCGGAGATGGACGCGCCCGGCATGACCTACCGCGTCGTCTCCACCTCCGAGGGAGACCAGGAGGACGCCTCCTTCGGCGGCGTGGCGGAGGCCCAGGAAGGGATGACGCCGTCCTGGGTCCCGTACTTCGCGGTCGAGGACGCCGACGCGATCGCCCTCTCCACCCAGGGCAACGGCGGCTCGGTCCTGATGCCCGCCGCCGACATCCCCGACGTCGGCCGCATCGCCTGGCTCGCCGACCCCTTCGACGCGATCTTCGCGGTACTGAAGCCCGCGCCGAGGGGGTAGCTGCCGTCGGCCGTCCGTCCACCACGGGAGGACGGACGGAGGGAGGACGGACGGCGTACGCGCCCGGCACGGTCTCGCCGGTCCGGGGCCGCCTCCCGGCCCTACCGGCCGAAGAGTTCGAACGTCACCGCCGGGCGGTCGCCGAAGCGGGCGGAGGCGCGGGACGTCGCCATGGTCAGGAAGTCGCGGACGTACTTCTCCGGGTCCTCGTCCGTCAGGGCCTCGATGTAGGCGCGGTGGCAGAGGAGGGAGCGGATCGCGCGGTCCAGGCCCGGGGTCGCGTCGACCGCGTGGGTCGGGGTGCTGGAGGCGGCGACCGCGACCCAGCGGACGCCGTTCCAGGGCTCCAGGCCCTGCTCGGTCAGTTCGGGGAAGATCCAGCGGTTCCCGGCGTCGGCGGCCGCGTCCAGCGTGGCCCGGCCGACGGCCAGGTGGTCCGGGGTGTTCCAGGGGGCGCCCGGGCCCCCGCCCCAGGTGTCGCGGTGGTTCAGGGTGATCACGAGCTCCGGGCGGTGGCGGCGGATAGCGGCCGCGATGTCCCGGCGCAGCCCGAGCCCGTACTCGATCACGCCGTCGCGGTGGTCGAGGAACTCGACGGTGCCCACGCCGACGACGGCGGCGCTGTCCCGCTGCTCGCGCTCGCGGAGCGGGCCGCAGACGTCCGGGGCGAGGGTGTCGATGCCGGCCTCGCCCCGGGTGGCGAGGACGTACGCGACCTCCTTCCCCTCGTCCGTCCAGGCGGCGACCGCCGCCGCGCAGCCGTACTCCAGGTCGTCGGGGTGGGCGACGACGCACAGGGCGCGCCGCCAGTCGCCGGGCATCTCCAGGAGGTCCGTCGCATCCGTGTCGATCATGCCCGCAGGATACGGGTCGCGTCCGGCACCGTGGGGCGGAACGCCCCGGCGAGGATCACCGAGCGCGAGACGTGGCGCGGGCGGTCCGGGTTGAGGCCGCGCCGGTCCGCGAGGGCGACCGCGAGCCGCTGGGCGCGGACGAGGGCCGCGACCGGGTCGATCGCGTCGGCGGCGAACAGGGCGCCCGTGGACTCCACTTCGTCCCGGAGGCCGGAGGGCTCCGGCCCGATGCAGCAGACCAGGCTCGCCCGGTCGCTGATGCTGATCGGGCCGTGGCGGTACTCCATCGCCGCGTACGACTCCGTCCAGGCGCGGGCCACCTCCCGCAGCTTGAGCGCCGCCTCGTCGGCGAGGCCGACGGTCCAGCCGGTGCCGAGGAAGGTGAACTGACCGCGCCGCTCCCAGGCGGCGGGCAGCCGCTCGTACAGGACGAGTTCGGCGTCGGCGATCGCCGGGCCCAGGTCCACCCCGAGCCCGGCGCGCAGGAGTTGGAGGGCGGTGGTGGCGAACCGGGTCTGGACGACGGAGCGTTCGTCGGCGAAGCCGAGGTCGACGATCCGGTCGGCGAGCCGCCCGGCGGGGCTGTCCGGGACGCCGGTGACGACGAGCGTCGGGACGCGGCCGGCGGCGCGGGCGAGCAGGTCCACGACCTCCGTGGTGGTGCCGGAGCGGGTGAGGGCGACGATCCGGTCGTAGCCGCGGCCGAGCGGGGTCGCGTCGGAGGCGGGGAACGCGTCGGTCTCGCCCGCTCCGAGGGACTCCCGCAGGGCCGCGTAGGCGCGGGCGATGAAGTACGAGGTGCCGCAGCCGACGACGGCCACCCGCTCGCCCCGGGCCGGCAGCAGGCCGGTGTCGCGGTCGGCGATCTCGGCGGCACGGCGCCAGCAGTCGGGCTGGCCGGCGATCTCCGCGCTGACGTGGGTGCTCATGGTCCGGGTCCTCTCCTCGCAGGGGCCCTCACGGGTCCGGACCGAGTTGTATCCCCGCGCGACCGGAGCACACCATGAGCAATCCGGACTCACCGCTTGGACTTTTGTGGGTCCCCCGGCGTCCGCCCGCCGCAGGAGGCCCGGACCACCAGGCGCGGTCTCAGCTGCACCTGGTGGAGCGGGGCCGCGTCCCCCTCGGCGAGCCGCCGGAGCAGGATCTGCGCCGCCAGGCGGCCGAGCTGGTACTTGGGGGGCGAGACGGCCGTCAGCGGGGTCTCCGCGACATCGGCGAACTCGTTGTCGTAGCTGATCAGGGCGAGGTCCTCGGGCACCCGGAGCCCGGCCCTGCGGGCCGCTCCGAGCAGCAGGGCGGCCTCCCGGTCGCCGAAGCAGAGCGCGGCGGTCACCCCGGCGGAGCGCAGCGCGGCGAGCCCCCGGTCGGCGCGGTCCGGCTCCCAGCGGGCCATCACGTCCCGCTCGTACGTCGCGGCGGGCAGTCCGAGGTCGGTGAGGGCGCGGGCGAAGCCGGACTCGATGGGCGCGGTGGTGGGCGCGTCGGTGCGGGCGACGAGCCCGAGCCGCTCGTGGCCGAGGGCTCGCAGATGGCGCACGGCGTCGTAGGCACCGCCCTCGTGGTCGGTGCAGACGTGCTCGGTGGGGTCGCCGGGGCCGTGGGCGGCGAGCCGGCGTTCGACGAGGACGGCGGGGACGGGCAGGGCGAGGAGCTCCTCGGCACGCCGCCCCGGGTCGGTGGCGGTGTGCAGGCTGGGGACGAGGAGGAGCCCGTGGACCCCGGCGGAGAGGAGCCGTTCGACGGCGGCGTCCTCCTCGGCGGGGTCGTAGCGCGAGCAGGCGAGGACGAGCCGGGCGCCGACCGCCGCGAGTTCCTTCTCGATGCCCTGGAGGACGCGCGGGTAGTAGAAGGCGGTGTCGGGGACGAGGACGCCGACGATCCGGCGGTCGGCCCGGTCCCGCTCGGGTCGGTGGGCGGCGAAGGTGCCCGCGCCCTGGCGCCGTTCGACGAGGCCGAGGGCGACGAGGTCCTCGTAGGCGCGGCGGACGGTGGTGACCGAGAGGCCCGTCTCGATGGCGAGCGCCCGCTCGGTGGGGAGCTTGCTGCCGGGGGGCCAGGTGCCGTCGAGGATGCCGCGCCGCAGCTCCGCCATGAGGGCCCGGAACTTCAGCTCCCGGCCGGGGGCCGGTGTCTCGCGTGCCGCCATCCGGGCCCCCTCGTGCCGGGCCGGGCGCGCCCCGGCCGCGTCAGACGTCGTACGTCATCGCTGATCGATTGCGCGCCGAATCCTATGCTCCCGCCGCCGGGCCCGGAGTTCGGATCCCGTCCCGGTCAGATCCCGCTCCGGTCGGACCTCGTCCCGGTCAGACCTCGTCCCGGGCGAGGGCGAGGAGCCGGTCGAGGACGCGCGGCCCGCCGGCCCGCACCCCGTCGTGCTCGAACTCGTCGGTCACCCAGGTCCGCAGGCCTCGTACGGCGCGCGCGGTCTCCAGGGAGTGGGCGGTGTCGACGTACATGTCGTCGTGGTAGACGGCGGCCGCCACCGGGACCCTGTTGGCGGCCAGGCGCTCGGGGTCGTACAGCGGGGACCAGTCGGTGCGCGCGGCGAGCAGTTCGGCGGTCTCGCGGAGCGGGCGCAGGGCGGGGTCGGTGGTGAAGTGCCAGGGGTGGACGGTCTCGCCGGTGAAGAGCAGCGGCGCGCCCTCGGCGAGCGCCGTGCGGGCGTCGAACTCGGGGTGTTCGGCGCGGATCCGCTCGGCGGCCCAGTCGGTGGGGCCCCGGCCCTGGGCGTAGATGGCCTCGTGGAGCACGGCGTACAGCGGGTGTCCGGCGTACGAGAGGTGCGCCTGGACCTGCTCCAGGAAGGCGTCGGAGAGGGCGGGCCCGCCCGGGGTGGGCACGAAGGCGCCCTCCAGGAGCAGATGGAGCTGGTGGGTGCCCTCGCCGGAGCCGAGGAGGATGCCGAGGGACTGGAAGGCCTCGACGGTGAGGAGCCCGCCGCCGGGGAGGGTGACCTCCCGGTCGAGGAGGTGGGCGGCGATCGCGCGGGCCCGTTCGGCGTCCTGGGGGTGGCGGGCGAAGTGGGCCTCGTTCTTCCGCCGGACGCGGGGGTACGCGGCGCGGTAGACCTCGTCGGCGGTGGCGTCGAGGGAGGGCAGGCCGCCGGTGACGAGGACGGTGTCCAGGCCCTCGGGGGCGGTGGAGAGGTAGTGGGTGGCGCAGAAGCCGCCGAAGCTCTGGCCGAGGACGGTCCAGGGGGCGCCGCCGGTGAGGCGGCGCCGGATCAGCTCGCAGTCCTTGACGATGGAGTCGGCGCGGAAGTGGGCCAGGTAGTCCGCCTGCTCGGCCGGACCGCCGCGCAGCGGCAGGGTCTGGCGGTTGGCGGGGGTGGAGCGGCCGGTGCCGCGCTGGTCGAGGAGGAGGACGCGGAACTCCTTCACGGCGCGGCCGAGCCAGGCCTGCGGGCCGATGAAGCGGCGGGCACCGAAGCCGGGGCCGCCCTCCAGGTAGACCAGCCAGGGCAGCTTCTCGCGGCCGGATCCGGCGTGGCCGCTCGCGACGACCTCACGGCCGAAGACCTCGATGCGCTCGCCGTCGGGGCGGGTGTGGTCGAGGGGGACGGGGAAGCGGTGGTCCGTGAGGACGAGGCCCGGCTGCCGGTAGGTGGTCACGCTGCTCCTGCTCCTGTTCGGTACGCCCCCGCGCGGACAGTGGACCACACGGCGCGGGCGTTCCGGGGCAGGCCCCTTCCCCGTCGTCGGCGGGGGCCGCCCCGGACCGGGCCGTCCGGGGGTGGCCCGGCCGCGCCGGCGGGCGCTCAGGGGGCGATGGGCAGCTGCCGCTTGTGCTCGGTGAGCTCGTAGCGGCGGACGATCGTGGCGTAGGCGGCCTCCGCGACCGGCTTGCCCTCCAGGAAGTCGTCGATGTCGTCGTAGGTGACGCCGAGCGCGTCCTCGTCGGCCTTGCCCGGGTCGAGGGTCTCCAGGTCGGCCGTGGGGGTCTTCCACACGAGCTCGGCGGGGGCGCCCAGCTCGTCGGCGATCGCGCGGACGCGCCGCTTGGTCAGGCCGGTCAGCGGGACGACGTCGGCGGCCCCGTCGCCGAACTTGGTGAAGAAGCCCGAGACGGCCTCGGCGGCGTGGTCGGTGCCGACCACGAGACCGTCGTGGGCGCCGGCGACCGCGTACTGGGCGATCATCCGCTGCCGGGCCTTGATGTTGCCCTGCACGAAGTCCTGGTGGCGGGCGTCGCGGAAGGTCGTCCCGCCGGCGAGGCAGGCCTCCAGGGCCGCGTCGCTGGCCGCCTTGACGTCCACGGTGAGGACCCGGTCGGCGCGGATGAAGCGGAGGGCGGTCTGCGCGTCCCGCTCGTCGGCCTGCACGCCGTACGGCAGGCGCATCGCGTAGAAGGTGGCGTCGTGGCCGGCGGCGCGGGCCCGCTCCACGGCGAGCTGGCAGAGCCGGCCCGCGGTCGTGGAGTCGACGCCGCCGCTGATGCCGAGGACCAGGGAGCGCAGCCCGGTGGAGGTGAGCCGCTCGGTGAGGAAGGCCACCCGGCGCTCGATCTCCGCCGTCGGGTCGAAGGCGTCGGCGACCTGGAGGTCCCGGGCGATCTGCTGCTGGAGGGCGGTGGACGCCGGGTCGGTCACGGAGGTCTCCTCGTCAGGGTCGGTCGACGGTGTACCCGCTGGTACGGGGTGCACCGGAGTCGACTCTACGCGCCGCCCGCCGGGGTCGTGGACGCGTCCCGGGCGGACGGAGCCGAACCGTCCGGGGTGCACAGGACCTCGACCCGCTGGACGAGGTTGTTGGCGAAGCCGCCGCGGTTCCACGGTGCGGTGAGCGGCTGGACGTTCCCCTCGGCGTCGGTAGCCCGCACGGTCAGGTGGCGCAGTCCCGGCGTCGCGTTCCAGGTGGCGCGCCAGGCGGACCAGGCCCAGGGGTGCGCGGGGTCCCGCTCGGTCTCGGCGTCGGTCCAGGCCGCCCCGCCGTCCTCGCTGACCTCGACGCGGGCGATCGGGCCGTGCCCGGACCAGGCGCGCCCGGTGAGCGGCACGGGGCCGGGGCGCACGACGCGGGTGCGGGACATGAAGTCGGGGAAGCCCGGCGGCGCCATCAGGGCCCGGGGCGCCATGAGCGTGACGGGCTCCCCCGGTTCGTCCGCCTCCCGGCGCAGGCGGTAGGCGACGCTCTGCTGGAAGCCGGTGTACGGGGTGTCCGTGAGCGTGATGTCGTGGAGCCACTTCACGTGCGCCATGCCGTACCAGCCGGGGACGACGAGCCGGAGCGGGCTGCCGTGCTGCGGCGGCAGGGGGGCGCCGTTCATCGCGTACGCGACGAGGACGTCCCGGGCGGGGTCGGCCGCCGCGGCCAGGGGCAGGGCGCGGCGGTAGTCCTGCTCGACGCCCCGCTCGACGCCGTGGTCGGCTCCGGTGAACACCGCGTCGACCGCCTCCTCCGCGATGCCTGCCTCGGCGAGGAGGGCGGCGAGCGGGACGCCGGTCCAGTCGGCGGTCCCCACGGCCTCGACCAGCCAGGGCTGGCTGACGGGACGGGGCGTGAGCCGGGCCCGGCCGTTCCCGGCGCACTCCAGGGTCACCCGGCGGGTGACGGCGGGCCGGGCGCGGAGCGCGGCCAGGTCCAGGTCGAGCGGCCGCAGGACCCGGCCGCCGACGGCGAGCCGCCAGCCGTCCGCGTCGGTGGCGGGGATGTCGTAGTGCACGAGGACGTAGTGGAGGCCGGGCGGGGTCACGTCGTACCGCAGGGCTTCGAGGGGCAGTCCGTGGTTCCGGGCGGCGAGGGCGAGCTCCTGCGCGGTGACGCCCTCCTCGGGGCCGGCCACGCGTCCCGGTGTGCTGATGTCGCTCAGACCACTCAGGGATCCGTCCATGCCCTCATGGTGCGCCCGGCCCAGGGGCCCGGCACCTCGACGGGACGGCGCCGTCGGGGCTGTCGGGGCCTCGGCGCGGGCACCTCCGGCGGACCTGGCGGAGCCACGGCGCGGACTGCCCCGCCCACCTCTGCCGGAGCCCCGGCGCGGACCGTCCCGCCGGACCTGCCGGAGCCCCGGCGCGGGCCGTCCCGCCGCCCGCCCGGGCCTCGGTGCGGGGCCCCGCCCCCCTCAGGCCTGGCGGGGGACGCGCAGGGCGCGGTCGAGGCCGTCCTGCGGGGGTCCCGTGAGGGCGCGGACGAAGATCTCCTCGTAGGCGGGTCCGCCGATCGTCTCGCGGGCGGTGTCCGCGTACTTCTCGCGCAGGGCCCGCAGGCCGGGCAGGCCGCGCCGGGGCTGGCCGGTGGAGCGCCAGTACGCCTCTCCCGTGCCGCTCACGTCGGCGGCGCGCTCGCCGTCCCCGGCCGCCGCGAGGGCGGTGGCGAGGACGTCGAGGCCGAGGGCGACGCCGAGGCTCGCGCCGAGGCCGCGGGTGCCTTCGAGCATGGCCCGGGCGTGGCCGGCGGCGGCCGCCGGGTCGCCCTCCAGGAGGCCGGTGAGGGCGAGCTGGTACTCGAGGGCGGTGCGGATCCAGTGCTCGTCGAGCTCCTCGCACCGGGCACGCAGCCGGAGCGCCCGCTCCCGGGCCTCGGCGAGGCGGCCGAGGCCCGTGAGGGCGAAGACCCGCACGAGCCGGCAGCGGAGCCGGGCGGCGGAGTCGAGGCCGCCCCGGGCGGCGTCGAGGACGTGGTCCACGACGACGTACGCGGCCATCGGCCGCCCGGTGGTCAGGGCGATGAGCCCGGCGAGGGCGGCGGCGTCGAGGGTGAGGTCGCCGGGCCGGTCGCGGTCACCGCGAGGGTCCCCGTCGGGCGGCGAGGGCTCGACGTGCTCCGCGTGCCTGGCCTCGCGGGCGCAGCGTTCGCTCACCTCCTGCGCGGGGCCGGGCTCGCCCTGCAGGACCAGGGTGACGCCGAGGGCCCACAGGGCGCGGGCCCGGACGCTGCCCCGGGCGCCGCTGAGGAGGAGGGCCTGTTCGAGGCCGTCGCGGGCCTCGTGGAGGCGGCCTCGGCAGGACCAGGCGAAGGCGACGGAGCCGACGAGGTCGAGGGCGGCGTCGGGGTCGGTGCGCAGCAGCCGGTGCAGGGCGGTGCGCAGGTCGGTGTGGTGCGCGTCGACGGTCCGGTACCAGCGGAGTTGGCGGGCGCCGTGCCATTCGGTCCCGGCCCGGCGGGCCAGTCCCCGGAAGTGGGCGGCGTGCCGTTCGGCGACCGTGGCGGCCTCGCCGGTGCGGTCCAGCCAGGTCGCCCCGTACTCGCGGATGGTGTCGAGCATGCGGAGTCCGCCGGCGGCGTCCGGCGGGCGGACCACGGAGGCGCGGACGAGCCCGTCGAGCGCGCCGGGCAGGGTCGCGCGGTTCAGGGGGCCGCCGGCGCAGACGGCGGTCGCGGAGGCGAGGTCGAAGGGGCCGCGGAAGACGGAGAGCCGGGCCCAGAGGAGGCGTTCCAGGGGGGTGCTCAGCTCGTGGCTCCAGCCGATGGCGGCGCGCAGGGTCTGGTGGCGGCTCGGCCAGACCCGCTCGGTGTGGGCGAGCAGGTCGAAGCGGGCGCCCGGCGGGGCGTCGAGGCGGGTGTCGAGCTGGTCGCGGACGGCTTCTGCGCCCTGGAGGCGGATCTGCGCGGCGGCCAGTTCCAGGGCGAGCGGGATGCCCTCCAGGCGCACGCAGATCTCGCCGGCGGGTCCGGCGGCGGGGAGGTCCTCGCCGGCGGCCCGGCGGAGGAGCTCCAGGGCGTCGCGTCCGGCGGGCGGCAGCGGGTCGAGGGCGACGACCCGCTCCCCCGGGACGCCGAGGGGGCGGCGGCCGGTGGCGAGGACGGTGAGTCCGGGTGCGGCGGCGAGGAGTTCGGTGACGAGCCGGGCGCAGGGTTCGGCTAGGTGCTCGCAGGAGTCGAGGACGAGGAGCAGCCGGGCGTCGGCGAGGCGGCGGCAGAGTCCGGTGGTGGCCATGCCGGGGGTGTGGTCGGCGAGGTCGACGGAGTCGGCGACGAGCGGGACGAGGAGCCGGTCGCCGTCGAGCTGGGAGAGGTCGGTCCACCAGGCGCCGTCCGGGTGTCCGTCGGCGGCGCGGTGCGCGGCGCGCAGGGCGAGCCGGGTCTTCCCGACTCCCCCGACGCCGGTCACGGTGACGAGCCGGTGGTCCGCCAACGCGGCGGAGACGCGCTCCAGTTCCGTGCGGCGCCCCACGAAACCGGGGTTCTCGTCCGGCAGATGTCCTCGCACGGGAGCAGTCTCCCTCATGTGCGCCGCGAGCGTACCGGTGGAACCGGTTCGTTACGCCGCCGGTCCCGGTTCCGGAGCGGAAATTCGTTTGACCCGGCCCCGGGACGGGACTGCACTGTGCGGGGCGCCGCGGGTGGTGGCGCCGGTGTTCCGGGGAGGCAGCAGTACCGATGGAGATCCGTTCCACGACCGACCAGGACCACGAGGTCTTCGTCGACACGATGCACACCGCGTTCGGGCTCTTCCCCGACACGCCGGCCGAGGACGGCGGCGGGGTCTGGTGGTCGGCGCTGGAGATGGAGCGCGGCCTGCTCGCCCTGGCGGAGGACGGGCGGCCCGTCGGCACCGCCGCTTCGTACTCCTTCGAGCTCACCCTGCCGGGTGGGGCCCTCGTCCCGGTCGGCGGGGTGACCGCCGTCGGCGTGGTGCCCTCGCACCGGCGCCGGGGCGTGCTGAGCGCGATGATGCGGCATCAGCTCACCGAGCTGCGCGCCCGGGGGGACTTCCTCTCCGTGCTGCTCGCCTCCGAGGCCACGATCTACGGCAGGTTCGGCTACGGTCCGGCGACCTGCACGCAGCGGCTGACCGTGCCGCGCAGGCAGGCCGCGCTCGCCGTTCCCCGGGCTCTCGGGACGGTGGACGGCGCGGACACGGGATCGGTCGAGGTGCTGCGGCGCGCCGACTGCGCGGAGCTCCTCGAAGAGGTCTACGACCGGTACCGCCGCGCGCAGCCCGGCGCCCTGTCCCGGCCGCACCGCTGGTGGGCCCGGCGGGCGGGGCAGCCCCCGATCGCTCCGGCACCGCGTTACGTCGCCGTCCACCGGGACGCCGACGGGATCCCGGACGGTTACGCCAGTTACGCCATCGGCGACGACCGCACCCTGACCGTCGACGAGACGATCGCCGCCGACGACGCCGTCTTCACGGCCCTGGCCCGGTTCGTGCTCGAACACGACCTGGTCGGCACGGTCGTGTTGAAGCACGTCCCGCCCGAGCACCCGCTGCGCTGGCAGCTCGCGGACCTGCGCGCCGGCGAGGTGGGCAGCCCCGGCGACTGGCTCTGGGTGCGGCTGCTCGACGTGCCGGGCGCGCTGACCGCGCGCGGCTGGTTCGCGGACGGCGAGCTCGTCCTCGACGTGGTGGACCCGTTCCTCGGGGAGCACGGCCGCCATCTGCTGACCGTCCGGGACGGCGGGGCCGAGTGCGTCCCGACGGACCGGGAGCCCGACCTCTCCCTGGACGTGCGGGACCTGGGCGCGGTCTACCTCGGCGGCACCGCCCCGAGCACCCTGGTGCGCGCCGGGCACGTCCGGGCGCACCGCCCGGACGCGGCCGCACGCGCCGACGCCCTGTTCCGCGGCGAGCGTCCCCCGCACTGCCTGCACTGGTTCTGACGGCGCGACGGGCCCCGGGATCACCCTCCTTCGACCGTGACGACGACCGAGTGCCACCCCTGTGCCCCGTCGGGCATGGTGTCGGTGCGGCGTTCCGGCTGGGTGGTGCCGGTGCCGTCGGTGGCGCGGACGGTGAGGGTGTGGCGGCCGGGGGCGGCCGCCCAGGGGTGGACCCACTGGCGCCAGGTGTCGGCGCTGTCCTCGGCCGCGAGCCGGGCGTCCTGCCAGGGGCCGTCGTCGATCCGTACCTGGACCCGGCGGATGCCGCGGTGCTGGGCCCAGGCGACCCCGGCGACCATGACGGTGCCGGCGGCGGGGCGGGCGAGGGGACGTGGGGTGTCGATGCGGGACTGGGTCTTGACGGGGGCCTGCGCCGCCCAGCCGCGCGGGACCCAGTAGGCGTCGTACGCGTCGAAGGTGGTGAGTTCGATCGACTCGATCCACTTGCAGGCGGAGACGTAGCCGTACAGGCCGGGGACGACCATGCGGACGGGGAAGCCGTGGGTGAAGGGCAGGGGTTCGCCGTTCATCCCGAAGGCGAGGAGGGCGTCGCGGCCGTCCATGACGGCCTCGACGGGGGTGCCGATGGTCATGCCGTCGACGGAGCGGGCGACCAGCTGGTCGGCGGGGCCGCCCTCGGAGGGCGGGCGGACGCCGGCCTCGCGGAGCAAGGGGGCGAGGGGGACTCCGAGCCAGCGGGCGTTGCCGACGAGCGGACCGCCGACCTCGTTGGAGACGCAGCACAGGGTGATGTCCCGCTCGACCGTCGGCCGGGCCATGAGCTGTCGCAGGGTGAGGGTGCGTTCCTCGCGGACGCCGAGGCCGTGGACGCGCAGCCGCCAGCGGTCGGCGTCGACCTTGGGGACGATGAGCGCGGTGTCGACGCGGTAGAAGTCCCGGTTCGGGGTGACGAAGGGGGCGAGGCCGGGGACGTCGAGCCGCGCTCCGGCGGGCACGCCCGGTGCGGGCGCATCGGGCCGGGGCAGGACGAGGGCCGCGCGGGAGGCGGCGGCGTTCTCCTGTACGGGGCTGCCGGCCGCGCGGCCGAGTGCGGCGGCGCCGGTCGCGGCGAGGCCGGTGGAGGCGGCGACGACGAGGAAGCCGCGCCGGTCGGCCCTGGCGGTTCCGGGCCGGGGAGTGAGGAGCCGGCCGGTCAGGACGTACAGGAGGAGCGCGCCGGCCGCGGCTCCGACGAGGGAGGGGACGGCGTCCACGGCGGACTCGGAGTCGGGGCGGGTGACGGCGGCGAGGGCCCCGAGGACGCCGAAGGCGGCGACGGCCGCCGTGCCGAGCAGGCGGTGGCGCAGGGCGAGCAGCCCGACCGCGAGGGCGAGGAGGGCGAGGAGGATCAGGATGCCGAGCTGGAGGACGGTCTTGTCGTCCTCGCCGAAGGCGCGGATCGCCCACTCCTTGAGGACCGCCGGCGTCCGGTCGACGACGGCGCCGCCGACGGCGGGGACGGGGCCCGCCTCGGGGCGCACCCGGTGGGCGACGAGGTCCGCGACGGCCAGGGAGACGTACGCCGCGACCAGGCCGCCGAGCGCGGCGAGGAGGCGGTCGGTGCGGGTGGGTTCGTGGTGCGGCTCGCGGTGGGGCTCGGGCGCGGTCCCGAGGGCGTCGTTCATGGGGGGTGTTTCGGCACGTCGGGCCGCGCGGATGGGCCGCGTCACCCGTACGGGCCTCGGCGCGTCTCGGGGCGCTCGCCCGGTCAGGGCCTCGGCACGTGCCGGGGCGCTCCCCCGGTCGGGGGCTCCCCAGGTCGGGGGCTCCCCCGGTCAGGCGCTCCCCAGGTCAGGCGCTCCCCAGGTCGGGGGCTCAGCGCGGCGTCTCGGGGTGCTCGCCCGGTGTCGCGAGCTCCTCCACCGCCTCGGCCCCGACGACCGCCCCGGTGGACCTCTTGCCGCGGCGCAGCCGGCGTTCGAGCCAGGACGCGAAGGTGGTGAGCGCGAAGTTGAGGGCGACGAAGATCACGGCGACGACGGTGAAGCTGGCGATCGTGTTGGCGCCGTAGTTGGCGCTCATCGGGCGGACGGAGGCGAGGAGTTCGGAGAAGCCGAGCATCGCGCCGCCGAGGGCGGTGTCCTTCACGATGACGACGAGCTGGCTGACGAGGGCGGGCAGCATGGCGGTGACGGCCTGCGGCAGGAGGACGTGGGCCATGGTCTGGCCCTTGCGCATGCCGATGGCCTTGGCGGCGTCGGCCTGGCCGGTGGGCAGGGCGAGGATGCCGGCGCGGACGACCTCGGCGAGCACGGAGGCGTTGTAGAGGACGAGGCCGGTGACGACGGCGTACAGGGGGCGGGTGTCCGGGCTGATGTCGGTGAACTCGGAGTAGGCGGCGTTCGCGAAGAGCATCAGGATCAGGACGGGGATGGCCCGGAAGAACTCGACGACGGTGCCGGCCACGGCGCGGACGGCCCGGTGGTCGGAGAGCCGGAGGATGCCGAGGAGCGCGCCCAGGGGCAGGGCGATGACCATGGAGAGCGCGGCGGCGATCACGGTGTTCTTCAGGGCGGGCAGGATGTACGTCTCCCAGACGCGGGCGTCGGTGAAGAAGGGCGCCCACTTGGACCATTCGAGCTGGTTCTTGTCGGCGAGGCTCGTCACGACCCACCACACCACGGCGGCGAGCGCGATCAGGAACAGCACGCTCCACAGGACGTTGCGCCGGCGGGCGCGCGGCCCGGGGACGTCGTAGAGGACGGTGGGCTTGTCCTTCACCGCTTCACCGCCACCTTCTTGGCCACCCAGCCGAGGAAGAGGCCGGTGGGCAGGGTGAGGCAGAGGAAGCCGACGGCGAAGATCGCGGAGATGAGGAGGAGCTGGGCCTCGTTCTCGATCATCTCGCGCATCAGCAGGGCCGCCTCGGCGACGCCGATGGCGGCGGCCACGGTGGTGTTCTTGGTGAGGGCGATGAGGACGTTGGCGAGCGGGCCGACGACGGAGCGGAAGGCCTGCGGGAGCACGATCAGGCGCAGCACCTGGGGGAAGTTCAGCCCGATGGCGCGGGCGGCCTCGACCTGTCCGAGGGGGACGGTGTTGATGCCGGAGCGGAGGGCCTCGCAGACGAAGGCGCTGGTGTAGGCGGTGAGGCCGAGGAGGGCGAGGCGGAAGTTGATGGTGGTGAACCGGTCGGCGCCCATGGTGACGCCGAGGGTCTGGAAGAGGCCGAGCGAGGTGAAGACGATGATGACGGTGAGGGGGATGTTGCGGACGATGTTGACGTAGACGGTGCCGAAGCCCCGCATGAGGGGGACGGGGCTGACGCGCATCGCGGCCAGCAGCGTCCCCCAGACGAGGGAGCCGATCGCCGAGTAGACGGTGAGCTGCACCGTCACCCAGAAGGCTCCGAGCAGGTCGTACCCCTGGAGGAAGTCGAACACGACGGCCTGCTCACTGGACGATGACGCCGATCTTCGGGGCGGGCTCGTTCTGGTAGCCGGCGGGGCCGAAGTTCTTCTTGACCGCCGCCTCCCAGGAGCCGTCGGCGACCATCTTCTCCAGGGCCGTGTTGATCTTGGCCTTGAGGTCGCTGCCCTTCTGGACGCCGATGCCGTAGTTCTCGTTGCTCATCTTGAAGCCGCCGAGCTTGAACTTGCCCTTGAACTCGGGCTGCGAGGCGTAGCCGGCGAGGATCGAGTCGTCGGTGGTGACGGCGTCGATGACCCCGTTCTCCAGTCCGGTCAGGCACTCGGAGTAGCCGCCGTACTCCTGGAGCTGGGCGTTGGGGGCGATCTTGTCCTTGACGTTCTGCGCGGAGGTCGAGCCGGTGACCGAGCAGAGCTTCTTGTTGTTCAGGTCGGACGGCTTCTTGATCGAGTCGTCATCCGCCCGGATCAGGACGTCCTGGTGGGCGAGGAGGTAGGGACCCGCGAAGTCGACCTTCTCCAGCCGCTTGTCGTTGATCGAGTACGAGGCCGCGATGAAGTCCACGTCGCCGCGCTGGAGCAGCGTCTCGCGGTCCGCGCTCTTCGCCTCCTTCCACTCGATGTCGGACGGCTTGTGGCCGAGCTGCTTGGCGACGTAGGTCGCCACGTCGACGTCGAAGCCGGTGTAGGTGCCGTCGGGGGTCTTCAGGCCGATGCCGGGCTGGTCGAACTTGATGCCGACGGTGATCTTGTCGCCGTCGCCGTGGTCTCGGGATGCGCCGCCGGCCGCGGCGTTCGCGAATCCCGCCGAGGTGACGGAGAGGACGACGGCCGCGGCGGCTGCCACGACGGCCCTGCTGGTCCTGAGCGCGTTCATGAGGATCACCCCTGGGGGCTGCTGGTCGGGCGACCGACCGGGCGGCGGCCGCGGCGCGGTGCGGTGCGGTGCAGAGGATCGTGGAGGGACACGGGCTCCCGGGCGGGTCAGTGGTGCAGGATCTTGGAGAGGAAGTCCTTGGCGCGGTCGCTGCGCGGGTTGCTGAAGAACTCGTCCGGGGTCGTCTCCTCGACGATCCGGCCGTCGGCCATGAAGACCACGCGGTTGGCGGCGGAGCGGGCGAAGCCCATCTCGTGGGTGACGACCACCATCGTCATGCCGTCCTGCGCCAGTTGCCGCATGACCTCCAGGACCTCGTTGATCATTTCCGGGTCGAGCGCGGAGGTCGGCTCGTCGAAGAGCATCACCTTCGGATCCATGGCGAGGGCGCGGGCGATCGCCACGCGCTGCTGCTGGCCCCCGGAGAGCTGCGCCGGGTACTTGTCGGCCTGCGAGGCGACGCCGACCCGGTCGAGGAGGGAGCGGGCCCTCTCCTCGGCCTTCCTCCGGTCCTTCTTGCGGACCTTGATCTGACCGAGGGTCACGTTGTCGAGCACGGTCTTGTGGGCGAAGAGGTTGAAGGACTGGAAGACCATGCCCACGTCGGCCCGCAGGGCCGCCAGCGCGCGTCCTTCGGCGGGCAGCGGCCGCCCGTCGACGACGATCTCGCCCGCGTCGATGGTCTCCAGGCGGTTGATCGCCCGGCACAGCGTCGACTTCCCCGAGCCGGACGGCCCGATGACGACGACGACCTCGCCGCGGTGGATCGTGAGGTCGATGGACTGGAGGACGTGCAGGGGGCCGAAGTGCTTGTCGACCCCGCGCAGTACGACGAGCGCGTCGCCGCCGTCCGGGACGGGCATGGCACCCTCCTGGGTCACGCCCCCGCTTGCCGCTCCCTCCCCACGTTCATGCTCCGCCCTCCACCCGCCCGGCGCACTCCGGACGGCGGGCGTACGGAGGGTGAGCGGACCGACACGCCGCGGGGCGCCCGCCCGGGCGCGGCCCCGCCGGGCGCCCCGGAGCCTGCGAGGGGCGACGGCCGGGCCCACACTGGGGGTGGGGAGCCGAGTGTGCGAGGAGGGACCGCCATGAGCAGAGCCGCGCCCAAGGTCAGCACGTTGCCCCAGGAGCACCGGGAGCGCCTGATGGCCTTCGCCGAGGACGTGTACTTCGAGTCCGGTCACCGTCTGTTCGAGGAGCAGCAGCACGCCGACCGGTTCTGGATCGTGAAGACGGGCGCGGTGACCCTCGACGCGAAGGTGCCGGGCCGGGGGTCGCCCGTGATCGAGACGCTGCGCCACGGCGAGCTGGTCGGGCTCTCCTGGCTGTTCCCGCCGTACCTGTGCCAGTCGGGGGCCGAGGCGATGACGCCGGTCCGGGCGTACGAGTTCGACGCCCCGGCCGTCCGGTCGATGTGCCACTCGGACACGGAGTTCGGCGCCTCGGTCATCTACTGGGTGGGGGCGATCCTCGCCCACCGCCTCCATGTGACCCGGGTCCGTCTCCTCGACCTGTACGCCCCGCACGGGAGCGGCGTCCTGGCCTGACCGGCGGAGCGCCGTGCCGTCCGCCCGGCGCCGGGCGGACGGCGCGGCGCCGGGCGGGTCCCGGACGGTCAGGCGAGGAGGACGTCCGCCAGGTCCGCCCGGCCGCCGACGCCGAGCTTGCGGTAGATCCTGCCGAGGTGGTTCTCCACGGTCCGCACGGACAGGACGTACGTCTCGGCGATCTCCCGGCTCGTGCGGCCGCGCGCGGCCATCAGCGCGATGTCCCGCTCCCGGGCGCTGAGCGGCACCGCCGTCGCGGCGCCGGCGAGCGCCGGGGTGGCGGCCTCCTGGCACCGGCCGCGCAGCGCGAGGGCCCGGGCGGCGGCCCTCGCGGCGCTCGCCGCGCGGTCCCGGCGCCGCCACGCCCCGGCCGCCTCCCCGAACGCCTCGGCCGCGTACAGGTGCAGGCCGAGCGCGCCCATCCGCTCGGCGACGGCCTCCAGGGCCGCCGGATCGGGGCCGTCCGGCGGGGCCACCGCCGCCGCGTGGGCGGCCCGGACCTCCGCCAGCGAGCCCTGGACGAGCGCGGTGGCCGCCGCCAGTTCCGCCGCGACGGCACAGGCCTCCGCCCGGGGGCCCCGCGACCCCCAGCGCAGGACGTCGTGGAGCAGCGCCGTGGCGACGGTCGCCTCGCCACGGGCGAGCGCCGCACGGGCGGCGCCGAGCATCAGCTCCCGCGCGGGACCGTCCGCTCCCCGCAACATCCGGACCCAGCCGTGGGCGCGGAGCGTGTCGGTCTGACAGAGCGGGCTGTACGGCGGGGGGACCGGCGTCGGCGCGTCCGCGTCGGGCGCGTGGGAGGGCCCCGGCGCGGCCGCTCCGGGCGGTCGGGCGGGGTCCGGTGCCGCCGCCTCGGGCGCGTGGGGCGAGGCCGGCCCCCGGACCGGCGTCAGCGCCTCCGCCTCCGGGGCGACGAGGCCCGTCTGGGCCGCGGCGAGGACCAGGCCCGCGAGGGCGCGCTGTTCGGCGAAGGGCTGTCCGCAGAGGCGGGCGAGGGCGCGGGCCTCGCGGAAGTGGGCCAGGGCGTCGGCGACGAGGCCGCGTTCGAGGGCGACGCGGCCACGGACCCAGGCGAACCAGACGGTGAGCGCCGGGACCGCGTCCCGCATCGCCTCCTGTCCTTCGAGGGCGGTGCGTTCCGCCTCGTCGAGGCGGCCCGACTCCAGGAGGGCGGCCGCCACGAGGTACAGGCTGCGGGCCGGGTAGTAGGCGGTCCACCGGTCGGCGAGCCCGCTCTGGACGGCGTAGGCGTGCCGGCCGGTCCGTACGGCCTCGTCGACGCGCCCGGCGGCGAGCCGCACCCGCAGGTGCGCCTGCAGCAGCAGCACGTCCGCCTGGGTCCACGCACCGCCGCCGTCGCCGCCGGGCTTCGGGTCGGCGCCCTCGGCCAGGGCCAGGACGGCGGCCGCCTCGTCGTTGCGGCCGACGGCGCTCAGCAGGCCGGCCCGGCAGGCGGTGAGCACGGGCCGGGTCCCGATCCGGGCGGCGGCCCGGTCCAGCACCCCGAACGCGGCGAGGGCGTCGCCGAGGCCGTACAGGTGGTGCTGGGAGAGCGCCGCGGCGGCGGACTCGACCTCGCCCGGGGTGCGGGCCTCGTCGAAGGCCCGTTCCAGGACCGGGATGCTCTCGGTGAACTCGCCGCGCTGGCCGAGGCCCTCGCCGAGCAGCAGCCCGGCCACGACGTGGGGGCCCTGCGTCAGGGCGGCCCGGGCGAGGCGGCACATGGTGTCGACGTCGCCGTCGTCCAGGGCGTGTCCGGCCGCGCGGACGAGCAGTTCGGGGTCGGCCGTGCCGGTGGCGTCGAGCTCCCAGCGGGCGAGGGAGAGCGCGTCGCCGTGCCGCCGCGCCCCGTACTCCCGCACGCGTCCGGCCTGTTCGAGCAGGAGGGCGCGGGCGAGGAGGCGGGGCGTGCCCCGGCGGAGGAGCAGGGCGTGCCAGGGGTGGGCCAGCTGGACCCGGCTGCGCCGGTCGTCCTCGGTGACGACGACGAGGTGCTCCTCCTCCAGCGCGGCGAGGGCCTCGGGCGTCACCCGCGCCAGGGCGTCGGCGAGTCCGAGCGGGCCGCACAGGGCGAGCAGCCGCAGCAGGGTCCGCCGGTCCTCCGGGAGCCCGCGGAAGCGCCCTTCGGCGGGTGCGTCGAGCAGGGTGTCGTCCAGCGGTCCGGTGAGGCACCACACGTCGTCCACGGGCCGCAGGGTGCCCTCCCGGACGGCGGCGCGCAGGATCTCCCGGGTCCACAGGGCGTTGCCCCGCCCCGCCTCCCACAGGGCCCTCACGGCGGGGGCGGTGACGGGCGCGCCGAGCGCGCCGGCGAGGAGGCGTGCGGTGGTGGCCCGGTCGAAGGGGCCGACGCGGAGGTGTTCCACGGCGTCCTGGTGCCAGAGCGCGCGCAGCGCCTCGGGCCAGTCCGCGCCCTGGGGCAGGGTGGCGACCAGGAAGAAGCCGGGCGCCGGGGCGGTGGCCGCGTCGGTGGCGAGCGCGGAGAGCAGGGCGAGGGAGGAATCGTCCAGGTGGTGGATGTCGTCCACCAGGAGCAGGGTGCGGGGCCGTCCCGCCGGGGCGGCGAGCAGGTTCCGCAACTCCTGGAAGTGCCGTCCGAGTTCGCCCGTGAGCGCGGGGCCGGTGAGGTGGGGGGCGAAGGCCGCGAGGGGCACGTGCGAGGCCGCCTCGCTCACCGGGAGCCGCACGGTCCGGTGGTGCGCGGCGGCCTCGTCGGCGAACTCGACGGCGAGCCTGCTCTTCCCGACGCCGCCCTCTCCCGTGATGACGACGCCCCGGCAGCCCGATCTGCCCAGTCCGCCGCGCAGGCGCTCCAGTTCGACGCGGCGCCCGGTGAAGGGCAGGGGCCGCCCGGTGAGGGGCAGGGGCCGCCCGGTGGGGGGCAGGGGTCTTCCGTCACCCGTCACCGGCGTCCCCACCCCCTTCTCCGCCCTTGTGTCGCTTGTCCGTTGAGTAGGTGTCCGCCGGGGTTTGAGTAGGTGTCCACTCTGTCGCCGTTCCCCCCGGCGGCGGAGGCTATGCGACAGGCGGGCACCACGGCCGAAAGCCCGCCGGTCGTCCGAAGTGCTTCGGGGGGAGTGCGACATGAGCGCCGTGCAGGCGTCGGGGGGATCCGGGGAGCTCGTGCTCCTCGGCGAAGGGTGTACGGGGACGGGTGCGACCGGTCTGGAACCGCTCGCGGTACGGGGCGGTCTGCGGGTCCGGACGCTCGCCCCGCCCACGGGGGGCGGGGAGGACGGCTGGACCGCGCGGCTCGCCGGTTTCCTGGGGGCGCAGGACAGCCCGGACCGGATGGTCCTCGTGGCGGAGGGCCGGGCCTGCGGCGCGGTGTTCGAGCTGGCGGACCGGCATCCGGAGCGGGTCGTCGCCGTGGTGGCGATCGCCCCGGAGCCTCCGGCGTCGGACGCCCCGGCTCCCGGCCTCGCCTGCCCGGTCCTGGTGCTGCCGGACCCGGACGACGGGTCCGGGCCGGCCGTCGAGCGGTTCCTCGCGGCTCTGCGGACGGGGCCGGCCGAGGAGGAGTGCCCCGTACGGAACCGGGCGCTCTCCCCTGCGGACCTGCACGAGCCCTCGGTCATGCGCCGCTTCGCGGCGGCCGGGCCGGTCCACCGGCTCGCCTCACCCGGCTCCGTACCGACCTGGGTCGTCACGGGACACGAGGCGGCGCGGGCGGTCCTGGCGGATCCGGGACTCCGGGGGGACACCGCGACGACGGCCGGATACCGGCCGCAGCCGGCCGGCCTGGCCGCCGTCCACCCCGGGGACGCCGACACGATCACGGTCGACGCCGGGGAGCACGGCCGGCTGCGCGGGCTCGTCGAGCGGCACCTCACCGACGAGTGGGTCGACTCGCTCCTGCCCCGGCTGCGCCGGGTCGCCGACGGGCTCCTGGACGCGCTGCCCCGGGACCGGGAGGTCGACCTGGTGGCCGCGTTCGCGGTCCCGCTGCCCGTGGCCGCGCTCTGCGTGCTCCTGGGCGTGCCGGAACCGGACCGGCCGTACCTCGCCGACTGGCTCGTCCGGCGGGTCCCGACGCCGCCGCCCGCCGCGCACGAGGACGTCGACGCCTACCTGGGCGGTCTCGTCGCGGAGCGGCGCGAGCGGCCCTCCGACGACCTCCTCGGCCGGATGTGCGAGGCCGAGGGCGACACCGTCCGCGACGAGGACGTGGTTGCGGCTGCCCGTCTTCTGCTCGTGTCCGGGGCCCGGCCGACGACGACGCTCCTCGGGAACGGCGTCGCCGCGCTCCTCGCCCACCGCGAGCAGTGGCGGCTGCTCACCGGGGACCCGGACGCGGTCGCCGGGCCGGCCACCGAGGAACTGCTGCGTCACGTCACGCCGTATCCGGTGGGGTTCGCGCGGCGCGCCGTCGCACCGGTCGACGCGGCCGGCGTCCGTGTCCCGGCGGGGCACCGCGTCCTGGCCTCCCTGACGGCCGCGAACCACGACCCGGCCGTGGTGCCCCCGGCGGGAGCGGCCCGGGGTCCCGACCTGGGGCGCGCCCCGTGCCCCCACGCCTCCTTCGGCCACGGGCGGCACGCCTGCCTCGGCGCCGGTTTCGCCCGGGCGGTGGTCCGCACGGCGCTCGGGACCCTGGCCCGCCGCTTCCCCGGCCTGGACCTGGCCCCCGGCACACGGGAGCTGCACTACCGCAGGAGCCGGGTGCGGTACCTGCTGGCGCTGCCGGTCCTCCTCGGGCCCGAGCACCGCGCGTAGCGCCACACGTCCGGCACTTCCCTCACCTTCTCGCACGGGAGACGTCCGCATGGAAGCCACCACGATTCCGGAGCTGATGGCCTACTGTCAGGCCGATCCGGCCTTCTTCGAACCGCCGTGGCACATGCGGGACGAGGACAGTCTGTTCGAGGCCGGGAGACGGCCCTGCCCGCCCGGCTGGCGCCGCCGCGCCAACGGTCTGTGGACGGTCTTCGAGCCCGAGGACGGGCGGCTGCCCGAGCAGGGCTGGAAGATCCACGTGTCCGCCGCGGCCGCCGACGCGGACGCCGTGTGCGACCTCGTCTCCGCGTTCTGTCTCGCCCGGGGCGTCACCTTCAAGTTCCTCCGCAGCGGGGCCGCGCTGCGCCTCCTGAACAGCAAGTACGCCGACCGGGGCGGCAGCGGCAAGCTCCTCACCCTCTACCCGGCGGACGACGCCGTCCTCGGCGAGCTGCTGCCGGAGCTCGCGGCGCTCCTGAAGGGCTTCACCGGCCCGTACATCCTCAGCGACGTCCGGTACGAGGACTCCCCCGTGTACGTCCGGTACGGCGCCTTCGTGCCGCTCACGTACACGGCGCCCGGCGGCGAGCTCGTGTACGCCGTGCGGGCGCCGGACGGCTCGCTGGTGCCGGACCGGCGCGACCCGGTCTTCACGGTCCCGGAGTGGGTGACGGTCCCGGAGGTGCTGCGGGAGTCGGTCGAGCGGCGCACGGAGGGCGGCGGGGAGTTCCCGTACCTGATCGAGAAGCCGCTGCACTTCTCCAACGGCGGCGGGGTCTACCTGGCCCGGCCCCGGGACGCGGGCGGGTACGTCGTCCTCGTGGAGGCCCGGCCGCACGCGGGCCTCGACCGCGACGGCGCCGACGCCGTCGCCCGGCTGACCCGGCAGCGGGAGGTCCTGGAGCGGCTCGACGGCCTCGACTGCGTGCCCCGGGTCCTCGACCACCTGGTCGTCTGGGAACACCACTTCCTCGTCGAGGAGTACGTCGAGGGCGAGACGCTCCTGGAGGAGGTCTTCGCCCGCTATCCGCTCGGGAGCCCCGAGCCCTCGGCCGAGTGGCTCGCCGAGTACACCGAGTGGGCGACCGGCGTCCTGGCGAAGGTGGACCGGGCGCTGATGTCCGTCCACGCGCGCGGGGTGCGCTTCGCCGACCTGCATCCGGCGAACGTCATCCTGCGGCCCGACGGGCGGGTGGCCCTGATCGACTTCGAGATCGCCGGCGACCTGGACGACCCGAAGCCGCCGGCGCTCGGCGCGCCCGGTTTCACCGCGCCCGAGGGGATGTCCGGACGGGAGGCCGACGCGTACGCCCTGAACTGTCTGCGGCAGTGGATGTTCCTCCCGATCAACCCGCTCCAGGAGCGCGACCCCGTCAAGTACGCCACCCTCACCGACGTCATCACCGCGCACTTCCCGGTGCCCGAGGGCTTCGGTGCCCGGCTCGTCCGCAAACTCGGCGAGGGCCGCGAGCCCTTCGGCGAGGACACCGCGGCCCGGCTGTTCGCCGGGGCGCCGGAGGCCTGGCCCGCCGTGCGGGACGCCCTGGTCGCCGGCATCCGTGCGAGCGCGACCCCGGGGCGCACGGACCGGCTCTTCCCCGGCGACCCCCAGCAGTTCGGCACGGGCGGCCTCTCCGTCGCCTCCGGAGCCGCCGGGGTGCTCTGGGCGCTGCGCCGGGCGGGCGCCGAGGTGCCGGAGGAGCACGTGGAGTGGCTGACGGCGGCCGTGCGGCGGGCGAGGGAACCGCGCCCCGGCCTGATGGACGGCCTGCACGGCGTGGCGGCGACGCTCGACGCGCTCGGGCGCCGTGACGAGGCCCTGGACGTGCTCGACCGGGCCCGCGCGCTCCACTCCGGTCTGCGGGCGCCCGGACTGCACTCGGGCCTGGCGGGCGCCGGCCTGGGGCTGCTCGGCTTCGCCTCGCTCACCGGCGACGGCGGGCTCCGCGCGGAGGCCCTCGGCATCGGCGAGACGCTCGCCGCGGAGCTGGGGCGCGAGGACTCCGCGATGTTCCCCCCGCGGGGACGGGTGGGGCTCGAACACGGGCTCGCGGGAGTGGCGTACTTCTTCCTGCGGCTCCACGAGGTCACCGGCGACCCCCGCCACCTCGACCTGGCGCGGACGGCGCTGCGCCGGGAGACGGACCGGGGGCAGTTCCTCCCGGACGGGGGCTTCCGGCTCCTGTACGGCAACCGGCACCTGGTCTACCTGGGGCCCGGCAGCGGCGGTCTCGCGCTGGTCCTCGCCCGGTACCTCGCGCGCGTGCCGGACCCGACGGGCCCGGAGGCGGCGGAGTTCGCGCGGGTCGTCGCCGGGGTGCGGCACGCCTGCCGGGCGCCGTTCGTCCGCCATCCCGCGCTGTTCATGGGGCGGGCCGGCATCATCGCCACCCTCGGTCTTCTCGACGTGCCCGAGGACCGGCCGCACGTGCGCGAGCACGTCCGCCGGCTGTCCTGGCACGCCGTCTCCCACGAAGGCCTCCCGGCCTTCCCCGGCAACCAGCTCCTGCGGCTGTCCATGGACCTGGACAGCGGTTCCGCGGGTGTGCTCGTCGCCCTCGGCGTCGCGTTCGAACGGAACGCGTCGATCGTCCCCTTCCTCGATCTGCGGGCGCCCGCGGCCGGGGAGCCGTCCACGGAACACGGAGGGAGGTGAGAGAGATGGCCTGCGTTCTCCAGCTGCAGTCGCTCGGCGAGGCCGAGTCCGCGCACCCGTGCAACAGCATCGTGACCTCCTACAAGGGCACCTGCTGACGGGTCCGGTGCCGGGGCCGCCCCCACGGCGGCCCCGGCACCGACACCCCCCACGGCGGCCCCGGCGCCGACAGGCCCACGCCGGGCACCGGCGTCCCGACCCGCTTCGAGGAATCCCGTGAAGACACCGCCCCACCGCCCCGACGTCCCGCCCGAGCGGCCCACGGCCTCCGTCCGGCACGTCCTGCTCGACCACATCCGCCCCTCCTGGCCGGCACTCGCC
This sequence comes from Streptomyces sp. NPDC004266, assembly GCF_042874095.1. NCBI lineage: Bacteria > Bacillati > Actinomycetota > Actinomycetes > Kitasatosporales > Streptomycetaceae > Streptomyces > Streptomyces sp. NPDC004266. Next base: position 220,547 of record NZ_JBIAMM010000006.1, read on the forward strand.
CTCGGCGGTCTGCTGGGTCTGGTGACCACCGCCGCCGGACTGACGATCCCGCTCGTGGCCGAGCGGCTCATCGACGGTCTGACCCACGACCGGCCCCTCGACGGCGTGCTGTTCGCCATGGGGGTCCTCGTCGCCGTCACCGCGCTCGCGGGCCCGGTCGCGCAGTACGTGCTGCGCCGGGCCGCCGAGACGGTCGTCCTCACCGCGCGGCGGCGCCTCTCCTCGCACCTCCTGCGGCTGCGCGTCGGCGAGTTCGACCGGACCGAGCCCGGCGACCTGATCGCCCGGGTCACCTCCGACACGGCGCTCCTCCGGCAGGTCACCACCGACGCGCTCGTCGGCACCGCCACCGGGGCGCTCACCCTCGTCGTGACCACGGCGCTGATGTGCCTGCTCGACCCGGTGCTCACCGGCGTGACGCTCGGCGTGCTGCTCCTCGCGGGCTGGGTGGTGCGCACGGTCATGGTGCGCGTCAACGAGGCCGGGACCGCCGCCCAGGAGTCGGTGGGCCTGGTCGGGGCGGCCCTGGAGCGGGCGCTCGGCGCGCTGCGCACGGTGAAGGCCTCCGGGGCGGAGGACCGGGCCGAGGCCGCCGTCCACGAGGCGGCCGAGAGCTCCTGGCGGGCCGGGGTGCGGGCGGCGAAGTGGCTCGCCCTCGCCGGCAACACCGCCGAACTCGCGGTGCAGGCCGCCTTCTTCACCGTCCTCGCGATCGGCGGCAGCCGGGTCGCGTCCGGTGCCCTGGAGGTCGGCCGGCTCATCGCCTTCCTGATGTACGTCTTCTACCTGGTGCCCGCCGTGCAGCAACTCGTCGGCGGCGTCAGCCAGTACCACCTGGGAGCGGCCGCGGTGAACCGCATCCGCGAGACGGAGGCGCTCGGCGCCGAACCGAGGGGCCGGGGCCCCGGCCCGGACCCCGCGGTCTCCCCCGTGCCGGCCTCACTGGAGTTCCGGGACGTGCACTTCCGGTACGGTCCCGGACTGCCGCCCGTGCACCGGGGGGTGAGCTTCTCCGTGCCGCCCCGGGGCACGACGGCGTTCGTGGGCCCGTCCGGGGCGGGCAAGACCACCCTCTTCTCGCTCCTGGAGCGCTTCTACGAGGCCTCGGCCGGCAGCATCCTCCTGGACGGGCGCCGCCTGGACAGCTGGGACCTGCGGGAACTGCGCTCCCTCATCGGTTACGTGGAGCAGGACGCGCCCGTCGTCTCCGGCTCCCTGCGGGAGAACCTGCTGCTCGGGCGGCCCGGCGCGACCGGTCCCGAGCTGGACCGGGTCCTGCGCACGGCCCGCCTCGACGAGCTGGTGGCGCGCCTGCCGGAGGGGCTGGACACGCTGGTGGGGCACCGCGGCACCCGCCTCTCCGGCGGCCAGCGGCAGCGGGTGGCGATCGCCCGCGCACTGCTCCGCCGCCCCCGGCTGCTGCTCCTGGACGAGGCGACGTCGCAGCTGGACGCGGTGAACGAGGCCGCGCTGCGGGACACCGTCGCCGACGTCTCGCGGACGACGACCGTCCTGATCGTGGCGCACCGGCTGTCCACGGTCGCGATGGCGGACCGGATCGTCGTGCTCGACGGGGGTGTCGTGCGGGCCGTCGGCACGCACGCCGAACTCCTCGCCGGCGATCCCCTCTACGCCGAGCTGGCGTCGACCCAGTTCCTCGAACCCACCGTCTGAACCCGCCGCCTGAACCCACCGGCTGAACCCGCCGCCTGAACCCGCCGCCCGTCCCGCCGTCCGCACCCCGTGCCCGAACCCCGCCCGATCCACGGTCCGATGGAGGTCCGCCCGATGGAATGCCCGTACGCCGGACCCGGCCGGCCGCCCGTGATCGGCGCGGAGACGCTCAGGGACCACGCGGCCCTGACGCGGCTGCGCGAGAGCGGCACGGTGGAGGTCAGCCTCGGCGGCCGCGAGGACGGCCTGATGGTCACCCGCTACGAGGTCGCCGCCGCCGTCCTGGTCGAGCCGGCCCTGCGCGGCGAGCACCCGCTGGCCGTGTCGATGCGCACCGGCGCGGACGAGGAGGCCTGCGACGAGGAGCAGTTGTTCTTCCTGCCGACCGAGGAGCACCGCCGGATCCGCCGCACGGTCTCCCGGCAGCTGACCCACCGCCGGGTCGGTGCGCTCGTCCCGCGCGTCCAGCGGGAGGCCGACCTGCTGCTCGCGGCCGTGCCGCCGGGCGAGGCCGTCGACCTGGTGCGGGTGTTCTCCCGCCCGTTCCCGGTCGCGGTGCTCTGCGAACTCCTGGGGATCCCCCGGGAGGAGCGGGGGTACGTCCGCGACTACCTGTACGGCTGGGTCGCGGAGTACGGCGGGGCGAGCACCGTCACGGAGAGCGCGGGCCACGCCCTGTCCCGGTACCTGAAGGGGCTGATCGAGGCGCGGGCCGACTCCCCCGGGGACGACCTGATCAGCGCGATGCTCCGGCAGGGCGGCGAGGACGCCGAGCTGCTGCGGGAGGACGCCCTCGCCGCCGTCCGGTTCCTCCTCGTCGCGGGCCACCGCCCGGTCACCCGGCTGATCACCGACGGCCTGGAGCTGCTGCTGCGGCAGCGGGAGCACTGGGAGCGGCTCGTCGCCGACCCGGGCCGGCTCGACGCCACCGTCGAGGAGCTGCTGCGCCACGTCACCCCGACGACGCTCGCGTCCCGTTACGCGGGGGCGCCGACCGAGGTGGACGGCGCCGCGCTGGCCGGTGGCGACGGGGTGCACTGCGCCCTCGCGGCCGTCAACCGGGACCCGGAGCGCTTCGAGGACCCGGACCGCTTCGACCCCGACCGGACGCCCCTGGCCCACCTCGCCTTCGGCCTCGGGCACAAGCACTGCCTGGGCTCGGCGCTCGCCCGCGCCGAGCTGCGGATCGCCTTCGGGACCCTGCTCGCCCGCTTCCCGCGCCTGGCCCTCGCCGAACCGGCCCCCGGCACCGACGAGGAGCCCGAGCGGCGACGCCTCCGGGTGGTCCTGGCCCCGGACGGCGACCACGAACCCGTACAGCGCTGAGGAGCCGCCGTGGAGATCCCCGACCACCCGCTGGAAGTCCTGTGGGACATCACGTACGCCTGCCCCCTGCGGTGCACGCACTGCTACTCCGAGTCCGGGCGGCGCCCGGCGCGCCGCCTCTCCGGCGAGGACATGCTGCGCGCCGCCGACGCGATCCTGGCCCTCGGGACGCAGGGGGTGTGCCTGGCCGGGGGCGAGCCGCTGCTCGTGCCGGAACTGTTCGCGGTCGCCGAGCGGTTCACGGCCGCCGGGGTGCCGGTGTCGCTGTTCACCAGCGGCTGGACGCTCGACCGGGCGTCCGCCGAGGCCGCCGTCGGCGCCTTCTCGGGGGTGAGCGTGAGCCTCGACGGCGCCACCGCCGGGGTCCACGACCGGATCCGCGGGCGGCGCGGCTCCTTCGACCGCGCGGTGGCCGCCCTGGGGCTCCTGACCGGGGCCGCGGGCTCCCCGGGGCGGGCCTCCGTCGGCGTCGACTACGTGGTCATGCGGAGCAACGCCCACCAGGTCGAGGAGTTCCTCACCGCCGTCGCGCCCCGCTTCCCGGGCCTCGGGCAGGTGTCGTTCGGCGCCGTCGTCCCGGAGGGGCTCGCCAGCCGGCCGGGTTTCGCGGAGCACGAGCTGCTCGACGACGCGTGGGTACGGCTCCTGGGCAGCCCGGAGTACGGGCGGCGGCTCCAGGAGCTCGCGCCGCCGGGCGTCCGGGTGACGAGCACCGACAACCTGGCCCTGCGGATGAGCCCCGACCTGATCGCCGCGGGCGTGTGCCTGCCGGTGCTCCAGATCGAACCGGACGGCGCGGTGCGGGCGATGGCGGCCTACGAGGGCACCGTCGGGAACGTCCTGACGGACGATCCGGCGGAGCTGTGGCGGCGGGCCGTCGCCCGCTGGCACGACCCGTTCGTACGGGAGACACTGGCCCCGGTTCGGACCATGCGGGAGTGGGCGGAGGCCACGCGGGCGATCGACCTCCGCTTCGGCACGGAGGCGGACCGGCGGCGGATCGCCCGCCGCCCGGCGTTCGTCCCGGGCGGCTGACGGGTACCGGGCGGTACGGTGGAGGGGCGACACCACGCGGCACCGCAGGCACCCGAGCACCGCAGGCACCCGAGCACCGCACCATCCCGTCCGTACACTCCGGCGACGAGCGGCGAGGCCCGCATGAGCGACCCGACGACGGCACGCGAGGCGATCGCCCTCGTCACCGACGACTTCAGCGAACTCCCCTTCGCGGAAGGCCCTCTGACCGGTGACGGGCCGATCGGCTGGCCCGGCTACTCCGCCGCGCACGCCCGCGCCGCCGAGCGCACCGGCGAGACCGAGTCGGTGGTCTGCGGCACGGGCGTGGTGGGCGGCGTGACGGCGGTGCTGATCTCCTTCGAGTTCCGCTTCCTCGGCGGGTCCCTCGGGGAGCGGACGGGTGCGCGGGCCGCCGCCGCGCACGCCCTGGCCCGGGCACGGCGACTGCCCGTGGTCGTCCTCCCGGCCACCGGCGGCAGCCGGATGCACGAGGGCATGCGCGCCCTCCTGCAACTCCAGTCGCTGGCCCGCGAGTCGGAGGCCACCCGGGCCGCGGGGCTGCCGCAGATCGCCGTCCTGCGGGATCCGACCACGGGCGGCGGCTGGGCCACGCTCGGCGCCGGTTCCGACGTCGTCCTCGCCCTGCCCGGCGCCCAGGTCGGCTTCGCCGGTTCCCGCGTACGGCCGCCGGACGCGGACCCGGCCGCGTACACCGCCGAGGCGCAGCTCGCCCACGGCCACCTCGACGCGATCGTGCCGCCCGCGGGGCTGCGCGAGACGCTCGGGCGCTGGCTGTCGCTGCTCGTCCGGCCCGCCGAGGGCCCGGTGCCCCCGCCGTACGCCCTGGGCGACCCGGCGGCGCCGCCCTCCGCGAGCGGCCGGGAGGCCGTGGCGCGCGCCCGGCGTCCGGACCGGCCCCGGGCCGCCGCCTACCTCGACGCCCACTTCACCCTGCGCGAGGAGATCTCCGGCGACCGCTGCGGGGGCGTCGACCCGGGCGTGCGGTGCGGCTTCGGGCGGCTCCCCGACGGCCGTACCGTCGCCTACGCGGCCCAGTGCGGCACCGCGACCCGTCCGGCCGGCTTCCGCACGGCGGCCCGCCTGGTGCGCCTGGCCGACCGCCTCGGCATCCCGGTGCTCACCCTGGTGGACACCCCGGGCGCCGCCAACGACCCTGCGGCGGAGCGCGCGGGCGCGGGGACGGCGATCGCAGACCTGTTCGCCGCCGTCGCCTCCGCCCGCACCCCGCTCACCTCGCTGCTCATCGGCGAGGGCGGTTCCGGCGGCGCCCTGGCGCTCGCCGCGCCGGGCAACACCTGGGCCGCGCCGGACGGTTACTTCTCCGTCATCGCGCCCGAGGCCGCCGTCGCCATCCTCAAACGGGCGCCCGAGGAGGCCGCGACCACCGCCGACCAGCTGCGGCTGCGCCCCCAGGACCTGGTGGACCTCGGCGTCGTCCGGGGCGTCGTGGGGCCTCCTCCGGAGCGGCCCCGGGCCCGCTGAGCGGCCCGGGGCCCGACGGCCGCCCCGGGGATCTCCCTACTCGCCCAGGGCCCGCTTCAGTCCGGCCTTGTCCATCGAGGAGCGGCCGTGGATGTTGCGGCGCTGGGCCTCGGCGTAGAGCTGGTCGTAGGTCGGGCCCTCCGAGCCGCTGTGCGAGCGCTTGCCGCCGCGGCGCGAGGAGGACATGTCCTGCGTCGAGCTCTTGCTCGCGGTCTTCGACTCGCCGGCCCGCGCCCGCTCCTTGTTCACCGTGCGCGCGGCGATCTCCTCGGCGCGCTCCTCGCTCTCGCCCCGGTCCAGAGCACTCTCCTTGATGTGCTCGTACTGCCGCTCCCGCTTGGCGTTCGATCCGCGCGGCATGACCCGCTCCTCTCCGTCCGGATGCCACTGCCCCCGCGTCCGGCGCCTGCCCTGCCCCTCCGGGTCTAATCCGGTTCGTCCCGCTTCCTTCCCGGCGGGCGCTCGACCTCCAGCCAGACCACCTTGCCCACGGCTCCCGGCCCCTTGTCCCGGCTGCCCCAGTCACCGGCGAGCAGGTCCAGGACCATCAGGCCGTGCCCTCCGGGCAGCGCGGGGGACCGGGGCACCCGCACCCGCGGATGCTCCGGGCTGGCGTCGTACACCTCGACGCGCAGTCTCCCCTCCCCGTGCCGCAGGACGAGCTCCTCGGGGCCGCCGGCGTGCAGGCAGGCGTTGGTGACGACCTCCGACACGAGGAGCAGGACGTCCTCGACCCGCTCCTCCGCCTCCTCGCTGTCCGGGGGGATCCACCCCCAGTCGGCCAGGGCCCGCGCCGTGAAGTCCCGGCAGCGCGAGACGACGCCCCGCGTCCCGTGCAGCACCAGCCTGCGGATCTGGTTCGGGGGGCCACCGCCGCCGTCAGGCATGGGCGTCTCCCCCGTCCCGCGTGCGGGCGTCCTCGTCGGCCAGCGCCTCGGCCGCGTCCGCGTACACCCGGAAGACCGTCCGGGCCCCGGTGATGTCGAACATCCGGTCCACCGGCGGGTGGAGTCCGGCGAGGTCCAGGAACCCGCCCGTCTCCCGCAGGCGCACACGGGCCCGCAACAGCTCGTTCAGGCCGGTCGAGTCGCAGAAGGTCAGGCCGGAGCAGTCCACGACGACCCGCCGGGCCCGGGCGCATTCGTCCAGCGCCCGGCGCAGCGGGCCGGCCGTGTCGTGGTCGAGCTCTCCGCCCAGTTCGAGGACGACCACCGCGTCGGGCGTGCCGGGCCGGGCCCGGACGGCGAACCGGGCGCCGGGGGGCGGCCGCTCCCCTGTACTGTCGTCGGCGTCGTCGGACACCGGCCCACCTCCTCGTACCGCTCGGCGAGACCACCTCTTCCCCCCAGTTTCCGGCAGACGGCCTCGATCGACACCCCCTGGGGGGTGTCGGACGCTCCCTAGCGGGGCTGGACCACGCGGTCGTAGACGTGGTCCGGGGTGACGATCGAGGTGATCGCGCGGGCGAGCGGGGTGGACGGCTCCTGGCCCTGGCTGGTGATGTCCGTGTTGATCATGATGACGAGCGTGGCGTCCCGCTCGGGCAGGTGGACCGTCACCGTCTCGTACCCCGGAATCGAGCCGTTGTGCCCGATCCAGCCGTTGGCGTCGAAGATGCCGAGGCCGTAGCCGAGGCCGGGGTGGCCGGTCGGCAGCGTCTTGAGCCGCTGCGCCTGCGTCCCGGGGCTGAGCAGCTCGCCGGTGGCGAGGACCTTCGCCCAGCGGCGCAGGTCGTGCAGGTCGGAGATCATCGCCCCGGCCGCCCAGGCCCAGCTGGGGTTCCAGTCGGTGGAGTCCACGACCGCGCCGCTGAGCGTCTGGTCCGTGTAGCCGCGGGGGTGCGGCTCGGGGAACTCCGGGCCGGTGGGGAGGAAGGTGTGGCGCAGGCGGGCGGGGCGGAGCACGCGGTCGCGGAGGAATTCGGTCAGCGGCAGGCCGCTGACCTTCTCCACCACCAGGCCGAGCAGCACCAGGTTGCTGTTCGAGTACTCGAACCGCGCGCCCGGCTTGAAGGTGTTCTTGTGCTTGAAGCCGTACGCGAGCGCCTCCTCCGGGGTGAAGGAGCGCTGCGGGTCGCTGAGCAGGTCGTGGATGAAGTCGGGGTCGGAGGTGTACGGGAAGAGGCCGCTGCGCATCTCGGCGAGGTGGCGCAGGGTGATCCGGCGGCCGTTCGGCACTCCGTGGACGTAGCGGGCGATGGGGTCGTCGAGGCGGATCCGGTGGTCGTCGACGAGCTCCAGGAGGGCGGTGACCGTGAAGGTCTTGGTCTCGCTGCCGATGCGGACGAAGCCGTCGGTGGTCATCGGCTCGCCGGTGACCTTGTCGGCGACGCCGGTCGCGCGGACGTAGCTCCCCCTGCCGGGCATCCACAGGCCGACGGCGACGCCGGGGATCCCGGCCTGCTTGCGGACGTCCTCGATGGCGCGGTCGAGCCGGGCGGTGAGTTCGGGGCCGAGTCCGCCGGGCGGGCAGTCGTCCTCGCCGTGCCCGACGGCCGCGCCGCCGCTCACGGCGTGGACGGCGGCGGCGGGCGTGGCCGTCACGGGGGCCAGCAGGGACGCCACGAGCAGCGTCGCGGCGAACAGCCGGCGGGAGGGGGTGCGTCGCATGTCGGGAGTGCCTCTTCCGGGTCACGAGCTCGGGGTCACGGGCTCAGGAGGGGCATCATCACCACCGGGAGCCGGGGCGGCGGCACTCCGGTCCGGCGCGTGCGCGGCGAGTCCACCCGTACGGGGCCACGGGGTGACCGGTACGGCCTCAGGGCCGGATAATGGCAGCCCCGACCACCGTGGAGACGAAGGACCGATGACGCTGAAAGAGGGCCTGCGGGTGAGGCTGGCGGTGGACCTCCGGCTGGGCCGGGTGGTCCCGGCGGGCGAGGACCCGGCGGAGGAGGGGTCCGGGGCGGGGTTCCTGGCCCTGGCCGCGGGCGTCGAGGGCACCGTCGAGCGCGTCGACGAGGACCGGCCGCAGAGCCAGGAGGTCCGTGAGTACGAGCGGCTCAAGTCGCTCCTCGACGACTTCGGACACCAGATGCCTCCGGGCAGCAGGCGGCAACTGGAGGAGCAGGTCGGCTCGCTGGAGCCGGCGTGGACCGCCCACCGGGAACGGACCCGCCGTCTGACGGTCCGCGTCCGCTTCGACGGCGGCTTCGTGCTCGACGACGCGCCCGGGGACCTCTTCACCGCCGTGTGAGCACGCGCGCCGCCCCTCACGTGCGCTCCCCTCCTCCCTTCCGTGCGCGTTTTGCGATATCCGCAAACTTCTTTGCCACTCGCCTTCCCCCGGACCGAGTCTGGGCGTCGCCCGGTCCCGTCGGACCGGTTCCGTCGAAGGGGGAACACATGCCCACGCCATCCCTGACCGCCGCTCCACCCGCCCCGCTGAGCTCGCGCCGGCGCTGGACGGTGCTGGCGGTCTGCGCGCTCAGCATGTTCCTGGTGGGCGTCGACGCCACCATCGTCAACGTGGGACTGCCCGAGATCGGCCGGGGCCTCGACGTGGGCACCCGCGGTCTCGAATGGGTCGTGGACGCGTACACGGTGGTCATGGCCAGTCTGCTCATCGTCTCCGGCGCCCTCGCCGACCGCTTCGGGCGCCGCCGGGTCTTCCGGTGCGGACTGCTCGTCTTCGGCCTGGCCTCCCTCGTGTGCGCCCTCGCCCCGTCGCTCGGCGTGCTGGTGGCGGCCAGGGGCGTCCAGGGGATCGGCGCTTCGATGCTGAGTCCGGTGGCGCTGGCGATCGTGGTGAACGCGATGCCCGACCCCCGCGAGCGGGCCCGCGCGATCGGCGTCTGGGCCTCGGTCTTCGGACTGAGCATGGCGGCGGGCCCGGTCACCGGCGGGGCGCTCATCGCCGCGTTCGGCTGGCGCTCGGTGTTCTGGATCAACGCGCCGGTGGTGGTCCTCGCCCTCGTCCTGGTCGCCCTGTTCGTGCCGGAGTCCCGCGGAGAGCGCGCCCGCCGTCTCGACCTGCCCGGCCAACTGCTCCTCACCCTGGTGCTCTTCCTCACCGTCGGCCTCCTCATCGAAGGCCCCCGCATCGGCTGGACGTCACCCACGGCCCTCACCGGTTACGCGCTGACCGCGGCGGCCACGGCCGGCTTCGTCCGGGTCGAAATCCGGCGCGAGGAGCCCCTGATGGACCTCGGCCTGTTCCGCCGCCCGCCGTTCGTCACGGCGGTGCTCGGCGCGACGGCGGTCTTCGTGGCCCTCAACATGACCCTGCTGCTCAGCACCCTCTACCTCCAGCAGGCCCGCGGCTGGACACCGCTCGCGGCCGGCGCCGCGACCCTGCCCATGGCGCTCGGCGCCACGCTGTGCGCGCCCTGGTCCGGCGTCCTGGTGGGCCGCGTCGGGCCCCGGCGCCCGCTGCTCCTCGCGGGCGGGTTCACCGCGGCCGGCGGTCTCTGCCTCACGGGCCTGGACGGGGACACGGGCGTGCCGCGGATCCTGCTCGCCTTCCTGCTGATCGGCATCGGCTTCGGCTTCGCCAACGCCCCCCTGACGAACACCGCGGTCGGCGGCCTGCCGCCGTCCCGGGCCGGGGTGGCGGGGGCGATCACCTCCACCTCGCGCCAGGTCGGCGTGGCGGTCGGCATCGCCGTCGCCGGCGGACTGGTCGCGGGCACCGACCCGGCCGGCCTCCCCGCGGCGACCCGCCCGGGCTGGCTCGTCGTGGCGGCGTGCGGCCTCTTCCTCCTGGTGGTGGCGCGCGCCGCGAGACCGAGGACCCAGGCGGGCCCTTCCCGGGCCCGGTAGGGGCGTTCGGCGCCCGCCGCACGGGCGCCGCGTCGCGCGACGGGGCCGTGGGGCACGCTCCGGTTCAGTAGTAGTGGCGCATGATCTCGTCGGCCCAGGCGGGCTGCGTGGTGGGGCCCTGGGGGCCGAATTCCGTCATGTACGGCTTGATGTCGAGGACCGGCGTGCCGTCGACAGCGTCCAGGCCCCGCACGTGGAGGTCCAGTCCGTCCGTGCGGATCAGGCGGCAGCGGGAGACGCCGAGGCGGTTGGGGCGGTTCTTGCCGCGCTGGGCGAAGATCCCGACCAGCGGCCACTCCTCGTTGCCGCGCGGGTGCCGGGCCCCGGTCTCCACGGCCTCGGGGCCCACCCTGTCGAAGTGGTAGACGACCTCCAGGTGGGAGAAGGCGTCCAGGCCGGCCAGCGCCTCGGGGCCGAAGGCCTCCGCGTCGAGGCGGACGACCGACTCGACGTCCCCCCATTCGTCGTCCCGCACCTCGCCCCGCCCGCCGACGACGTGGCCCACGGGGCGGGAGACGATCGTTCCCGGGGTGTGGTCCGTGTGCTCCCGCGTCATGGGCTGCTCTCCCTCTCGCCGGTCGCGGCCGCCTCGGGCGAGGCGACCCCCGGGGGCACGCTACCCCGTGTCGACAGCCCGTCAGATGGCGGGCCCGTACCTGGGATTCGGGTTCTGCGGCGGATGCCACCAGGTCGCGAGACCCCACAGCGCGAGTCCGGCGACGGCCACGCAGACGAGCGCCGCCGTCCACGGCCGGAGCCGTCTGTTGGCCGCCGCCCAGGTCAGCGGAGGGACGACCAGACCGGCGAAGAGGATCAGCGGCAGATCGACGAGGATCACTCCCCAGTCCCGTGCCTGCGCCTCGAAGCCGCCGTCGATGCTGTACGCGGCCCGGGGCAGCGCGAAGGCACCCGCCACCGTGACGCCGACGACGGCGAACAGGCAGCCGACGGCGCTCTCGGTCCGGTCCCACGCTTCCCGTGACGGCGTCTCGCTCATGCCGGGACGGACGCCGGACGGCGCCGCCCGGTTCCCCGCGCCGGGACGCCCGGTCCCCGTGCGGCGCACCGCGGGGCTACCGGGACAGGGCGATCGCGGTGAGCACCACTCCCTCGCGCACGAGCCAGCGTCCGGTGAAGTGGTCCCGCCGGACGCCGCCGGTCACCGGGCCCGGGACGAGGAGCCGGGCGGTGAACGTGCCCGTGTGCGCCGACGGCTGCGGGCCCGGACCGGCCGGGGACGGGGTCCGCTCGAAGTCGATCGACGCCTCGTCGAATCCGAGCTCCCTGCGGGTCAGCGGGTACCAGGTCTTGAAGACGCTCTCCTTGGCGCTGAACAGCAGCCGGTCCCAGGGGACTTCCGGCGTGCGGGCGGTCAGCGTCTCCAGACGGTGCTGCTCCCCGGGCAGCGCAACGCCCTCCAGGACCCCTTCGGGCAGGGGGGCGGCCGGTTCCGCGTCGATGCCGATCGACAGGACGTCCGTGGTCCTGGCCAGGGCCGCGGCCCGGTATCCCGCGCAGTGCGTCATGCTTCCGGCCACGCCGTGCGGCCAGCGCGGCTCTCCGCGCGTGCCCGGCGGGAGCGGCGTCTCGGGGAGGCCGAGGCGGCGCAGAGCGAGCCGCGCGCACAGCCGTACGGTGGCGAACTCGCGCCGCCGCCCGACGACCGCGCGGGCGACGGCGGCGGCTTCCTCGGGGAAGAGCGCGACGGTCTCCGTGTCGTCGCGCCGCCAGGCGGAGGCGACGGCGTCCGGCAGCAGTTCCGCGATCATTCGGCGCGCTCCCCCGCCTCTTCGGTGGCCCTTTCCCACGCGCGCAGGAGCTCGCTCGGCAGGCGGCCGCGGTCCGGTACGTCGAAGCCCTGGCCCCGGCCCCACGCCCGGAGTTCGGCCGAGGACGGTCCGCCGGGGCCCGTGACCGGCGGCGCGGGGGCCGTCGGGGGCGGGGCGGGGCTGAGCTCCGCGCCGTCCTGCCGCCCGTCGGCGAGCCGCTCGCCGACGGGCCGCGCGTCGGGAACCTCCGTCGAGGGGGCCTGCGGTCGGGCGGTGGGGGTGATCGGTGACGGCATGGCCGCGACAGTACCGCTCCCGACCGACACCCCCGCCGGTCGGCCCCGTACCCGGAGGACCGCACACCGCTCGCCGTCGGCCCCGCGCCTCCCACCGCCGGTCTCCCACCGGCGGCCTCACGGGTCGGCCTCACGGCCGGAAGGCCGTACCGCCTGCCGCCCGTCCCTCGGCCGGACGGCCGTATCGCTCGCCGACCCGCCGGCCGCGGGTGACCATGGGACGCGGAGACCTGTCGGGGCCGGCCAGTGCTGGAGGCACACGTGGCGCACCATCGGAGCAGCACCGACGTCCTGGTCGTGGGCGCGGGCCCGGTCGGCCTGAGCGCGGCCGCCGAGCTGCGCCGGCACGGCGTGCACTGCCGGCTCGTCGACCGGCTGCCCGCCCGTCTCCCGTACGCGAAGGCCGTCGGGATCCAGCCGCGCACCCTGGAGCTCTGGGACCGGATGGGCCTGGTCAGGGACGTGCTCGAGGCCGCCGTGCCGCTGCGCGGCCAGCTGACCTACCTGGACGGGCGCGAGCAGGGCCGCATCGAGCTCGCGATGCCGCCCGAGGTGCCCTACGGCTTCGCCGCGCTGCCCCAGTACGAGACGGAACGGCTCCTCGAACAGTACGTCGCCCGCATGGGGACGGTGATCGAGCGCGGCACGGAACTGGTCTCGTTCACCCAGGACCGGGACGGGGTCACGGCGCGGCTGCGCACGACGACGGGCGCCGACGAGGAGCTGCGGGTCCCTTACCTGATCGGCTGCGACGGCGCGCACAGCGTCGTCCGGAAGACGCTGGGCCTGTCCTACGGAGGCGGCGCGTTCCCGGAGGAGTACATGCTCGGCGACGTCGTGGCCGACTGGGACATGCCCGCCGGTTACGGCATCCGCTCCGGTCACCGGGCCGCCGACGGTTCCCCCGGTGACGTGCTGGTGTGCATCCCCCTGCCGGGGGAGGGGCGTTACCGGATGTCGATGAGGCTCCCGCCGAACCTCTCCGGGACGTCCGGCGCGTCCCCGGAGGCCCCGGACGGGGTGGCCCACGGCCCGCAGAACGGCCCGTCCCCCGGGCTCGCCGACCTCCAGGCCGTCGTCGACCGGCTCGCGCCTCGCCCGGCGCGGCTGTCGGAACTGCGGTGGTCCTCCGTCTTCCGCGTCAGCCACCGGATCGTCGACCACTACGGCCGGGGACGGGTCTTCGTGGCCGGGGACGCGGCGCACATCCACCCGCCCACCGGCGCCCAGGGCATGAACACCGGTGTGCAGGACGCCTGCAACCTGGCGTGGAAGCTCGCCCTCGTGGTGCGGCGCGAGGCGGAGCCCGCGCTGCTCGGCACGTACGACGCCGAGCAGCGTCCGGTCGGCGAGGAGGTCGTGGGCCGGACCGTGCGGCACGCCGTACGGGGGATCGAGGCCGACCCGGAGGACCGGGAGACGCTGCTCCTGCGTGAGGCGCAACTGCTCGTCGGCTACCGGGGCGGTCCGCTCTCCGGTGTTCCGTACGGCCCCGAGGAGGCGCCCCAGCCGGGCGACCGGGCCCCGGACTGCGCGGGTCTGACCACGCCGGTCGCCGCCTATCCGCTGCGGCTCCTCGACGTCCTGCGGCGCCGCGCGGGGCACGTGGTGCTGCTGTACGGGTCGGACGGGGCCGAGCTGGCCGGGGCCGCCGCGGCGGCGCGGGCGACGGGCGGCCTCCCGGCCGTCGTGATCCTCGCGGCCGGCGCGGACGACTCCGCCGGCCCCGGTGACCCGTCCGTGCCCGTGTACCGCGACGCCGCCGGGGAGTTCCGTCGCCTCTACCTCCCCGACGGCGCCACCGGTCTCGTCGTCCGTCCCGACGGGCAGCTCGGTGCCCGTTTCCCGCTGGCGGGTACGGCCGCTGCCCTGAGCGGCTATCTCAGGGCCCTGTCCGTGCGGCCGGACGCCCCGCTACGGGACCCAGTGGTTGCCTGAGACCGTGATCATGACCTGGAGCTGGATGCTGGCCGAGAAGTAGCTGCTCGTGTCGACCGGGGTCGCCAGCATCTTGTTCCACAGGGCGTCCAGCCAGGCCTGGCTGCCGGGGTCGGTCGTCGCCGCCACCGCGAACGGGGCGAAGAAGGCGGCCTCGCTGCCCGAGGAGATCTGGGTGCCGTTGAGCTTGTAGCCGACGGCGATCTTGTTCGGGTCGCCGCCGGTCTTCGTCTTGATCCAGCCGTTGAGCTTCCGGGCGGCGGCGAGGGACGTGGCGTCGCCGCTGGTCACCGCGTCGTCGGCGATGCGCCAGGGCGTACGGCAGGCGTTCCACCAGTAGGCGCCGTCGTTCGGGTCCTCCAGGACCTCCCCGGGGGCGGGCTTGGGCGTGGTGTCGGTGTCGACGACGAAGTCGGGCAGGAGGCCGGTCCCGGAGGCGTACGTGGACTGGAGGCGGGAGATCTGCGTCTGGTGGGCGCTGCGCACCGCGTCCCAGGTGGTGTCGCCCGAGGCCGCGCGGAAGGCGCGGAAGTGGTCGACCATCCAGTCCGAGGTGCGGGAGATGTAGTAGTACTGGTCGCCCGAGCTGCTCCAGTCGCCGAGCTTCAGGAGTTTGGTGGTCGGGTTGACCTCGTCCTTCTTGATGGCGGCGATGTGCTTGAGCGCGAGGTCCCTGTAGTTGTACGTGCCGGTGCTGCCCCACTGCTTGTCGGCGAGGAGCAGGCCGTAGGCCACGTCCATATCCCCGTCGGTGGCGCCGTCCCCGCCGTTGACGCTCTTGCAGGCGGTGTCCTGTTCGGCGGCCAGGAGGTTCGGGTTGACCGAGGAGGGGTGGTCGATCTTCCACTTGACGAGGCCGTCGAAGATCTTCTTGGCGTCCGGGTCGGCGCCCGCCATGGTGGCGGTGACGACCATGCCGTAGCCCTGGGCCTCGGCGACGTAGGGGTGGTCGGCGTCGGGCGAGATGATCTGGTACCAGCCGTTGCCGCAGTTCTGCCGGACGAAGGCGGCCTTCCACCGGTTGTAGTAGTCGACGACCTTCTGGTCGAGGGCGGACTGCGTGCCGGAGGGCTTCAGGATGCCGGCGGCGTAGGGCTTGAGGTGGCTGCCGAAGGGGACGGCCGGGCCGCCGCCCCCGCCGGTGCCGGTGGGCGCGCCGTACACCTGGAACTCCCAGAGGGAGTAGCCGTACGGCGTGCCGCGGCCCGTGCCGTACATCCGGACGTACCGGCCGCTGCCGGAGACCGTGAGGTCGTCGGTCGCGCCGTCACCGGCGGTGGTGGAGTAGAGGTCGGTCCAGGTCGACCCGTCGGCGGAGGTCTGGATGCGGTACGCCTTGCCGTACGCGGCCTCCCAGTCGAGCTTCACCCGGGAGATCGTGTGGTTCGCGCCGAGGTCGATCCGTATCCACTGCGGGTCGACCCCCTCGGCGCTCGCCCAGCGGGTGGCCGTGCTGCCGTCCACCGCGAGGCCCGGCCCGAAGGCCGAGGTCTCGACGGACGAGGCCGTCGCCGTCTTCCCCCCGGACACCAGGCCGTCGGCGGCCTGCGCCTGCGGCATGACCGTCAGGGGCAACGCCAGCAGACCCGCGAGCCCGAGAAGCGAGACGCTTCGTCGACGCATGTCAACTCCCTTTCCCTCCATGGGCGATCGTTAGGAAATATTCCTAACCATTGGCGGGGAGAGTAGAGAGGCCGTCCCTCCGGCGCAAGACCCCCCGCGCGGGCGGACTCAGGTGCGCGCGTCCCGGAGCGCCGTGCGGACCGCCCACGCCACCGACACCAGCGGCACCGCCACCACCGCACCCACGACACCCGCGGCGATCGAGCCCGCGACGACCGAGATGGCCACCACCAGCGGGTGGAGCCGTACCGCCCAGCTCATGACCAGCGGATGGAGCAGGTGCCCCTCGATCTGACCGATGACCACGATCAGGGCGATGACGATGCCCGCCACCAGCGGCCCCTTCGAGGCGAGGGCCACGACGGCGGCGATCGCGAGGGCGATCGGCGAGCCGATGAGCGGGACGAAGGCGGCGAAGAACTCCAGGAGGGCGAGGGGCACCGCCAGCGGGACCCCGAGGGCCCAGAGGGCGATGCCGACGAGGACGGCGTTCGTCCCGGCCACCAGGACGATGCCGTGCGTGTAGCCGGTGAAGGTGCTCCAGGCCGCGCGCCCCCCGATGCCCACCCGGCCGCGCACCGATCTCGGCAGCTGTTCCTGGAACCAGGACCAGTGCCGGTCCCCCGAGTGGATGAAGAACACCGAGGAGAACAGGCCGAGGGCCAGTGTGGTGAGGACGGCGACGACGTGGCCGGCTCCGCTCACCGCCGTGCTGAGCAGGGCCGACCGGTGGCTGGAGAGGTAGTCCCCGATCTTGGCCTGGAGGTCGGAGAGCGTCCCGGGGTCGAGGCGGAACGGCGGCCGCTCCAGCCAGTCCTCGATCCGCCCGACGCCCGCCCGGAACTCGCGCACGAGCGTCGTCCGCTCCCCCGCGACCGCCTCGCCGACCAGCGCGAGCACCCCGAGGACGAGCAGGATGCTGCCGATCAGGGTGAGGCCGACGGCCAGCGGGCGGGGCAGCAGCCGGGCGACCAGGTCGGCGACGGGCCGGAGCAGCGCGGTGATCACCAGGCCCAGGAAGACGGCCACCCCGATCTCGTGGAAGCGCCCGAGCACCGCGAACAGGCTGTAGACGAGGAGGCCGACGGCGAGCAGCCGCCACGCGTAGGCGGCGGCCGTGCGGAGGAAGGGGGAGACCGTCGGGGGTGTGCCTGGCTGCATGGCCATCGACGTACCACCGCCGGCTCACCGCACCACCCCCGAAGCCCTGGATTCGCCCGACCCGGGCGCGGCATTCGGCCGTCCGGCGAGCGCGGGCGCACGGCGCGGCGGCTCCCCGGGTGTCCGGCGACGCCCCGGCTCCCCCGCCCCGCCCGCCGGGCGGGCTCAGCCGCCGGTGAGGAGCATCGCGAGGGCCACCAGGCCGAGCAGCGCGAGGTACGCGCACGCGTGGACCCGGTCCGGGATCCGGGGCGGGCGGCGGCGGAGGACGGCGATGACCGGCAGGGCGCCCAGGAGCAGTGCTCCCGCCGCGTACGGATCGACCAGCCCGACCAGGCCTGCGCCGGTCGCGGCGGCGGCCCGGGGCGGGGAGGCGGCGAGGGATACCACGACGGCCGGGAGCGCCACGGCGAGGGTGAGCGGGTTGGCCAGCGCGGTCGCGATCCGCATGGGGTGACCGGCCCGGCGCAGGGCGGGGACGGTCATCACGCTGCCGCCGACGCCGAGGAAGGCGGCGACGGCGCCGATGGGGGCGCCGGCGCCGGCCGGCAGCGGCCGCGGGGCCCGCGCCGGCCGCGCGCCCGGCGGGGTCGCGGTGCGGAGGAAGCCGGGGCGCAGCAGCAGGTCGAGGGCGGTCAGGGCGGTGTACGCGACGAACGCCCAGCGGGCGAGGGCCGGCGGGGCGAAGCGGGACGCGTACGCCCCGGCGCAGGCGCCCGCCGCGAGCAGCGGCAGCAGCGCGCCGCTGCCGCGCAGGGCGAGGAGCACGGGCCGCGGGGTGACGGCCGTGGCGAAGGCCGCGTTCACCACCATCACCAGGGCCGAGGTGGCGGTGGCCACCGGCAGGGCCGCCGTGCCGAGGGCGGCGTCCGCCCACACCACGACCGGGACCGCCACGAACCCGCCGCCGAACCCGAACAGCACCGTCGTCGCTCCGGTGAGGAGCCCGATCGCCATCAGCGTCACCACGTCCATGGCTCAAGATCACCAGGTGGTCCGGGGTTCCCGCATGCGATGGTCGGCGGGATTCCTTCGCGTCCCGGCCGGTACGGTGACCCGGTGAGGAACATCCCGCTGGACGACGTCGACCACCTGGACCGGGCGGTGCTGCCGATCGGCACCGACTACGCGGCGGGGCAGGTCCTGGACTGGCACGAGCACCGGCGGGCGCAGTTCCTCTACGGGGCGACCGGCGTCATGGTCGTCGAGACCGCCGACGGCACGTGGACGGTCCCGCCCGAGCGGGCGGTCCTGATCCCGGCCGCCACCCCGCACCGGGTCCGGATGCTGGGGGTGAGCACCCGCAGCCTGTACGTGGAGCCGGGCGCCGTTCCGTGGTGGCCGGCCCGCTGCACGGTGGTGGACGTGCCGCCGCTGCTGCGCGAACTGCTGCTCGCGGCGGTCGAGTTCCCGCCCGACTACGGCCTGTCGGGGCGGGAGGGCGTCATCGCGACGCTGCTGCTGCACGAGATCGCCGCGCGCTCCCCGCTCCCCTTCCACGTCGCGATCCCCGCCTCCGGCGACCTCGCGACGCTGTGCCGGGAGTACCTGGCGGCTCCGGACGCCGCCGTCACCAACACCAACTGGGCGGCCAGGTCCGCCCTGAGCGAGCGGGCGTTCACCCGGCGCTTCCGCGCGGAGACGGGCGAGAGCCCGGCCGTCTGGCGGTCCCGTGCCCGGCTCCTCGCGGCCGTGCCCCTGCTGCGCGCCGCGACCGTCACCGAGGTGTCGGGCCGGCTCGGGTACGCCTCTCCGGCCGCGTTCACGGCCGCGTTCACGCGGACGTTCGGCACGCCGCCGTCCCGCTTCCCGGCGGGTCGGGGCTGAAGCCGACGTCACGTCAACGGGTCACCGTCCACTTCTGGTTGGCGCCTCCGGAGCAGGTCCAGATCTGGAGCCTGGTGCCGTTGGCGGAGCTGTTGCCGGTGGCGTCCAGGCACTTGCCGGACTGCGGGTTCACCACGTCCCGGGCGGAGCCCGTGGTCCAGCGCTGGGCACCCGTGCCGTTGCACTCCCACAGCTGGACGGGGGTGCCGTCGGCCGTGCCGGCGGAGGTCACGTCGAGGCACTTGCCGAGCGCGCGGACGGTTCCGTCGGCCGCGAGGGTCCACTGCTGGGCGGCGGTCCCGTTGCAGTCGTAGAGCTGGACGGGAGTGCCGTTCGCGGTGTTCGCGCCGGCCACGTCGACGCACTTGCCGCCGATGCCCGTGATCGGTCCGGCGGTGGCCGGGGCGTCGGCGGTGGTGACGCGGACGTGGTCGACGACGAGTTGGGCGGGGAAGACGGTGGAGCCGTCCGGGTCGCCGGGCCAGTAGCCGCCGACGGCGAGGTTGAGGATGAGGAAGAAGGGCTTGTCGAAGACCCAGGTCCGGCCGCCGAGGTCGGCGGGCGTGCGGGTCTGGTAGACCGTCCCGTCCACGGACCACTTGATCAGGTTGGGCGACCAGTCCACGGCGAAGGTGTGGAAGGCGTCGGCGAAGGCCTGTCCGCCGGGCAGGGTGTGGGCGGCGCCGATGCCTCCGGAGCCGGAGTAGCCGGGGCCGTGCAGGGTGCCGTGCACGGTGGACGGTTCGAAGCCGACGTTCTCCATGACGTCGATCTCGCCCGAGTTCGGCCAGCCGACCTGGCCGATGTCGTCGCCGAGCATCCAGAAGGCGGGCCACATGCCCTGGCCGCGCGGCACCTTCATGCGGGCCTCGACGTGCCCGTACCTCGTGGTGAACCTGCCGGCGGTGTTGAGCCGGGCGGAGGTGTACTCGCAGCGCCCGTACCAGCACTGGTGGTTGCCCGGGTTCTCCTTGCGGGCGGTGATCACCAGGTGGCCCTGTCCGTCGAGCGCGGCGTTGGCGTTGCCGGCCGTGTAGTACTGGCGCTCGTGGTTGTTGACGTTGTCGCCGGTCTCGGTCTGCCACCGCGTGCCGTCGACGGCGGAGCCCGCGGGGCCGTCGAAGTCGTCGGAGAAGGTGACGGCGGCGGTCCCGGCCACGGGCCGGAGCGCTTCACGCGGCTGGGCGGCCGGGCCGAGCGCCGCGACGGCCAGGGCGAGGGCGAGGGCCGTCATGGCGGAGGACAGGGGGCGCAGTCGTGAGCGCAGTCGTGAGCGGGAGGAGGTCATGGGGGTTCTCTTCCGTCGGCTGTGGGGGGTGCGGCGGGACGGTCCACTTTGCCGCCCTCATGATTTAAGGAGTGAGGGAAGGGGTCGTCAAGACGCGTGACGCCCCTTCCGACTCCCTTGGCTTCAGCGGGGGTTGGCCGCGTGGGTGAGGGTCTCCCAGGCGACGAAGAGGTTGTTCGTGCCCGCGGGCCGGCCCCCCTCGGTGAGCTTCTGGGTGTTCGTCATGGCGTACCCCATGCGACCGTGCAGCGCGTTGAAGCCGACCTCGGTGACGGGTCCGAGGCGGTCCTTGAGGGTGCCGCCGCAGAGCCAGGACGGGACGGGCTCGCCGAGTTCGTACCTGGCCTGGAGGCCGAGGGCGTGGCGCAGCCGGTCGGCGACCTCGGGGTAGAGGTCCTGGCCCTGGATGCGGCTCGTCTCGGCGATGTGCGAGATCGCGGACAGCCCGTAGCCGGTGTGGGTGAGGTCGCGGCAGGTCTCCTGGGTGAGGCCGTCGACGAAGGTGGTCTGTCCCTGCCAGTACCGGACGAGCTCGTCGCGGGTGTCGAGCCCGCTGCCCGGCGCGGCCTTCGGCAGGGCGCCGTCGCCCGTGAGGTAGATGTACGCGGGGACGCGGCCGCGGAACTTGGCGACGGCCTTGTCGTAGGCGGCGCGGTCCTCCAGGAAGACGGCGATCCCGATGGCCGCCTCGGTCATGCTGAGCTCCCAGTTGCCGTTGGACTGGGAGCCGTTGGCCACCTCGGGGAGGTAGACGTTCCTCAGCATGCCCTTGAAGCGGTCGACGCGGGCCTGCGGCCAGCCGGTGTAGGTGTACCGGATGATCTCGGCTGCCCGCGGCCAGGAGGAGCCGGCCCAGCCGGTCTGGAGGGGCGCGTTGGAGTTGGTGTGGTCGGTGATCACGCCGGACCAGGCGTCCATGATCTCGATCGCCTTCTCGGCGTACCGGCTGTCGCGGGTGACGTACCAGGCGAGGGAGAGCGTGTACGCGGCGAGGGCGTCCTCGCGTTCGTCGGTGCAGCCGTAGTTCGGGTTCGAGTACGAGCCGCACTCGACGACCGCCCGGGGCTTGGGGACCCGGGCGAGCGAGGCGTACTTGCTCACCGTCATCTGGTCGAAGGCGCCCTTCCAGGGCTGCGCCCCGGCGAGGACCTTCTCCCGGGTGAAGTCGAGCTGCCCCCGGGAGACCAGGACGCCGGGGTGGACGAACGCGGCCGGGGCGGCTTCGGCGCGGCCGGCTCCGGGGGTGGCGACGAGTGCGGCCAGGAGGCCGGCGAGGACGAGGGGGGCGGTGAACCATCTAGTCATGAGGCTACCCCTAATTCACGTACGTGAACGAGTGACGGTTGTCGAGGCTGGAACCTAAAGGTCTGAACCAGTGGCGTCAAGAAGGGGCGTTCACGTCTGATCGGCCTCAGGCACGGCTCACCACCCCCACCAGCAAGGATCCACCGTTCAAGGTTGTGAATCCTTCAGGGAGCGTCACGGCGGCCCGTGTCGTCGGGGCGGGCCCGCCTTCCGTACGATTCCCCCCGTTGCCACTCATACGTCTGAAGGAGATCCCATGGCCCAGGTCACGCTGAAGGGCAGCCCCGTGCAGGTCAACGGCGCTCTGCCGGCCCCCGGCAGCCAGGCCCCCGACTTCACGCTCGTCGCCGAGGGGCTGGCGGACAAGACGCTGAAGGACTTCGCCGGCCTGCGCAAGGTCCTCAACATCTTCCCGAGCGTCGACACGCCGACGTGCGCCTCCTCCGTCCGTGCCTTCAACGAGAAGGCCGGGCAGCTGGACAACACGGTCGTCCTCTGCATCTCCGCCGACCTCCCCTTCGCCCAGGCCCGCTTCTGCGGCGCCGAGGGCCTGGAGAACGTCAAGAACCTCTCGACGCTCCGCGGCCGCGAGTTCCACACCAACTACGGCGTGGAGATCGCGGACGGGCCGCTCGCCGGCCTGACGGCCCGCGCCGTCGTCGTCCTCGACGAGAACGACACGGTGCTGCACGCGCAGCTCGTGGGCGAGATCGCCGACGAGCCCAGCTACGACGAGGCGCTCGCCGTCCTGAAGTAGTCCCCGGCGGTTCCCCGCGGTCCTCTCCGACGCGGGTCACGACAGGAGCCCTCCACCGACACCGGTCGGTGGAGGGCTCCTGTCGTGTCACCGCGCTCAGGCGCAGTCCGGGCAGCGCCCCCGGTAGACCACGTCCGCCTTCGAGACCTCGAAGCCGAACCGCTCCGTGGGCGGGAGAACCACGAGCGGGTCCCCCGAGGGGCGGACGTCGCGGATGATCCCGCAGCCCGAGCAGACCAGGTGCTGGTGCGAGCGGTGCGCGTTCGGGTCGTAGCGCTTGGCCCGCCCGTCCATGGAGAGCTCCACGACCTCCCCGAGGGCGACCAGTTCACCGAGGGTGTTGTAGACCGTCGCCCGCGCGATCTCCGGCAGGCGCTCCACCGCGCGCGCGTGGACCTCGTCCGCCGTGAGGTGCACGTGCTCCCCGGCCAGGACCTCCGCGACCACGCGGCGCTGGGACGTCATCCGCCAGCCGCGCGCGCGCAGGCGCTCCAGCAGGTCACTCATGTTTCACCTCGGAGACATAGGCAGAATTGGGGTTCTTCTTGACTTGGACAACGTCCATTGTAGGATCGGTTTCGTAAATGGCCAAGGGACAGGAAGACTCCAGCACGGCGGGGAGAAGCACACGTGTCACCCGCGCCAGGCCCGTCCGCCGAAACGCACTTCCTGAGCACAGTGATCCGCCATGTCCGGAAGGATTCGCATGTCTGAGAACCACGAAGCGATCGTCACCGACCCGAAGGTGGAGGGCGCCGGCGGCTGCCCCGTCGCGCACGGGCGTGCCGCCCACCCCACCCAGGGCGGCGGCAACAGCCAGTGGTGGCCGAACCGGCTGAACCTGAAGATCCTCGCCAAGAACCCCGCCGTGGCCAACCCGCTCGGTGAGGACTTCGACTACGCGGAGGCCTTCCAGGGCCTCGACCTGCCGGCCGTGAAGCAGGACATCGCCGAGGTCCTGACCACCTCGCAGGACTGGTGGCCCGCCGACTTCGGCCACTACGGCCCCTTCATGGTCCGCATGGCCTGGCACAGCGCCGGCACCTACCGCATCAGCGACGGCCGGGGCGGCGCCGGCGCCGGCCAGCAGCGCTTCGCGCCGCTGAACAGCTGGCCGGACAACGGCAACCTGGACAAGGCGCGCCGCCTGCTGTGGCCGGTGAAGAAGAAGTACGGCCAGAGCATCTCCTGGGCCGACCTCATGATCCTCGCGGGCAACGTCGCCCTGGAGTCGATGGGCTTCGAGACCTTCGGCTTCGCCGGTGGCCGCGCGGACGTGTGGGAGCCCGACGAGGACGTCTACTGGGGCCCGGAGACCACCTGGCTCGGCGACGAGCGCTACACCGGCGACCGCGAGCTGGAGAACCCGCTCGGCGCCGTGCAGATGGGCCTCATCTACGTCAATCCGGAGGGCCCCAACGCCAATCCGGACCCGATCGCCGCGGCCCGCGACATCCGCGAGACCTTCCGCCGGATGGCGATGAACGACGAGGAGACCGTCGCCCTCATCGCCGGCGGCCACACCTTCGGCAAGACGCACGGCGCCGGTCCGGCGGACCACGTCGGCGCGGACCCGGAGGCCGCCGCCCTGGAGGACCAGGGCCTCGGCTGGAAGAGCACCTTCCGCTCCGGCAAGGGCCCCGACGCCATCACCTCCGGCCTGGAGGTCACCTGGACCACGACGCCGACCCAGTGGGGCAACGGCTTCTTCAAGAACCTCTTCGAGTACGACTACGAGCTCACCAAGAGCCCGGCCGGCGCCCACCAGTGGGTCGCGAAGGACGCCGAGGCGATCATTCCGGACGCGTACGACCCGGAGAAGAAGCACCTCCCGACGATGCTCACCACCGACCTGTCGCTCCGCTTCGACCCGGTCTACGAGCAGATCTCCCGGCGCTTCTACGAGAACCCGGAGGAGTTCGCGGACGCCTTCGCCCGCGCCTGGTACAAGCTCACCCACCGCGACATGGGCCCGATCGTGCGCTACCTCGGCTCCGAGGTCCCGTCCGAGGTGCTCCTCTGGCAGGACCCGCTGCCGGAGCGTTCGGGCGAGCTCGTCGACGCCGCCGACATCGCCTCGCTCAAGGAGAAGATCCTCGGCTCGGACCTCACGGTCACGCAGCTGGTCTCCGCCGCCTGGGCCGCCGCCTCCTCCTTCCGCGGCAGCGACAAGCGCGGTGGCGCCAACGGCGGCCGCATCCGCCTGGAGCCGCAGCGCAACTGGGAGGTCAACAACCCGGACGAGCTGGCGCAGGTGCTGCGCGTCCTGGAGGGCGTCCAGGAGTCCTTCAACTCCGCCCAGACCGGCGGGAAGCAGGTCTCCCTCGCCGACCTCGTCGTCCTCGCGGGCGTCGCGGCCGTGGAGAAGGCCGCCGCGGACGCCGGTCACACCGTCGAGGTGCCCTTCACCCCGGGCCGCGTGGACGCCGCCCAGGAGCAGACGGACGTCGAGTCCTTCGCCGCCCTGGAGCCCGCCGCGGACGGCTTCCGCAACTACCTGGGCAAGGGCAACCGCCTGCCGGCCGAGTACCTGCTCATCGACAAGGCGAACCTGCTCACCCTGAGCGCGCCCGAGCTGACCGTCCTCGTCGGCGGTCTGCGCGCCCTGGGCGTGACCCAGCCGCAGTCCTCGCTCGGCGTCCTCACCGAGACGCCCGGCAAGCTGACGAACGACTTCTTCGCCAACCTGCTGGACCTGGGCACGGAGTGGAAGTCCACCTCCGCCGACCAGACCACGTTCGAGGGCCGTGACACGGTCACCGGCGAGGTCAGGTGGACGGGCAGCCGCGCCGACCTGGTCTTCGGCTCCAACAGCGAACTGCGCGCGCTGGCCGAGGTCTACGCGAGCGACGACGCGAAGGAGAAGTTCGTGAAGGACTTCGTGTCGGCGTGGGACAAGGTGATGAACCTGGACCGGTTCGACATCGCCTGATCCTCACCGCGACACCGGGCCGGGCCCGGGGGGGGGCCCCCCCCCCCCGCCCGCCCCCCGCCCCCCCGCCCCCCCGCCCCCCCCCCGGGGGGCGCCGCCCGCG